>CAWDWL010000004.1:0-634745 GCA_963805995.1 uncultured Pseudomonadota bacterium | reverse complement strand
GGGCGCCGGACTCGTCAGCGTGTTTGTAAGGCTCTCGCGCAAGTTGCCGTAGGAGGCGCGCTGGCCAAGTTTGTAGCGCTTGCCGAGGCCCTGGATTCTGATGATCGGTTTCATGTTTTGGGCGAGTGGGAACCAGTGGCGCGGGCGTCCCTGCCCGCCGCTTCCTGATCCGGCGGCCACAGCCATTTGTAAGTCTCAAGCTCCGGCCACCGAGTCCATGGGTTACCCTGGATGTAAGCGAACTTTTGCATGAGCTCCTTTTCGTCTCGAACGATGCGATCGAAGTACTCATCCTGCCATACGCTTCCACTGCGGCCGTGGTCCCGCTGCATCCCGTTCGCTGTGAACGACTTCCAGGAATGGATCACGTCCTCCAACCGGTAGGGCTCGATCGTACTCAAGAGCGCATGAATGTGATCATTCATCACGACAAATGCCGTGAGCCGATAGCGCAAATTATCAAAGTGCTCCAGCGCGGACATTATCAGATCGCGCTCCGATGGATTCAGGTCGGGCTGGGCTTTGGCCAGGCGCCAGGTGACAAAATAGACCGCGTCGTCGGCGCGCCAATGTGGGAGTCTCCTGCGATAGTAGTATTCGGGCACTCTTTCATGGCGGGCAGGGACGCCCGCCCCACTGACCTCTCAAGGGCCGCAAACCAGTGGCGCGGGCGTCCCTGCCCGCGGCTGGAGTTTCAAGTTTATCATTCAAATTCATAGTCGCTGCCCAGCCAGCAGAAAATCGCTTCGCGTAGATCCTTCGACTCCGGCAGCCTCCGCTCAGGATGACATTTGCGGGCCCGGCGAGGATACGCACACCCTCACCCTGGTCAGGGAGAGGGTATCCACTATCTTGTCTCCAAGACACGCGCATCGCTGATTTCGATTGCTGTCGATGGCGGGCAGGGACGCCCGCCCTACTGGTTCAGACGATGTCGGCGAATTGGCGCTCCATCCTGCGGAAAGCATAGGCGGAGTACGCCAATGCTGCCAGAGTGATTGCCGCCGCTGCTCCGAGGTCGCCCCAATGGAACGCCCGCCCGAACAGGGCGCTGCGGAACCCCTCGATCACCCCGGTCAGCGGATTTAAATTCAGCAGCCAGCGCCACTTCTCCGGCACGATGCTGGCCGGGTAGATTATCGGGGTGGCGAACATCCACACCTGGATCAGGAACGGCAAGGCATAGCGCACGTCGCGGTATTTAACGTTGAGCGCCGACATCCACATCCCCACGGCGGCGGCCAGCAAAGCGGCGGTCGCCGCCAACGGCGCGCAGCATCAGCATCTGCCAGTGAAAACCCACGCCGTACCAGATCATCATCACGAAGAGGATCACCGAGGCAATCGCGAAATCGACCAGCGCGGCGCATACGGCGGCGCAGGGTATCACCAGGCGGGGAAAGTAAACCTTGGTCACCAGGGCGGCGCTGCCCACCAGGCTGTCGCCGGCGCCGGTCACCGCATTGGAAACGAAGGTCCAGGGCAGCAATCCCGCGTAGGCGAAGATCGGATACGGGAATTCCGTCCGAGGGCATATGCGCGAGCTTGCCGAAAAACAGGGTGAATATCACCATCGATACGACCGGCTGCAGGACTGCCCACGCCACGCCGAGAACGGTCTGCTTGTAGCGGACCTTGATGTCGCGCCAGGTCAGGAAATAGAGCAGCTCGCGATAGGCCCACAGCTCCCGGAGGTTGAGGTCCACCCATCCGCGGCTGGGCGTGATGCTGAACAGCGGCTCATCGGGGAGAGTATCGTGGGAGAGGGCCGCCGCATCGGTGCCATTGGACAGATGCGCCGTCAATCCCTCGGGATCACGTTTCGGGATGGCCAGTTCGGAATTCATGCCGGGATGCGCTGTTTAGCGGGCCCAGATGAGGACTCCGCGATGGCGACGATCTGCTCTGCCATCGCCTCCAGGGTATAGGCGCGCAAGACTTGCGAAAAGGGCGCGATCCGATCTTTCCAGAAGCTGATCGCGGTGCGCCATTGAAGCAATTTAGCCACCAGACTGTCCACGTCCTCGGGGTCATGGATCAGAAGGTCGCGCAACTGGGCCGGATAGCGCTCCGCCACGCCGGCGGTCTCGGTAACCATCGCGGGCACGCCGCAACAAATCGCTTCGGCTACGTTGAGCCCGTAGGACTCGTAACGCACCGGGCTCACCAGCAGATCGACTGCGGCCAGCAGATCGGTGATTCGATCGGTGAAACCAAGCACCGAAATGCGGCCGCTCCAAGCCGGCATGAGCCACCTTGACGCCGCCAAAATTCGGCGTGCGCGGCCGACACCGGCGATGATTAGATCGGCATCCCAATCGGGCCGTGCGCACAATCTTCCGCCACGCCGAGAAGAGCACGTCCAGCCCTTTGTTTGAGTCGTAACCCAGGGCGCCTACGAAAGCCACCAGCGGCTGGCGCTCATCCTTGCCCAGCCATGCCCGTGCTGCCGCGCGGCGAGCCGGCGTTGGAAGCGTGAAATCGGAATCTCAACCCCGGATAAACGGACGAATCCGCTGCGGGTCGATCTTCAGTTGGACTATCAGGTCCCTTCGGGTCCGTTCGGAATTGGCGATCACCACCCGCGCTCCGCTAAGGCCCTTCGCTCGCTTTTGCCGGCAAGCCGGCCCGTGATGCGCTGCTTTGCCCGCAACCAAAGCGCAGTGTTGTTGTCTTCGCCGGGCCAGGCATGATGAACGCAATGGACCCAGTTTATATCCGGCCAGTCGCAATTTCCGCCATTGACCACTACCCGCGTCCCCGGCGATTGGGCGCTTACCCGGCTGGCAACAGACCGGCCATGCCGGGCCAGCAGGAGTCCGCCCAACATGAACGAGCCGGCGAGCTTGGGAACCTGATGGACGATTACGGCTCCCTGGTCGAGGAATTCGTCGTCCGCATGATGACAGACCAGGTGCACCTTGTTTCCGCGTTCAATCAGGTGACGGGCCAGTGCCCAATTACATCGGTCCATCCCGCCGTTGCGGTGAAAACCTCCGGCCACCAGCACCCACGGCGCTTGGGAGAGATGAGGCATTTCGGGATCGAGTCGTACGTTGGCCATCAACCTGCCGCGGCCCTCGCCCATGCCGTCGAGTGCGCCCTTACCCTGACCGGCTTGAGCTTCGGCACGCACATCCATCCGGTCATGAAGAGCAACAAGGCGGTTCCGGGAATGGCGGTCAGCAGTCCGGTTCCGATAAATGCGGTACCAAAGTATAGCACCACCGTGACCCATGCCAGGCGCCATCCGACCTTCCAGGGGCCGGCGCGATCGCCCTGCGCGCCGCCGATCGCCGCGATGATAAACGCTACCCACAGGCACAGGCCGGGGATCCCGACCTCCAGCAGAATGCGTCCGTATTCGTTTTCGATTCCCACCGGATTTTTCAAACGATCCTGAAGGAAATAGGGAATGCTGGTGCCGCCGCCGCCCAGACCATTGCCGAGCGGATACTTCCACAGCGCGTCGAGAAAGCTCTCGTTCACGCTGCCGTGTATGCGCTCCTTAACATAATCCGTTTTCAGGTTGGTAAAGCGCTGCAGACGCGGATTGCTGTAAACCCAGTAACCGACCAGGCTCGCAATTGCGGCGAAGGCTATCAACTGTTTCAGCCTGATCTTACCGAAGCCGGCGAAGGTGGCGAACGTCGCAATCTCGGCGAAAAGAGCAACGCCTGGGTACGCGATGCGCCCAGGAACACCCCCAGCATCGCGGCAATTATTCCGGCCGACAATAGAGCCTTCTGGCTTCGTGTCCACCCCGCTTGGATCCAGGCGCCGGCGAGCAGCGGCATCGTCAGAACCATGGTCGCCGAATAAGCTCGCCTGATTGACAAACGTCGCGGGAATCCGAAAGCGGAGAATTGCGCCCTGGACTACGTCGTTTTGCGTGTAAATGAGTTCGCGTCACCTCGTTATGGGGATAAAATCTCTCTATTCCCAAGCGAAATTCCGCGAGGGCAAAGCCGAGCGCAAGCAGGTTCAGCGCCGCCAGCCAGAGCGCCAGCCGCGACCTTTCCTCATCGTCGATCACGGCGCCAATCAGGAGAAACGGTATGAACCAGATCTCTCCGCGCAAACCCACCAATTGAATCAGGGGTCCTGTACGGGGATGAAAAACAGCAACACCGGCCAGCCAATCAGCAGTATCAGCCATCTTCTAACCTTCCGGGTCCGCTGACGCTGGAGCGGCGTGAACCCCTTAACCACAGCCCAAGGTATAATCCCCCGAGCGCCGCATCGAAGAGGAAGTGCGAAAACGACTGCGGTACGTTGGCCCTGAGGATGCCGTACAGGTAGCCCACCGTTAGCGCCGCGCTCAGGCCCGGCGACCAGAGAGCGCCGGGTAAACCAGAAAACAGCGACGAAGGCGCCCAGGCAAAGCCGGATTGACTCCATGCGCAGTTTAGCGAAACCGCGATTTTCGACTGAACTCATCCGCGGCTTGACCCTCAACACGCATTGGGTCAAATCGCCGGGATATTCGTTGGGAAGAATCCTTGAAAGTAATGGTTGCCACCAACCGCCGCCAGAGGGCGTGAGCCTCCACCGCCATGAGCGGGGAACGTCGAACGGCAAATCGTCTTCAGGCCATACCGGGACAGAAGCCGATCCAGGCAGGTGACAAATACGATGCGATATGAGATGATGTTCGAGTTCAGCCGGCACTCAGTCGGGTCGAGGCCCGCTAATTGACCTCGTCAAGAGCCCGATCTCACGCGGGCTCTCACCGAGTGCACATTTGGAGTGGTAAGCGAAAAAAGCCGTTGCCGCTGAGGTGACGCGCAACATGCGCCAGTAACCGGCCAGGATTATGCACTGTTCGATAACATTCTCAATCGCCGGGTTATCAGGCCGAACTTTGTGTCTCCGAGTCCCAAGTCCGCATCGTTGTCCAAGTCGGCATGCGAGCAGGTAAAGGGCACCGGCGCATAGGGGAAAGTCACGAACGACGTTATCGACGCCGTGTAAGCTTTCGAAACCATGGCGCGACAACCGAGCAAGCCAGGCCCCGGAACCGCAGCCCAGGTCAAGGACAGGAGTCGCCGCATCTGTGCCCGGCAACAGGCCCACCCTTTCGATTAGTTCCTCATGCAGCCCAGGCAGCGTGAGCTCAGGAAACCCCGATCGGGCTTTTTACCGTTAACAGTCAGGGCACCGCAGAGTTCATAGGCGGCCGGCCTGAAAACCCCATACCCGTTTTGCGTAACGCGGGCGATGCGTCGCCAAGCTTTTCATCCGCGTTGTGGGGTCGCAAAGGTACCGGCTCGATGCGGACCGCCCGACGCGAGCCGGACACGCCTGTTGGGATTTTCGACCAGGCGCGGAGGACACCCGCGAGCGCGATTCATCGCCCGCGGCGCCAAAACTCCGCAGGAATCATCCACGATTTCAGCGCCGCCGCCGATCGCTGTCGTTACCACTGGGAGGCCTGCGTAAAGCGCTTCGATGAAAACGATTCCGAAGGGTTCGGGTCCGGTGTTGGGTTGGCAAAAGATATCCGCTGCCGCAAGCAACCGCGGTACGTCGTTGCGCTGGCCGAGAAACAGCGCATCGATCGGCAATGCCGAAGTTTGCCGCCAACGCACGCAACTGCTCCAGGTATCGGACTTCATGCGGGCGCTGCGCACCTCCCACGATCCAGCAGACCCAATCGTGTCGTTCGCGCAATTTCGAAAGCGCGCGCAAGTGAAGCTGGTGTCCCTTCCATGCCTCCATCCGGCTTACCTGAATTATGACTGTGGAGTTCGGCGGAGCGCCCAGTTCGGACCGGGTATTCATGCGATCCGCTTCAGTAAATACGAATTGCGCCGGAGCCACCGGGCAATACATCACCTCGGTGCGAAGACCTGGAGCGAAACTCTCCAGCGTACTTTCGGTAAAGCGGCTGTTGCAGATGGTCAAGTCGGGCCGGGTAAGCCGCGCCCAGCGATCCAGCCAGTGGCGGCCGTCGCCGGCGTCGTGACGCCAGGCGATCAAGGACACGCCGGCGGCTCTGACAACCGGGCCGAATACCGCCTGGGGCCACGCCATATGACAGACCACCGCATCGAAGTTGCGCTGGCGCAAGAGGTCCGCCAAGCGCCGGCGCGCTTGCCAAACGCTAAGCGGATGCCTGGTTCTCACCGCCCCCAGCCGATGTACCGACACGCCCGCCTCGGCGAGTTCGCGGCTCAGCCGCCCCTCGAAACAGACCGCGAATTCGGGCTCCATCGAGGGGCACAGATCCCTGAAACGCGCCAGCGTCACCAGCAGCGTCTCGACCCCGCCGTAGAGATTGCCCGGCGCTATGTGCAGAACCCGCATCGCCCTGTTTTCAGCCCGCGATGTGCATCGCTTCGCGTTGATCCCTCGTCGCCTCACCGGCGCTCGGCTCGCTCGGGATGACGGATAGGCGTGGCTTGTCCGCTCCTAAAGATTCGTAAACGCCGATGATCTCCTGGCCGACGCGAGCGCGGTCGAAACGCCGCTGCGCCGCATCGCACCCTATCGCGCCGAGTTTGGTGCGCAGGTTTGGATCCATCGCGAGCTTCCTGATGCATGCGGCCAGTCCGGCGGCGTCGCCGGGGGCGTGGCTCAAGGCGTTCTCGTGCTCGGAAATTATCTCGATTACGCCGCCGCTGCGGCTCGCCACGACCGGCTTCCCGCAAGCCATCGCTTCCGCGACTACCAGGCCGAAGGGCTCCGGGTCGGTGCTGGCGTGGACCACTATATCCAGGGCGCGGATCGCCGCGGCGGAGTCTTTGACGAATCCGGTAAAAGCGGCGTTGCCGTTCAGGCCGAGCCCCGCGGCGAGCGCGCGCAGCTCCTCGATCGTGCGCTGACTGCCGTTGGTCGAGTAGATCGGACCGCCGATCACGTAGCCGCGCACCGGGAGATTTTTGGGCAGCATCGAGAGGGCGCGCAGAAAAACGTCGTGGCCCTTCCAGCGCGCCATCGTGGCGACCAGGCCGACGCGCACGGTCCCGGCCGGCGCCGGCGTCATGCCCGCGATCGCGTCCAGATCGAGCGTCGGTCCATCCGGACTGAAGAGCGCCAGATCGACCGCGTTATGAACGGTGGTGATCTTCAGTCGGCCGCGGCAGACCGCGTCGAGGTCGCGCGCGACGCTGTGCGAGTTGGCGATCGCGGCGGCGCATCGTCCGGCGTGAAGGCGCATCAGGCGCGACATCAGCGGGCGCGCGCCGACATAGTCATGGACGTGCCACAGCACGCGCGAGCGGCGCGGCGCCGCCCATGCCGCGAGGATATGGCTTTTGAATCCGTTGCTGTGGATCACGTCGGGATCGCGCAACGCCAATAAATGCCCTCAGCTCGCGGACATAGGCCGCGAGCTGCGGAGCGCGAAAGCGCCAGCCGTCCCAGCAGCGCCGCCTTGGAAATTCCGTCGCCGGCCGGACCGCCCGCGCCGGCGTCGCCGAGCCGGGCGACGGCGGGCGGCAGCGGCAGGATGTGCGTATCGATTCCATGGGCGCGCGCGGCGGCGGAAAAATCGCCGTCGGCGGGCACGACCAGCTCCAGGCTCCAGTCAGGCCGCGCCTCGCGCACGGCCCGCATCAGATCGAGCAGCGCGCGCTCGGCGCCGCCCATCGTGCCGTTGGGATTGAGGTAAAGAATTTTCACGCGACTGGAGTGCCGGCTATACAGGAGTTGGCTCATCTACCAAACAGGCAAATAGGGTGGCGCGAGCAAAAAAAGCTCGCGCAGCCATCGACAGACAGGGACGCCTGTCCCACTTATTGACAGGCAGAGACGCCTGCCAACTCAGAGGCGGCCCTCACGGCTTGCGGCCGATGAGCATCAGATTGTCGGACAGCGCTCTGGGCAATAGCCGAGACAGCGGTTGCGGATAGTGCCATGGAGTCTTCGGAATGCGGCCCTCGCAACTGTAGCGGAGGCTCACGTCAACCAGCCCAACCTCCGACGCCATGCGCAGCAGATCGATTTCGAGCAGAGCGGTAAGATGGGCCGGATAGTGCACATCCTGGAACATCGCAAAGCGATGCTTGGTTATCAGGGTCAGCAGGCTCAGAAAGCTAAGCTGGTTGGGCGTGGTAACGATCACGGTGCCGCCCCGCTTGGCCACGCGGACCAGTTCCCGCATCAGCGCGCGCGGGTTCTCCAGGTGCTCGATTATTTCCGCGGCCACGACCGCGTCGGCGAAACCGTCGGGCAGCGGTAATCCCGTGTCCAGGTTAGCGGGATGAAACTCGCACTCGCGGGGGAACCCCTCGTAGCGGAGGAGATCCGTTCCGGCGTAGCGGTCGAACAGCGGCGCGACAAACGCACGCAGCGCCCCGCCGCCGCATCCGACGTCGAGAATCACCCCGCGCCGCCTGTGGTTCGATTCGAGCACCGCCGCGATCATCCGATAAATCGCGTCGTTACTGGTGCCACCGCTGAGCAGCGCGCGGCGCTCAGGATCGCAGGCTTCGATCAAGATGATACTACATCCACCCGTCGGTTGATCTGAAGAAGAATAGTGGGACAGGCGTCCCTGCCTGTCGTCGACGCGCGAGCTTGCGGGCTCGCGCCACACATCTCCCGGATGGGTCACCGCTGCACTGGCCATATCCATGGATACTGGTCAATGTCGGGCCATCGTTTCCATGGATTTCCAACGATATACTCGAGCTTCTGCACGAACTCCTGGTCGTCACGAACGATCCGGTCGAAGTACTCGTCCTGCCACACCCGGCCAAATCGCTTATGCTGGTGCTGCATCTGATGGGCGGTGAAAGACTTCCAGGAATGAAGAATGCCTTGGAGTTCATACGGCGCAAACGGCGCCAGCAAGGCATGGACATGATCGTTCATTACCACATAAACGAGTAGTTCATAGCGCTGCCCTTCAAAGGCTTTCAGCGCCGCCGCCACCAGGTCGCGTTCGCTCGCATCAAGTTCCCGCTGTCCGCGAGCCAGCCGCCAGGTAACGAAGTAGGTGGATTGCGCTTGCCTCCAGTGTTGGGAGCTGCCGGCGATAAAGGAGTTGGCTCATCTATTATGGGTGGCGCAAATAGGGTGGCGCGAGCGAAAAAGCTCGCGCATCCATCGACAGGCAGGGACGCCTGTCCCACTATTATCGACAGGCAGAGGCGCCTGTTCCACTTATTTTCGGGCAGTCACCGAATCGGCCTTCAGGCGACCGAAATCCTTTTCCGCGCCTGCTAGGGGCCATCGCCGGTACTGACTGTACCGCCATTGGAGCGCGCCGAATCCTGCGCGATTTTTTGTTGTAGCGCCTTGCTGCTGTTCTTGTATTCCGGATGATCCGGGGCTAGCGCGATGGCGCGCTGGTAGTCGTTTCTGGCTTCGGAGTACTGGTACGCGCCCTCTTCGGCCTGGGCGAGGTAGAAGTAGGCTTCGCCGGAGTTGGGGTTGATTTCCAGGGCGCGATGCAGCAGCTCGGTGGCGCGGGCGTATTTTCCGTTCGCCACGTAAAACGTCGCGACGCGGATCAGGTTGGCATAGGACGGGTCATAGTGAATCGACTCGCCCAGCGCGGTTTCGGCCGCCTTGTGGTCGCCGGCCATCTCGGCGGCGGCGGCCAGCGCCAGGTACATCGGCGCCGGGTCCAGGCCGTTGGCGCTCGCGGTCTGGATCAGGTGATCGGCCGTGGCCAGCTTCTTTTGCGGCCCATAAATCACGTTAATCAGGTCGTCATAAGCCTGCGGCTGGTCGGGCGCGAGGTTCATCGCGGCGAGCCAGACGCGCTCGGCCTGGTCCTTCTTTCCCGCCGCCGCGTAGCCGTCGCCCGCCTTCATGTAATCGTTATATTTAAGCGACGGGTCCTGCTCCGCCGACGCCGCCTGCTCGTACAGCGCCGCCGCGTCGAGTTGGCGCCCCTCGACCCCGTAGAGTTGCGCGAGGCTCGCGGTCGAGCCCTCGTAGCCGTCGGCGACCGCCTGGCGCAGGCCGCTTTCGACGGCGGCGCGCTCGTCTTTGGTCAGCCACGGAATCAGGCGCTGGTTCAGGTAGCGATGATAGCCCAGGTTGGGCGCGAGGTAGGCCGCGTACGTCATCTCGCCGATCGCTTGTGACTGCTTGCCCGCGGCCAGCAGCGACTGGACGTGGCGATCGCGGCCGGCGGGGTTGGTCGGGTCAAGCCACACCGCGGCGTCGAGCTCCGGGGCCAGCCATTTTCCGCTCGCGTCGTGGACCATCCGGGCGAGCCACAGATGAGGCAGCGGGCTGGCCGGATGCGCCAGGATCGTCGCCTCGACCTGGCGCGCCGAAGCCGGCATCGGCACGTCGTCGGGATAGACGACTTCGCGCTGATGCGAAAGGGCAAGCAGGCCCGCGATTGCCGCCGCGCCGAACGCGACCGGCACGATGGTGCGTGAGATCGCCCCGGACGGGCGGCCGATCGGCGCGCCGCCGTAGGTCCGCGCCAGCCGCATCGCGAGCGCGACCAGGGTCACGAACAGCACTGCGTTGGCGGGGATCTGCATCGGGAAGTCGAGCGTTTCGTGGAAGCCCATGACGACGATCGCGGGAATCAGCGCGGCGAACAGCGGCCAGTGCCGCGACGGGATCGCGAACGAGTCGTGGTACAGGTTGCGGCCAACCTTCCAGCATAGCCATCCCAGCAGGAACAGCCCGATCAGCCCGATCTCCGCCGCCGCCTCGACGTAATCGTTTTGCGCCACACTGTTGAAGAACGGCGTCCACGGCGGCCGTTGATAATGCAGGAAAGTTGCCGGCCACGAGTCCATTCCGGCGCCGAAGGCCGGATAATCGCGCACGATTTTAGCCGAATCGGCCCACACGTCGACCCGATCCCAGAAGCCCACGCCGCTCGACACGCTCTCGTCCACGCGCGATCCCGCCTGCTCGCGCTCGGCGGGTCCAAGCATGCAGGAACGCGGCCAGCGCGACCACAGTCAATCCGACCCCCAGCGGCAGGAACCAGCCGCCGATCCGGGCGCCGGCTGGGACCTCGTCGTCATCGGCGGCGCCCTCGCGCGCCGCCACGTTACCGGCATGGTGCCGGCGCCGCGTTTCGAGCAGGTAGGCGAAGGTAACGATCGCCAGGCCGATTTCGATCCATCCGGCGCGCGAGAGGCTGATCACGATTCCGGCGACCAGGATCAGCGCCGCCGCCACGCACAGGAACTGGAACCCGCTGAAGCGCGGCGCCGGTTCCAGCGGCACGCGGAACAGCGCGCCCGCCAGCGCCAGCGGCAGCACCATCGCGAGGTAGTTGGCGAAATGATCCGGATTGATAAAGGGGCCGCTCGCGCGATGGGCGCCGCCGGGGCCCCATCCGGGCGGGACATATATCGACAGCAGATCGCCGAACCACGACGCCTGCTGGCTCACCCCGAGCATCGCGACCGCCACGCCCGAGGCCAGCACCATCAGCACCATCACGCGGCGAAACCGGCGCTCCGCGGCGCCCTCGCCCGCGCCGGGCCGGTAAAACGCCACGACGAAAAACAACGCCAGGTAGGCGCCGCATTTCAGCAGCCCGGCGCGCGTCAGCAGCGGCATTACCGAAAGCGGCCGCCACGACCCCGTATCCAGCACCACGTCGGCGGTTTTTTCCGCCGGCAGTTTGGAGCTGGGCAGGATGGCGGCGAGCTCCTTGCGCGACGGCGGCGGCGCGAACGGTATCTCCGCTCCGCCGCGGACCTCGTCGACCGTAGGCAACACCACCACGGCGGGCGAGGTCTTCGGAATCCCGGGCGGATTGGCGTAGGCCGGATTGGCGTAAACCATTCGCTGCGGCCATCCGGGGAGGGTTTGCCGATACAGCCGATAAGTCCCGGGAGAGATTGCCTTGATTACGCGCGGCGGCAGCGGCGCAAGCTGAAACAGCAGCAGTCCCAGGAACGCGGCCGAAACCAGCGCCAGGCCGCGAAAGTCGCGTTGGGCGAAGGTCGGAAAGCTGCCGCGCCGGAACACGAAGCCGCGCGCCAGCCAAATCAGCACCAGTGCGAAGCAGATTCCCTCGGTGACGCTCAACGCCCAGGCGTCGACGCCGCCGAACGCGAATGGGGTGAAAAAAATCAGCAGGCCGAGGCCGGCCAGAATCAGATAATCCCAGAAGTCCAACTTAATCGCGCCGCCAAGCGGCCCTGGCAGGATGCGTCACTCGGGATTCGCGCCGGCCCCGTTGGCCTTGTCGTCCAACCCCTCGGCCGGCGCGCCGTAATACTTGTAATAAGGATAGAAGTAGTCGGCCTTGTGAATCTTGACTTTGTTGAGCACGACGCCAAAGACCTTGGCGTGCGCGTGCTGCAAGCGCATCATCGCGGCTTTGACCTGTTGCTTGGGGGTCTTGCTCCCCGACGCGACCAGAATCACGCCGTCAACCAGCCGTGAAAGCACGATCGGATCGCTCACCGGCAGGGCCGGCGGCGAATCGATGATGATGTGATCGAAGCTGCGGACCAGATGGTCGAGCAGCCGCTTCATCTGCGGCGAACTCAACAACTCGCTCGGATTGGGCGGCATCTCCCCGGAGGTTATCAGGAAGAGCCCGTCAATCTCGGTGGGCTGGATGCATTCCTCGGGCGTGGCGAGACCGGTCAGCACCTCGGTCAAACCGCGCTTGTTGCTGACCCCCAGCCGCCGATGGCATTGCGGGATACGCAGGTCGGCATCAATCAGCAACACCCGGCCGTGCGCGTGGGCCAGGACGATCGCGGTATTGACCGCCACCGTGGTCTTGCCTTCTTCGGGCAGCGCGCTGGTGATTAGCGTGATGCGCGGATGCGACCCGGCGCGCGAGAGCATCAGCGCGATGCGTAAATTGCGATAGGCCTCGCCGAGCACGGAATAGCGTCCGGTGTAGCTGACCGCGACCGGGTTCTTGGCGGCGCCATTGGTCAACGCCGGGGCGGACGCGTCGTCGGACGGATAGAGCGAGGCCCGCGCTTTGGGCGCTTCCGGAATCAGGGCCAGACTGGGCAGGCGCAGATAGCGCTCGACCTCCTGCGAATCCTTGAGCGTGTTATCGAGCAGGTCCATCAGGAAGGCCAAACCCAGCCCGGCGGCCAGGCCCAGCACCAGCGCGGTCATCACGTCGCGATGGCGGTTGGGGCTCGACGGGCCGCCCGGCGGCTCGGCCGGATCGACCAGCGAGATGTTCGACGCATGCACGTCGGCCACCACGGTCAGGTCCTTGATGCGCTTGAGCACGGCGTTATAGAGCTCGCGGTTGGTGTCGGCCTCGCGCTCCAGAATCAGGTAGCGGACGGCGGAATCATTGAGTCCGAAGGCGAAGCTCTTTTCCTGATTGAGGTCGTTTTGCAGCGTGGTTTCGCGCTGCTCCGCCGCCATGTATTGGGCCCTGACGCTGGCTTCGGCGTTGCGGATCTCCTGGTTCAGAATATTCTGCGTGCCCTGGATTTTGCGCGACAGTTGCTGCATCGGCGGGTAGTCGGGTTTGAACTTGCCCGAGAGCGTCGCATATTCGGCCTCGTCGTTGTCCAGGGTCTCCTTGAGTTTCTGCACCAGGCTGTTTTCGATCACCGCGGGCAACGCTTCCTGCCGTCCCTCCTTGATCATCGACACCTGCGTGCCCAGTTGGATGGTCTGGAGATGGGCTTCCTGGAGGTCGGAGCTGAGCTTGTTGAGCCGCTCCAGCACCACGTCCTCCTTGCCATTGACCGAAATCAGGCCGGGCACGATCCCCTTGTCGCGGCGGTAGCGATTAACCGCCGCTTCGGAAGCTTCGAGCTGCTCCTTGATCTGGGTCAGCTTGCCCTCGAGGAAATGCTCGGCATCCTCGCTTTCATGGGCGTTGATCTCGATGCCCCAACTGATGTACTCGCGCGCATGGGCGTTGGCCAGGCGCGCCGACAATTGCGGATCGGGGGTAGTGAAATCAATCGTCACCATCTGGGTGTCTTTGACCGGGGTGATGGTCAAGCCCCCGAGATACTCATCCACCAGACCGCGCGAGACCGCGTCGCTCCCTGCGGCCGGCGTTAGCGGAGCCCGGACGGGCGCGGCCGTTGGCGGCTTCGGATGGCCTCCGAACCATTTGTCAAACGCGTTACTGAGCCCGCCTGAACCGGCCTTGGCGGGTTTGGGAGTGCCGCGGAACGCGGGATCGTTGGCCAGTCCCTCGGCCGCAATCACCCTGGCCGCCAGCGTCCTGGATTTGAGCAACTCGTTTTGGGTCTGATCCTCACTGCCGTAGTAAGATTCGGGGCTTTGAGAGACAATCGCGACGGTGGCGTTTTCGAGCATCGCCGGCGGCGTGTCGCGGACCAGCAGCGTCGCGGTGGCAGTGTAAAGCGGGGTCGTCATCGCGTCGCGCAGGATGGCGAGCGCCACCAGCACTGCGGGCACGGCCAGCACCAGGCCCAGATGTTTGCGGACCACCCGCCAATACTGCTGCAGGTCGTCCTGGATGGTGCTTTCCACATCCTCGGCAAGCACCGTAACTTGCGGCGGTTTGCGCGGCGGACGGGTGCGGCGAATCAGATATGGTGAGAGTTCTTTGGACATTTACAGGCCGCCGCTAAAGAGCAGGGCGGCAGGAGCCATCTGGAGGAACCCTTGCACCCCGTAATACAGTGCGTAGCCGGGGATGCGCACGGCCGAATAGGGCACGTCGATCACGTCGTTGGCCTGGACCAACACGTCGGGGACGCGGGCCGCACGCACGTCGTTGAGGTTCACCATCAGGATCTTGGTCTCCTCCCCCGGGGCCTGGCGCATGATTTTAACCCGCGCGGCGTCGGCGGCGAATAAGGTCCCTCCGGCTTCGGAAACCGCGTTCAGGACCGTCAGCCCCGGCCTGATCTCGATCGTTTTGGGGGTATAGACCCATCCGATCACGGTGGCCGCTCCAGCCCGCGGAACGTAGATGGTGTCGCCAGGGCGCGCGCGAATGTTCAGATAACGTTGATTGGACTGGCCTTTGGTCAGGTCGATTATGTAGGTGTTATTAAGGCCGGCCGACGCTCCACTTACCGAGAGCGGGTTGGTGTCGCTGCTGCTGGGGACGCTGGGATCGGCGGACGAATCCGGTTCGGGTTGCGCCGCGGCGGGTTGATCCGGCCGCTTCGGCGGGGCCGGGGTCAGGATAATCCGCGCAGCGGCGCCGTCGGTGGTTCCACCGGCGCGCATGATCAAATCGCGGAGGGTCTCGTTGGGCCCGGTGATCGTGTACAGTCCGGGAGTATGCACTTCGCCGGAGACCGCGACCTCGCGGCTGTTGTAACTCTTGACGAACAGCTCCACCTGCGGATCATACATGTACTTTTGCAACCGGGTCTTGAGTTCCTGGCGCAGTCCATCTTCGGTCAACCCGGCCACATGGATCCGGCCGAGCAGCGGCAGGTTGATTTCGCCTTGGCTGTCCACTCTGACCGTCCAGTTGTCCAGCACCGCTCCGCCGGTCTCGGTCCCGGTGGTCGCGCCAGCTTGAGCGCCGCCGTGACTGCTGTCGAAATCGGGCAGGCCGGGTACGGAAATGGCTATCACATCACCGGGGCCGATCGGAAAGTCATCGACTTGAGCGTGCCGGCTTTGCATCAGCTGATCCAGGCGCGACAGCTTTAATCCCGCTAATCCCGCGCTGTCATCAGTCGCGGCGGGCGATGCCATGGTCGAAGCTGGCGCTACCATCGCCGGGGCGGCCTGGGCCGGCGGCGGCACGTCGGCAGGTCCCCGATCGGATGTTGCACATCCGCCAGCGACCAGCGTCATCAGTCCCAATAATGTGAGAATGTAGAACCTAGGCATCATTTGACCACGATTCAGGCACGTGACGACGATTCAGGCACGCGTCCGCCATCCCACGCACAATCGGGGGGCCAAAAAACATATCCTGACCGGGTCAATTCGACCCAAGAGCCGAATTTATTCCCGCTGAGGTCAGCCAGAGCCTACATGGATCGCATCAAAGGATAAATCTGGCATGATATCGAAAAGCGCTGGAAATGCTGACACGCAAGGAACCCCAGCCAGCCCACTGACTTTAGAGCATTTAGGCTAAAATCTGTCAATGGCCAGTGACTGTAGGTGGTATCAGCACAATGACGCCTGTCGCAGGTCGATCCGGCGGGCGCAACCGCACAATGTGCTTACCGCCGGCAAAACTTGTTTTTTCCACACCCTGCCAGTGCCTCATGGACTTAAACACAGAGATTTTCTCAAGGCCAGGAGCCGAACCGAAAAAATCGAAACCCGAGCGTTCACCTGATTTAGGTTTGGTCGCGCGTATGGCCAGTTCTCCGGGTATTTGACCTCCATGGCCGTTTGCGCTATTCCTGAAAACCTGTGAGCGGCACAGTTACCCTCTGCATTGCTTTGTGCCGCAAGTTTGACTGAGCGGGGTTTGACTTGGGATGACCGAATGTGCAAGCTTTAACCGAACCGCTTCCCGTGGGAGGATCCAAATGAACAGATCCATCGTCGTCTTGGTCGCGGCCTGTTTGTTTGCCGTAGGGATGACCAATCCGAGCTTTTCGCAGGAACTCGCTGGCACAGTGGTCGATCAGGGCGGTCACGCGGTAGCGGGCGCCAAGATCGTGACTCAAACCCCTGACGGGCAGACCATCGGCTCGGCGACCAGCGATGCGCAGGGACAATACCAGATCGATGGGGTCGACGCGGGAGAGTATTTCATTACGCTGGCGCCTGCGGCAGCCGTCGGTCCCGGCCAGACGGTCGCCAGTTATGTGGGCAACGGCGGACTCACGGTCAACTGGGCGGTAGCGCCAGGGGCCGCGCCGGTGGCTTCAGCCAAGGCGGGGACCGCCACGGTGGCGTCCGCAGGCAATCCCGTCAGCAACATTTCTTTTATGAATAGTCTGGCGCGCAGAGACGGCGGCATGTGCTTTGTAAAATCGGGCCGCAAGTTCTGTGACAACGGCTATGCCTGCACCGTGTTCCCTTACGGCTACTACTTATTGCAGCTGTTGCAGGACGCACACGCTCGAATAAGACTGAACTTGGAATTGCTCAAAGGCCTTGGCACATCCGCCGAGGCCTTTTTTTTGGTCATGTCAGCGCCAGGCCGGCGGGCGGCGCCCCGGCAGCGCCGCGCATTTGATCGGCCGCGGAAAAGGGGCTTTGTCGGGAGTGGCACATTTCGGCAATCCGCATCCCGGCACAGCCGGCCAAGACCGGCCGCGCCCATTGGTCCCCGCCTCCAGGAGGAATTTTCGCAACCAAAGTTTCCGCAGGTGATGCGCGCCGTCGCGAAATCTTCTATTTTCAATGACGCGCCCCCTTAGCTCAGAGGATAGAGCACAGGATTCCTAATCCTGGGGTCGCGCGTTCGAATCGCGCAGGGGGCGCCACACAAACCCCAGCAAAGCCAAAGAAATTCGGCCATTTCGCCCGCTGTTGTGCTCGCTTGCCTGACGCTGTTCGGCGCTCTTCCACGTTGTCGCGGGCACCATTTGGGCTCCGTCCTGGTACCCTGACCGATTGCGTGCCGGAGCCCTACTCAGGGTTGGAGCCCTATTCGGAATCCGGTCAAAGCTAGCGGAGCGCTGCGGGCTCGGCACCATCATGGACGTGCGGCGCGTGCCATCTGACGTGGCTAGCCGTTCATTGCGAAGTACCTGTCCAAAGGGACTCAAGACCGGGTTTTCCGCCACGTCCGGCGCTTCGCGATCCGTGCGGCCGAACCGGAGTCCGAGAGTTCCGAATGGTGCTGTGACCCGCGCTGCCCGGCGCTCGTTGCGGTCGAAAGACCAGCCTGTGGGAAATTGACTGGAATGCCGACGGCTGGTGTGCGTTAGGGCCGCCCGCTTGAATGGGGTGACACAGTCTCTTTTTCACTCCTGCCGCTCCGGAATCATTCCTACGGGATATCTCTGGTCGCCTGGACTTTGAGAGCGGTGCCGTTGGAATACGTCACGATGACGCGCTCGCCTCGTTTCACGAGCTTGAGATCTGACGCCGCCGGCGTTCAGTGTGATGACCTTATCGTGTCGCCTTACCGTGAAGGTACCCGCGTTGAGGTCCATCCTGACAACCCTGCCCGTAAAGGTCTCCACCGGAGCCGTTACGCCCGAAGCCGGCGAATCAGCGGCCGCCACCTTATAAACTAACGCCGCCGGCGCCCCGAAGCCCACGACCAGCAGGGCCGCTAAGGTAAGGGCAACCGGAAAAACAGGTAGGCTCATGCTTCTGCTCCTTTTGAGCAAGGTAAGTAAAGTTCCCTCTCGAGCTCGCCGTGCACTCGCAGCACGAGCGCGCCCACCAATGACAAAGCGCTCATACTCCCCAAGTAGGCTTCGTGCTTGGCCGACTCAGGAAGGAAAGTGCCATCTCAATCCCGCCAAGCGCTATTTTGCGTGCGCCAAACCGCCCGCTCTGCCTCGTGGCAGCGGAGCCACCACCGCACGCATCCGCGTTTTGAACCGACAGCGCTGCCTGACAGCCTTGTTCCGCAGCAAGTTGCGCCGCGGGATGCAGTTCGCGCAATAGCCGGTCCAGCTTTGGGGCATCAGTTCAGCCTCGACACACTGGATGCGAGAGTGCATGTCGCGTTCAAAGGACGCGACGCGCTCCGCAAGTAGATGGTAGTCACTTGTCAGTTGGGCGATCTTACGCCTGTAATCGAGCATAACGCTGGTCACTTTTAGCAAACCACAAGAGAGTTTTCGAGGTGCTGGTATGACCTGGCCGCCCAACGCTGGGCGCGCTGCACACAGCTTCTGGTCTGATGCCGCGTTTGCTGGGGGCAGGCGCGGGCCGCGTGAGCGGGCGACTTTCCCCCTTGGGGGAAACGGGAAAAGGGGAGTAATTGGCTGGCGCGAAGCGCCCGTCCCGATGCTCGTGTAGGGTTCGGGGTTCCCTACGCGAGCTAAAACCGCAAGGCCCGCGCCCGGCGGGGCGTGGTTCTGAACTTCACTTGACTATATACACATAAGTGCACCACTGACCGGTCTGTTTGTCGACAAACAGGAACACTGTGCGACAACAGGGAATAGCGGAATTTTCAGCAGGGCAGAAAAGGCCGCGCCCGAACTTGACATCATCAAGCCGGGCGCCAGAAAATGCTCGTTATGGGAGAGGACCTAGTCAATTCAAATCATAGTTCCGACCAAAAGGCAATCCTCCTCGATGCATTGTGGCGTGCGGGCGACATCCTGAGCGCTGCCGCTATCAAGGAGTATGTAATCCTCGCCGACGAGAGTGTCCGCGAATTTGGAAGGGACGTAAACGAGCTGCGCCGACTCCGCGCCACCGCGGATGAGCGATTCCTGAGCGCACCGCGAGGTCAGGCGGATAAGAACCCGCCGAAGCGGGCGCGGTCGTTCCCGTTCCGCGTATTGCCCGAGCTTGAGGCTTTGCCCACGCTGCGCCGCACGCAAACCGATGCGGAGCGCCGTAGGAGCGATTCTATCATCCCGCACGTATTTCATCATGCGGCCGGACGCCCGCTCTCCGGGTCAGACCAGCGGCTGCAGAAAAGCATTCGGCGCGCTTGGCGTCGTGCGTGTGTTGGCACCGGGCTACCGGGACGCATCCCGCACGACTTCCGCCGCACGGCCGTGCGCGATCTTGAGCGCGCCTGCGTGCCCCAATCGATTGCGATGGAACTGGTCGGGCACAAAACCGAGTCCGTGTACCAGCGCTACGACATCGTGGCTGAGCGGGATTTGACCGACGGTGTTGCTCGCTACGCTGCTGGGCTTGCCACGACGAGAGTTCGACAACGACTCGCAGGTTAAAAGCGGAATGAGAAGGCGCTTGTTACTACTGTCCTGCTTGCTGGCCGTGTGCTCCGCGGGATTCTCACCTACAAGCACATCGCTCAAAGAAATGAGACGTTTGGACCTATTGGAATTTCAGCCGGGTGAAAAACGAGACTCCCTCGTGAAAGAGATTGGCGAGCCTGACTTGGTGTCAGACCAAGCGAACGGTGAGAAGTGCGAAGCGTATGCCATACAAAGGTATGAGCAGGAAGCTTTTCATCAGAAAATTATGCCTCGGTCGGTGTTGGCGACTTACTTGCGGGGCGGCGGTGACGGCGGAATTGCGGGGGCTGGCTATAACCCCTACCAGGGCAATTCACCTCTTCTTTGGCAAGGCCTAGACCTAAATCGCGCAGTCGTCCTTTGTTACAGAAAGGAGGAGCTTGTCCGGGTACTGTCGAAATCTTGCCCAAGCCGCTGGGCATGCTCGGACCCCCCTTCAAGTCCTTGTCGCGGTGAACGGGCACCATTACGGGCACCATTGCCCGGAAAATGCTGGAGTTTCCTGAATTGACGAACCAATTCCTAATCCTGGGGCGCGTTCGAATGCTCTGCTCGGAGCCGATTTTCGTGGAGCATGATTTGCTATCGCCGCAAGAATCTCGACTAACGGCCCCAGGTAGCGATCATGCCGGCTGCGACCAGGAACATGACCGCGGTGGAAACCCATCCGAGGACCTTTTGTCGTAATGGGAGCCTGAGCGTACCCGTCACTTTCGGATTGGCTGTCATCAGCATCATCACCACCATGATCGGAACGGCGGCGACGCCATTGATCACGGCGCTCCAGAACAGTGCCCTGATCGGATCGATCGAAGTGAAATTCAAAGCCACACCCAGCAGCGTGGCGATGCCTAACGTTCCATAGAAGCCCTTGGCTTTATCGGGCTTCCGCTCAAGCCCGACGGGCCACTGGAGGGCCTCCGCCAAAGCATACGCCGACGACCCTGCCAGCACCGGCACGGCGAGCAATCCCGTGCCGATAATCCCGAAGCTGAAGAGCAGGAAAGTCAATTCGCCGGCAAGTGGGCGCAGCGCCTCGGCGGCTTGCGCTGCCGTCTGAATGTCGGTTACGCCATGCGCATGGAGGACCGCCGCCGTGTCGAGAATGATAAAGAAGGCGATGACGTTGGAAATTGCCATTCCTATATAGGTGTCCGTCCGCATCGATTCGAGCTGTGCGGAAGCCTGCTCCGGAGCCCGCTTGAGGGCTTCCTCGCCTGCCGTTGCCTCCTGTTCCTGTACTTCCTGCGATGCCTGCCAAAAGAATAAATAGGGACTAATCGTGGTTCCAAACACCGCGGTCAACGCGGTCATGTAACCCTTTGATAGTGACAGGGTGGGAATAAACGCTCCAGCCAGCGCCGATTGCCACTGCACATGCACCACAAACGCTGTCGCGACGTATACGAGCAGCACCAGCGCTGACCATTTAAGCAGCCGCGCATACTGGCGATAGGGAACGAATATAGCGGCGATCACCGAAAGAATCCCAAACACCACGGAGTAGAATAGCGCAGCCCCTCCGACCAGTAGTTTCAGCGCGCTACCCATCGCACTGATATCGGCACCTAAATTAATAACATTGGCGATCAGAAGGAGCGCGACGACCGGATAAAGCACCCAAACCGGATAATGGCGCCGGATATTGCCGGCGATGCCGGCGCCGGTCACGCGGCCGATCCATGCGCTGATCTCCTGAATTCCCGCCATTAGCGGATAAGACAAAAGCATCGTCCAGAGCATCGCAAAGCCGAACTGAGCACCGACTTGTGAGTAGGTCGCGATACCGCTCGGGTCGTCGTCGGCAGCACCGGTGACAATGCCGGGACCCAGCTTGCCCAGACCGCGTAAGATCTTCGACTGCACTGCGGACAAAGACCGCGATTTCGATTCCGGAGGCGCAGTACGAACCGCCCTGCCAGGTCTTGCCGCCATCTTCTCGTCCGCCTTGCTCATCGCATCTGGGACGCAGTATACGCCAACGCACCCGGCACCATGGTACAAAAAGGCGATCACGTACCAGCCCAGGCGGATAGGTGTCAGTCCGAAGGCGTAATTCACCAGATTGAACGGGAAAGAGCGGGACCAGCCCGACGCACGCAACGAAGCGCCAGCCTTTTTCTTCTACTCCGCGAATCAGCCGCGCCAGCGTTCGCCGCCGCATGGCGCCGCCCGGTCAGAGGCGACATATCTGGCGATCATGAAGGACGAGGGTTGCCCCTATGGTCGCGCCGATCAGTATCAAGTGTTCCCCACACGGGGCCGAATAGAGGGCCAGCCACGGTTAGTACCGATCCCAAAACGAACAGCGCCGGCGCGAACCCATAAAGCACGACGAACCGGATCGGAGCCCACGGACCAAAGCACGCTAGTTCCCGTTGCCCGCGCGGCGGCCGGAAGAAATGCGCGACGCAGAGCGAGCCATACGATCGCTTCGAGCAGCGTCGCGACCACCGTCAGACGGAAAATCAGATTGCGCGAGTTCAGGCCGCACGCCTCCAGGCGATGCATAAGCGCCCAGCGGCCCGCGGAACGGCTGCAGCAGCATCCGGTCGAGCAACAACTCGCGCGCTTCGCGGAACTGCTCGATGCCAATCGTCATAGCCTCATGACCGGCAGCAGGCTGATCGCGATAGGTGCCGAGCCATCTATCCCACCACGGCAGGTTAAAGCCGAAGTTGCTATTGGTTTCGTCAACCACAATCGAATGATGGACGCGGTGCATGTCGGGGGTGACGACGAACCATCGCAGATAGCGATCGCGCCGCGCGGAGATGCGAGCATTTCCATGGTTGAACATCGAGGTCGCGTTAAGCAGGACCTCGAAGATGAGCACACCGAGTGCCGGTGCTCCCAGCGCCGCCACCACCGCGAACTTGATCAGCATCGAAAGCACAATCTCGATCGGATGGAAGCGCGCGCCGGTGGTGACATCGAAGTCGAGGTCGGTGTGGTGCATACGATGCACCCGCCAAAGCGCGGGCACCGCATGAAACATCACGTGCTGGAGATAGATGGCGGCATCGAACAGCACCACCGACGCAATGACCGCCACCCAAGCCGGAACCGGCAGGTTGTTGAGCAGGCCCCAGCCCCGCCTCTCCCCTGCCAGCGCCAGACTTACAGCCGCGGCGGGAAGCCAGACCCTGACCAACCCGGCATCCAGGGCCACGATCGCCAGGTTGCTCGGCCAGCGCATGAACCGCGAGTATGACCTTGGCCGGCGTGGCGCCGCCACTTCCCACAGCGCCATTGCGGTAAGGACCGCTATGAATGCGCCCAGCCGTATGCCAGTTTCGTGAGCCAGCATTATTGACCCGCCTCAAATATTCAATTACTCCATTGAATGATGGTAGGGCGCTCCGTTTACGATGTCAAGCCAGAACCCAAAACTCACGATCTTTGAGCACTTCGCCGCGGTTGCGCGCACCTTGGGCTCGGCGCACCGCCTCGAACTGCTGGAGCTGCTCGCGCAGACCGAGCGCAGCGTCGAGGAACTGGCCGGGCTGAGCGGCCTCACGGTCGCCAACGCGTCGCAGCACCTGCAGCAGCTCCGCCGCTCAGGGTTGGTCGAGGCACGCCGGGACGGCAAGCGGGTGATTTACCATCTTGCCGATTCAGAAGTGCTGGCGCTGCTCGGGTCCTTGCGCCGAGTCACCGAGCGCAACGTTGGTGCGGTCGAAAAAGTGCTCAACAGCTACTTTCGAGAGCGCGATAGTCTCGAACCCATATCGCGCAAGGAACTGATGCGCCGGATGCGGGATGGGCTGGTCACAGTGATCGATATCCGTCCAGCGGAAGAATTCGCTGCGGGTCACCTGGCCGGCGCGCTCAATGTGCCGCTTGGCGAACTCAAGCTCCGGTTACGGAAATTGCCCCGCGACCAGGCGATCGTCGCGTACTGCCGCGGCGCCTATTGCGTCCTCTCCTACGAGGCGGTCGCGGAGCTGCGCAATCGCGGTTTCACCGCCTTCCGGCTCGAAGAGGGCTACCCAGAGTGGAAGACAGCCGGCTTACCGGTTGAGGTCGGGTCGGCAGAACGTTGACTCCGAGAAGCTCCCAGGTCAGGCAGCGCTCCTTTCACTTTGCACCGACGAGACCGGCGAGACCCCGATCATCCGCCGTTTTCCCTTACTCACTTAATGGTGCTCCCTTTGCGCGCCCGTATTCAGATTGCCTGGATGACGGATCTCTCAGGTGGACCCAATTATTGCGACTGCGATCGGACGATCTTACGGTACAAAATCCTGCCCGAGTTTAATGCTCATTTTGTGCTGCAGATCTACCGCACATCCACGAGGACGCTGCCGAACGGCAGGTGGCGACGGGCAGCGACCAGAGGCTGCGTTTCATGGAGCCCTCCTTCGGTTGGCGGATGCGGATCAGGCTCCTCCCTGTGAGCGGCGGAGCCATTCGTCAAAACCGATGCGGCCCAGGCGCGCTTCGCCCAACGGCACGAGCGAGCGCTCCTCGACCCGACCGCCGAAGTATCGGGCCTCGCGGTCGCTCACGACCTCTCGCGGGTCGCCGACCGCCTTCAGATAGCGGGCGACGATCTCGTTGAACGGTGCTCGTTCCGGGCCGGCGATCTCGACGATACCGTTTCGCGGCGCTGCGAGCGCCACATCGGCGACGATGGCAGCAACGTCGTCCGCCGCGATGGGCTGGAACAGGCCGGGCGAAAGCCTGACGATGTTTCCATCCGCACTTGAAGTAGCGATGCCGCCGAGGAATTCCAGGAACTGGGTCGAGCGGATGATGGTGTAGGGGATGCCGGAGGTCTCGATCAGTTTCTCCTGGGCGACCTTGGCGCGGAAATAGCCATTGTCGGTCCGGTCAATTCCGACGATGGACAGCGCGACATGGTGCCGAACGTCCGCTGCGGCCTCCGCCGCGACAAGGTTGCGGCCGGAGGTCTCGAAGAATTCCAGCACCGCCTTGTCTTCAAATGAGGGCGAATTGGCGAGGTCGATCACCACCTGCACACCAGTCATGGCCTCTTTGAGGCCCGCGCCGGTGATGCTGTTGACGCCGCTACTGGGCGAGGCGGCGACGACCTCGTGGCCGCCCTGGCGCAGAATGGCGACGGCCTTCGAGCCGATCAGGCCGGTGCCGCCGATGACGAGGATCTTCATGGCTTACCCTCCCTGGATCCGTAAGGAATTGTGTCGTGAGCCAGTGGCTAATGAGCGAAGCAGTCGCATCAGCGACTGCTTATATGCCTTTTGAACCGCAGCGACCGTCGCAGTCAAGAGCGGCGTCAGCCGGCACCCATAGTGTGCGCGCCCTTGACGGCGTACCGGTGCGGAGGTTATCGGCAGTTGCATCACGTTACCCAATTTACTCCGTCAGCATAAATCTACTTGAGCGTCCTCCTCAAGCCATTCACCGCCGCGATGCATCGACGGCACGTGTGCGGATTTCTGCAAGCGTCAGGTCTTCTTTATGAGTGGCGATTTGCCAAATATTGCCGAAGGGATCCCGGACGGTGGCGCGACGGTCGCCGTAGAACATGTCCTGCGGCTCCTCGATCACAGTCGCACCGGCTTCTACCGCGCCCCGATACGCGATATCTGTGTCTTCCAGATAGAGGTAGAGGAATGCGGGCATCGCGTCGCGCACGCCTGCCTCGCTGACCATGACAATCGAATCGCCGATGTGAATCTCTGATGGACCGTCGTGTCGAAAGCTTCCGCTTGCCCCGAAGGCGTGTTTGAGAAAACGGACCAGCTTGGCTGGGTCCGCAACGACCAGCCGGGGCGTTACCGAATGCCAGCCTTCAGGAACCGCTTTGGGCGCCATAATTGTCTCTCCTGCGATGCGATAAACTCGTGCAATCGTAGCTCACTTTCTTTCTGCGCGGCGCCGTTTAATTCCATTGTGCCGCCGCGTGGCGCTCAGCGCCACCGGATTTTCCCCCGCGCCCAAGCATAGTAGCTAGCATTGCTTCCTCGAAACACCTGGCGCGGGGCGCGGTAACCCGGCGTTTGGTGCAATCGTTCATGGTTGTAGAAATCGAAGTAGGCGGCGATCTCCTGCTGTGCTCCGGCCACGCTCTGGTAGGTCTTCAGGTACACCTCCTCATATTTGAGGCTGCGCCAGAGCCGTTGGACGAAGATGTTGTCGCTGAAGCGCCCACGGCCGTCCGGCCGGTGATTGTTACCGCGACTTTCTCAATCACCACGAGCCAAAAGAAGTCTGGCCGGACTCGAGCGATGCGGGTTTCATCTCCGATTCTTGATTTGCCATCCAAATTAATATAAGTAAGGTCAAAGTGAATTAAATTAACTTGGTAGGTGCTGTATGGTATTTGGTCACCGGCAAAAATCTGGTCGCCGCTGCGACCCGGCGCCTCCGCAAGCTGA
This sequence comes from uncultured Pseudomonadota bacterium, assembly GCA_963805995.1. Lineage (GTDB taxonomy): Bacteria > Desulfobacterota > Binatia > Binatales > Binataceae > JAJPJA01. Next base: position 608,695 of record CAWDWL010000004.1, on the reverse strand, counting down.
AGCCGGCCTCACGACACCCGGCTGATATAGCCTCTGGACCGCGTCCGCGCCGATCTTGGCGTCGTCAACCAAAGAAGCGTCAACGACCGCGAACCGAACGTTCGACAAGAGAGCTACATGAAACGACCTCTCATCCGCTTGCTTGCCACAGCCTTCGCCATCGCAATTGCAGTGCCGCCCGCCGGTGGAGCTCGGGCCGGCAATGGTTCTTTGGACGACCAGCTCACCACAGTACTGAAGAAGATTGGGTTCACTGGACGCATCGAATCTACCCTGCAATCGCGCCTCGGCAGACCCCTCGACCCAAAGCTTGCTCACCTTGGTCGCCTGTTGTTCTTTGACAAGCTTCATGCCCTGCATCAGGACAACACGTGCGCCGGCTGCCATTCGCCAAGTAACGGGTTCGGCGATACGCAGTCGATCGCGATCGGTATCCAAAACAATAATTTGGTTGGGCCGCAACGCACCGGACCCCGAAATCAGCGGCGGACACCGATGGCTGCTAACACGGCTTTCTTTCCTGCTCTGATGTGGAACGGGCGATTCAACTCGAAATCGGGCGACCCTTTCAACAACATGCTCGGTTTCCACTTCCCGCCCCCCGAGGACGACACTCGATTCCCGCCCAATGACCCCATAATCAAGCAGCTGCTTCAGGCCCAGGGACAGATGCCTCCGACGGAGCTGGTTGAAGTGGCGGGGTTCACCGGGACCTGCGGGACAATCGATCCACCGTCGGAGTTTTGCCAGTTCGACGACGGAAAGGGCGAAATAGTTCCGCCGCCGGATGGTTCGGGCTTCCGCAACGATCCGATTAGGCAAAAGGTCCTCGAGCTTCTGAATGCAATTCCCGCCTATCGCCAGCTGTTTGGAGAGCTGTTTCCTGAAGTTGCCGCCGGCGCGCCCATCGACTTCAGCATGTTTGGCCGAGCTATCGCTGAGTTCGAGTTTACGTTGATTTTCGCTAATGCGCCCATCGATCGCTTCGCCAGGGGTGAGAGAAATGCCATGACGGCGTCGGAAAAGCGGGGCGCTCTACTCTTCTTCGGCAAGGCTAACTGCCTCGGCTGCCATATGGTGTCAGGCAAGGCCAACGAGATGTTCAGCGATTTCAAGAATCGCGTGATCGGGGTTCCTCAAATCGCTCCCTTATTCGGTGTCGGAAAAGGCAACGTCATCTTCGATGGCCCAGGTCAAGATGAGGATTTTGGGCTGGAGCAGGTTACCGGCGATCCCAATGATCGCTACAAGTTTCGGACGGCCCCCCTCAGAAACCTGGCGGTCGTACCTGCTTTCTTCCACAACGGCGCTTTCACCAGGTTGGAAGACGCCATTTATCACCATCTTGATGTATACGAGTCTGCGCGCAACTACGATCCGAGGAGAGCCGGCGTGGATAATGATCTGACCCTGCGCCTGGGGCCGATCGAACCGGTCCTCGCTCGGCTGGATCCGCTGATTAAGTCAGCGGTTCATTTGAACAACCAGGAATTCAACGACCTCGTCGAGTTCGTAAGAAACGGCCTGCTCGACAAACGTGCGAAAAAGGAAAACCTGTGTACGCTTATCCCACGGACCGTACCCAGCGGGATGCCGCCCCTCGAGTTCGAGCAGTGCCGGAAATAAAGGTCGGATAAGGCCGGGAATGGGGAAAATGGTCTATAGATCTCATCGCTCTGATTCAGTAAACACCCCGAGCATTTGGGGGGAGTTACTTAGCCATGCCGCGATGTCCTCGAATCTATACCGAGTATATTTGTTTTAACTCGGAACAGATTTGCTTGATTTCTCTCTATCAGTTATGCTTATATCGAATTGGGCTCACGGGATGCGAAACATTGCAGGTGCTGGCAGATAGCTCTGGTAAGGGTGACTTAGAACGAAGTGGCTCGCGTAGTAACCATAGCATACACCAGGTACGCCTCGGACGGTCGAGTCAGACGTCACGCTGAGACGCTCGCCGAACGGGGTGATCAGGTCGACGCGATCGCTTTGGCAGACCACGCCTGCGTTCTCAACGGTGTCAACGTGGTGCCGGTGAACATGCCTCGCTACCGCGGTTCGAGCCATTTTCGGTACGCGCAGATTTATCTCTCGTTCTTCGTCAAGGCGGCCGCAACGGCGCTTCGCCTGGCACGATCTAACGGCGGCTACGATCTGGCAATCGTGTCGACGATGCCGGATGCGATTGTGCTGACCGCACTTGCGCTGAAGCTTCATGGCACCCGGATCGTGTTGGATGTCCATGACACAATGCCGGAGCTGTACCGCGAAAAGTTTAGCGGATGGCGTGGCGCGGTCGGCGCACGAGTGCTCGCCGTTGAAGAGCGGCTTAGCGCCCGGCTCGCCGATCATGTGCTTGCCGTACACGAGCCGCATCGCGACCGCTTGGCGTCGGCAGGAATACCGTCGCATAAAATCACCGCGGTTATGAACGCCCCGGACCCGAAGATCTTCTGGCGTTTGCGGCCACAGGAGCCAGACGGCTTCACGCTGGGATGGTACGGCACGATCGCACGCCGCACGGGCCTGGATATCGGAATCGAGGCGGTAAACCTGCTGCGCGACCGCATTCCGGAGCTCAAGCTCCTGGTACTGGGTGAGGGCGATCATTCCGGACTCGTGAAGGAGCAGGCCGCGCGGCTAAACCTCCAGGATCGGGTCAGCTTCAGCGGGATGGTTCCGCTCGATCAACTGCCTTCGATGCTGAGCCCGGTATCAGTCGGCCTGGTGCTTAATCGCTCGAGTCAGGCGACGCGTCTGATGTTGCCCGTCAAGCTCCTGGAGTTCGCGATGCAGGGAATTCCGGTAATCGTGCCCAGACTGCGGACCATCGAGCACTACTTCCCCGACAATGCGGTCAAATACTTCGAACCCGGCGATCTGGGAGGACTGGTGAGCGCAATCGAGGAACTGCATCGCGATCCCACGCGGCGGCGTCAGATCGCTCGGGATGCGCGCGATACCGTGGTCTCCATCGGATGGGAAAAAGCGAGGCCGGAATACCTCCGCGCCATTGATTCGCTGATCCCACTAACTGATCGTGCCTCAATTCCCGGCGCATGTCTGGTAAGCGACGAAGTCCGTCAGGGACCGGATGGATAAGGGACTCTTCGGATAAGTGACTCCGATAATTGCCTGGCTTCGATACGGCGGACGATGTTATGGCGCATGAAGCATTAATCATAGGCTCGGGATCCCTGTCATGCCGCCATGGCTGCACGCGATCAAACTCATCGGCGGCTATCCGCATCCGAGCACTGGCTTCAAGGGCACGGTGGCTGGATTTCATTTTCCCGGCGCGCCACCGGCCCGGAATTTTGGCTCGCTGACCCGCTTCGGTCGGCATCAACGACTGTGCGTCCGTTCTCGTCAATGCGGTTCTCCGGGCCGATCGCGCGCGGCTCAGGCGGGACCAGGGCGACAGAGATACTCCATTAGGAGGACTGGAAATGTCCACACGCTCGCAACCAACTGACCCGGGCCGCGTATGCCAGAGTCCCGAGATGTTCGAGTCTACTTCTTATTATCCGCGCGTACTCACACGCCTTCGGCTGACCCTCTGGTACGTCGAGCGGGAGGGTTTACTCGGGACACTGCGCCGCGTCACGAACACCTTCGCGGTCGGCATTTCGACGGCGCTCTCAAGTGCGCGAAAAAACATCCCAGCAGTCGCCCCGAGCTTAGCCGAGGAAGTGCTGAACCTTCAGCCTGGCGAATGGGTGGAGGTGAAGTCGCGGGAAGAGATTCTTGCGACGCTGGATGTGAACGGAAAGAGCCGCGGACTCCGTTTTGTTCCCGAGATGTTCGAGTACTGCGGTCACAGTTATCGGGTACTGAAGAGAGTGGAGAAAATTTGTATCGAGAACACGCCGGACGTGAGGCGCATCAAGAACACGGTCCTGCTTGAAGAGGGGATCTGCAAGGGCGGCGGGATTGGATGCGATCGTGCATGCTTCCATTTCTGGCGCGAGTTTTGGCTACGCAGAGCGAACAGTCCCACAATTCAGTGACCGCCCCCAAAGTCAACTCCCTGAAACAGTTGCAGCCGTTCAGGCTTGCTATTCAGAGTCCCGTTGCGTGCTTAATGAGGTCGCGCTTGATACTAACTACGAGGCCGGCGAACGCATCAGGCTCAACGTAAAGTGAGCGGTCCGCCCCGAGACCTCGGTGTTGTGCACTCCGCGATCCGTAGGCGCACCAATCAGAGGCAGAAAAGGCGCGACCAATGGCAGCACGATAGCCATGAAGAGTGCCACACCAGTTGCCGTCCCGGATTGTGCCCGTCCATAGCTTGCTCGTGGAAGAACGTTCGCCCGCGACCCCGGATATGATCTCGCTTCATCATCAGCAGGCACTCATCCATCACGAGTTGCGCGATATAGACGACGCCTGAAAGGGATCAAGCGAACCCGCTCGAAGCGCGCGCTCTTTCATGATCGCGAAGAAAACCGGGACCAGGATCAGCACGTGAATCGTCGAGGTGATCATTCCGCCGACGATCGGCGCCGCGATGGGCTTCATCACATCCGCGCCGATTCCACTCTCCCATAGGATGGGGGCGAGACTCAGCATCACCACCGCGACCGTCATCAGTTTTGGCCTGAGTCGCTGCACCGCGCCTTCGATGCTTGCCTCTTCGATGTCCTGATTGGTTATGCCTCCGGCCGGCGATCTTCTTGTCCAAGGCTTCGTGCAGATAGATCACCATCACTACCCCGGTTTCGACTGCGATTCCAAACAGAGCGATGTAGCCGACCCATACCGCGACGCTGAAGTTGAAGCCCATCAGGTACTGCAAAAGGAGACCGCCAGTCATCGCGTAGAGACACGGGAAAATCAGTACCGCCGCTTCTGCGGCGGAATGAAACAGCATGTAGAGCAGGACGAAGATCAGGCCCAATACGATTGGCATAATGTAGGACAGGCGCTTGCGGGCCCGGAGCTGGAACTCGTATTCGCCCGACCATTTGAGTGTATAACCCGGCGGCAGGCGCAGCTTCTTATCCAAAATACGCTGCGCGCGTTCGACATAAGTACCGTAGTCGTTCGTCGCCAAATCGATATACACGTATCCGGTCAACCGCGCGTCTTCATCTCTGATCATGGAAGGTCCGGGGCTCAGATCCACCTTGGCAACCTCGCCCAGCGGTATCTGCGCGCCGCTGGGCGTCATGATCAAGCACCGCCTTCAGCGCGTCGAGGTCGTTGCGATAGTCTTGCAAATAGCGGACGTTAATCGGATATCGTTCGCGTCCTTGCACCGTAGTGGCGATGTTCTCACCTCCGATGCCCGAGCTGATCGCAAGCTGCACATCATCCACGGTCAGCCCATAGCGCGCGGCGGCATCACGATCGACGACGATGTTGACGTAAAAACCCTGCGACACCCGCTCCGCAAAAACCGCCCGGGTTCCTTCCACCGGGGTCAGCACCTCTTCGATTTCGGAACCGATCCGCTGGATTTCATTGATGTCAGGACCTTGGACCTTGATGCCGACCGGGGTCTTGATTCCGGTCAGTTCCATATCGAGGCGATTTTCCACCGGCATGGTCCAACTGTTTGAAAGTCCCGGAAAACGCAGCTGATTATCCATGTCCGAAGTCAGGCTTTCGTAAGTCGTCCCCTTTGGCCATTGCTCGCGAGGCTTGAGCATGACCGTGGTATCGTACATATCGAGCGGAGCATTATCCGTCGCGCTGTTCGACCGTCCGATCGTGCCGAACACGCTTTCGACCTCGGGGAACCGCCGGATAATTTGGTCCTGCTTCTGAAGCAGGTCGCTGGCGGAAGTAATTGAAATTCCCGGCAGCGCGGTGGGCATGAAGAGCGCCGAGCCCTCAAAGAGCGGCGGCATGAACTGGCTGCCCAATTTGAGCGCCAAAGGCAGCGTTATGCCGAGGAAGACGAGGTTCACCGCGATGGTCAGCCAGCGATGCCGCAGGCACCACCTGATGACCGGCAGATATAGGGCCTGAAAGAAGCGCGAAACGGGGTTGGCTTCTTCGGGCCTTAAACGCCGGCCTCGAATCAGCAGCACCATCAGAACCGGCACGATCGTAATGGCCAGAATCGAAGAAAAAGTGATGGCGAAAGTCTTGGTATCGGCCAGCGGACGAAACATCCGCCCTTCCTGGGATTCCAGCAGAAACACCGGCAGGAACGAGACCACTATGATCAGCAGGGAGTAGAACAGCGGACGCCCGACTTGCTTGGCGGCCCCCAGGAGCAGGCGCTGGCGTTCCGGTTCATCCACCGTCTCGCCGGCCAGCTGAGCCTCATGCTGCCGTTCCGACAGATGCCGATAGCCGTTTTCGACCATCACGATCGACGCATCGACCAATACGCCGATCGCCAATGCCAGGCCGCCCAACGACATGATGTTGGAACTGACCTGGAAATAATACATGGGTATGAACGTGGCCAGGACGGCGAGCGGCAAAGTGAGGATCGGGATCAACGCGGAGCGAAGGTGAAACAGGAAGACGATGATCACCAGGCTGACGATGATTGCCTCCTCGAGCAAGTCGCGTTTGAGGGTGTTGATCGACGCTTCGATCAGGCCCGCGCGGTCGTAACCCGCCACGATTTCGACACCAGGTGGAAGGCTTTTCCTGATCTCGGCAATTTTCGCTTTGACCCCATTGATAACGTTCAACGCGTTCTGGCCGTAGCGCATGACGACGATGCCGCCCACCGCTTCGCCTTCGCCGTTCCAATCCGCAACGCCTTCTCTCAGATCGGGACCGAACGACACGACGCCCAGATCCCGCACCAGCACGGGAGTGCCATTGCTGGTTGCAACGGAGATCTTTTCGATGTCTCCCAAGGATCTGATATACCCGACTCCTCTCACCAGATAGTCGGCACCTGTCATTTCAAGTACCCGCCCCCCTACCTCATTGTTGCTAGCCCGGATTTTGTCGATGACGGTCTGCAAAGGTATGCGCAGCGCGAGCAGGCGATTTGGGTCCAGCTTGACCTGATACTGACGAACAAAACCGCCGATGGTCGCGACTTCCGCGACGCCCGGCACAGTCTCAAGCGTGTAGCGCACCTGCCAGTCCTGAAGACTTCTCAGATCGGCCAGGTTGAGGTTATGACTGCGGTCAACCAGCAGATACTCATACACCCAACCCGCTCCGGTGGCGTCCGGTCCGATGACCGGATGGACTCCGGCCGGTAGCTGGCCCGCCAGTTGCTGCATGTATTCAAGCACCCGGCTGCGCGCCCAATAGATGTCCGTGCCGTCCTCGAAGACCACGAACACATACGAGTCATTGAACATGGTCTGCGCCCGAACCGCCTTCACGTGGGGCGCCGCCAGCATGGTGGTTACGATTGGATACGTAACCTGGTCTTCGATGATGTCCGGCGGTTGCCCCATCCACTCGGTGTGAACGATGACCTGGACGTCGGAAATGTCGGGAAGCGCATCGAGCGGGATCAGGTTCAACGACCAGATGCCGCCGAAGATCAGCGCGGCAACGCCAATGAACACGAGGAAGCGGTTGTCATTACACCAATCGATGGTTTTTTCGATCATCGCGCTTCCTCACATCGCCATCGGCCCGGCCGCGGAAACGTTGACCTGCTTTTCCGCGATCGCGTGGCCATCTTTGGTGGCCGCAATCGTTACCTGCCAGGTCCCACCGCTTTGAAGATCGATGCTTCCCTCGTAAGTCCCCTTGCCTTTATCCGTTAGGGTCGATTGTGCCTTCATCGCCGCCATCCCCATCGAAGGCATCGCGGCCATATAAAACGTCACCGAAACCTGCGCGCCGGCGACAGTGCCTGTCCCCTGCTTAAGGGTCACGGTGAGTTTGTTCTTGCCGTGGGCGGGCGGATTCGGATCGGTGGTTAAATCGACGCTGACGCTCGGACCTTGCGCCTGCGGCTGCCCGGCTGCGGCACTAACCCCTGGAGGCGGCGGTACGAAGGTTCCGGAAGCCGCCTGTAGCTGGCTCTCGGAGTCGATCAGGAAATTCGCCGAGCTCACAATCCGCTGCCCGGCCTGAAGCCCTTTCAGAACCTGAAAATTGTGATCCAGATGCGGTCCCAGTTCGACCTCGGTAGGCGTCAGATAACCGTCGCCACGATCGATGAACACAACGTTGTGCGCGCCCGTGCGAAATACCCCCGTGTCCGGAATCACCAGTCCGCGGCCAAGATGAGGTGTGATCGCGACGGTGACATACATGCCGAGCTTCAGCAGGCGTTCGGGATTGGTGAAGCTGCAGCGGACCCGCGCGGTGCGGGTGCTCGGATCCATCGCTTCCCAGATGAAGTCGACCCGCCCCTCAAAAGTCCGGCCAGGGTAGGCATCTACCGTGACCGCTACCGGGTTGCCGACTTTCACCTGACCAATTTGATTCTGAAAAACCGCGGCGTAGATCCAGATGTTGGAGAGGGTGGTGATGGCATAAAGCTTCGTATCAGGCTGCGCGTACATGTTGGGCAGCGCGTTGCGCTCCACCACGTAACCGGTCATCGGCGAGTCGACTTCCACCGCGTCGCGCGTGGTGCCTTCACGTTGCAGTCGCGCGATCTCGCGCGCGGGGACGCCGAAAAGTCTGAGCCGATCCAGCGCCGCGGCAGTCAGGGACTGCGCGCCGCTGGCGACGCTCTCGATCGAGCTCCGGCCCAGACGCCGCGCCGCATTTAGCGCGATCAGGTACTCGTTTTCAGTCGCAACCAGATCGGGGCTGTAGATCGTGAACAGAGGCTGCCCCCGGCGGACGAACTGATAGGTCTGGTTCACGAACACCTGCCGGATCCATCCGGCAAAGCGCGTCTGAACATAGCCTTCGAGCTGCTCATCGGGCTCCACCGTCCCGGTCGTCTCGATTCTGCTCGCCAGGTCCTTTTCTTCGACGGTGGCGATCTGAAGACCGATTAATTGCCGCCGCTCCGGGGTAAGTTGAATCGGGGCCAGTTTCGGGGTGTTGTCCTGGGCTCGAGCATCTCCCTGAAAGGGTGCGGTCAGAAATGCGGAAACGATCAATCCGGCGCGAACCATGCGCCACAGCCTGGGCAACTTTGTCATCCGTCGGCGCAGCGAGCGGCCGTCAGGATTCGAATGGACCAGACAAATGTTCATGGTTGCTCCCCGATCGTCTGCCGGATCTTGGCTACCGCGATTTCGTGATCGGCCACCGTACGGAAATACTCCTGCTTGACGCGCAGCACATCGACCACGGCGCTTAGCAGGGTCTGAAAATCTACCTTTCCCACCCGATAGCCAGCGGTCGCCGAAGTCAGAGTCTCCTCCGATTGCGGAATCAGGCCCTCGCCGTAAAGCTTGAGGACGCGGTCGCTGGTTCGCAGAGCGACGACTTCATTTTCCAGGCCGGCGAGCACCGACAGCCGTTTCGAGTGCGAGTCCGCGAGGATAGACTCCTTCTCCAGCGAAGCTTGCTCGACGGCGGGAGTTTGTCTACGCCAAAAATAAAGCGGAATTTTTACTCCCAGGCTCAGCATGTAGTAATCGCGAAACCCAGGACCGGTCTTCTGGTACGTATACGCGACATTGAAATCCGGGACGTAATCGCGTTTGGCAATAGCCAGTGCGGCATCGCTCTGCTCCTCCATCGCGTGCGCTTGCTGCAGTGTCGGAGAGTTCGCCAGCGCGAGTTGGCGCAGCCGGCTGTCCGAAATGGAGAGGGTAGTTGGCGTTACCTTGCCGATCTCGATATTTGGCGAATCCTGTTCGCGGCCCAGAATCCCCTTGAGGTTTGCCTGCCCTTGCTGAAACTCCTCCTGGTTCATTTCCACATCCTTGAGAACATCGGTTTGCGCGAGTTGTGCCTTCAACACGTCCTGCTGTTGGGCCATCGCGACGTGGTATTGGGCCTCGGTGGTCTGGGCGACGCGGTCAAGTTCTGACTGCGTCCAATGGAGCGAATCGACCATCTCTCGCAGATAGAAAAGATTGAAGTACGTCTCTCGAACCTGCTCGACGACCTCACGCTGTTGCACGAGATAGGCATCACGAGCAGCTTCAGCTTCCCGGTCCGCCTGCTTGGCGCGCAGCCCTAGCTTGCCGGGGCCTGGAATGTCCTGGGAGACTCCGAAACCCGTGTAATAGAAATCGCTGGTCTCGTATCCCGAAAACGGCTGCGGACTCCCCACGGTCAATTGCTGAAGCCCTACCGTCGGATCGGGGAGCGTCGACACCTGTACCGGAACCTTGGTCAGAGCCTGCCAGTGTTTACGCGCCGACGTGATCATTGGGCTTCGCGCTAGCGCTTCCTGAATCAAGGCATCCAGAGTCGGCGGCGCCGGCGGCTTCGCGACATCGGGTTGCGCCGAGCCAATAGAAGGGAAAGCGATCAAGCACAGCAGCATCAGAACGAACGCCGCACCGGAGCTTTGCCGGCAACGGCCGGACCGGTTTGAAGATTTCATGCATTCGTACCCCCTCTGGAGGCCGCCTTGCCGGACGCAAACTCGCAGGCTTCGCGCCGGCGCTTCACACGGAAACTCGTATGGATTGGATGCCCATGCGCCGATACAGACAGACCTGATGTAGCAACGCTCGGTTTCATCGCCGCCAAGAAACGGCGTCATCTCGTGGCGGCCTGAGAAGCTGCGCTGGCGACAAACTTCTCGGGATCGCCCGCGAACCTGGTCATGTTTGCGAGGGAACTGAAGAAATAGGCGTGCCTCTGATACGCGTAGGCCGGCGCATCCGCCTGGTCCACGGATTTTCCATCTATCGGATCGGTTGCGTGACTATGTGTCGCCGCGCCCCGTTGAAAGGCCGCGAGACAACCACCGCAGCAGAGGTAGTACTTCTTGCCGTAGTAAGCATATGTGAGGCCGGACCTTGCCTGAACCGTGTCCTGTAGCATACAGATCCGGCTGCGATCACTTATCTGACCCTGAGCGGCCTCCGCATCACTGGGATGATGTACAAGGGTGGCCACAGCCAGAGCTCCAAGAACAAGCATCACGATCGAAACAAGCACATTGAAAAGTGTTGGATTATTTTTCCTGCGCGCCAATTTGCTGCCCTCCCAATTCGAGCATCAAGCCCGAGCGCGTGAATCTTGATGTGGGCAGGCGCCAGCTCCATCCTTGCTTCCGGAACTGGCGCCCGCCTATTCGTCGATCGACGGGATATCCCGATCGGCTGGTGTGGTCCCGAGACGTTACTCGACCGGCGCGCGACGCACACAGTGGTGTCGGAATTTTCGAGCTATCGCGGAAACGGAGGAACGAAAATCAGATTTGTCGCGAACAGAGCAGAGCCAGTTTTGCGGGTCCGGGCGGACTGGCTTCAAAAACCGATGCCCGCTCCAACACAGTTGGCGCAGGCGTCAATACATACCGAGGGATCAAGACGGTGAGAGGTTGAAACCAGGGAATGCTTGGCTTAGCAGAAACAGCTTGCGCCGGGGCGCCTGAGTTTTGTACTTGACAGCACGCTCGATCCCCAGCCGAGGAAGGGACAGGACAATTTGGGCCACAACAAGGGGCTGTGAGAGCCGCCTCGGCCTGCGCCATTGCGCAGCCGAAACTGGCATGCAGCGCTAGCACGAGCGCTAATAAGGCGAGGATCCCCTTCTTCACAAAAGCCACGCTAATCCTTTCCGCCGCTGCCGGCAACAATGAGGTCGGAGAAAACTCGATTCGGGCGACGCTGAAAATCATCGAAGGTCAGCGCGCAGAACATTCCGGAATTTATCGATCCTGCCCGACACTTGGGCATTTGCCCGCAGCCTGAGCATGAGCACCACGAGCAGCTTCCAATATCGCTCCTTTTTCAGCTCCGGCCACGGCATTCCAATTGCCCCAAACGACCAACATGAAGCCGACCCTCATTGTTCTCGCATTCATTTCCCTGGCTGGGTTAGCAATAATCTTGGTGCGGCTTGTGCCCGCACGAGCGTCCTCAGCTCGCTCAACTTCCGGGGTCGAACCAGTCCGGGCGGGGACTTGCGTAGACCGCTACAATTCCTTGCTGAAAAATGCCAGGACGGCGCTGATCGCTGGCGATCGTGCCACTACTCTAAATCTCCTTGAGCAAGCCAAACATATGATCCCGGGCTGCCTACCCTGCAAGACGCCGCTTCGCCGGAGACCGTGCTGCTCTCACTCAGGCGCGGCGATCCCGCGTTCGACAACCCGAAATCGGACTAATTGTCTTTGGCGTATCCCGCGTGAGTTGCGGCCACGGGTAACCAAATGCTCTCCTTATGCGCCGGTCGCTTTGGAAGGTGCTACCGGTATCTGGACGCGTACGCGACCGGTCGGCGTGTTCGAGCTGGTGGTGTCGGCAGACGAGCGAATGCGACGGCTACGCCTTCCAACAGCACCGCGATACTTTATAATCCTCTCTCCCCCCGGGAGATAAGAGTGAGGGGGCAGGCCGTGAAAAAGGGAAATTTTTCCGCGGCCCGGTTAGGCCGTGCGCCGATTTTCACCACGCACGGACGAGTGACCCGGTTGCGTTTCGCCAGAGAGTGCGGGAATCGCCTACAAGCCTCGATCAATCGATCATCTTCGTTATTGATATAACCAAATGCCGGGATGCGCCATTGGCTTTGTGCGTGGCACTCATATAGCCTCCATAGTAGGGATCGACATAGAAGGTCGAGCCCTTACTTCGATCCAGCTCAACGGTGGCCGTTCCGCTCGCCTTTGACCACTTTTCGCTAGACCAATCCAAATCCAAAGCGTCCCCAAGCAAGGCCTGAACGAGGTTCGTATGTATCTTCCCCGTTTTGTGGGAAGCGTTGTGAGGCAACAGAAGTGGCAATTGATGTCGATGCAGAAACTACCGTGGTGGAGACCCAACCAGTAAAACCGGCGTTGATGGCAGAGTTGGCATGGGCCAAGCTGTACACAAAGGTAATGCACAAGGATCTAGGCGCGATTTCGACCGCCGTCAAAAAGAGTCAACCGGCGACTGCCGGACCGGACATGAAGAAAAGCGCGGAGAAATTACGCGATCAGCTGAAGAGCGCGAATCGGACTGTAGGCGAACTCAGCGACCATGTTGGCATTAGGCCCGTGCCAGTCAAAAAGTGATCAGGACTTAAGTTTTGTGGGAGTCCATCAAAGAGTCCAAGTCACAGCCATAACCTATGCACTTTGAGTTCAGTCGCGCTCACAGTTACCGGCCGTCGGCGCCGGTCGGCCGGTAACCGAGCGCCGAGTGTGAGCGGGAGCGTGTTATCGGAATTTAAAGCCGTTCTTGTGTCTCCCCCCAGGCAACTGCCCTCCTCCGCACCGCCACCGCGGTTCCAAACCGGAGCGGGGCTCCGCAGGCGGGCAAGATGAGTCCCTCCAGGCAGCGCACGAGCAGATGTAGCCGATCGTTCTCACACCGCTCTGCTCGAACCAATTTTCGTGGAGCAAGCTTGTGCGTTATCGGCCAAGAATCTCGACTAAGGGCCCCAGGTAGCGAGCATGCCGGCTGCGACCATGAACGGTGAGCGAAGGTTACGCTACTATGTATAGAAGGTATAATCCTTCTTTTTGACAGACGCTCGCCATACCGAGTGCGGCTCGAACATCTGGCAATCCGGCATAACAGCTTTTTTGTTGGCACCCGCTAAGGCGCAATGAGGAGTTTTTTTGCAATCATTGCTAATTAGTGGTATTGATCCCGAATTCCAACGAATTGCGAGGAAGCCCGCGGGATTGGTTTCAAACCTCCACAGCCATTATCTAATTTCTCGATGTTGGTCATTCAGGCCGATTGCCGGGCAAATTGATTATTTCGTTGCAATTAAGGAAACGTATCTATCCTAATCAATTAACTATCGAGAACATTGATACCTATGATTTGCTTTGCTTTCGAAGTATAATTCAACCTGCGGGTGGCGCCCGGCTGAGTGGTCGACGGCGTTACGTCCGGAGCTCGGAAGCGGCGCTTGGTTTGACACTGCGCACAACGGTTAGCAAATGGCGGCGAGCGATTCCCTTTGGCTTGGGCCGTGACTTTTAGTGCGTCGGAATTCAGCAAACCGGCAATAAAGGCTCGTTTAAAAAAAGGCTGGTTGATTGTTACGCGATACTCCTCTGAATGGGAGCTGTGAAATTGGTCTGCGGCGCAGTTCCCGTCAGCAAAGGGTTTTGCCGATGCTGATTATCCACCAGGTTGTTCGAGGAAAGCTTAAAATCACGCCGGTTGCGCAAAATTAATCAGAGCAAGTGACCGGACCGGGGCGATATGTATCACACGCATTTTGGATTGAGCGATGAACCATTCAAATTCTTGCCGTCGAACACACTGTTTCGCAGCGGCGCGCACCTCGAAGGACTCGCGGCGCTGGAATGGGCCTTTCGCGAACCCAGCGGCCTGACGCTTCTTGCTGGAGAGGTCGGGACCGGCAAGACGATGCTGATTCATACCGTGATTACGCGTCTGGACGATGACCATGTGCGCATCGCGCAGATAAATAATCCCACTCTGACGTTCGATGAAATGCTCGGCGTCATCCTCGAGCAAATCAGAATCTATCCCGCCGGGAAGGGAAAGTTCGCCCGTCTTCAGGCCATCAAGACGTTCATAGCTGATCCTGCCAGCAAGGACAGGGTGATATTAATCTTTGACGAAGCTCAGGGATTGAGCGACGAAACCTTGGAGGAACTGCGCCTGCTTTCCAATTCCAGGCCGCCACAACGCAACGCCCTTCAGATAGTTTTCGTCGGTCAACCCGAACTCGTTGAAAGGCTCGCCGATCCTAAACTCCGGGCTTTAAACCAGCGGATCGGAGCCCGCGCGCTATTGCGGCCGCTGCGGGGCGCCGAGATCCATGATTATGTTAATTACCTGCTTCAGGCGCAGGGCGCGCGTTACGAAATCTTCTCACCACGCGCGCTGGACGAAGTAGTGGAGTTGAGTGAGGGGCTTCCGCGAAAGATCAACAACCTGTGTCACAACTCCCTTTTGCGCGCTTATGCGGAGCAAAACACCGTGGTCGAGCCGCGTCACGTGCGCGCGGCCAGCGCCGAACTCGAGAACTTGCTGGAGGTTTCGGACCTCGAGGGCGAGCAGGCGATGGAATCGCAACGTGACGCCGCGCACCGGATGGGCGTTAACGGCAAGGCCATTATATTGGGGGCGGGTTCGGCGCTAGCTGTAATTGCTTGCGTACTCGCCTTTGAGTTTGCAACAGGCCGTCCAGGCCTGTGGTTTGGCCACCAGCGCGAATACCAAGGGCGGACACGCAGCGGGCGGGATCTCCAGGCCGCTAGCTGGAAGCCCAGGTGAAACTCGGGAAAGAAGTGGAGTTGACGCACACCCAGCCCCGCTATCGAGTGTAAGCGCCAACCCTGTTGTGGCTCCGCCAACCCAGGCAAAGGCCGCCCAGGCGGCACCACCTCTCACCCCCACGAAAGGGGCCGGGATCACGGCATCTACGCTGACCAATCGTGTGACAAGTGTTCCGCCGGAAAAACCGGGGACGGCCGGATATGCGAGTCCCAACGCAATGGTATCCACGGCTGCAGCGCCCAATTCCGCCAGAAAATTAACCCCCAAAGAGGAACGACGGCTGGAATACGAGCTCAAGCGGGCAACCGCGTCATTGGAAGCCGGGCGCTATTCCAACGCCATCTACCACCTCAAGCGGGCGCAGGCAGTGCGTCCAGGCAATCGCGGGATAGGCGAGCTCCTGCAGCGTGCACGACGCGCCCAATCGGCGGCCAAATCCAGTTCGTTTGCGCTAGAGGCTGCTCCGGCGCCTATGACCGAAGATGCCCCCGTGACAGATAACTCCGCAGCACCACCCTCCAATATTTCCGTAGTTACGTTTGCGAAGGTCGTTGAGGAGGAAATCGCAGCGGGCGATGCGTATATGCGGGCCGGAAAATATGATTCCGCCCTGCGCAAGTTCAGGACCGCCGCTGTCCTGGAGCCCAATAACCCAAATGTGGCGGACCGAATAGCACGGGCGCAGCGAGCTCAGACGACAATGGGAAACGTGTCCCAATAATAATTCTTCTGGCGGGCCTCGTGCTTGTCGAGAGAGCCCTTTCGATGCCGAACGCGCTCAATTATGACAGCGCCCGCTGTCGTATCGGCTCGTAAACTCTTTTTATTGAGCCTTATTTCCAGCGGCTCGGAGGATCGTCGAAAAGGCGGGACTCTCGACGATCGGCAGAAATGCGTCATCACGGGAACTGCGCTCATCCCTGCTGCCGATGACTTGGGCCGCAACGACAGCGACGCATCATGTCGCTAAGGCCGGCGCCGCTACCTGCGAACCCAGGACGAGACCTGGGATGTCTCGCTCAACGTCCAATCAGCCCGAAGCCCGGGGATTTACTGTTTGGAGGGGGAAGCCCAATTATTTGCTTGTAACAAGAGATCTCACGATTTCGTGAGACAAATAGTTACGCCTGTAGTATTGACAAGACAGTCCAAATCGCCGAAAAGCATCATCAGCGACAGCGACAGGTTTGGACTCGATCTTCCGTGTGACGCGCCCTTGGTTCTCGCCTCCACAGCCAGGACTGGCGAGCGTAGGGCCGCGCGGTCCGACGCCCGAGGACTCGATGAATGTAAAGCGGTGACAAGCTGTCTTGGCTTGCACCGTTCAAATCAAAAGCAGGTTTGCCATGATAAACAGGCTACTTTTACGTTGCGGTTGCCTATCCATGAACCTGGTTGTGATTATCCTGGCCTGTCATTTGGCGGCTACCCCAGCGTCAGGACAGCAGCAAACAGCCGCTTCGGGCAATCAATCGACTGCCTGGTCGGCAGCGGCGATCGCGCACGCGCACCTGATGCGAACTTTCCGCGATGTGGAGAGCAGCGTTCAGCAGACCCCTGTTCGAATCCCGCGATTCGATCTGGATCCTGATCCCAAGGGCCTGGTCGCGACCTACCAACCCGGCGGCCCCACCACCACGGCGAGCAACCCCTTCTTCCAAAATCTCGGGACCAACGGGCGGACTTGTTTCACCTGCCATCAGCCCCAGAACGGATGGACCATCAGCGCACATTCAGCGCAGGCGCGGTTTGATCAAAGCGGCGGCAGAGAGCCGTTGTTTCGCCTCGTCGATGGCGCCACCTGCCCAAACGACGACGTCTCAACCATGCGAGCGAGGCGGCAAGCGTACATTCTGCTTCGTGAAAAGGGCCTGATTCGTATCGGACTCGCGCTACCCCCCGCTGCTCAACTGCAGTTCGAGGTAAGCGCCGTAAGCGACCCCTACAATTGCAACACCAACCCCGCCACCGGTCTCACCAGCACGACGACCGGTACGGTCTCAGTGTACCGCCGTCCCCTGCCCTCGACCAATCTGAATTTCCTCAGCACCATTATGTGGGACGGGCGTGAGCCGACCCTGGCCCATCAGGCCCTCGATGCGACGCTGATCCACGCCCAGGGCGATAATCCGGGTCCCTCAACTGATCAGCAGACTCAGATGAGCAATTTTGAGACCGGGATATATACGGCGCAGATTTTTGACAATCACGCGCATCTTCTGCTCGCGCCTCCTTCCATCCTTGACCTGACCGTTCCAGTTGCGGAGACTTCTCCGCTTCAGTGCGACCAGGTCTCCTTGGCGCAGACTGGCGGCCCGTTCGCGCTGGCACAACTCGACGCGGAATTCTTTATCGGGATCAACGACCCGCTTGGACTCAATCCGTGCGGGACGGCCTTTAGCGCCGACATCTTTGACCTCTACGCCAGTTGGGCGACCCTGCGCGGAAGCGACCCCGAGACGCGGCATCGCGAGTCGGTCGCGCGTGGTGAGGTCGTCTTCAATACCAAGCCGATCAATATCACCAACGTGGCCGGCCTCAACGACGTGCTGAATACGCCAGTCATCGCCGGCAACTGCGGCACCTGCCACGATACCCCGAACGTCGGCGACCACTCGGTCAAAGCGCCTTTGAACATCGGCGTGGCGGACGCCAATCCCAATCCGCCGGCGCTGGACGTTTCCGGGTTGCCGGTCTTCACCTTGCGCTGCTTCGCGGGACCGCTGGCCGGGCAGACCTTCTATGTCACCGATCCTGGCCGCGCGCTGATTAGCGGAAACTGCGTCGACATCGGTAAAACCAAGGGACCGATCCTGCGCGGATTAGCCGCCCGGGCGCCATATTTTCATAACGGATCAGGCACGACACTAATGGATGCGGTGAACTTCTATGACACGCGGTTCGGCATCGGTTTCACCGATCAGGAGAAGGAAGACCTGGTGAATTTCCTCAATACTCTTTGACCGAAAGGTGGAGCGGGCCTTCGCATTGCATGCTCCCTCTCCTGGTTGGAAGCAAAGCCGGCGCGGAATTGATTCGCGGTTATTTCTCGCCCAGCGCCCACGCCTTGAGCAGATGATGGGCGATTGCGATTGGGGGCGGCACTCCGATGCCAGCCACCCGCTTTCCTGCGATCAGGTCGCGCGCGACGCTGCGCTCCAACCAGCGGAGCTCGGCGAGCTCGGTCTCATCCACCTTCACGTCGCGGTTTTCGGCCTTCGCGAAACATCCAATCATCAGCGATGAGGGAAATGGCCAAGGCTGCGTCGCGTGGTACGTCACCTCGCCCACTTTCACGGAAGCTTCCTCCATCAGTTCGCGCCGCACCGCCTCCTCGATCGTTTCGCCCGGCTCGACGAAGCCCGCCAGCGCCGAGAACATCCCGCGCGGAAACTGTTTGCCGCGTCCCACCAGACACGCATCACCTTCCGTCGCAAGCATGATGACCACGGGATCGACGCGCGGAAAATGCTCGGCGTTGCATTTGCCGCATAGCCGCCGGTAACCCGCATCCATCATCTTCGTCGGCGCGCCGCAGCGCGGGCAAAAGCCATGCCGCTGATGCCAATCGATCATGGCCTTCGCCTGCGCGATGATTGCGGCGTGTTCGATCGAGACCATTTGTGCCGCCGTACGCGCCTCGTGAAAATGGCCGAGTCCGGCCAGTGGTCCCTCGTTCGCGGGGTCGCCGGCTTCAGAGACGTCGAGCGCAAACACCGCCCGGTCACCGTCGAGCCCCAGAAAGATGCACGGTGCTCCCTCGCCCGCGAGAGAATCCGCAATTCCCGGCCGCAACAGGCCCAGCGCGCTGGGAGGTGGCGCCTTGTCTGGCCCAAGTAGAAACGGCTCCAGGCGCCAAATCGGGAGTACCAGCGAAGACGGATCGCGCCGCTTGGACTCGATCCAGTCTGAATCGGTGCGCTTTTCGCTTGCGCGATTAAGGGGATTACCGGCAAAAGGAATCATTCAGTTTCTCCAAAAAGGGACCACGAAAGCAGGCTCCTGTATGTCCTCCCGCTCAAACTAGCCCCATTTCGCACCGGATTCCACGCGCAAGCAGGCCGCTGATGCGAGTCTGAATTGAGATTGGAATTGAAAATCCGATCAATGCTTCGTTGCCGCTGTCCTAACATGGCAGACGACGATCAGCGGGTTCAGCGCGAGCGGCAGGACAACACGGCTGAGACGGTCAGCCGCCAGGCGTGCGCCGTTTTCCGCCCTTCCCGCCCCGGGAGACCGCCGTAATCTCGGCCGCGGTAATGAACACAACCCATACGAATGCATCTCGAAACCGTGGACCGCGGTGGCACATCCAACATTCTTTCCTGATTTGCGAATTGAGGCCGGCTTTTGCTCGCGCAAGCCTTCAACCAAATGCGGTGAGATGGTGGGACCAAAGGCTCTTTTCTGTGCGCTCTCATGGCAAGAGTATGGAAAGACTGCCTAAGAGTGACGCCCCGTGCAGGGAGCACTGTTATTGTGCCGCGCAGGCTTGGTTTGTTCCCTCCATTACACAGCGTTTCCGCGAAGAAGCCGCTTTGAATCTTATTAACAGCTTGTTAGTTCTCTTGACACGCTGATAGAGTCCATGGGATATCATACTTTTCAGGCGGCGGTGCGGCGAGTCAGGAAAGAACGCAAGGCGAGCGGCACCAAAATGCGGCCGGACCAAGCAACGCTTTCCAACTGTCGGCCTCTTAGCATCAAATCGAAGAATCAAGAAGTTTACCGATTTGCCGCGCCTCGAGGCTAATCGTTCAAAGGTTGTCACGTTTTACTTGACATTGTCTCAAGATCGTAGCTAGAAATGGAATCCTAAAATTGCCTTCGGCAACGCGCAGCTTAGCGTCGCGTAACTTTGAACGGGTAGCACAGCTAGAAGTGGAGCAGGTCAATCAAACGGAGCGGGATGAGCGCAAATCAGTCGGCAGTGACGATTTGCTCCTTGTCTTTGTCGCCTGGCTCGCTCCCGATGCTTTCACACACTACAAGCACAATCCCGGTTCTCAGGTCGGTGTTTCCGAAGGCTTCCTCGCTAAAGGGAATTTCTCCGGCAACCTCCCAGGCCGCGCTTGGAAATCGCAGCATATCAGCGCAAACACGCAGCGGTGCGTGTCTCGGTTCCGAGGCGTTCCGCCATTCAGTTTTGGCCCCGCCGTATCGATGGGAAGGCTCACAAAACCATTAATAATTGGAGGGTAGGGTATGTCAGTAAAAAGAGTTCTCGTGGCGGCCTCGGCATCGTTGGCCGGCTTGCTGTTTCTGGCCGGCGCGGGGTCGTCGGCTTGGGCTCAGCAGCAGAGGATCCTGTTCTGTAACATAGATGGAACACTTATCCCTGCGAATTCGCACGCAGTCGCCACCTGCGTAACCAATATGATTGCAATGAGCGCGATCACTGCGGGTGAAGATCTACGCGTGGAGTACGCCGATGCGAGCGGCCAGACCACCGACCCCGGGGCGATCATCGACAGCGTCGAGGCAACCCTCAACGTCAATAACAACGTGAACGTGGTCCAGGATTTCATGGATGTGGCGTTCTCACCCTACGCCCACGTTCCGGGAGGCGGAGGAGCGGCCCCTAACTTCTCCACTTTCGGCGGAGTCAACAGCCCGAACATCGACCTCCTCAAGACCACCATTAACGCGTGGACCGTCGGACAGGCGCTGGGTCCCGCAAATAACGTTAATTTTGAGCTGCAGGTATTCGTAACCAACAGTACCGCGACAAATCAATTTATCGTCGGAACGCTGCGCGTTGTTGTGAGCATCAACACGTTGGGATGAGTGCAAATCAGTCGGCAATGGCGATTTGCTGCAGTCTTGGTCGTCTGGCTCGCTCCCGGTGCTCTCACACGCTACAGCACGAGCTGGAGTGGCTACGCCGATAGTTTCCGAGATCGTTGTTGCTAAGGAGTTTTCACCAGCAGGATTTGAGCTCACGCTTCGCAATCGCAGCATGTCAACGCAAGACGCCAAAGGGGGCTCAGTTTCAGTTCTGAACGCGTCCGGATATTCAGTTTTGGCCGGCGCCTATTGATGGGAAGGGTCACAAAACCTTTAACAAATGGAGGGTAGGGTATGTCAGTAAAGAGAGTTCTCATGGCGGCGTCGGCATCGTTGGCCGGCTTGCTGTTTCTGGCCGGCGCGGGGTCGTCGGCTTGGGCCCAGCAGAGGATCCTGTTCTGTAACATAGATGGAACGCTTATACCTGCGCATTCGCACGCAGTCGCGACCTGCGTAACCAATATGATCGCGATGAGCGCGATCATCTGTCCGGCTGAAGATCTACGCGTGGAGTACGCCGATGCGAGCGGCCAGACCACTGACCCCGGGGCGATCATCGACAGCGTCGAGGCAACCCTCAACGTCAATAACAACGTGAACGTGGTCCAGGATTTCATGGATGTGGCGTTCTCACCCTACGCCCACGTTCCGGGAGGCGGAGGAGCGGCCCCTAACTTCTCCACTTTCGGCGGAGTCAACAGCCCGAACATCGACCTCCTGAAGTCCACTATTAACGCGTGGACCGTCGGGCAGGCGCTGGGTCCCGCAAATAACGTTAATTTTGAGCTGCAGGTATTCGTAACCAACAGTACCGCGACAAATCAATTTATCGTCGGGACGCTGCGCGTCATTGTGAGCATCAACACCTTGTAATGTCCGCGCCGATGGCCCGGCTGGCCTTCCAAGCTTGACCGGGCTCGTCTCCAACCTTGGGCATCACATGTGTGCCAAAACTCGAACGGGACCGTCTACGGTCCCGTTTGAGTTTGGTGACCGTCTCTTGCAGCCTGCCCGGTCAATCCGTCTGGCTCCGGTATCAAGACGCTCCCGAGAGATAGCTTTCCTCGCTTTTATTCTCTTTGGGAGAGATAAAGCGAGGCGGCAGGGGGTGAAAGTCTGGTTTCAACAACCTGCTGAGTTTAATCCGGTCCTGAGCGCTAAGCGGCTGGTCGCGGGGCTGACCGTGGGCGGCGCATCTGGTCGCGCTTTGAAGCGTGAAAAGCGGAGCCGCTCTGAGAACGGGCCCTTCGACGCTCCGCGTGGAAACGCCGCCGGCCAAAGCGCTGTACGTGGATGCGTCGCAGCGAGACCCGCCAAAGGCGTCCAAGGAAGAAAACCTCGACCGGCCGTGATTCGCGGTTGGCGGGGCTGCGGCTGCCGTTGCCCCAGCCCTGCAGGCGCGTGATAATCGACTTCAATGGCTACGGCTTCCGCTTTACGATCCGACCATCCCGGCGCCGCTGAGGCATCGGCTGAACAGCCTGCCCTGCTGGTGCGTGAGATGAACTTCTTTTATGGCGAGCGCCAGGCGCTGAAGAATGTCAGCTTTTCGATCGCGCGCGGCGAGATCTTTGGCTTCCTGGGACCCAACGGCGGCGGCAAAACCACCTTGTTCAAGGTGCTCTCGACCCTGGTGCCATGCCAGGGCGGAGAGGTGCGGATGCTGGGACGCGACTTGCTGCGGGAAAAGGTGGATATCCAGCGCCGCATGGGCGTGGTGTTCCAGCATCCCAGCGTCGACGAAAAGCTGACCGTGCGCGAGAACCTCGAGCATCATGGACACCTTTACGGGATGCGCGGCAAGCATCTCCGCGAGCGCATTGCGGCGATGCTCGCGCAGGTCGGACTGAGCGACCGTGCCCGCGACCGGGTGGAGACGCTCTCCGGAGGATTGCGCCGTCGTACCGAATTGGCCAAGGCATTGCTGCATCAGCCGGAACTGCTCCTGCTCGACGAGCCCAGCACTGGCCTGGATCCCGGAGCGCGGCGCGAATTCAACGATTATCTTGCACAGTTGAGGCGCAACGAAGGCGTCACCATCGTGCTGACCACCCATTATATGGAGGAGGCCGAGCGCTGCGACCGGATTGCCATCCTCAATGAGGGCACGATGGTCGCGATTTCCGCGCCGGGCGAATTGAAGGAACAAATCGGGGGCGACGTGGTGGCGGTGCGGAGCACCATAGACGCGGAATCGCTGATGAACAAGATCAACGCCGCCTTGGGCGTCAAAAGCAAACTGGTTGACGGCACCATCCGCATCGAGCGCCAGCGCGGTCATGAATTGGTGCGGGATTTGGTTGAAGCCTTCGGCGACCAGATTGAGAGCGTGACCTTCGGCAAGCCCACGCTGGAAGACGTCTTCGTCCATCTGACCGGCCGCAGGTTTTTCGAAGGCGCTGGCAACGACGCCGGGGAGTGAAGCGGTGCTGCTGCAAATCTATACCTTGTGGAATCGGGAAGTGGTGCGGTTTTTGCGCCAGCGCAGCCGCGTTACCGGAGCCTTTCTCCAGCCGCTGGTGTTTTGGGCGTTGCTGGGCGTCGGATTCAACGCCTCCTTTCGACCGGCGGGCGCGCCGGCCGGGGTCAGCTACGCGGAATATTTTTATCCCGGCGTGATTGCTCTGGTGCTGCTCTTCACCGCCATCTTCGCCACGATTTCAACTATCGAGGATCGCAAGCAGGGTTTTCTTCAAGGGGTCCTGGTCGCGCCGATCACGCGTCAGGCAATCGTGATGAGCCAGGCGCTGGGCGGCACTACGCTGGCCCTGGTCCAGGGAATCATCTTCCTGGTTCTGGCGCCGATCGCCGGCATCAGGCTCAACATACCGGCGGTGCTGGCCACGGTGATCATCATGGGGCTGGTGGCTTTCGCCCTGACCAACCTGGGATTGATCATCGCCTGGAGGATCGATTCCACCCAAGGGTTTCACGCGATCATGAACCTGATCCTGTTGCCGATCTGGATGCTGTCGGGCGCGTTCTTTCCCGCCGCCGGCGCGCCCGGATGGCTGGCCTGGGTGATGCGTCTCAACCCCATGACCTATGGGATGTCGGCCCTGCGCCAGAGCCTGTATCTCGCCCATCCGGGATCCATAGGCTCCCTTCCCGACCTGACCTTCTCGACGATTCTGACCATCGCCTTCGCCGCCGCCACCTATCTCTTCGCAGTCCGCATCGCCTCCCACGCCGTCACCGCGTGAGCGTACCCGATTGCCGATCGCACCATCGCGAACTCGGGCGAAAGTCGCATCGTGGAATAGAACCCTTCGGAGATTCCTTCCATTCGGAGCTTTTGATTTGCGCATCGAATAGGTTAGGTTTATGCCGTCTTTAGAATCTGCCGTTACCGGCCCTGCGTTGAAGGGCTGATGCTGTAAGGAGGCGCAAATTCATGGTTCTCAACGACAAGTTTATCTCCGCGGACAGTCACGTGGTGGAACCTGAGGACTTGTGGACTAAACGGATGAGCAAGGCCTGGCGCGACCGGGCGCCCCACTTCGTCAGCGGCGAGGATACCGACTTCATGATCGTCGAAGGGATTGCGCCGGTGCAAGGCGCCGATCTGATGGCGGGGATGATGGACGACAAGCTGAAGGGACGCGACCTCGACCGCTCCAAAAATCATTTCAAGGACGTGAGGCCCGAATCGATCGATCCGAAACTGCGGCTGGGCGACCAGGATATCGACAATATCCGGGCCGAAGTGATGTATCCGAATTATGCGCTGATGCTCTACGCGGCCCCTGACGCCGAGTACAAGCGCGAATGCTGCCGCGCCTACAACGATTGGCTAATCGAGTTCTGCGCGGCCGCGCCCAGGCGTTACGTCGGCGTCGCGATGCTGCCTACCAGCGGCCCCATAGAATGGGCGGTCAAGGAAGCGGAACGGGTCAGGCGGGCCGGCCTGCAGTCAGTCACAATCCCCTCATGTCAGCCCAAGACGCCCTGGTGGGATCCCTTCTATAAACCGTTATGGGCGGCGCTTCAGGACCATGAAATGATCCTGGCCTTCCACAACGCCGCGACCGAGGAACCGGTCCGTCAGGATTTGCCGCTGATACCGCTGGTGGTTGATTTGAAGATGGTTGGGCAGGTGCGCACGCTCGCTGGTATCCTCTCATCGGGCGTGCCGCAGGACTATCCCAAGTTGAAATTCGTGGTGGTCGAGGGTGGCATCGGATGGGTGGCTGCGGCGGTACGCTTGATGGACCATCTGTGGGAGGACCATCACAAGTGGATCGAGCCGCATCTGGACCAACCGCCCAGCTTCTATTGCCAGCGGCAGTTTTATTTCACTTTTGAAGACGACAAGGCCGGCCTGCTCACGCGCCAACTGCTCAACGTCGACCATCTGATGTGGGGTTCGGACTACCCGCACACCGAAGGCACCTTCCCCCACTCGCGCGA
Source organism: uncultured Pseudomonadota bacterium (assembly GCA_963805995.1). Lineage (GTDB taxonomy): Bacteria > Desulfobacterota > Binatia > Binatales > Binataceae > JAJPJA01. The sequence goes on along the minus strand of CAWDWL010000004.1, from coordinate 583,268 downwards.
GCAGATCGCCAAGGACTTCGCCGATCTGCCCGAAGCCGAGACCCGCAAAATCGTGATCGACAACGCGGCGAAGTTGTACGGTATCTGAGGACGCAACCATTACCGCTCACCGGAATTCGGAGAACCAGACATGGCTTACACTGAAAAAGAACGGGCAATCCTGGAACGGATAAAGAAAAGTCCCTTTCCCACCGATTACAAAGGCCTGCGCGAGGCCATCAACTCCACGATCGGAGGCACCAACGCGAAGCCGCCGGAGATCGGCGCCTTTCATGAGGATGTTGAATTGCGCCCCGGTTTGCGCGCCGACATCTCGGTGCCCAAAGGCGCCGGACCTCATCCGATCGCGGTCTATCTGCACGGCGGAGGATGGGTTGCGGGCAGCTCCAAAAGCCATCGCAAACTCGGGATGCAAATTGCCGAAGCGGGTTATCTGACCCTCAACCTGGATTACCGTCTCGCCCCCGAGCATCCGTTTCCCGCCGGACTGGAAGATGCGGTGTTCGCGGTGAACTGGGCGCATGACAACGCCAAGCGCTACGACGGCGACGCGAGCAAGATCGTGATCGGAGGCGATTCGGCGGGGGCTAATCTGGCCGCGGCGACCGCACTCGAGATCGGCAAGCATCCGGGCAGCGTCAAGCTCAGCGCACTCCTGCTGCTATACGGACTTTTCGATCTGCGCGCCCTCATGGAGCGCGGAGAGGGAAGCAGTTCAAACAACAACCAGCACTACCTGGGGCCTGACTTCCGCAACAAATTCGATGACCCGCGGGTCAGCCCGATCAAGGGGGTCAAGCCCGGGGCCCTGCCGCCGACTTTTATTATCGCCGGCACCTCCGACAACCTGGTGCCGGAGAGCTACGCGATGGCCGAGGCGCTCAGACGGGCGGAAATGCCGCACGAATTGCATGTGCTCGAAGACATGCCGCACGCTTTCATGCAGATGTGGATGCTGTCGGGATGCGTGGAGGGACAGCGTCTGATGTTCAACTTCTTAAAACGCCACCTCCAGCAATGACGGTCAGCCGCTCCCGCAACCAGATGCGGGAGCGGCTCCCAAAAACTGCCGGCTAATTCAAACCGTACAATTCGGCCACGTTGTCGTGCACGATGAAGTTGTATTCTTCATCGGTCAGACCCTGGCGATGCTCCTTGAGCAGATCCTGTGACCACGGCCAGGTCGAGTCGCTGTGCGGGAAGTCGTTGGCCCACAGCAAGCGCCGGATGTTGCACATGTCCTTCATTTTGAACGCCACCCAGTCATCCTGGAAGGTGGTGTAAACGTTCTCGCGGTAGTACTCGCTGGGCAGCTTGGACAGCTCCTGTCCGGCCGGCAGCCAATAGCGATGGCGTTTGTAGGCATGGTCCATGCGGTACATGTAATGCGGCACCCAGCCCGCGTCGGCCTCCACACACACAACTTTGAGCTTGGGATGGCGCTCGAAGACGCCGCCGAAGATCATCGTCCCGAGGATGTCCTGGCATCCGCGGATGATCGCCAGAAAGCCGTTGATCTTGGGACCGCGCTGCGGACTGGCGATATTATCGGTCTTGCTGGTCAGGATATGGAAGCTGAGCGGCAGCTTCATCTCGACCGCGGCTTCGTAGAACTCGTCGTAGGCGCGATCGTCGTAATCCTTGAATCCGGGATTACCCGGCATCATGACTCCGCGAAAGCCCATCGACTTGATCTTGCGCAGCTCCTCGATTCCCTCTTCGGGCGTGCGCATCGCCGTCTGGCCGCAGCCGATAAGCCGGTCCGGATGGGCGCCGCAGAACTCGGCCAGCCAGAGGTTGTAGGCGTCGAAGCAGGCCTGCTTGTAGTCGATGTCGCGATGGTTGCACAGCATCATCCCGGTGGTGGGATAGATTACTTCGGCGATCACGCCATCGCGGTCCTGGTCGGCGAGCCGGGCCTCGGGATCCCATCCGCCGCGGTATAGGTCTTCAAACTTGTGGCCGCCTTTGCCCAGTTCCTCGGCGGATTTACCCGCCGCCGCCATCAGGCCCAGCGTGATCTTGACGCCATCCATCCCGTTAACGACAAAGTAGTCGCCAATTTTCTCGTCGCGGAGCATCCGCGGCGCGATATCCTTGTATTTGCGATCGATGCGATCGACGTAGGTGCCGGGCGGCTCCACGATGTGCGAGTCCGCCGAAATCGCCGGTTTAATCATAGTGTTACCTCTCGATTCCCAAGGTTCTTATCACGCAATGTAACAAGCCCCGCGAAAAAGCCAATGGGGACGGCAATCCGCACCGGCATACCGTCAACGCCACCGGTGCAGGCACAAAAAGAGCACCGACCGCCGGCTACTGCCATCGCCCATTGAAGAGCAGCTCATCTTCAACCGGCTGGCCATCGTTATTATAGGAACACAGCTCCGATTCGATCAAAAGCCCAATCTGATTCGCAGGTTTTTCAAGAAATAGCTTGCTCTCGGCAACCAGCGCAGGCGAGGGGGTTGGAGGCGTGAAGACCGCCGGCGTGTTCGGCAATCCTGCGATTTTGAACTGGGCCGCGACGACCACCGGAACAAAGTCCGAATAACCGGTCGCCTCGGCAAAGGCGAAGCCAACCTGATTACCCTGCGAATTGATGACCTCGACCGGAGCCTCCTGGTACTGGCCGCCGTTGGTGAAATACAGGGTCGAATCGCCATTGGTGAGCGGCTTCAGGCTGAATTTTCGGATGTCGGCCGGCAAAGTAGTTCCGAAACTGAGCTCCCACTTATCCGGGTACCATGTGTTTGAGACCGGAAATTGCGCGGGGTCGGGAGTCGAAGTGCTCCGGATCCAATCCGTGACGCTCAACTCGCCCCCTACCTGGGTGAAGTGATCATGCTCATCGATATACTTACCGTGGAGCTTGACGGTCATCGTGCCTGGCTTCTTTCCGGTCTGGTTGTAAAAGGCCTCGAACTCTTTGGTATGCAGCGCCGAAACTGTCAATTGACGGTTTCCGGTAAAGTTGATCGCGAAGAAGTCCCATCCGCCGACCCGCGGAGGCTGGGTGTTGAGAGCCGCCCGGATCACGTCAACTTTGGGATTGCCGCTGGTGCCCCATTGATGGTCCAGCCAGAAGTTGCCACCATTCAATTTGATATTCCGGCCATTTAACACCAACGTGCTTTTGCCCGGATCCAACACCATGCGCGGGATGGAATAGTAAAGCGTCCCGATCCTGGCGCAGCAGGGCTGGCAGCCATTGTTTCCTTCCCGCAGATAAGTCGCGCCGGAGGAAAACGTAATGTCGATTTTGATTGGCGTCGGCGGGGTGGTTGAATGATCCCATCCTTTGGCCTGGATCCGCATGGGGAAAAACGTGCCGTCCTGCCGCAACGATTCCATCCGGTTCTTGCCCATCACGGTGTAGAACAGATCGGGCTTGAATTCGAGCAGTCCGGTGGTGCCGGCCACGACGGTAGGCCGGGCCTGATAGTGCGCCCCGCCCTCCTCGTTGACCGCCAATTGCAATTGCATAACCTCGTTCTGGGTCGGAGTCAGTCCCATCTGGGTGGCGACCGGATTTGGCAGGAGCGGAGAGGCCAGCATCATCAAAAGAATTCCGTAATGCTTGCCGTTAGCGCCAATCGCGGTCCCGACCACATAGTACCAGCCATATTGCGACGTGAGATCGAATCCGTTCGCATGTGGAAATTCAAGCGTGTTGGGTAGCGCCAGAAAAGGAAGATCCAGGAAGCCGCGCGATTGATCCAGACCCAGATAGTCGTTGCGGCCGTGTGCCTGGTGGGGAGTAATGGACGTGGTGAGCCCGTCGAGGTGCAGATAATAAGCGGTATAATCGGGCGTGAAGGTCATTGGATTGTCGATCAGCCCGAGCAGATGCGCATCCAACCGGCTCCCGAATGCGGCGTCGCTGTTGGCTGGGCTTAGCAGCTTGGCCAATATCGCGGGTGGAATCAGAGCCGGATTATAGTTTTGCATCCATAACGCGTTAGCCACGTTGGTCTTGGTTTCAGGATCCAGCGGGGCGGCCCAGGTTGGCGCGGCCGCAACCAGGGACACAGCCATGAGCACCAGCAGATTCAGACTGCGGATGCGGGGACGACGTGCCATTTTCATATCTTTACCTTCCACTAGTGCGGCCAGCCTCCATTGCACGGCGGCGCCAGACCCTAGCCTGCATCCAGTAGGTAAAGATGTATCACCGAATACGATGCGGCACAAATCTGCCAGAAAAAGATAAGCTTAATTAAGGTCGATTCAACTTAAACTACTCCCAGTCGGGGCCTTGCCCAGCGACGTAGGGGTTGCCTGAATGCGCGGTGAAGCCGCCATCGGCCAGGTAGTAGGCTCCGGTTACAAAGGACGCTTCGTCGGAGGCCAGGAACAGCATCACGTTGGCGATTTCGGAGGGCTGGGCAAGGCGGCCCATCGGGATGGTGTTCTCATAGATCTCGCGAAATCCCTTGGGGCGGCTGAGCGTGCGCGTAAAGCCCGGCGTTGCGGTTGAGCCCGGGCACACCGCGTTGCAGCGAATACCCTTGCGCGCATATTCAATCGCGGTATTGCGCGTCAGCGCGAGCACACCGGCTTTGACGACCGCATAGGGCGCCAGCTTGTAATCGGCCAACATTCCGGCGGTAGAGGAGGTGTTGAGGATCACGCCGCGGCGCTGCCTGATCATTATCGGCAGCACCAGCTTGGTCGCGTAAAAGTAGGCGGTCAGGCTGATGTCGAGCGTCTTGCGCCATTCGTCCAGCGCGATATCGCCCACGCGTCCGAGCGTGGTGTAAATCGCGTTGTTGAGCAGCACGTCGATCTGGCCGAACCGATCGGCGGTGGTTTGCACCATGCGCTCGAGATCCTCGGCCTTGCCGACGTTGACAATTACGCAGTCCGCAGTGCCGCCGGACGCGCGGATTTCCTCGACCACGCGCCTGGCATTGGTTTCGTCGCGGTCGGCGATCATCACCGACGAGCCTTCGCGCGCGAAAGTCTTGGCGGTCGCCTCGCCGATTCCCGAAGCGGCGCCGGTGATGAGAGAAACTCTTTGTGCAAGCCGCATGGTAATTATCCTTTTTGTAGAGCGATCAATTTTCGCGCGATGTGCCGCTAAATAACCCCGCAACGGGTAAGCTCTTGGATTTCCCCGCCGTCAAGTCCGAGCAGACTCCTCGTAGATCAGCCGGTTGTCGTGTCCCAGGCCCACCGAGCCGCGCCAGACTTGTCCGGGAGTCGCGGAAAGCTTGGGCACCATGCCGATTCCTTTGACCGGGCCGACCTGGCCGTCTTCCCATTCGATATGCATCTCGCGGGCCTTGAACTGCGGGTTCTCCGCGCATTCGTCGCTGCTCATGACCCGCGAGCACGGCACTCCGATTTCTCCCAGCTCTTGCATCACCGTGGCCGCGGTTCGCTGCGCCACCCAGGCGCGGAACAGAGTGTCGAACTCCTGGCCCTCGGGCGAGAACACTTGCCAGGCCGCCTTCTTCCATTTTTCCTCGGCCGGATCGAGTCCGAGCAGCCGGCATAAGCGGCCGTACTGCTCGCGCAGCGCGGCGATCATCACCCATTCGTCGCTGGCGCGGAAGGTATCGAGCGGTTGGGCGCCGGGCGACTTGTTGCCGTAGCGCGTCGCAACTGCGCCCCGTTGAAAGAAGTCGATCATCGTGGAACCCAGGTGCTTGTGCACGACCTCATACTTGGCGACGTCGATCGACTGCCCCTGGCCGGTGGCGCGCGCGTGGACCAGCGCCGCGAGCGACGACCACAGGACGCACAGCGACGTCATGTAATCGGCGATCGACGGCATCGCGCGGACCGGAGGCTGCGGGTCAGGAAACCCAACGTGCGCCATCATGCCGCCAAACGCCTGGGCGATCGAATCGTGGTCACCCCTACGCTCCGCATGGAGCGTCACGGCCGAAGCCGGATACATGCGCAATCACCAGTTTTGGACAGGCTTTGAGGACGTCGGCATCGCCTAAACCGATTTCCTCGAAGCTGCCGGGCGGCGAGCTTTCCATCCAGATCTCGGCCCGCTGCAACAGCCGCAGCATCAGCTCGCGGCCGCGCGGCGCGGCCGGATCAAGCGTCACGCAAAACATGTTGCGCCGTTCCTGCACCCAGTTGGCCGATACCCTCGCCGAACCATCGGCGGCCGCGACCTTGTATCCTGACCGGCGATAGTCATCGCCCAGCTTCGGGGGCTCGATATGAATCACTTCCGCACCCATCTCGGCCGCCAGTTCGGCCGCGAACGGCTGTGCGATATTGGTTCCCGTGGAGATGATCCGCACCTCGTGCAAGGGACCGAATTGCTGTGGAACCAGGTTTTTGTCAGCGGCCATCGCGCATCCTTTCAATCAATTTCGGCGCCATGATTGCGCCACAGATATCCTTTGCGGCGCCGCCGGGCTAGAGCTGCGGGCCGCTGCCGGTTCCGAGCATCGCACGGCGGATCAATCCAACCGGCAAACCGCCCTGAGCCAGAAAGGCGTCATGGAACCGGCCCAAGTCAAATGCGGCCCCCTGTTTGCCCTGAACGTCCGCGCGCAGCTTCAGAATCATAAACTTCCCGAGTTGATAGCGCAGGTATCCGGGATCCTGGGTCCCGCGCAGCGCCTCGACCATCGCATTGTTCGGCGTCATGTAGGCGTTGACGCGGAAGAATGCGGCCGCCTGCGCCACCGTCATCGACCCGGTGTGCATCGCAATCGCCACCAGGTAGCGGCAGACGCGCTGCAGGGCGAGCTGCAACTGCGCCAGGCGATACTGCGGAGCGTCGCCATGCAAGCCCTCATCCAGCATCATCTGCTCGCAGTAAAATGCCCATCCTTCGACGTTGGCGCCCGAATAGTACAACGACCGAACCAGGTCGGGGTTGTTGCGATTGACCAGGAATTGGACGAAATGGCCGGGATACACCTCATGCGTCGAGGTGTCCGATATCGCCGGAGCGGAGAAAAACGCCAGGAGCTGATCGACCCGCTTGGCCGGCCACGAGGGGTCGGGCAGGGTCACATAGAAGTAAGCCTCCGTGGCCTTCTTTTCCAACGGACCCGGACTATCCATCGAAGCAAAAGTAGTCGCACGGGCGAATGGCGGCGTCTCGCGGACCAGCGGTTGCGCGGCGGACGGAATCGTTGCCAGATGATGCTCGATCACGTAGTTGCGCAACTCCGCAAGTCCGGCGCTGACCGCGGGAATCAGCTTGGATGGCTCCGGATGGTGGCTGCTGAGCGTCCTGAATACTTCCTGGGGCGGACGATGACTGTCGATGAGCGCCGCGACCCGCTTGAATTCGGCCTGCAGGCGCGCCAGTTCGGCCTGGCCCAGATCTTCCAGACGACTTAGCGGGGCCACCACCATGTCGTCGTCGGCCAGCATCCGGCGAAATGCGTGCGGCCCGAGCCGGAAGCCACCTGAGGCTTTGGCGCGAAACCCTTCAAGCCAATGCTGATAGTCGACCATCGCGGCGATCAACCGATCGTTGGCGGCCAGGAAATCGCGCTTCGCGGCGCCCTCGGGAACGCGGCCAAGCGCCAGCGGAACATCCTTTTTAAAAAAAGCGATGGTTGCTGGCATCTGCTGGAGTGAAATGTCGATCGTAACTTTGGCCGTGGCGGCGGGACTCAGGTTGTGACGGGCCTGCTCCAGGTTGCCAACCGCTGCGCGCTCCCGCGCCGTGACCGCGCGCATCCGCTGCACGGGCGGCGCAAAGTCGCGATTGATCAGGCTGTAAATTGCCGCGGTCGGCATGTAGGCGTCGGGATCTCCGCGGTAAGACTTGACCTCCTCGGCCCATAACAACTCGCCATCCAGTTGTGCGACTAGCCATTCCCGATCCGCCTCGTAGGGTGGGGACAATGCGGCATGCAAGCGCGAGAAGCGCGCTTTCCAATCGCGCGCATGACGGATTTTGGCCCGTATCCCAGCCAGCGACATATCGGTGAGCCGGCCGTCGTAGCGATGGTCTCCGTCATCGGTGGCGCTTTCGGGAAACAGGCGCATCTCGCTGTCGATGAACCGCGCCACCATCGCACTGAACTCGCGGTCGGCAGCGCCCGATACGTCAACCGGCGGGGCCGCCCAGCCGCCGCCACCGGTTATCGCCAACGCGCCGATAATTGCGGCGACGGACCTGTACCACGTTCGTGCATGGGGACGGAGCTTCATTTAATCGATCGCCAGGTCCACGCGCGTGGTCTTGCCTTTGCCGGCAATACCGCTGGCGTCGAGTTTGGGTGCAACCACCGCCAGCCGGATTGGATCCACCTGCTTACCGAGAAATCGGCGAACGGTGAGCGCGCGGGCGTTGGCCAACTCCTTCAGATCGGCGTCGGTGACATCGGTATTGGCGAGCATCAGCTTTTTCATTTCGGCCGGCGGCAGCGATTTGGCCAGTCCCAGAAAGTTATGCGGCTTTTGAAATTTCGCCTGGCCGTAAGCCATCTTCAAATACTTGTCGTATTCATCGGGAGTCAACTTGACCGTATCGACATCCGCGCTTTCACCCCGATCCCTTAGTTCCTTGACCTTTTGCATTTTGACCTTGCGGTCGAGCATCACGGAGCGCAACGCCTCGCGGTCAACGCTTGGATCGACCCGGCCCGCGATACTCAAACGCAATGCCGGGCGGTCCTTCAACGCCGTGGCCAAGGTGTTCAGCCGGGCTTGGCTGTCAGGCGTCAAAGTGGCAAGGCCCGGCGCGAACTCCACGTGGTCAAGCTGCTGATTTGCCGAACCCATGGCGGAGGCCAGCAGCGCAAAGGGCGAGGTGACCGCTTTGAGGATCAGGTTGGAGAACGCCTGCCACACTACTTGACCGATACTGAACTGCGGGTTGGACAGCGAGCCGGAGATCGGCACCGTGATGTTGATCTCGCCCTTGGAGTTTTTCAACAGCGAAACCGCCAGCGCGATGGGCAGATTGACGGCGTTGGGACTCTGCACATGCGGGCCAAAAGTAAGCTGCGCGATAAACAGATGATTGTCCGCAGTCAGTTCCTTGTTTTCCAAATGGTAATGGACGTCGACGGTGAGCGTGCCCTTGGTGATCGGATAGCCGGTGTACTTGGTCGAGTATGGGGTCAGATTGGACAATTCGATGCCGTCGGCCTTGGCCTTGATATCGACAAACGCCATGGGGGCGAGTGGATTGAGCGAACCGACGATATCGATCGGCGAGCTGCCGTTGACTTGCCCTTGCACTTCCAGGTCGGCGGGTTTGGTCGATTGCGTGCCGAACGCGCCGATCTTGCCCTTGATCTCGGTCAGTTGGGCTGAATAGTTCGGCTTGATGAAGTTGTCGGAGTAGTTGATGTTCCCGCCTTCGAGCACGGTGCGCGAAATTTCGATCTCGGGGCCGCCGGAATGGTCCGGCGCGCGAGCCGATTCACCTTGCGCCGCAACCGGTTGCGCAGCGGTGGGCACCGGCGCTCCGACTGACTTCTCCCGCGTCAACGAGGTGGGCGCCGCACCCGGCGGCCGGACGATGTCTTTGAGGTTGAGGGTCCCGTTGCGGTTCAGGATCAGACGCGCGAAAAACTCCGACAGGACCACTTCGCCGATCCGCACCCGCGGCGCGCCCGCTCCAAACTCGGCGTCGATACGGTTGGCGCTGAGCGCGTTCCAGCGCAAGAAGCGGTCGTTGGTCACTTTGTCGACGATGCGCACGTTTCCGATGGTCACGTTACCGCGATAGCTGCCGCCCAACTGGTCCTGGCGCTTGGCGACCGCCAGTTTGCCATTCACGCTCAGGAACGCACTGGACAGCCGGGCATTGAACTTGGCGCCCGCAAACATGGCCGCGGGGGTCACGTTGATGCGTTGGGTGACAATCTGCAGGTCGGCCTGGAGCGGATTGATCGCTGCGGTGCCGTCAATCTTGAAGCTGCCCTGGGGTGTGAGCGAGCCTTCGACCGCGAGCCCGAACGGTTTGGTGAAGTCGCTGGTCACGTCCTTCAGCTGCAGATTGAGCGGAGCGATCTCAACCGTTAGCGGATGAGGCTGGGTGTCGTCTTCCAGATTGGCTTGGATATTCTCCAGCGCCACCGATTCGATGCGGTAGCGCCAGGGCTGCGCTCCGGGAGTTGGCGCGAGTCCCGGCCGGTTCGCGGGTAGCGGCGCGGGTGCCGGCGCCTTGACCGATGACGGCGCGGGCACCGCGGACCGCACCGATGCGGGAGCTGTCATGACCGGCTGCGCGGGCGTTAGGCCCACGGGCGGGGCTTGGGCGGCACGCAAAAACGCGGCGAGGCTGAGTTCCCCGTCAGGGCCGCGCCGCGCCGACAAACTAAGGCCGTCGAGGCGCACCGCCTTGACCGCCGCCTGGCGCGAGACCAAATCGAGCGAGTCCAGCGCCACGTCGAAATGTTTCAATTGGATCGGCGGTTGGGTGTCGCCGGGAGCGTGCACCTCCAGGGTGTCAAGCGAGGCGGTCGCCGGTTGCACCAGGACCTTCATTTTGCCGCCGCTGAGACCGCCTTGAACCTTGGCGTGAGCGCTCAGCTTACCCGTGGTCAGCGTGCCCGCCCAAAACCGTTGCCCAAATGCTTGCAGCGGCGGGAGGTCGATCTGATTCAACGTAACCTCGGTGGCGACTTGAGTTTGCACCAAATCAAATGTGCCCTTCACCGCTACCGCACCGGCGCCGATCTTCGCCTGCATTTCCATCGAGACCGGCGGCGCCTTTTTGCCGGTCGCGAAATTCCGCAACCCGATATGCACACCGTCCAGCGCCACGGTCGTCGGTGAACCGGTGCTCTGATCCGTGAACTTGAGCGAACTGTTGGTGAGTTCGATCGACTCCAGCCGCATCTCCAACGGCGGCGAAGGTGGCGCGGCGGGCGGAGCCGGAGCACCGCCCAGCGCCGCGGCCAGCGGCGTGAAGTTGGTCACTCCGGGGCGTTTGACCACCAGGTTCGAACTCAGCCCGTCCAGCGCGACCGGCCCGATCATCACGCTTTTGCCCAACGGCTCAACATTGTCCAGCACCACCGACCCGCTTTTGAGCGCGACCAGCGGCGCGTTGGACGCGTCCCGGATATCCAGGCCCGTCAACGCGACGTTTCCACCCAGACGGATAATCGGCCCGGATTCCGGCTGGACAAAATGTATCTGCACTTTGGTCGAAAGGGTGCCTTGCAAAACTTTAATCGGCAGTTTTTGGGTCAGATAGCCCGCAAACGCGGGGAGGCTCAGATTCTTAAGGCGCAAGTCGAGAATCGATTCGGGCGTGCTGGCGAATGGTTTGGCCATCCCGGCAACGCGAAACGGGCTGCCGTCGATCCGCATTCGCACCATCGGTTCGACGAAGATGTCGACGTCGGCCGGCAGATTGGCGATGAACGGGATGCCGACCTGGATGTTGTCAACGGCATGCTGCTGATGCAGCACGTTATCTTCGAACCACACCTTGCCGTCAGTGATCCGGATGTTGGAGACCGAGAAATGGAACGGTTTACCGGGCGGAGGCGCCGGCTGGGGGGCACCAGGCTTGCTTGCGATCAGGTCGGAGAAATTGAAGCGATCCGGGGCGGTGCGAACGACATGGGCCGCCGGCCGATCAATCGCCACCTCCTGGACTATCGGCGCCAACCGATACAACGAACGCCACGAAGCTTTGACGCGGATCTGCCCGATATCGGTAAAAGCCTGCGGATTGTCGTGTTCGCCCAGATGGAAATAGTCGATCGTCAGGCGCAACGTGTAAGGGTTGAAAGTGATCTTGCCGACGGTCACTTGCCGATGCAGCCTGGCCGCCAATGGACCGCGGGCCAGATAACGCAGCAGATGCGGCACGCCCAGGAAGCCGGCCAGGGTGAAAACCGCGACGGCGGCAATCACGATCAGCGCAATACGGCGCACCGCTCGAAAGCGTCGCGCGCGAGGGGCCGAGGCGCTTGGGCCAGAGGTTTGAGTCATCGCTTATCGCTCGGCCACAAGCGGGGCATTCGCTGAATTTCGACGCTTCGTTCCGTCATCTTCAACCCTTTGCGCAGTTGGTCCGGTCGGCGCTGATTAATCCAGGTCAGAACTATATCGACGGTTCGACCGTATAACAGCCGCACAAGCGCGGTCCACGCGGACCGGGTGCTTTTTCCCGGAGCGTATTCCCGGCGGTGGATACTCCAAAATCGCGCCGTAGGAAAGTAGACATACTAGCGGCGGATAGATTGCAAAAACACTCCAAAGTCTAAAGCCAGATCAAACTATCGTCTGTTAGTTTGACAGATAGACGCGGTTCGGTTACAGGCACTGCAAATCTATCGGTTGAGAGGACTTGGATGGCTGGTAAGGAAACCTTCCTAATGGCTCTGATCCTGGTCGCCGCCCTGGCGCTGCCCACCGGGATCGCCACCGCCCAGAACCTGGGCACCTACGATGACAAGCTAATCGCTCAATTCAATCCCGCGGATTCGCAGGACACGATTCGAGCGGGCACCAGAATCACCACCGCCAACTGGCAGCAGTACCGGAAGTACATGACTGTGAGCCTGCAGGCTTTCATGAGCGGAAACTACTTCTGGAAGATGGGGTCGGGACCCGGAGACTATATCGAAGTTGGACCAACCATCCCCACGGATCTTCCGCCCAAATACCTTAGTGATACGGAAAAATATTCCGGCCAGGCTCAACTGGTTAAGCTCCCGAGCGGAGCCTACGAAATCAGGAATTACGGTGCCGGAATTCCTTTCCCACGGCCGAGCGGGCCGGATATCGCGGGCCAACTGCTCTATAACTATTACTACACCTATATTCCCAGCATCTACACCGGTTATTATGACCTCGCTCTCGTCGACCGCTACGGCAGTATCGCCCAAAACCAGACGCGGCAAATATTCTTCAAGCTTTCCCACGTAAGCGACGTCGGACAACCGATAACCAATCCGCAGGCTAACGGTTTGTACCTGTCGATCCATAACGAGGTGCTCTCTCCAGAACAGTCCAAGTACACCACGGCGCTGGCGATCTATCCCGACGATCCCCAGCGGGTACCGGAGATCTATGCGTTTCTCCCGTCGCTGCGGCGTTCGCTCAGGCTCTCCAGCGTAGCGCGATGCGCCCCGCTGCAGGGCACCGACTGGACCAACGACGATCAAAGGGGCGGTTTCAGCGGCATCCCGAATTGGTTCATCCCGCGCTACCTGGGCGAAAAGAAAATGCTGTTTATGGTGCATTCGCCGTGGCAGGCCAAGGCCAATGAACAAGACAAATTTGTCGGCACCTTCACCTACGGGGGCACGGCAATCGGTTGGCCCCGGCCGCAGGAGAACAAGGTCGAATTACGCGACGTTTACGTGATCGACCTGGTGCCCACCGAGGCGGTGAAAAGAGGCTATTGCTACTCGCATCGGGTGCTGTATCTGGACAAGAACCTGGCCTTCACGGCGGACCAGGTCGATACCTGGGACAACAGCAACAAGTTGTGGAAGCTGCAGTTCATACCGCGGGGACCGACGACGGCCATTCCCTCCGATCTGACCGGTAAGAGCAGCTTCGTGATGCCGTCCGGGGGGGAACTGGGTTTGATTTACGACGTCCAGGGAGACCATGCCAGCATCGCGTGGCCGGGCTCTCCACCGGCCCTGAACTCAGTAGTGTCCAAGGACCTGCATGATGTTTCGATCTACGCCCTGCCCAGCGGGCTCAGCCAGGTGATGAGGTAACGCTCCAGGCTGGGGTTCCGGTCCAGGAACCCCAGCCTTGGCTTCCCCAAGACGGGAGGCGCAGGTCGAACGCTGGCGCACCATGCGTCGCGTACGCGCATCAGGATCGTCCACGACAACAACCCCTCCCGTATATCTATCGTTCCATTACTTTAATCTATCGCTCGTTTGACACATCTGAGGCGCTCCGATAATCCCACGATATTCTGGTCGAAAAGTGAGGATCGCATGGTTCGTGGCGCAATTTTCAAAATCGGGGTGATCCTGGTGGCGGCGTTTGCCCTGCTCAGCGGGCTCGCGGCCGCCCAAAATCTGGACACCTACGATGACAAACTGATCGCTCAATTCAATTCCGCCGATTCGCCCGACTCGATACCGGTTGGCACCAAAATCACCTCGGCTAACTGGCAGCAGTACCGAAAGTTCCTGACGGTCAGCGTGCAGGCGTTCATGAGCGGCAATTATTTCTGGAAGATGGGATCCGGACCCGACAACTATATCGAGATCGGGCCTACGATCCCCACCGTTCTGCCGACCAAGTACAAGACCGATACGGAAAAGTACTCAGGTCAGGCCCAGGTAGTAAAACTGCCCAGTGGAGCATATGACGTCAAAAATTACGCGGCGGGAATTCCCTTTCCCCGTCCAAGCGGCCCGGATATCGCCGCTCAACTCCTTTACGATTACTACTACACGTACATTCCGAGCGTTTACGCGGCGGACTATAACCTGGCCCTGGTGGACCGCTACGGCAGCGTCAGTCAAAACCAGTCCCGGCAGATCTTTTTCAAACTGTCCCATGTCAGCGACGCCGGCGAGCCCATCACTAATCCCCAGGCCAACGGTCTCTACCTGTCGATAAATAACGAAGTCCTCGCTCCGGAGCAGTCCAAGTACACCACGGCGCTGGCGATTTACCCCGACGATCCTCAGCGAGTGCCTGAAATCTACGCGTTTCTGCCCTCTCTGCGGCGTTCGCTCAGGCTCTCCAGCGTGGCCCGATGCGCCCCGCTGCAAGGCACGGATTGGACCAACGACGATCAGCGCGGTGGCTTCAGCGGTATCCCCAACTGGTTCGTCCCCCGCTACCTCGGCGAGAAGAAGATGCTGTTTCTGGTTCATTCCTCGTGGCAGGCGAAAGCCAATCAACAGGAAAAGTTCGTCGACGGCTACACCTTGGGCGGCAGCGCGATCGGATGGCCCAAGCCGCAGGAGAACAAATTCGAACTGCGCGACGTTTATGTGATCGACCTGGTGCCGACCGCCGCCGTTGAAAAGAGCTATTGCTACTCGCATCGGGTCTTGTATCTCGACAAGGACCTGGCCTTCACTTCCGACCAGGTCGATACCTGGGACCGCAACGGCAAGTTCTGGAAGCTGCAGTTCATCCCCCGTGGTGCAACCACCGGAATCCCTGCCGACCTGACCGGGACCAGCAGTTTCGTAACTACCTCGGGCGGTGAACTGGGACTGATCTATGACATCCAGGGTAACCACGCGAGTATCGCGTGGCCCGGCTCGCCCCCGCAGCTAAACTCGGTGGTTCCCAAGGAATTTCACGATGTTTCGCTCTACGGCCTGCCCGCCGGACTCAATCAAATCATGAGATGATCGCGATTTCAGGGCCTGCGCGTCCGCGCAGGCCCTGAAGTTTTGTCGTCCTAAGCTTCTCCCCCCTGACCTGGGGACCGTCGGAAACCCATGGCTTTGTGGGCGAATACCGCTATGGCCGACTTTTATCGAGAGTATCTCACAGACGGGAACACAACAGCGTGGCAGACCTGGGTTCGCGCAACCCGATTTTGACGCCAGGCGGTTGCTCTAACCGCGGTAACCTGTCAGAAAGGTTGTTTACAGCGGGGTCGTAGTTCAGCTCGGTTAGAACGCCGGCCTGTCACGTCGGAAGTCGTGGGTTCAAATCCCATCGGCCCCGCCAGAAATTGCCGCTTGGGCGCGACCGCGCGATAACGGCAAATGACCAGGGAAAGTGTGAGGCTTTGAAACTCAGCGAGCAAACCAAGAGTGTGGCGCACGAAGCTGCGCTGAAAGACCGGCGTTGGGTCCTGATCGACGCCGCCCAAGCGCCTTTGGGACGGGTGGCATCGCGCGCCGCAAGCATCCTGCGCGGCAAGCATCGCCCCGATTTCACGCCCAACCAGGACGCCGGCGACTTCGTCGTAATCATCAATGCGGCCAAGGTCCGCCTGACCGGAGCCAAGCTGGAGAATAAGACCTATCATCACCACACCGGGTATCCGGGGGGAATCCGCTCAATCAGCGCCGGGCGGCTGCTGGAAACCCGGCCCGAGCGCATGATCGAAATCGCGGTGCGGGGGATGCTGCCCAAGAACCGGCTGGCCCGCCGCCTGTTCACCAAGCTCAAGATATACAAAGGCGCCGAGCATCCGCACGCCGCGCAAAAGCCCGCGCCCGTCAAACTCAAGTAAGAATCGTTTATGCCAGATAAAAAACAGGTATCATCCGCCACCGGCAAGCGTAAGACCGCGGTCGCGCGGGTTCGATTACTGCCCGGAACCGGCACGATCACGATCAACAAGCGGGGTTTCGAAGACTACTTTCCGCGCGAGACGGCGCGAATGCGCATCATGGAGCCCCTGCAAATCACCGAAACCGCGGCGCAATTCGACGTGTTGGCAGAGGTTAATGGGGGCGGCACCTCCGCCCAGGCGGACGCGGTGCGCCACGGCATTTCGCGGGCTCTGCTGGTGGTCGCGGAGACCATGCGCCCGACCTTGCGCAAAGCCGGGATGCTGACGCGCGACCCGCGGGAGGTCGAACGCAAAAAGTACGGCCGTCACAAAGCCCGCAAGCGTCCTCAGTACTCCAAGCGTTAATATCCACCAGCACTAGCTATTTTCCGGCGGCAGCTACCAACTGCCGCCTTTTTTTTGTCTCGGTGTTGAAGTAAATTTGCGCGAAGCCCAGTTTAAGGTTGACTACAGCCGTCTGGAACAATAAAAAGCTAATCGGCTACAGGGACATTGCAAACTTAAAACTCGGTGCTGGCTGTGGTGCACGTTAGATATTTCCAAAAGCAAACCCTCCGTTGGGCCATGCTCGTGGTGGTCCAGGTGGTCCTGATTACCCTCGCCAGCTCTGGGGCTCGCGCGCAAAACACCGTCGGTACGGTGACCGATCTCGCGGGATCGGCCCATGTCGAGCGTGGCGGAGCCACGCAGGCGGTCACCAGCGGGATGGCGGTGGAACTGAAGGACAAGTTCACTACCGACGCCGGCGCGCATCTCACCATCACCCTTAACGACAATAGCAAGCTCGACCTCGCCGATCAGAGCACCCTGGTTATCGACGAACAGGTCGTGGGAGCGGGCGGACCGCAGACCACCAAGGTGAGCCTGCTGGGCGGTCATCTGCAATCCCTGGTGACCAAAGCCCTGCGTGGTACGGCGCCCAGTTTCGAGGTCAAGACTCCCAACGCCATCGCCGGCGTGCGCGGCACCAAGTTCTCGGTTGGGTATAGTAGCTCGTCGCCGGTGTGTGGTGCCGCGCCCACCAGTGACGTTGCCGTGGCCGAAGGTACGGTAACGGTTGCCAATAGCGCGACTCCTTCGGCAGGAATTGACGTTGAAGGCGGCTACGAAACCATCGTGTGCGCCATGCGGCCGCCATTGCCCCCGGGACCATTGGGAGTGGCAGGACCGGCGGGCACCGGCGCCGCTACGGGAGGCTACTCGGGATCCGGCCCCAGCGCAGGCGGAGCGCCGCCTCCGGCCTGTCCGCCCTGTCCCCGCTGTTAGCTGTTGATGGGCGGATGGCATTTTGAGAGGAGCAGTTCAGATGAGCGGTTCAGTCGCCACAAAAGGACGCTGGGAGTTCGTTTGCGGCCTGTTGGCCGCGATAGTGGTCGGGCTTTGCGCTGTGGCGGCGGAGGCTCAGACCACGCCGGGCTGGGCGTCCAATCCCTACCCTGGCATGTTCGATATCGCCACGCCGGGGCGTTTCAGCCTGACCCTGTTCGGAGGGGGATTCCTCAGCGATCAGTATGCAACGACCCAGGAGGGCGTGCAGGCGGAGCAGAGCGTAACCCAATACCTGGGGGTCGTGGCGCGCGCCACCGGTTACCAGCTCTACATGGGTCACGGATTCGCCAACCCGCTGCTTCCCAACCCCCCCACCGGCGTTTCGGGCTCCTCGCGCTACAACTTCGGCCGCTTCCAGGGTGGTATCGACTTCGCTGTAACGCCGACCACCCACCTTTATGTGCTCGGCGGAGATGACGCTGGGAACAGCCATAACGCAAACTTTGAAGGTGACATTTCGAGTTGGCTGCTGGTCCATTCCGCTCACCCGATCAATTTCCTGGTCAGTTCGGTCTATAGCTGGCAAAACATGATCTCAGCCAGTTCGATTGATCTGCGAACAGTGGTGCTGTCCACCGAGGATTACATGCTGATGGCCGGCGCGGGCGGCGTCATTTACGGCGGCAGTTTCGTGTCGGGCGTCGCCGGTCAGGGAGGTCCCGACCTTGGCGTCTATTATAGACCGTGGCAAATCGGGCTGGATGCCCAAGGGGGCTATGGAACCCCCAACGGGTACGGTCAGATAACTCTGTACAAGCAGTTCAGTTGGGCCGAGTGAGTCTTCACCAGATGCGGCGACGCCCGGATTGAGTCGTTCTCTGATCCCTCCGGCGTGGATCGAAGTCGGACGACGCTACGCAGCTTCAAGCTAATTGTTGGGATTTTAGGAGTGGTTAGATGAAGTCAGCCTTGCTTGCCTTGGTGGGGAGTATCGCGATCGGTTTGAGCCTTACGCTGATGACCGGTTGCGACCCCTGCGGCTCCTGCCCGGTAGAGGCAGCAACGGCAACCCCGATTATCACTCCACGCCCAACCGCGACGCGGACCGCGATTCTTACTCCCACTCCGACACCCACCCCGGCCGTGAGCGCAACCCCGTCGCCAACGCCCACCGCGGCACCCAATGCCTGCCTGCCCTCCAGTTCGCTGTCGGTGCTGGTTACGGCCACGGATGCCACCGCCTATATTCCCAAGGGAAATTGGGGTGGCGGCCCGACCGGCGTTGAAGTCGCACCGATTGAAACCAAGAGCGGAATCGGCACTGGTGGTCCGCCGACTAATGTCACCACTGCCAGCACCGTTAACTCATGCTCCTCAAACTCGGCTACCGGTCAAACTGTGTGCGTGGCCAACAACACCGACGTTTATCTGATTACGGGTACCACCCTCAATAGCAGCCTGAAGAGTGGCGCAACCGGGCGCGAGAGCTTCTCCGGCGGTTCATGCCAGAACTGCGGCGTGGTGGTCGATTCCTCGACCAACAAGGCCATGATCACTGTTGGCCTGGCAACCGGCGGTCCGGGTGGCTTCCAATTTCTGGACCTCGGCCCCACCCCGGCGTTTGAGACCGCCATTCCCGGCGGAGCGACCACCTCCGAAGATGCTTCGATCGATCCGGTCCGTCACTTGGTCCTATCGCCCAATGAACAGGGTAATTACCAGCTGCTCAACATCGCGGCCGGCACCGCTCCGGCGACGGCAAAGCTGTTCAATAACAACGTTACCCCGAACCCGGGTGAGTTCGACTCAGCCGGGGAGGACTGCACCACCGGCATTGCGCTGTCCACGATCGAATTCACCGGCAGTCTCTTTATCGCCGACCTGACGCAGGCAACCTTCACCCCCGGCACCCCAGGCACCTGGACCGATACCGCCAGCCAGGTTCAGAACTTCCCCGAGTTCGACTCGCTCGCGGCCGGTACCTGCGGCATTGCGATCGCGCCCGGAACCCATGTTGGCGTCGTGACCGGTGAGTTCGGGGGCAACCTGGAAGGGGTCATTCAACTGCCTGCGACCTCCGGAACCGGAAAGCCCGCGGTGACCGATTATGTGGCCTTCACGGTGCCCAACAACCCCGATGGTTCGATATTTTCATTGGGCTTCGATCCTCACACGGTCACCGCTTACGTCAGTCCCAATACCAATAAGCCTTTGGCCGTTTTAACCGACGGCAGCCTCACCTTCCTGGCCGTGGTCGACCTTGACGGGCTGTTGAAAGCGCCGCGAACCGGCCATACGGTGAATAACCCGCTGCCGGCGGGACTCGTAACCTTCGTGAAATTGTAACGCGCTGGACGATCCTTTGGCGGTCGGCTGGCATTATGGCCGGCAACCTCGCGCGGCCACCCGGTTAGCAGAATTGCGCCGAAGGCGCTAAAATTGCCGCCGGGACAGGATGGCTCGAAGGCGCAAAAGACCTCCAGGCGCGCTGCGCACAATGGCAATCGGGGTGGCAATGGTCGCCGCCCTGTTCGTGCTCAATTCACACTATCCTTCCCTGCTCGCGTTGGCCGAACTGAAAACCTTCGATTTGCGCATGTATGCCCGCGGCACCAAAAAAACCCAGGGTGTAGTGGCAATTGTCGCGATCGACGACAAGAGTATCAGCGAGCTGGGCCGATGGCCCTGGCCGCGAACGGTGCTGGCGCAACTGGCCGACGCGCTCAAGAGCTACAAAGCGGCCGTGGTCGGCTTTGACCTGGTGTTCAGCGAGCGCGACGACGTGGACCTGGCCCGCGACAAGCTCCTCGCCGAGCTCAAGCAGGCGGGGCTGCCCACCGACAAGCTGCAAGCCGCCGCTGGAATCAGCAACGACCAGACCTTCGCCCAAGCCATCAAGAATCAAGGCAATGCCCTGGTTGGCTATCCGCTTCAGATAATCGACCCATTCTCCCACGGCACCAGGATCAATTCGGGGTTTGTCGACAAACTGGAAACCCCCGCCCCGCTGACTTACAACCTGGTGCGGAGTCCACCCGGTCCCATATCGCCGGCGATACCCGAAGCGATCGCGTATCTGCCGAACTTGCCGATGATCAACAGCGCCGCCCGCGGCACCGGATATTTTGATACGCCGACTGACCCCGATGCGGTCTTTCGCTCCGAGATGATGGTGATCCGATTCGGCAAGCGATATTGCGAGCCGCTAATCCTGGCGGTCACCAGCGCCTTCGCCGGCAACGCGTTGACCTCGCTCACCTTGGCCGATTTCGGCGTTGCCGGCGCCAAGATCGGGCCGGTGGAGCTGCCGGTCGACGAGCAGGGCCATTTGCTGGTCAACTTTCGCGGTCCGGCGCATACGTTTCCTTATTACCCGGTCAGCGACGTTATCCACCACCGAATTCCGGAAAACGCGCTGGCCGGCAAGATTGTTCTGGTGGGGGCGTCAGCGCTGGGCGTCGGCGACCGCTGGTCCACTCCGATGGGCGCCGATTTCCCCGGGGTTGAAATCCACGCCAACGCGATCGACAACATCCTGACCGGTGATTTTCTCCAGCGATCGGACATCACGCGAGGAATGGAGCGCTGGTGCGCAGCTTTGATGGGAATTGCGGTCAGCGCCGCAGTGGCCTTTCTGTCGGCGTCAGGGTCGGCGGTAATCGCTGCTGCGTTGATCTTGGGTTACTTCGCCTTTGCGCAGTATCTGCTGGTCGCCCAGGGCTTGCTCCTGGGAGTGCTGTTTCCGATCGCTTTGGCATTCATCGTGTATGCGGGCCTGGCCGGTTACCGGTATCTGACCGAGGGGCGTGAAAAGCGCTTTCTGCGCCACGCCTTCGAGCATTATCTGCATCCGGGCGTGATCGAAGGATTGGTGCAGAATGCCGACGCGCTCAAGCTCGGCGGCGAGCGGCGCCACATGAGTATCCTTTTCGCCGATATTGTCGGCTTCACCAGCCGCAGCGAGCGCACCCCGCCAGAGGAACTGGTGGCCCTGCTCAACACCTACATGACGGCGATGATTGAGATCATCCTGCGCAGCGGGGGCGTGGTCGACAAACTGATGGGCGACGGGATCATGGCGTTCTGGGGCGCGCCGAATGACATGCCGAACCCGGCCCGCTCCTCGATTGAATGCGCGCTGGACATGCTCGGAGAGTTGGACCAGCTGCGCAAGACCGATCCGCGGTTCGTGGACCTCGATATCGGGATCGGGATCGCTACCGGCGACGCGACGGTGGGCAACTTCGGCGGCAAGCAGCGCTTCGATTACTCCGCGATCGGCGACACCGTCAATCTGGCCTCCCGGATTGAGGGTTTGACGCGCTATTTCAAGGTGCATCTGCTGGTCAATCATCAGACCCTCGAAGAAGCCGCCGAAGGCTTCATCAACCGCAACCTCGGGATGGTGAAGGTCAAGGGGAAGACCCAGGCGGTCCAAATCGACGAAATCGGGGGCCGGCGCGGCGGCGCGGTTGACGCGGCGTTCTACGAGGAATTCGCCAACGCACTCTCGGCGCTACAGAAAGGCTCCCCGCAATCAGGCGCTGACCGGGTTGGAGGAACTGGCCAGGCAAAAGCCCGAAGATCACCCGGTCCAGATCTATTTGGAACGTCTGCACTCCTCAAACGGCAATGGCAGCCTGATGGGCCGGATCAACCCGTTCAAGCGCAAAGCCACCACCGAGGGGTCGCATTACCTGCTCTTCGAGCTCGACACCAAGTAATTGCGCGCCGGCCCCTTACTGGCCTCGGTCCCCGGTTCATGTTGTAATTGAACGGTTTCCGAAACGCGTTGGAGGCGGCCACAATCCGATGAGTGCGACAGACCGGGTCAAAGTAGCGATCCTGGGTGCCAGTGGATACTCGGGTATCGAGGCGGTTCGGTTGCTCGCCTTTCATCCCTTCGTGGAACTAAGCGTGCTGACCTCGGAACACTATGTCGGCCGCGAAGTGGCGCAGGTGTATCGCCATCTGGCCGGGCTCGACCTGCCGGCCTTCGAAGAACTGCGTCCGGACCTGATCAAGGGACGCGCCGAGGTGGTGCTGTGCTGTCTGCCCGAGCGCACCGGCACCGCGGTAATCCCGGAACTGCTCGACGCCGGGATCAAAGTGATCGACTTTTCGGCCGATTTCCGGCTTAAAGACCCGGAGGCTTACCGCGCCACCTACGGGGCCGAACATCCGGCGCCCCATCTGCTCAAGCAGGCGGTTTACGGATTGACCGAATTCCATCGCAAAGAGATTCGCGGAGCGCGGCTGATAGCCAATCCCGGATGTTACCCGACCGGCACCTTGCTGGGCACACTGCCGCTGATCACCCGCGACCTGGTGGACCCGAGTTCCATAATCGTCGACGCCAAGTCGGGGACCACCGGCGCCCGCCGCACCGCGCAGATCGAGCAACTGTTCGCCGAGGTCAACGACAATTTCCGCGCCTACAAGGTCGGCAACCATCGGCACGCGCCCGAGATGGAGCAGGAGATCGCGGCGACCTTGGGGCGCGAAGTTCCGCTGATGTTCGTGCCGCATCTGCTGCCCCTCAACCGCGGCATCCTGAGCTCGATCTTCCTGCGCCCGCGCGGCGGCACCACGACCGAAGACGTCCGCGCCGCGTTCGAAGCGGCCTACCCCAAGGCGCGCTTCATCCGGCTGCTCACCGCGGGCGAGTTGCCCGAGCTCAAAAACGTGCGCGCCACCAATTTCTGCGAAATCGCCTTCGTGCTCGATCGCCGCTCGCAGACGCTGTGCGTGATCACGGCGATTGACAACCTGGGCAAAGGCGCCGCCGGCCAGGCAATTCAAAACCTCAACGTGATGCTCGGCTTCGACGAAGCCGCCGGCCTGCTCCATCCCGCACCGGTGCCGTAAGCGGGACGATCCGCGAAATAGGGAGCCGTCTTCGGGGAATTGGCAGATTGCCATCTCCTACGTGAATCACGTATGGTGGATGAAGGTCTGTTCGAATGGGATGAGGCCAAAAGCGCCAGGAATCTGCGCGAACGCGGCTTCGACTTCGAATTCGCCACGGGGATCTTCAAAGGTCCCGTGGTCGAAGAGGAAGACTTGAGGCGCGACTATGGTGAGCAGCGGTTCGTCGCTACAGGAGGAATTGAGGATCGTTTTTTTACTGTGGTCTACACCAGGCGTGGTGAGCGAAGACGCATAATTTCGGCGCGGCCGGCTAGTGAGGAAGAAAGAAATGGCTACCGTGAGGCGTTCCTTGAGTGAGATTCGCAAACGCGGGGGGGGGCAAGTCGATTGGGCACGTGTTGATGCGACGACCGAGGAAGACATTCAGAAAATGATTGAGTCCGACCCAGACACCGCACCCAACATGGGCGTGGGGAGGGACTGGCGTAGAGTTATCACACCTCAGTCCCCGAACGTCGGGCTCCTGCGCCGCAAACTCGGGCTGTCTCAATCGAGTTCGCGTCGAAGTTCGGCTTCAGCGTTCGCACTGTTCAAGAGTGGGAGCAGGGGCGTGCACTTCCGGATCGTCCCGCCCGCATCCTTCTGAGGGTCATCGAGAAGTCGCCCAAGACCGTGGAGCGCGCGGTCGCCGATGAGCACCCGCGATCGAAACCCTTGGTGCGACGCAAGAGAGAAAGACTTGTCTCTTCGAAATGATCCGACTCCCTTGCCACTCTGCCTCTGCAGTCGCTACTGCACGCGGCGCATGAACTGCAGGATGTCGTAGCCGGTGATGTCGCGGCTGCGGGCGGCCCAGTCGGTCAGTTCTGCCTGCGTAACCAGGCCCATCTGCACGCCCTTGGCCAGATCCATCAGGGCGATTTTGATCGTCGCCTCGTCGATCATGTCGCCGGTCTGCGGATCCGCCATCGAACCGCCGCCCTTCTCGTGGTAGAGTTTCACGACTCGACGCGCATCCTCGACCTGCTCCGGCGTAGGCGAGTAACAGGCGTTGGCGATCGCGGCCTGCTGCGGATGAATCACCCAGGTTCCGTCCATGCCGAGGGCGGCGGCGCCGTCGTTCTTCTCGCGCAGGTCATGCTCGATTTCGGCGACGCGCTCGGGCGAATCATCCTTGCGCACCAGGTGCAGGAAGACGTTGTCGATCGCGTGCAATCCGGCGGCTTTGGCCGCGATCACCACCGCCTGCTTGGAGTAATGGAAATTGCGGTTCTGATCCTTGACGATTTCGCGGATCCCGAGGTTGGCGGCAAAATCCGCGATACCGAAGATCAACCCCGCCATCCGGTCCGACGCCATCGCGATGTCATAGGCCTTGATCAACGCATGCGGAGTCTCGATCAACGATTCGATCTGAACCTTGTATTTCCAGCCGCCGCGCTTTTCCAGGTCGTCGAGCAGCTTGGATACCGCCACGATTTCCTCCGGCCCGCGCGTCTTGGGCAGGATGATCCCGTGGAAACGGTTGGGCGCGCCCAGCATCACCGCCTCCATGTCGCCCTTGAAGAAGCTCGAATGGATGTTGTTGGGGCGGATCGTGACCACCTTCTTGCCGAAATCCAGGGTGGTGAGCGCCTCGACCATCACCTTGCGGCTCTTCTCGCCCTTGAATTCATACGGGCAGGCGTCTTCGAAATCGGCCATCACGTGATCGACCGGCGCTTTGACCGGGTCGGCCGCGTTCTGGTGCAGCTTCATGTTGTGACCCGGGTAGGTCATCTCGGTGCGGGGAATTACAAAACGTTTGCCGTTGTCGAGGACGAACATCGCTTAAAGCCTCTCAGGAATTTTTCAGAAAGTAGGATTTACGCTTGACCAGCACCGACCGCTCGATTTCGACCACGACCTGGCCGTCGGGCCGCTTGCCAATCAGCTTGAACTTGACGATCCCGGCATCGGGCCGATGGGAGTCCTGCTTCTCGAGTACGGTGGATTCGGCATAGACGGTATCGCCGTGGAACACCGGATTAGTATGGCGCCCGTTGTCCATTTCGAGCTCGGCAATCGCGTTCTCGCTGGTGTCCTCGGACGCCAGGCCCACCACGAACGCCAGCACCACGCCGCCGTAGACCACCCGCCTGCCGTTGAAGTAGGTCTCGGGCTCGCGGTCCACCAGATGCTGGTTGAAATGGAGTTCGGCGGTATTCATCACCAGCGAAGTGAACATGTGATTGTCGTTCTCGGTGATGGTCCGTCCGCGCTGATGGATGAGGGTGTCGCCCACGGTGAAATCTTCGAAATAACTGCCGTCGCTGGTGATACTCATTATTGTGTCTCCGCTTCGAAGCCGTCCGCTGCCGATCAGGATTCCATGATGCGGCGGCCGATAACTTCGAGCTGGATTTCGCTGGTCCCCTCGAAGATCGACAGCACCCGCGCGTCGCGCCAGAAGCGCTGCGCGTTGAACTCCATCGAATAGCCATAACCGCCGTGCACCTGCATCGCCTCGCGCGTCACCCGCTCCGCCATTTCGGCGGCGAAGACCTTGGCGAGACCGGCCTCATAGTCGCAGCGCTTGCCGGTGTCCTTCTGCGACGCCGCATAATAGGCCAACTGGCGGCCCGCTTCGACCTCCACCGCCATGTGCGCGAGCTTGTGGCGGATCACCTGATGATTACCGATGGGCACGCCGAACTGGGTCCGCTCCTTGGCGTACTTGACCGCGCATTCGTAGGCCGCTTGCGCCACACCCACGCCCCGCGCCGCGGTCTGGATGCGCGCCGCTTCGTAGGTGTTCATCAACTGGTAGAAGCCCTGCCCTTCCTTGCCGCCGATCAGATTGGCGGCCGGCGCATAGGCGTCGTCGAACTGCAGCGCGTAGCTGTTCATCCCGTGGTAGCCGATGGTCGGGATCTTGGAGCCGGTCAGATGCGGCGGCGCAAAATCGTCCCCAGGCGTCTTCTCGAACATGATCAGCGATAAGCCCTTGTGCTTTTTGGAGACGTCGGGATCGGTGCGGGTCATGATGGTCAGGAAATTGGCGCGATTAGCGAACGTGCACCACATCTTGGAGCCCTTGAGCAGATAGCCGTCGCCGTGCTTGACCGCGCGCAGCTTGAGCGACGCGGTATCGGAACCGGTGTCGGGCTCGGTGAACGCCGCCGCCGTCATCACCTCGCCGCGGGCAATCCGGGGCAGGATCGACTGCTTCTGCTCGGGGGTGCCGTTGTTGTGCAGCAGGCTGCCGGTAATCAGATTGCGGGTCATTACGGAACCGACTGAGAGCCAGCCTCGCGACAGCTCCTCGGTGACAATCGCCATCGAGATGTAGTCCAGCCCCATCCCGCCCTCTTCGGGAGGAAAGATGATCCCGAAATACCCCAATTCCGCCATCTTCTGGATGATGTGCTCGGGTACCTGCGCTTCCTGGCGGTCGAGGTCGTTGGCGATCGGCGCCACCTCATGCTCGACAAATTCCCGCACCGAGCGGCGAATCTCTTCATGTTCAGGCGTTACGAACGGCATCGTACTATGACTCCTTGGCAGGACCGGGATTGCGTTTGCGGATCAACACCGGGCGCTCGTATTCAAGCACCTTTTCGCCGCGCTGGTTGAATCCGGTGGTGCGAAATTTCACCACCCCGCGGTCGGGCCGCGAGGCCTCCCGTTTGGACAGCACCTCGGACTGCGAGGTCAGGGTGTCGCCGGCATAAACGGTGCCCAAAAACTTCATCTTTTCGTAGCCCAGATGGGCGATCGCCCGCTCGCTCAGGTCCTCGACCGACAATCCGAAAACCACATTGAGCACCAGCATATGGTTGACGATGATATCATTGTAACCCAGAGTGCGAGCGTATTCGCGGTTGAAGTAGGCCGGGTTGAAGTTCATCGTCACGCTGGTGAACAGCGAGTTATCGCCGTCGTTGATGGTGCGGCCCCAATGATGCTTGAAGACCTGGCCAACCTCGAAGTCTTCGAAGTAATGCCCCCGTTCGATTTTCCTGACTGCCATTTTTCCACCACTATGCCGGCCTTCGGTTCGGCCCTGCGGCACCTCAAGGGGATAGCAAGGCAAAGGGCGGACACAGTTCGCTCTGCTTGCGGCGTCATCCCGGATGCTCAAAGCTGGGGATAGCACCAGCCAGCTAAAGCTCAAAGGAAAAGCGCCGATTGACCGTTGATTTCTATGGAATTCCTATGCATCAATCAACCATCGGCTGCAAGGCCAGGCATACCGCGATAACGGCAGAGCTGGGATCGGCACCCGCCTGCATCAGCGCGCGGCGGCGGGCAACTGTTGTCACAAAGGCCCTGAAACGCTACCTATGTTGGGCTTTAGCCGGAAGATTCTGAAAATTTCATGGAGCGCTCAAAATGAAGGCGATGATATTCGAAACCCAAGGCGGCCCCGAGGTCCTCCAATATAAGGAGACTCCCAAGCCCGCGGTCGGCCACAACGATGTCCTGATCCAGGTCAAGGCTTCGGCGTGCAACTACAACGACATCTGGGCGCGGCGCGGCCTCCCCGGAATGGAAATCATCCTGCCGCATATCTCCGGGTCGGACGTATCCGGGGTCGTCGCCGAGGTCGGGCCGGGCGTGCGTAACGTCAAAGTGGGCGATGAGGTTATCGTGCACTGCGGTATCTCCTGCCGCGAATGCGAGCCGTGCACCAATGGCCAGGAATTCTTCTGCAAGGATTTCAAAATCTGGGGGTTTCAGACCGGGCCGCTGGACGGCGGCCATGGCGAGTATCTGCAAGGTGCCGGCGGTCAATGTGCTGCCCAAGCCGGCGAAATTGAGCCACGAGGAAGCGGCCTCAATCTCGCTGGTGCTGGTCACGGTATGGCGGATGCTGGTCACGCGGGCCAGGATTCGTGCGGGGGACTTCGTGCTGATCTGGGGCGCGGCCGGCGGTTTGGGCATCATGGCAATCCAGGTTGCCAAGCTGTTCAACGCGCGCGCTATCGCGATCGCCTCGGGCGACGACAAGCTCAAGATGTGCTCCGAATTGGGTGCGGAATTCGTGATCAACCGCTCCAAACAGGACGTTTTCAAAGAGGTCCGCAAGTTCACGGGCGGCAAGCGCGCCGATATCGTGTTCGAGCACACCGGAGCCGATACCTGGCCGATTTCGATGAATTGTCTCAAGTGGGGCGGCACGATCGTGGTCTGCGGCGCCACCTCCGGTTTCGACGCCCACATGGACATCCGCTTGCTGTGGAACAAGCAGCAGAACTACCTGGGCTCGCATCTGGGCAGCAAGGCGGAACTGGTGGACGCGATGCGCTTCGTTGAATCCGGACAGATTAAGCCGGTGGTCGGCAAAGTGCTCCCGCTCAAGGAACTCGGCCGCGCCCAGGAAATCATGGAGCGCAACGAGGTGATGGGAAAGATCGCGATCGTTCCCGGCTGAGATAGTGGCGGGGCGGCAGGTGAAGGTTTCGATTCCCGCCCTTCAAACCGAACTCCGGCGCAGGGTCGAAGGCGAGGTCCGCTTCGACCCGGGCAGTCGCGCGCTCTATTCGACCGACGCTTCGAATTATCGCCTGATTCCTTTGGGCGTCGTGGTGCCGCGCCACGAGGGCGACGTCATCGCCGCGATGGCGCTGGCGCGCGACAACCAGATAGCGGTTTTGCCGCGCGGAGGCGGCACCTCGCTGGCCGGTCAGGCCTGCAATCACGCCCTGGTGCTGGATTTCTCCAAGTATCTGAACTCGATCCGGCGCATTGACGCGGAAACGCGTTTGGCAGTGGTTGAACCGGGCCTCGTGCTAAGTCAACTCAACGCCGCCGCCGCGCAACTCGACCTTCAATTCGCTCCCGACCCGACCACCAAGGACCGCTGCTGTCTGGGCGGCATGATCGGCAACAACTCCTGCGGCGCCCATTCGGTCCAATGGGGCAAGACGGTCGATAATCTGCTCGAAATCGACGCGCTGCTTTACGACGGCACGCGCCTGCGTCTGGGACCGAACAGCGCGCCGCAAATCGCGCAGGCCATCGCCGAAGGCGGACGTCGCGGCGAAATTTTCTCCCGGTTGTCGGCCCTGCGCGACCGCCATGCGGACCGGATTCGCAGCGGCTTCCCCGCAATTCCAAGGCGCGTTTCAGGCTATAACCTGGACCAGCTTCTGCCCGAAAACCAGTTCAACCTTGCCCGCGCGCTGGTCGGTTCGGAAGGCACGCTGGCGGTGACGCTATCCGCCACGGTCCGGCTGGTGGAGCGGCCGCGATACCGATCCCTGCTGATGATGGGTTTCGAGGACATGTTCCAGGCGGCCGACCAAATACCGTGGATCCTGGAACATCGGCCGCAGGCCCTGGAGGGCTTCGATAGCCGGCTGATCGAGTTCTGCCGCGTCAAAGCGGGCGCGTCCGAGGTGGAGCGGATGCTTCCGGCCGGTGGCGGATATCTGATGGTCGAGTTCGGCGCCGACACCGCCGACGAGGCGCGCGGCCGCGCGGCGGAGTTGGCCGAGCGGTCCGGCCGCCAACCGGTTCGCGCGGCCTGCAAGCTGTTCGTCGACGACCGCGAGCAGCGGGCGGTGTGGGAACTGCGCGAATCCGGCCTCGGCGCCAGTGCCGTAATTGCGGGACGTCCGCGCACCTGGCCGGGGGCCGAGGATACTGCCGTGGCGCCGGAAAAACTCGGCGGTTTCCTGCGCCGGTTCTCCGCCCTGCTCGACGCGCATCATCTGGAAGCGGCAACCTTTTACGGGCATTTCGGCGACGGATGCGTCCATTGCCGGATCAACTTTGACTTTTTCAGCGCCGCGGGCGTCGCCCAGTTCAAGTCCGCGATGGTGGGTATCGCCGATCTGGTCGGCGAGTTCGGCGGCTCGTTGTCCGGCGAGCACGGCGACGGCCGCGCACGCTCCGAACTGCTGCCAAAAATATTCGGCGCGGAGTTGATCGAGGCATTCGGCGAGTTCAAGCGCGTCTTCGACCCCGACAGCCGGATGAACCCGGGCGTCATCGTCGCCCCCGACGGCCTCGACCAGCATCTGCGCCCAATCCGCCCGGCGCGCCAGCTCGAGACCCATTTCGATTTCAGCGCCGACGACGGCTTTGCGGGGGCGGCCCTGCGATGCGTCGGAATCGGCAAGTGCCGCCACCTCGAAGGCGGCACCATGTGCCCGTCGTACATGGCGACGCGCGAGGAAGCTCATTCCACGCGCGGCCGGGCGCATCTCCTGTTCGAAGCCTTGACCGGCGATTTTCTCAACGGCGCCGCCGCCGACAGCACCGTACATGAGGCGCTGGACTTGTGTCTGGCCTGCAAGGGCTGCAAGCGCGAATGCCCCGCCAGCGTCGATATGGCAACCTACAAAGCGGAGTTCCTGTCGCACTATTACCGGAGGCATCGCCGGCCGCTGTCCGCTCATCTGTTCGGCAGGATCCATCAAGCAGCGAGGCTGGCGCAATTCGCGCCGGAACTGGCCAACCGGATGGCGCGATCGCCGCGGTCAAAGCGCGTGCTCGGCAATCTGTTCGGAATCCATCCCGAGCGGTCGCTGCCGGCGTTTGCCGCACAAACCTTCCGCGCCTGGTTCCATCAGCGGGGAGCCGGCCCAAGACGCGCGCGCAGCGTGGTCCTGTTCCCGGACACGTTTACGAACTTCTTCGAACCGCACATCGCGCGCGCCGCGGTGGAGGTATTGGAGCGCGCCGGTTTCCAGGTTGAGATTCCACCCGTTGACCTGTGCTGCGGCCGGCCGCTGTTCGACCAGGGAATGCTCGATACCGCAAATCGATGGCTCAAGCGCGTGATCGTAACGCTGGGTCCGATGTGCAAAGCGGGTAAGACTATCGTCGGCCTGGAGCCCAGTTGCCTGCTCACCTTTCGCGACGAACTGCCCCATCTGTTTCCGCGCGACCCCGCCGCCGCCAAGCTGGCGCAATCATCGCTGCTGCTCGATGAATTCCTGGCGCGCGAGGCGCCGGGCCTGCCACTTCCCGCGCTGCGAGGTCGCGCGCTGTTGCATGGCCATTGCCATCAGAAGGCAATTGCCGGACTTGACCGCGAAGTCGCGATTCTCAAGCGGATTTCCGGTCTGGAAGTAGCGGTTCCGGACTCCGGATGCTGCGGGATGGCCGGTGCATTCGGGTACGACGCGGATCATTTCGAAGTGTCACGCGCAATCGGCGAACGCGTACTGTTGCCGGCGATTCGCGCATCGGATCCGCAAACGATCATCATCAGCGACGGCTTTTCCTGCCGCTCCCAGATCGCGCAGTTCTGCCCCGGACGCCGCGCGATGCATCTGGCGGAGGTGTTGAATCTTCAGGTGCGGGAATCTCACGGAACGTAGTAAAACGGATTGGGCAGCTTGAAGGTTCGCTGCGCGTAACCGCCGGCGAGGTCGCTTTCCTGGTCGCCCATGTCCAGGACGATGGTGTACCCCTGGTCCGCGATCTTTTTGCGCGCCGGAGCCTTGAAGGGAGCGGCCGATTTGAGCCGCGGCAGATTGCCCGGCTTCATCACCAGGGCGTTCCACCGGTCGTAACCCGCGGCTCGCAGGTTGCGCTCGGTCGCGGCGCGCACTGACTCGGGACGTCCGGTGATAAAGAACACCGCCATCCCGTATCGTCGCGCCTGCCGGTAGAGTTCCAGCGTCGGAACGATCGGTTGATCGCGCGCCTGGCTAATCCAGGCCATCCAGCCGCAAGCCCCCGTGGGCAAATTATTCGGAGACAAATCGCACGGACCTCTGGGGATGAATCCAAAATCGTCAGCCTTGATCACGGGCCAGTTGGACAGCGAGGTCTCGTCGATGTCCAGCACAATCGCGAGTTTGCCGCCGCCGATCTTTGCCTGCCGGGCGAGCCAAGCCTGCGCGGGCTGGACGGCGGCTATCAGGTCGCGCTCGTATTGACCCGACTCCTCATATTTCGCCAGCTCGATCTTGTACAAACCCAGGTTAACGGGTTTGCAGGGTGGCCCACCTGTGGTTGCGATGCTTTGGGCGAAGGCTATCGCGCTACACTGACAGACCAGCGCGAAGGCGATCAGCAAACGGACTTCTCGTCTCATCCCATATGAATGTCGAAATTCTCGCCGCCGCGCCAGAATCTGGCCGCTTCAGCAGGCTGTTGAGGGTGGGTATTCTCTCACCGCAATCAATCTTACTTTCCCAACACCCTGCTAGCAGCCGCCGCGGCGAGCATTCACAGTGCGGTCGAGCTTGGAAAGGCAACATTATTGGCGGCCGGGCCGGAGTAATCCATGGGCCAATAGCCGTATCCCCATGGGCTGACCGATGGAGCGGGCCAGCAGCGATCGCCGTCGTGGTCGCATACCATGTTACCCGGATAGGGATAACCCCTGTAAGCGTAGCCGCCACGCCAATCGTCATCGCCATAGCGCCAATAGCCTGGATAGCCGTCATTCCTGCCGTGATGTTTGTACCACCCATAGTGGTGCCCACGGTCGTGATGCCAACCGTGATCGTGCGCCGTCGCATTCATCGGCATCGCCAGCATTACGAAGGCGACCGCCACCATCAAAAATCCGTATGCTTTGGCTGTCATAGTGGGACCTCCGTCCACCTGAGAGGACAACAGCATCAGGCGTGCCGGGCAAAATCGCTAAGTTTTGCGCCACTTTGTGACGTGCCACCGTGCACTGTGTAATTCTGTCGATCCTGGTGGTGGTGGTGCCCCGATCAGCGAAGCCGGGCAAGGATTTTCGTTTCCATGCGTCAGTGGGCGTAGTGCAACAGCAGGTACGCCACGGCCGCGAGCGCAAGCGCGATGATCCAAATCAGCGTGGAGTTCTGGATCCTGGAAAGATTGGTATAAGAAAGCCCCGTGCCGGGGATGCCGACGGTTTCGCGCGCCCCTTTGCGCCCGATACTGACGCGCGCGCCGCGAGTGCCGAAACTTACACTTGGTCCGCCCTTGGAAACGTTGACGGTTACGCCGGGCGCAACCTTAAATCGCCGGTAAAATCGCAAACCCATCGTCCTACCCCTGCGCCAGAATAGTCCAGAGGCCGACGCCGCATCAATATAAACGAATGCTGACAATTGAAAGAGAGTTTGCCTGAACTCTGTCTGACTTGGGCCAGTACGGGGCACCGGCGCTTAAGGTGCACGCCAGTGGCGCGGGCCTCCCTGCCCGCGACTCAGCCGTACATCGCTAATGACGGGCGGGGGACGCCCGCCCCACCTGGTCGACACCCTTGATATCAAGCGCACTGCTTAGGACATCGCCCTGCCTAATCTGATTTTGCAATCACATCGGATGCAACACTTGCCCCGGCAGGCCTTCGCGCGGCTGGCCGTGGTCGTAGAGCACCTGGCCGTTGACGATCGTGTAGTTCACCCCGGTGGCGGCAACCACCAGGCGTAAGCCTCCGCCGGGAAGATCGCGGATCGACCGCGGTCCTTTTTCGCCGACCTTGTCATAATCGAAGACGGCGACATCCGCGGCGGCGCCAACCGCCAGGCGGCCGCGATCCTTCAAGCCGAAGAAGTCGGCCGGCTCCGACGTTATCCGTTTGATGGCGCGCTCCAGGGTGAACAGTTTTACGTCCCTTACCCAGTGGCTCAGCATATAGGTGCAGTAGGCGGCGCCGCAGAACATATCCACGTGCGCGCCGCCGTCGCCCAGCCCGACCATGGTGCGATCATCGGTCAGCAACCCGGTCAGATGGCGTTCGAAATCCTCGAAGATGCAGAACCGGGTCTCCAGCGCGTCCTCAATCGCCAGGTCCAGGAATGCGTCAACGGGAGCCTTGCCCAGTGCCTGCGCAACCTCGGGGATGCTTTTGCCGTCGAAATGTTTGAGCTTCGGATTGCGGACTTCCGCGACCGACATCGCGTTCCAATTGCCGGAAAAGAATACTTCCGGTTTCTTTAATCCTTCGGCAAACGTCGCGCGGAAGGTGGGGTCGGATAGCATCCTGATTTGGGTTTCCACCGGTTCATGGAAAACCGGTTTCCATTCCGCCCGCGGTGCAAACACGAAGGGATCGCGCAGCGCAAAAAGTATCTTGTTGCCTTTGCCGCTGATTTGGGGAACTCCGCCGCGGCGAATCAACGGTTCCGCCTTGCGCAAAGTCGCCTCGTGCGCCTTCAGATCGGTGATGCGCGGCAGCAGCGCGGTCCAGGTAACCGGGCGCGCGCTTTCCGTGAGCAGGAAATCCAGCAGGTCGTATTCCTGCTCGGATAACAGCCCCAAGTCCTGGGTCAACGCGATCTCCACCACCCCTTTGCCCGCGTTTTTGAGCACGCCTGCATACGCCGCCAATTCGTCGCGGTCGGCCAGACGGCAAGCCAATGGCCGCGCCTTGTAACCCAGATGCTGGCGGAAAACCGTGGTGGAAAACCCCAGCGCGCCCGCATCCAGCGCCTCGCTCAGCAGCCCCCGGATACGCTCGCGCTCCTCGGGACGGGCTGCCCGCTCACTGGACTCCTCGCCCATCACGAAGTGGCGCAGCGGCGTCAGCGGAACCAGGAAACCCACGTTGATGCCCAGTCCGCGCTTCTGGGCCGCCTGCATGTACTGGGGAAAGCTGACCCAATCCCACGTGATTCCTTTATTGAGTACGTCGAAGGGAATTCCCTCCACCGACACCAGGTCGCGCGTCACCATCTCCCGGGCGTCGGGCCGGCAGGGCGCGATGCCGACGCCGCAGTTGCCGATCACCACGCTGGTCACGCCGTGCTCGGAGGAGCAGGTCAGCAGCGGGTCCCAGCAAATCTGAGCGTCGTAATGACAGTGCGGATCGACGAAGCCGGGCGTCACGACCAGGCCGGACGCGTCGATCGTTTCGCGCGCCGGCGCGTTCACTTCGCCGATTGCGGCGATTTTGCCGTTGGCCACCGCGAGGTCGGCCTCGTAGCGCGGAGCCCCGGTGCCGTCGACGATCGTCCCATGCTTGATGATCAGGTCGTAATCCATAATGCTCCCGTCCCTTTCGCGGCGGAGGCGGCGCGCGGTTGCGCGCCGGACGCCGGCCACTGCGGTGCTACAGTTTGTAGAAAGCCAAGGCGCTTTCGGCCATCACCTTGCGCCGGATTTCCGGGCGCAGCCGCTCCGCGATGCGCTGCGGGGCGCCGGGAAAAAATCCGTCGGGATGCGGGTAGTCAGTCGCCCACAGGATGTGCTCCGGGCCCAGGAAATCCGCCGCAAACGGCAGCGTGGCCTCGACCGGTTCGAAAGACACCCAGCATTGGCGCCGGAAGTAGTCGCTCGGCTTCATCTTGAGATCGGGATAGAACAGATGGCTGTCGGCGAAGTGGCGGTCCATTCGATCCAGCCACGCCGGCATCCAACCGCCGCCGGCCTCCAGGAAGCCGAAGCGCACTTTGGGAAAGCGTTCGCAGACCCCGCCCCAAATCACACATAGCGACGCGAGCATCATCTCCAGCGTATGCGAAACGATATGCTTGGCGCCGCGGTTCTCAAACCGGTCCGCCCCGATTGCGGGGTTGCCGCCCAGTCCCTCGTGGATGCCGATGGCGAAGTCCAGTTCCTGGGCCTCCGCCCACAGCGGATCATAAGCGCGATCGTCGAGCTGCCGCCCATTGTAACGATTGGGCCGCACGAAGCCCGCGCGCATGCCCAACTCCTTGCGGGCGTAACGCATCTCCTTGATGGCGTGTTCCACCGACTGCATCGGCAGCATCGCGACGCCAAACAGCCGGTCGGGGTAGGGTTTGCAATAATCGGCCAGCCAGCGGTTGTAGGCGCGGAAACAGACCGCGGCGAACTCCGGATCCTCGATCGCGCCCATCCACAGTCCCATCGTCGGGTACAGAAAGACCGCGTCGATCCCGTCGAGATCCAGATCCTTGATCCGGGCATGAGGATCGAAGCCGCCCCTCCTGCCATCGGCATACTTCATGTCCTTGACCGCATCGCTGCCGCCGCGCACGACATCGATCGCGCCGGCCGAGCCGATACCGTCAAAGCCAGGGAAAGCCCGACCCAGAAACCACATCATCTCTTTGCCCCGCTCATCGATGAAATACTTCGGGGCCCGCTCAAGATAAGCGGGATCATCGATGTAGCGCTGCCATAAATCCACCGGTTCGAGTACATGGCCGTCGGAATCGACGACGTTGTAAGTGCGGCTCATCTAAAGCGTCCCTCCCTATCGACATTCGCGGCGCGAATGCATCGGGTACGTCCAGCCTCTGTGTAACATGGGAGCCGTGACGCTATCAATTAGCGCCGCGCAGGGCGGCACGGAACAAAATTTGCCGCGCGATTGCAGCGCGACCACCGCCGCCTGGCAGGGTGCGGAACCCCAACGGCGGAGTTGCCCTCGAAATTTTTTTCCGCACCCTGCCCGAAGCACCGCAAGCTTGCGCGGGATCAGTTCGAACAAACTGTTATTTGCCGGTCATGAGTGGTAGGAGTGGACAGCAGAATATGAAAATTCACTGCCAGAGGTCGGGAACATGAGCGCTACGGCGATGAGTCCGGTGTTGGAACGGATTGGTCATAAATGGGGCTGGTTTCTGGTCCTCGGCATCGCCCAAATCGTGCTCGGCGTTATCGCGCTCGGGGATACCGTGGCCGTAACCGTGGTCTCGATGATCTTTCTGGGCTGGCTCCTCATTCTGAGCGCCATTCTTCACGTGGTGCACTGGTTCCGCGCCCGCGAGAAAAGCTTCTTTCTGGATCTGCTCGGCTTCATCTTCGACCTCGTCGTCGGGATCATTCTGCTGACCAACCCGGGCGTCGGGGCGGTCGCGTTGACGCTGGTACTGGCAGTGTTCTTCGTCGTTGGCGGGGTGATGCGGATTATCGCGTCGTTCAGTTTCGACGCGCCTAATCGGGTCTGGGCGATCCTGAACGGGGTCGTCGCGGCGATCCTGGGGATCATGCTGTGGATTCACTGGCCCACCTCCGGACTTTGGTTTATCGGCCTGGCGATTGGTATCGAACTGATTTTCCGCGGCTGGGCCTGGGTTATGCTGGCCCTGCGAATGCGGAGTTTTGCGGTCTGAGCACCCTCCGGCGTTGCTCGATCAGGCTCTTGCCCGGCAGATTTTCGCGAAGCGCTTTGGCTCAGGAGAAGGGTGCGCGCCGACACCCTCGCCCGTCACGCGACTGGCTGGCGCAAATCGCGCGCCGACCTCTCCCGGCGTCCGCCTGCAGACCAGTCCGCAGGCGCCTCGAGTTTCTGGGAATTCTTCGAGGGGACTAAGCCGTGGCTGCGCGGTCCGCGGAAATGCTGGCAGAAAAAAGGCTATGTTTTGAGGTGAGAGAGGCTGGACAGCCTGTCATCCTCTTTTTCGAGACCTTGGGAAGAAAAAAAATCACAGGCTGGAATGGCTTCGCCACTGTGCCACGGAAAAAAGCAGGACCAGAGCCATCCCTTCTAAATGATTGAGATGGCTTCGTGGCACAGTGGCGAAGCCATTCCAGCCTGTGGTCCGCCTGCGGTACCCAAGTCCGCAGGCGCGGGCGAGGTATATTCAGGAGTTTATCGACAGTCTCAAAATAAGAAGAGGGGAAAGTGACCGCCGGTTTCAAGCTTAACTTTCTCGACACCCGGCTTAGGAATCCGCGCGCTCTTCGACGACCAGGTCGGCGGCGCGGGTGGCGGCCGGGACCGTAGCCGGTTCCGGCGCGGACGCGCTCGGCAGGCCCAGCGGAATCAAGCCCAGCTCCGCGGCGCATTGCTCGACCGCGCAGCACGCGACGCGGCCTGATTCGATCCCTTCGCTCACCGCCAATGCGGCGATTACCACCGCCAGGCCGCCCAAGGTCAGGATCATCGAGGTGCTGCCGATTAGCGCGGCAGATCCAATCGCCACGGCGCTTAGGGCAAGCAATATCTTGCTCAGCGCGCTGAACCGCACCTGGGCCTGGACCAGGGTCTTGTACTTGCCGCCTTCATGCTCTTCGTCAGCGGTCTTGATGCGCACCCGGGTCCACGCGTCGGGCTGAATTTCCAGGTCGTAGTCATTCCATCCGCTGTCCACCCGCACCGGCATCCCGGCGCGCGTCAACAGCCGGATCAGCCGATCGATAAGGCTATCGCGCGGCACTCCGCTCTCGCTCCAGTAAGAGAGCTTCAGCGCGCGCTCGCGCAGCTGGAACACCGGACGTTGACGCGTCATCGGGTCGAGCCCGCCCTTCCCGGTCAAGGCGCCGGTCATGCGGTATCTGTAGCGGGTGATGGTACGAAACATCGGTCCAGTAAAGGCCAGGAACGCCACCATGAGCCGCGATCCGAAGCTCTGGTGGCACTTCTCCAATGGCGCCTTCCAAGCGTAGTAGAGCGCCCATACAGGCCCCAGCGCAAGCATCGCAAGCGCCGGAATCGCCGTGAACCCAACGGTCAGAGAGAGCACCAGGACGGCGGCCCACAGCGCGTTCCATTCCAGGGTCTGGGGCAGGAACTTGAGCAGGCCCATCGGCGGCTCGTAAATGGTCTGGAAGAACCCGCTGCTGGTCTTCATCCACGAGACCAGGGCGCGCGCACCCGGCATCGTGCGCGCCAGGCCGGGGATCCGGCCGTGCCACATCACCTGGCCCAGGGCGTTGAAGCGCTCGGGGTATTTGAGGTACAGCATCGCCTCGGCTTTGCCGTAACCGCGTTGCTGGTTGTAGTAGGCCTTCACGGTATTGCGGCGGAAATGCCAGACGAAGGCGGCGGGACAAAATCCCAGGGTGAAACCCGCGTCCAGCGCGCGCCAGCAGATATCGACGTCGTCGCCGGCGGCGGTAAATTGCGGGTCAAAACCGCCGATCTGCTGAAGCACGGCCTTGCGGAACACCATGTTGCAACCAGCAAGGTGTTCGGCGCGGTCCTCGGCGGTCAGGACGTGACAAGGGGCACCCGGTGAGGCCGACACGCACGCTTCGATTCTTCCCGCCTCATGAGGAGCGTAGTTGGGTCCGCCGCAAGCGTCGAACCGGTTTGCGGTCATCGCCCCGACCATTAACCTGAGCCAATGCGGATCGACCACGCAGTCGGAGTCCGTATAAGCGATGATCTCGCCGCGCGCCGCCGTCATCCCCACGTTGCGCGCCACGCTGAGCCCCTTGTTGGGTTGGCGAATCAAGCGGAATTCGGGGTAGCGGGCGGAAATCTCGGCGGTGCGGTCGCGCGAGCCGTCATCGACGATGACCACTTCGTAGTTGGGATAATCCAGTTCGCGCAGGGATTTCAGGCAAGCTTCCATGGTGCGCTCCGCGTTATAGGCGCAGATCACCACGGAAACCATTGGCGGCTGGCGCAGGGCCGGCGGGCAGGTACCGTTAAGGGCGACGAAGGGCAGGATCTCATCGGCGGCCAAGGCAATCATCGCCAACGCGTCCGTGCGCGGCGGGGCCGCGAATGCGGGCGCGACGACTCCCGCGCTGCCCGCGGCAAAGGCGCATCCGATCCGCTCGTCGGGGTCGCCGCAGCCGGCTTCGATCTCGATCACCACGGGCCGCGCTTCGGCCATGTTATGCAGGCTCACGATATAATTGGTCAACTCAAGCCCGGACATCCCGGGCACCGTGCTATAAAGCAGGTCCTCCTCCAGCGCCGCGAGGGCGCGGGTGGAGGGTTGATGGTTGACCGCCACCAAGGCCTCGCCCGCTTGATCTTTGAGGTAACGGACCAGTTTGGACAGCGTCCGTTGAACCCGATCGAGTCCGGCCATCCGCAGCCAGCCGGCACTGATAGCAGGGCTGAGCAGGAATCCGATTAGTCCGGGGCGATGGGCAAAGCGTCGTGCGATTTCGTCCAGTTCCGCTCGCAGCGACTTGAGCGCCTTGCGATCAAGCAGTCGATCGGCGCCAAAGGGGACCTCGACCAGCGTATGCAGACCGCTCGCGGCGGCGATATCGATCGCCCAGTCAGCCTCTGGCTCCTTCAGAATCACTGCCGTCGTGTGCCCGGCCTTGAGTTCCTCCAGGCGCGCGCGAAGCTCGACCTTGGCGCTGAAATCCGAGGCCTGGTTTTTCAGGTCCAGGCGCATCGCTTTAAGAAAAAATTTGGATCCGGCCCGGCTCAGGAATTTTCCGTGCGGGGCAACCGATGGGGGCAGGCTGTTGGAGTCCGTGCTCATAGCAGTGGAGTTCAACAGCCAGAGTCGTGCCAGTAAAAAAAGGCATTAGAATCAAGACGAATTCTGACAACGGGCGTGGATGTCCGACGAATTCGGGTAGCGGCTAACCGTTTTCGGTATGGGCTTGCGGTGGGCTCAAAGTTCAAAATTAAACTGTTTCGCAAACTGCAAAGGTGACGTAACCCCCGTAGCTTGATAATTGGGCGAATGTTATATCTCGCTCCAGAAGATGCTGAGCGGGAGAGTTGATCTCTGATGCCTTCACTGTCCGAACAGCACGCGGAAGATCCTTCCGCAAAAGTCTGCGGGTGTTCCACCAGGTTTGTCAGCGCAATGCTGCGGGCGCCCGAAGAAGCCGTCGAGGCAACCCCGGAAGAGATTGCTTCGGTCCGCAGTCAACTGACCATCATCGAGCCCCTGCTCAACACCTTGTTTGGCGACACCTGGAGCAGAGAGCCGTCGTGCCTGAAGGCGCGCCGGATGGCGGCCGAACTGATTGAGCAGCACTTCGACGGGATTGTCGAGGAGTGGGAGCAGTCAGTCACGCAGGTCTTCGGGGCCGCGGACCTGGATAAGCGGCGCGAGAATCTGCACAATTCCCTGGTCCGGTTTGTGGCGCATCTTCGAGACCCCGATAACCTGGACACCTACATCTACCTGCGCAAGCACTGTCAGGAAGGGATGTTGGCGCGAGCTAACCCCGCGCAATTCAACCTGGTTCACATCGCCCTTAAGCAAAAGATTCTGCGCCACGTCAGGATGACGCTGCGGGGGCGCAAGTCCGAGCTGGTGCGGGACGCGGTAGTGGCGGCGATCGATGAGTTGCGCATGATGGTGTCGGGATTTTACATCGAGTCGCGCGAATCGGCGCTGCGGGCGTCGGAGGAGAAGTATCGTAACTCGATCGACCATGCCCCCGACCCGATGTACGAAATTGACCCTGAAAGTTTTGCGATTATCGCGGCCAATTCCGCGGCGGTCAACCTGACCCGGGACACCGCGGGCACCGAGAACAATGGCCCGGTCGGACGCCACATCGGCCATCTGACCGCCGACGGCCTGTGCCCCGGACTGGTTCAGCATCTGAAATCGGTGGTCGAAAAGGGCTCGGCACAAGGCTACGACCTGCCGATGGAAGGCCGCTATTTCGACGTCAATTCGGCGTTGATCCCGTTTGGCAACAAGCGCTTCATCCAGATGATTCTCCACGACGTCACCGAGAAGCGCGAGATGTTGGAAGAGTTGCTCAAAGCCGAACGGCTGGCCGCGACCGGAACTTTCGCCGCCGGAGTGGCGCACGAGGTCAACAACCCGTTGGCTTCGATTTCCTCCCTGGTGCAGTCGCTGCTGGGCGCGGAAGGCGACGCCGCACGGCGCACCACCCTGCACACGATCCTTTCCCAAATCACGCGTATTTCGGTCACGCTGAAGGATCTGGTCGACTTCGCACGCCCGTCCACGGTGGAACGCAGGCCGGTGAATCTCAACGATTTGGTGACCGAGACCCTGCGCCTGCTGGCCTACAACAAGCGGTTCAGCGGCGTCGCTTTGGAGCCGCGCCTGGCGCCCGACCTCAACCTGGTCTTCGCCGACAATAATGAGATTCAGCAGGTGCTGCTTAATTTACTGCTCAATGCGGCCGACGCCACCCAAGCCAGCAACGGCCAGATCAAGGTCGTGACCGAAAACTATCTCGGCGCCGATCAGAACAGCCGCGTGCTGATGCGGATTATCGACAATGGAATCGGCATTCCGCGCGAGCATCTGGGACGCGTGTTCGACCCCTTTTTCACTACCAAGCCGGCCGGTGCGGGCGCCGGCTTGGGTCTGTCGTTATGCCAGCGCATCGTGCTGGCCAATCACGGCACGATTCGCATCGACAGCGAGGTCGGAAAGGGTACGACGATAAAGATTGCGCTGCCCGCTTATGAGCCCTCGCGCGATTCGATGGCCCCGCCTGCCGCCCGATGAGCACTGAGCAAGGCTGGCGCACTTCCGAGGATGGGCCTTTCCGTGTCCTTCTGGTGGAAGATGAGGAATTGGTTCGCTCGATTATCTCGCAGCTATTGAGCGCGGAAGGCTACGACGTGATCGAGGCGCACGCCGCCGAAGTCGCGCTGACCATCTTCGAAAAGCAGAAAATCGACGTGGCGGTGCTCGACTTGAACCTGGGCCACGGCGGCAACGGCCTGGACCTGCTGGGCAAGATTCGCGACCTCGACCCCGAGGTGATGGGCATCATCCTGACCGCCTACGCCAGCGTCGAGTCCGCCGTCGACGCGCTGCGCAAGGGCGCCTACGATTACCTGACCAAGCCCTTTGCCAACGATCATCTCAAGGCCGTGGTGCGCAACGCCCTGGCGCAAAAGGCGCTATTTCGCGAGAACCGCTTTTTGCGCCGCGAATTGCGCGACAAGTACAGCTTCGAAAACATCATCGGCAAAAGCGACAACATCCAGCAGGTTTTCCGTCTGATGGAAAAGGTTGCGCGCACCGATTCCAGCGTGCTCATCACCGGCGAGTCCGGCACCGGCAAGGAGTTGGTGGCGCGCGCCATCCACTTCACCTCGGAGCGGGGCAACAGCCGTTTCCTGCCGATCAATTGCGGCGCACTGCCGGAGACCCTGCTCGAAAGCGAACTGTTCGGGTACAAGCGCGGCGCCTTTACCGGAGCCATGCAGGACAAGGTCGGACTGCTCAAGAGCGCCGACAAGGGCACCCTGTTCCTGGACGAGATTGGCGAGATGCCGTTGCAGCTCCAGGTCAAGTTGCTGCGCGCGCTGCAGGAGCGCGAATGCTATCCGGTGGGATCAAATGAGGCGGTGCGCTTCGACGTCCGCCTGTTGTGCGCCACCAACCGCGATCTTGAAGTCGAGGTGCGCGAGGGCCGCTTCCGCGAGGAACTGCTCTATCGCATCAACGTCATCACCATCCGCTTGCCCGCCCTGCGCGAGCGCAAGGACGATATCCCGCTGCTGGCCAACTACTTCCTGCGCAAGTACGAGAAGGCGCATGGACACGGGCCGATGCGGTTTTCCAAGGGGGCGATGCGCCTGCTGGTCAATTACGGATGGCCCGGCAATGTCCGCGAACTGGAAAACGCGATCGAGCGCGCGGTGATCCTGGCCGAAAGCGAGGTCATCCATTCCCATGACCTGCCCGACAAGCTGGGTCAGGCCCGGATTGCCACCACCGATCTTGAAGGGTTCGAGTTGACCCTGGAGGAAATGGAGCGCGAGCATATCAAGCGCATCCTGACCAAGGTCGGCGGCGACAAGGCCAAGGCCGCTGAAATCCTCGGCATCCACCTCTCGACGCTCTATCGCAAGGTTCAGCGCCTGAAGCTCGAAGACATCAAGGAGCAGCCGCCCGCCGGAATGCTCGCCAAGGGCGCATGACCGGATCTTGGCAAGCCAGAAAGCGCGGAATAATCTTGCGCGCGGATGGTAATATAAGGAATCAGCCGCGTGAGGCCCTCCGTATCGGTGCTGTGCCGGGGCGTAGCGAGGGCGCGGGCGGCGCGGTAGAATTCAAACAGCCGCCCTGCGGGCGGCTTAGGGAGAGGCGCTAATGGATCTCTTGGCACCATCGCATCTTTTGATATTGCTGGTGATCATTTTGGTCATCTTCGGGCCGAGCAAACTGGGCGACGTCGGCGGCGCCTTGGGCAAGGCGATTCGCGACTTCAAGAAAGCCATGAACGAACCCGACGCCCCCACTACCGCCAAAACCACCACCCAGCTCGAATCCAAGCCCACCGAACCCAAAGCCTGAGCCTCACGATAGCGGCTTGATAGCGGGGGTTGGCGATGACCGGCGATCTTTAAGCAGACTGGTCAAAGATCGTTACGCAATCTGCCGCAAGAACCCTGGAATCGGGCGCAATCGCTGGGCACAAAGAATTAAAAGAGCCCGTCGCACGAGCCCATTGCTGCGGTTATCACTCCCGCCCGCACACTGGCAGGCTGACCCAGGAGGAACTTGTTGAGCGGCTGAAACCCGCATCAAGGCCATATCCCCGCGCTTGAGCGCGGTCCGCTCCACTTAAGATTCGCACGATGAAGCGCATCGGGACCGGACACCCGGAGGGTATCAACTTCCGAAAGTGAAACTCGGAGCGCCACCGGGCATGGCCACGCCAGCAAAATGGGCGCGGCCCCCTGCCCTTAAACGACCAATGTAACGCATGATAACTTCCCCTAGCCGCGCTGAGGTGTAACTGAACACTGCGGGCCGGACAATCCGCTACAGGTCCTTTCCGGGACCTTGCCGACAGAGGTCGACCAGAAATGAAGCAATCAGAACTGACCGAAACTTCTTTGAAATCGTGAGCGTCCTTCAGCAGCGCGAAGGCGTGCGCTCCCCATTACAGCCAGGCCAACGTAAAAGCACTCCAATGATTAAGGTGATATCAAAAGGGTTCTATGCCTTGCTGACAAGGTTACATCCCTCAGCGGATACACCGAGCGAGTGCGGAAATTCCGCCATGAATTCTGGAGGCGTCCCGAGCACAAAGAGCTATGGTTTCGTGGAGAAGACCAAAAGTACGAAAGCTTTCTCCTGCCCAAGCTCTACCGTCCCCTTAAAAAACGGGCCATGAAACCGGTTCAAGAGCTATTGGAAATAGAAAACGACCTATACGAAGAGTT
Source organism: uncultured Pseudomonadota bacterium (assembly GCA_963805995.1). Taxonomy (GTDB): domain Bacteria; phylum Desulfobacterota; class Binatia; order Binatales; family Binataceae; genus JAJPJA01. Next base: position 538,296 of record CAWDWL010000004.1, on the reverse strand, counting down.
TCAGCACTCCGGCTTTCAACTCTCTAGCGAAAAAATAGAGGACGAAGATTGGGACTGGTACTTTCTCATGGAGCACCATGGCGCTCCGACACGCCTCCTGGACTGGTCAGACGGTGCCCTTATGGCCTTGCATTTTGCTCTCTGGCCTAGGGAGAAGGATATGACAACAGAGGCAGACCCTGTCGTCTATGTGCTTGAACCTGACCGCCTACAAGACCAATTAAAAGCCTGTCCAGAAATTGAGGTCGCTAAACAACGCTGGAAAACCTACGCACAAAAAAACCCGTCGGAACAGCTCTCGGACTATGAGTGGGAGCGGCTCTACTTACCTGGTGATGAAGAAGACACCAACGAAGGCTTGTACCCACCGACTGTGCCTCTCCTTTTGGACTTTCCTCATATCACGCGCCGGGTTGCCGCCCAGCGCAGCCGATTTATGGTCTTTGGAACCGACCCATCTTGGCTCTCTCGCGAGTATGAGAAGCCAGATTCACCAATAAAAGTCATTACGATTGAAGCTAACGAGATTCCCACGATCAGAGCAGAACTTAGAGACTGCGGAGTCACCGAATCCGTAATTTTTCCCGACCTCGACGGCTTGGGTCGAGAAATGGCCCAACTGTGGGAAGGCCGGAAATAATCTCAAGCTACGGCGCACTACTAATCCTTGGAAAAGCCGATGCGCCTTTTCGGCGGAGGATCTGGTGCGCGCTCTAAGTTCTGAATCGCCGATTTCAAGATGCTTTCGGTATTTTCCATATCAGTTTCGTACGCCTTCCTGTCTGACGAGCTTGCTCTTCCGGATCTGCCCACTCGAGGTGACTGGGAATGTATGACCGGGATCGGAAATACAGGCCTTCAAATCGCTTAAGCTGGTCCGTTGTATAGGGTTCCCCCGCCCGGAGACACTTCTTTACTTTTTCGTCCTTCCAATCCTCGAACTGCGGCGTAAAAACGAATCCTACTCCCCGGCTTTTGAGTTTGGGGATCGCACTAAGCAGTTCTTTTCATCTCTTCGACAAGTTGCAGCTTGTTATACATCTCGACTGTGGCCCTCGACTGTCCAATTTTACGCTCGCGAATGGTCGCAGCAAGGAGGGCCCGCTCTGAGCGCGAGAGTTGATGGCAGCCACGTGAATACCATTCCAAGACTCCCTAAAACGGCCAAAGGCTGTGACGCGTCAGCAGGATGACCAGTTGCTCCCCGTCGACAAGACCCATTCCTACGCCCGCCGCAAATTTTTTGGCGCCCTTTGTAAAGCTGCTGGTTGTGACAAAAGCGCCCCTTGCTGCTGGATCGGCTGCAATAGCTCCGTGAAATGCTTGCACCTCCAAGGGGCTCACCCGCTGCTTATAATACCTTTTGCATTGTACGACGTACCTGCCCTGGCTGAACGCGCGTTCAGTAAAAGCAGCGATGTCTATCCGCCATCGCCGGGTCGCCCGGTGACTATCACGTTCGTAAAGCCTTCGGCTGCAAGCAATTCCGCGATCAGTTCCTCGAACTCTTGGGGTGTGAGGAGACCGAGGTGGTGGGGCGCAGGGGGGCCTGTGACCGGCTGCTGTGAGAAGCGAAACCAGATTTTGCCCAATGCGATCCTGTCGCTGTCGCGCAGCTGCAGAGGTCCTTTGATGTATTCTCCGTTCACCCGGGTGCCGTTGGTCGAATCAAGATCTTCGATCTGCCATATCCCATTTACCAACTTTATTTGAGCATAACGCCGCGATACGGTGGGGTCTCGAACAACGACGCGATTTCCCCGTGAATATCCAAGCGTGATGGACTCTGCGAGCAGCGGCAGGCTTTGCCTCCAGAATCTGGATATATCTGTTCTAGCTGGGTCAGCAGCCTTTTGCCTGCAAGTTTCACGGTGCGAACGCTGATCGCTCCTAAAAAATACCGGCTTCGACAGTATGATGTAACCCGTCCGGGGTAAAAAACTCTACAGCGTCGGCTTATGCGGCTGGAACGTCGTCCCCGGCGCCGCCACTGCGGCCGACCGCCGTTTCTGCCACAAGACCACGTACTCGTGCATGATCCTCGGGGACTTTAGCGGGTAATCCGCCGCGTTGCTCGCGACACTGTGCTGTTGCTTGATCAGCACGGCCGCCAGTTTCTTCGAAATGGGGGTGACCAGGTCGGCCTGATAGCAGGAGTAGACCCCTCCCCTGCGCACATCCCCGATAATCGCGCCGTAATAGCCGCCCGCCCTCGTAGCGTAGCGCTGGTTTTTCACGGCGATCGTCAGCTTCTCGATGAATTCGTCCTCGGTTGCGCAGCGCGACAGATCGTCGGGGTGCCCTACCCTGCCCCAGACCTTGCCGCTGTACACCACGATGTTGTGATAGGCCGGACGCGAAAGCGCCAGGTCGGAGGGCTTGCCGACGGCCTCCAGAATGCGCTGCTTCAGAATGTTGAAGCCCGAATGCAAGTCCAACCCATGCGCCTCGATGCCCATCTCACGCGCCACTTCCACCGAAGTGCCGCCGCCAACCATCGGATCGGTGAACAAGCGCGGATGCAGAAACCTCAAAGACCTCGCGGTAATCGTAGCCCGAGCAGTTGCCGCGATAGCCGGGGTTGCCCCCGGTCCCCGCTCCGGAAAGGAAAAGATGCTGCCACCCATCGCCATGCTTTTTGCGTATACGACAGGTCGCCGGCGTCCGTCACTTCGAAAATTCCCCCGGTATCGCCGCCTCGATGTGCCCCTGCCCTTTTCCCTGCCCGGCTTTGGCGCAGTATGCGACCGGACCGCCGCGGTCGTGCCAGCCAGAACGGACGCCAGAGAGCCCTCCCCGCCCGAGTTTTCGCGTTGCCAGCAATCTGGCAATGTTGGAAATAACTGACCGGCTTTGCCCTATGCTGCTAACAAAAATTTCGCCGCAGCGACAATCTCAACCATTTTGCAGATTGCTTACACCGTGAGTTGCGGCGGCATGGCATAAGCAATTCGTCGAGTGAATGGTAAATCTGCGAACCGCGCGCCGGCATTGAACTATCCCAGAATTTCGATTCCTTCAGCGACCGCCACCTTTTTGAGACGTCATCAGTGGTCGCGAGGGGCACGCCCTTTCGAATGGCTGGGTCAAGATAAGCAGCATCATAGGGCGTCAGATTCCATCTTCGTGATGCCGATTCCAGATCGACGGTTGACCATAGGTCGCGCGCTTCCGCAGTGACCGGGAGAGCCCTTAACAGCTGTAGGTACTCCTTAACCTGTTGCTCGTGATCCTTCTCCGCTTGGTAAAGGATACGAAAATTCTGTTTGCGACCTCGAAGGCCCAAATCTCCGGCACAATGGCGTCGTGGGTTGTAAGCAAAGCCAGGATGTGACGGCTGTAGAGCGTATCCTCGGCCGGATCTCCCGGAAAGCACGAAACAGCAATTGATGCGTCGAGGACAAAAACTGCCATTAAAGACGGTGCCCTTCATGCAACAGCGTCCGTGTGATGGGCTCTCCAAGGCTGAGCCGATACTTTTCTCCAAACTCTTGCATACGCCTTACGGCATCCGCGCGCGACCAAGAGGTACCCCCTCCGTGCGGAAGCGATTCGATCGCGGTCTCAATGAATTCATCCACGGACCGGATTAAGCCGGCGTCGATGGCCCCCTGGATGGCCCTTTCCTGCTCGGGTTTGAGGATGATCGTCATCTGAGATGCCTCATTTCAATTATCTCGAACTCGCGCGCTCGGTTTTTCCCGAAGCTTCGCAAGGAATTCCTGAGCGTCAATGGTGATTTTCTAGCACAAAAGGCGCTTATTCGCACGCAGAAAAAGAGATGCAGAACCTCGAAAATCTCCCGGTAAACGTAGCCCGAGCAGTTGCCGCGATAGCCGGGCCGCCCCACGGTCCCCGGTCCGGAAACGATAGAATGCTGCCGCCCGCCACCATGCGTCTCGCATACCGACACCCTCCCCTGCCGGTCACCTGCCAAGCAAATGCGCCAATCATGTGCCCTACGCGGGCCGCCGCGTCATGATTTCTCTTTCCCCGTGACCTGCCAAAACGTTCAGGGTGAAGGCACTTTAGCCGCCGCCGCTTGCTGTCAATGACGCTGTTTTAGATCCCCCGCAAGCGGTTCCTCCAAAAAGCTATGACAGCCGCGCTCAGTTGCGGCGGCAGACGTGCCCTCTCTCGCCCCCGCCGTGGCGGTCACTCAAACGAAAGAGGCACATCATGACCAATGAACCCACATCTTTTATCGAATACTGGAACGCCGTCGACGCAGCCATGCTGAAGTTCTTTGGCATCGTCACCTCTGATGCGGGGATCGACGTAGACCTAATCGCCAGCGCCCAGGAAGAATGCCAAACGCCGGAAGATTTCGCCCGCTGGTACGGCGAAAAATATGACCTGACGTATCTCGACGACTGGAAAGCCCTATACGGCATCACGGCTACATCCAAGGCCCCTGAAATCGCTGCGCTGAACAACCTTTGCCGCGAGGCGATGGGCATGGCAGGCCGCACGTATCAAACAGCTTAAGTGATCGCGATGGTCTTGAACGTTCCGCACACACCGTCGAGAATCTTCGCAATGCTTTCGGAGAGGTCCGGAATGTGAAGATTATCGCGCTGGTCTTCTGGGCGCTGGTGGCGATGCTGGGCGCGTACGCGTTGGCGGTGCTGAGCGTCCTGCACGGGGAACATCCGCCCAACGCGTTGTGGTTCATCACCGCCGCGCTCTGCGTTTATGCGATCGGCTACCGCTTTTACTCGTCCTTCATCGCGACGCGGGTGCTGGAGTTGGACGATTCGCGGCCCACGCCGGCGGTGATGCTCGACAACGGCCGCGACTACATCCCGACCTCGCGATGGATCACCTTCGGCCATCACTTTGCCGCGATTGCGGGCCCGGGACCGCTGGTGGGCCCGATTCTGGCCGCCCAGTTCGGCTACCTGCCCTCGATCATTTGGATCGTGATCGGCGCGGTGGTGGGCGGCTGCGTTCAGGACTTCGTGATCCTGGGGCTCTCGCTGCGGCGGCGCGGCAAATCGCTGGGCCAGATGGCGCGTGAAGAAATCGGTCCGCTGGGCGGCTTCACGGCGCTGATTGGCGTCTTGCTGATCATGATAATCCTGATCGCGGTGCTGGGACTGGTGGTGGTCAACGCGATGAAGGAAAGCGCGTGGGCGACCTCGACCGTCGCCGCCACCGTGCCGATCGCGATGCTCGTCGGGGTATACATGACCTGGCTGCGCCCGGGGCGCGTGCTGGAAGCGTCGATCATCGGAGTGCTGCTGATTGTCGCCGCGGTCGCCGGCGGGCGCTGGGTCGAGTTTCACGAATGGCGCCGGCTGTTCATCATGGACGCGGCCCATCTTTCGCTCTGGATTATCGTCTATGGCTTTCTGGCGTCGGTGCTGCCGATCTGGTTGCTGCTGGCGCCGCGCGATTATCTTTCCGCGTTCATCAAGCTCGGCACCATCGCGCTGCTGGCGATCGGCATCATCGCGCTGCATCCGCCGACCCTGATGCCGCCGCTGACCCAATTCGTCAACGGCAAGGGGCCGCTGTTCGGCGGCAAAATTTTCCCCTTTGCTTTCATCACCGTGGCCTGCGGCGCGATCTCGGGCTTCCATTCGCTGATCGCGTCGGGCACCACGCCCAAGATGCTGACCCGCGAAAGCGACGCCCGCATGATCGGCTACGGCAGCATGCTGATGGAATCGTTCGTCGCGGTGATGGCATTGATCGCGGCCGGAGTGCTGCATCCGGGAGTTTACTTCGCAATCAACAGTCCGGCCGGCGTAGTAGGACGCGGCGCCGCCGCGACGGCGACCATCTCCGGCTGGGGTTACCCGGTCACCGAACCGGAGATGCGTCAGTTGGCCCAAGACGTCGGCGAGACCACGCTGCTGGCGCGCACCGGCGGCGCGCCGTCGCTGGCGGTGGGCATGGCGCATATCTTTTCGCGCTCGCTCGGCGGCCGCGCCGTGATGAGCCTGTGGTACCACTTCGCCATCATGTTCGAGGCGCTGTTCATCCTGACCACGCTGGACGCCGGCACCCGGGTGGGACGCTTCATGCTCCAGGACCTGCTGGGCCATCTGTACGCGCCGTTGGGCGAGACCAGTTCCTACCCCAGCATCATGTTGACTTCCCTCATGATCGTCGGCGCCTGGGGCTATTTTCTCTACTATGGGGCGATCGATCCGCTCGGCGGTATCAACTCACTGTGGCCCTTGTTCGGAATCGCCAACCAGATGCTGGCGACGATTGCACTATGCGTCGCCACCACCGCGCTGATTCGCCATGGCAAGGCGCGTTACGTGTTCGTCACGCTGATACCGCTGGGATGGCTGGTCGCGGTGACGCTGACCGCGGGATGCGAGAAGATCTGGAGTGCGATGCCTAACGTGGGCTTCCTTGCCCACGCCGAGTGTCCTGCGCGCCGAGTTGGCAGCTCCGGCGACCAGCGCCGCGCGCGCGGCTGAAATCAGTCGGCTGATTTTCAACGACCGCGTCGACGCCGCGATGACCTTCATCTTTATCGTGTTGGTCGGGATCATAATCGCCGATTCGGCGCGGGCCTGGATTAGGGCGCTTGCGGGCGCGCAAGCGTCGCCGGCGGCGCGGATGGAGAGTGCCGCATGAATTGCTTCGCCGTCAAATTCAATTATCCTTCGAAGCCGCGCCAGGCGATGAGGGCCGTGCGCGGCGTACTGGGGACGGTGTGGGCGGAATTGATGCGCATCAATTCGCTGGGTCTGGGCGAGGCCGGCGCGATGGAGTTGGGCCGGGCGGCGCGCGCCGCCCGGGTCCGCGAGGCTCTGTCGCGCGCCTATCGCGATCGCTCGACGTGTTGCTGAAGATGACTTTGGAACAATATAGAGAATTTTGGGTTATTTCGGCTAAGCCATCTTTTGTCCGCTTCTAAGACATCTCTCCGTCCAAACTAAGACTCTCGACGATACCCAGCCGGGCCATCCAACTGCGAGGATGGTCCAAAGGGAGACACTCGTGCGGGCTGGTAATCGCAGCACCGAAACTTTGCCGCCGCGCTCAGGATTCGCGCCGGATGCGGAAATGGGTTCGTCCATGGACCGCTTCCAGATCATGTCCAAGATGTGCCACGAGCTGCGCACCCCGCTGCAGATTCTAAACGGCTATCTGGAAATCCTGTCGGAGGATTGGGCAAACCAATTCACCGCGGAACCATCACACATTCTCGATCGTCTGCGGCTTAATGCTGCCGACCTCACCCACACCATCGAGAATCTGCTCGAATACGCCGCCACCGTCACCGGCACCCGGGCGACCGCAATCGAGGCCGTCGAGATCGCCGATCTGATCGGCGAAATGCAGAGCGCCTTCACGGCCTCCGCCCAGCAAAAGAACCTTTCGCTCCGATGGAAGATCGAGCCGGATCTGACTCACATACAGACGGATCGCCGCCTTTTGCGATCAATCCTATCCAACCTGGTGAGCAATGCGATCAAGTTCACCGAGCGTGGCGAGGTAACCGTAAGGCTGCGGCGGTTGCGCTACCAGAGCAGGTCCACAGTTGAGTTGGAGGTCGCAGATACCGGCGTTGGAATTGACGAGGGACGGCTGGGCCAGGCCTTCGAGCCATTTCTCCAGCTTTCCGGTTCCAACACCCGCAACTATCGCGGCCTGGGATTGGGTCTCGCGCTGGTTGCCCGCAACGTGAAATCGTTGGGCGCAACCCTCGAAGTCAGGTCGAAGCCCGCGCTGGGCTCGCGCTTCAAGATCAGGTTTCCGCAGCGCGTGCGGGCTTAGACGGGCCAGCAATCGCCGTGGGCGGACGCTGCCGTGCAACACGTCCGCAAGTAATTCATCCGCCCAGGCTTGACTCAGCGGTAATGGCGCATCAGGCCGACCACTACGCCCCGCACCTGCAAGTCTTCTGCCGCGGCAAAAATTGGTTGCATCGTGACGTTGGCGGGCTCCAGCCGGATGCGGCCGTCGTGCTCGCGGTAAAATTTCTTGACCGTCGCCTCACCGTTAATCAAAGCAACCACCGTCTCACCATCGCTGGCGGTTTCCCGGCCTTCGACGATGATGTAGTCGCCGTCACGGATGCCTTCATCAATCATCGATTCGCCGCGGACACGCAGGCAAAAGGTATCCTGCCGCCGGATGAATTCGTCGGGAACCGTGATCGAGTCGTGGTTTTCCACCGACTCGATCGGGGTGCCTGCCGCAACCACGCCCAGCAGCGGGAGTTCCCGCGCCGCTCCACGCGCATTGCTATCGACCATCTCCAGCGCCCGGCTGTGGTTCCATTTGCGCTTGATAAAGCCCTTGGCTTCGAGGTTTTTGAGATGCTTGTGGATGGTCGCCAGGGAGGATAGGCCAAAGAAACCCCCGATCTCCTGAAGCGTCGGTGCGTAGCCGAACTGACCGATATAATTGTTCAAATAATCCAGAAGCTGCTTCTGCCGTTTTGTGAGCGTTGCCATCGACCGCTTGCTCTCCCTCTGGACGATTTCCTCTCGCCGGCTCCGTCAGACTGGACTACGACGCTCCGGCCTGTTCTGAACAGCTCTGATCCTGGCTCCTAAACTTGCGCTTGATTTTGGCGAAAATCGGGCGAAAGATCAAGCCCACCGTCACGCGAATGCACGCTCTTATAATCTGCCGGCTTCAACCAGGGGCGGACATCAATCCCGCAGGTTTTCCGCGGTCAGCGCATAGCAACCGCGCGCCACGGCGGCGGCGGGCGCAAGCGGCGCCAAAAGCTTTTCCCGGAGCAAGCGATTGATGGCGCTGGTCACCAGCTTGGGCTCGATTCCGGCCACCCGCGCGACGCAACGCGGCGTGCCGTAGCCCGCAATCAAATAGTAGCGTCGAACGATGTTGTAGGCGGCCTCGTCGCGGCGCAGCCGGCGCGCCTCCCGCAGCGCGTCGCCCCACTGATGCGCCATCGTGCTCCAGATGTAGGTAAACGGATCGTAGCGTTCCTCGACTTTCAGGACCAGAAACTTTTCCTGCAGCTCCTTCATCGCGCGATCGAATTCGGCTCGCCGCGAAGGCCGGGAGTATCCGGTTGCGATCCTGAGTTCGCGCGTGGCCGCGGCCGGGCGCCGGCGCAGCGCGTCCATCACCAGCTTGGCGCAAAGGCCCAGCTCGCCGCGGCGGAACGCCACCAGGTAGGAGCCGCGGTCGGCGCGCAGGCGCACAAAGGCGGGCAGCAGTTGCGGCGCGATAAACGCGGGGCGCCCCGCGATCGCCTTGCCGTAATACACCGCGCGTTTCGCGCTCAGCACGTCCTTGAGCCGCCACGTCATGCCGATCGCGTAATCGCTTTGAATATGATGCGGCAGGGGCGGTTCGCGCTGTCCCACAATAGCTTCGCGCAGGCAGGGTACGTCCAGACCGGCGGTGAAGGCGGTGCAAAAGCCGACCTCGCCGATGAAATTGAGCGCCTGGTCTTCGGATTTCACCCGGCGCGCGGGCAGGCGGCGGAAATGGAAGTCGCGATGGCGCTCGAGGCGGCCGATCATATCGCCATCGCTGGAGGATGCGGGCGCCGCGCGAGCGCGGGCCGTGCGCGGCGTGATGTCAGTCTTTGACGCGGTCAACGCATTCGCGGAACATCGCATGGTAATCGGCCACCACGCCGAGTTGCCGCACGATGCCTTCCGCTCCGATCAGCGCACGGATCAGGAACACGCTGTGCGCGGGTGATTTATACAACCGGTTGTGCACCGCGATCTCGCCCACCGTGGTGGCCTTCGACACCGACTCGTATTTCTTGGGATCGAAGCGGCGGTTGACCAACACCGGCTCAAACAGGATCCGGATGATCTCGATGAGCGGGGACGCATCCTGCACCCGATCAAGATAACCCAACGCCACCAGCGCCTGGGCCATCGCGCGGTCATCGCCCGCCAGCAGCGCGCGGGCGAGCTTCAGGTTGGCCTTGCGAATCGGCTCGGGGAAACGCCGAATCGAGCCAAAGTCCAGCATGCCGAGCCGCGGATGGTAGGTGACCAGGTAGTTGCCCGGATGCGGATCGGTATGCAGCACTCCGAACTCGAGGATCTGGCGCCAAATCAGGGTGAAATATTTGCGCACCACCCAGCTCTTGAGATCGCGATCGACCACCGGCGCGAAAACGTCGGTCAGGGCATAACCGTCCAGGAAGGTCATCGTCAGCACGCGGCGCGAGCTCAGTTCGGGAAAGACCGCGGGAATCATCACTTCGGGATCGTCGCGCAACAAGCCGGCAAACAGCTTCATATTGGCCGCTTCGCGTTCGTAGTCCAGTTCCTCGCTGAGCCGCTCTTCCAGCTCCGCGTACACGGTGCGGACGTCGATCTTCTGGCGCATCAAATCATGCGCGATGGCCTTGAGCGTGCTGAGCAGCAGCTTGAGATTCTGGAGGTCCTGGCCGACGGTCTGCTCCACACCCGGATACTGGATCTTGACGGCAACCTGCGCGCCGCTCTTAAGCGTCGCGCGATGGACCTGACCGAGCGAGGCGGCGGCAAAAGCTTCGCGATCGAAGCTTGCGAACAACTGTTCGGGCTTTTTGCCCAGCTCGCGCCGGATTTGGTCCGAGATCGTCGCGTAGTCCATCGGCGGAACGTTGGCCTGGGTCAGACTGAGCACTTCCAGAGCTTCGGTGGGCAGGATGTCTTCGCGCGTGGAGAGCATCTGGATCAACTTGAGAAACGCCCCGCGCAGTTCCTTGGAGCTTTCGACCAGCAGGCGGGCGTTTTTGATGTGCGTGTCGAGCAGGGCCTGATGATGGGCGTCGTCGCTGAGAAACGGCTTGCGCAGCGACGCCCACAGATAGTTGGATCCCACCTGCGAGGCGAGGCCGCCCATCTTGATGGCGCGGCGCGCCCTGCCACTGGTCAGGCGCTTGTTATCGGCCATTCGCCTCGCTCCGATCCAGGCCCACGCGATTGATAAGCGTGGCCGCCATCGCGCCGCCAAAACCATTGTCGATATTGACCACGACGACGCCGCCCGAGCAGGCGTTGAGCATTCCGAGCAGCGACGCGATCCCGCCCAGCGCCACTCCATAACCAACACTGGTCGGCACCGCGACGACCGGCTTGTCGATCAATCCGGCGACCACCGACGGAAGCGCGCCTTCCATCCCCGCGACGACGATCAGCACGCTGGCGGCGGCCAACTGGTCGAGGTTGTCGGTCAGGCGATGCAGTCCGGCGACGCCGACATCGTACAGCCTCGACACCGGGTTGCCGAACAACTCCGCGCAGACGGCGGCTTCCTCGGCAACCGGCATATCGGAAGTGCCGGCGCTCAGCACCATCACCGTGCCATGTCCGATTGGCGGCTGCGGATGATTCTGGACCAGTCCGATCCGCGCTTGCGCGCGATACTGGAACGATTTCAATTTGCGGCTCAGGACGCGGGCCTTGGCGGGATCGAGACGGGTGACGATCAGGTTCTGCCCCGCCTCGCTTACGCGCTGCCCGATCGCCGCTATCTGTTGAGCGGTTTTGCCCTCGCCGAACACCACTTCAGGGATTCCGCGCCGCAGTTTGCGATGGAGGTCGAGCTTGGCGAAGCCGAGATCGGCAAATGGCAGATGGCGCAGTTGCGCCATCCCTTGGGCGACGTCGAGGCGGCCCTGGGACACCTGCTGCAGAATTTCACGAATGGTGTCTTCGGTCATGGCTGGCGCGCCTGTTCCATGCGCAGGGGGCGATCCAGGATCAGTATCAGGTCGCGTACGGCACGCGCGTCGGCGCGCGTCACTCTGATGGTAACGTCCGCCAGCGAAAGCTGTTCGCCAGGTTTGGGAATATGGCCCAACGACTCAACCACCAGGCCGCCGATCGTAGCATATCCGTCACCTTCGGGGAGCCGCAGGCCAAAACGTTCGTTGAGGTCGGACAGCGTGGCGCGCGCCGATACCGCCAGGGTGCGGGGATCGACTACCCGCGCCAGTTCTTCGCGCTCGTCGTATTCGTCTTCAATTTCACCGACCACCTCTTCGAGCAAGTCCTCGACCGTGATAATGCCGGCGGCGCCGCCATATTCGTCCACCACCACCGCCATGTTTTCGCCGGTGCGCTGCAGGGCGACCAGAATCTCGTCCAGCGGCGTCGATTCGGCGAAGTAGCTGACCGGCCGCATGATCTCGCTCACGGGCCGGCTCAGGTCCGGTGCTTCGAGCAGATCGAAGACATGGACCACGCCCACGATGTTGAGGATCTTGCCCTCGTAGACCGGCAAACGGCTGAAGCCTTCGCGGCGCACCACCTCGACGGTTTCGGCCTGCGAAAGGTTGGTCGGCACCGCGTCCACGCGCACCAGCGGCACCATCGCCTTGCGCGCCTCGGAACGGGTGAAGCGAAAGATGCGGCTGATCATGAAGCGCTCGGCGGGCAGAATCGCGTCGCTGGCGGCTTCGGCTTCCTTGCCGTGGCGATGCATCAGCAAGGCCAGGTCCTCGCGCGATATAAAGGCGTCGTCTTTGTCGGGAGCGACCCCAAACAGGCGCCGCACGCCGCGGCTCAACCAGGTCTCCACGGTCAACAACGGGGCTAACACGAGAGTCAGTACGCGCAGCGGACGAACCGCGAAGATCGCAAAGGCCAGCGGACGCTTGAGGGTCAGCAGCTTGGGCAGGGATTCGCCGACCAAAAGGCTCAACGGCGCCAGTATGAATGGCGCAGCGAACTCGCGCCGGGGCATCGATTCATGAAAGAAGCTGGTCAGCACCGCGGCGGCGATAACGGTGGCCAGATTGGTCCCGGTCAGAACCGCCGCCAACAGCCGGTCGCGCCGTTCCAGCAGCCAGTTGAGCAGCGCGGCGGATTTTTCGCCCCGATGCGCCGCCGCCTTGACCTTCAGTTCGTCGGCGGAGACCACCGCGACCTCACTGGCTGAAAAGAACATTTGCGCCACCAGACAGGCCAGCAACGCCCCGATTAACATTGCCAGGGTCATGCCGCCCTCTTGAAGGTCATCAACTCGACGCTGGCGCCACGCACCTTGTCCACCGTCACCTCGAAGCTGCCCAAGCGGAAGCGTTCGCCGGACCGTGGCACCCGGCCCAGCTTGCGCAAGACCAGGCGGTTGAGAGTGGGCTCCGCGCTGTTGGCGAGGGGCAGATGATGGGTCCCCAGGACCTCGCCCAGTTTGCGCAATTCGATCGATCCCGCCACGCTCCATCCGCCTCCGGGCAGCGGCGTCACCTCGGGGACCTCGAGGTCGAACTCGTCCTTGAGCTCACCGAACAGTTCCTCGAGCAGATCTTCGAGCGAAACCAGCCCCAGCAGTTGCCCGTACTCGTTGACCACCATCGCGATCTGCTGATGGTTATGGCGCATCTCATCGAGCAGGTCGCCCAACTGTTTGCCCGGCGGCACGAAGTACGGCGGACGCATCAGGCGTTCGATCCGCGTCGGCGTTCGATCCAGGCGCCGCGCCGCGACGTCCTTGGCGTGGAGGATGCCGACGATGTGGTTGGGGTCGCCCCGGTATATGGGCACGCGCGAAAAATGGCCGCGCGCCACCTCGGTGGCCAAAAGCTCGGGCGGCGTGTCGATCGGCAGCGAGAAGATCATGTCCCGTGGCGTCATGACCTCGACGACGCGCCGGCCGCCCAGGTCGAAAACCTTATGGATCAGCTCACGTTCGGCCGCTTCGACCTGACCTTGATTCTCGCTGGCCTCGAGCAGCGCCTTGAATTCGGTTTCAGAAACCGGCTCCGGCGACGGGACCTCCTCAAACGGGGTAAGCAGCCGCGCCAACGGATGTAGAATCGCGGTCAGCGCGGCGAGCGGCCGGGCGGTCAGTTTCGCAACGCCAACGGGATAGGCCAGCGCGAAGGTCTTGGGACTGATTTCCGCAATCAGCAGAATCAGCAGGAAGTTGATCGGCACCGCGAGATAGGCGCCCCACTTGGGTACCATGAACAGCAGAAACGAGGTCGACAGGCACTCGGCGAAGACGTTGCAGATTTCGTTCAGTCCAATGATCAGAACCAACGATTCCAGCGGGCGACGCAGCAATCGCTCCACCGCGGCTCTTAGTTTTCCCGAGAGATCGGCGCGCGTGCGTTCCATCCGCACCAGCGAGAACAATGCGGTTTCCGAAGCCGCCAGCAGGCTTGCCATCAGCAGCAATAAGCCCACCGCGAAAGGCAGAATCCACATTCTAGCGTCCGTCCTCCCGACCGTTGCCGGCGAGTTGATCCCATCCGCGCTGGTGCGCGGGCAGGATCAGACGGCCGCCTGGTTCCCGCAACCGCAGCCCCCGTTTGCGATTGACGATACGGCCGACACGATGAACCGGGACTTCCAGCCGGTGGCTGAGATCGGCGGGCGAATGGCCAGGGGCAAGACAAAACATCAACTCGTAGTCCTCGCCCCCGCTCAGCGCCAGATCAAGCCGGTCCCCCGCCACCGCCTGGTAATGCCGCGAGCGTGGAACCGCATCCAGGTCCACTTCCGCGCCAACGCGGCTGCGCTCCAGAATATGGCCGAGGTCCTGCAGCAGGCCGTCGCTGATATCGATCGCGGCCGGCGCCGGACGCATCCGCGAGAGCTTCTGTCCGGCTGACAGCCGCGCCTGAGGCGCCAGAAAACGGCTGATCAGAAATTTGCGCGATACGCGATCGGCTTGAACCTTGCCTGCCATTATGCGCCATCCCAGCGCGGCGTCGCCCAGGGTGCCGGTCACAAAGATTTCATCGCCCACCCGCGCAGTGTCGCGTCGCAGGGCCTGACCGGAAACCTCTCCGAGCAATGCTATCGTAACAGTAAGCTGGGCGGCTTTTGTAATGTTGCCGCCAACCACGTCGACCCCGGCGCGTCGCGCTGACTGGCCCAGTCCACGATACAGGCGGTCGAAAAACGCCGCGTTCAGGCCCTCACGGATGCCGAGATTGACGACGCAGGTGCGCGCCACGCCGCCCATCGCCGCAATATCGCTCAGGTTGACCTCCAACGCCCGTACTCCCAGTTGTTCCGGGGTCAGCCATTTGAGCTCGAAGTGCACGCCTTCGACCATCGAATCGATGGTAAAGAGCTGCTGCCTGCGAGTTGGCGCCAGGATCGCGCAATCATCGCCCGGCCCCAGGATGGTCCGCGGGTCGTGGGGCAGACTCTTACACAGCCGTTCAATCAACTCGAACTCGCCGGTCCGCTTCATCGCCATGGCGTGACCATGTGATGGGCGGTCGATGAGATCAAATCTATGAGGACCGCAACCGCGGGGATGGATGAGGAGTCGATGAGCAATCAGCGCTTCCGTGCCAGCTTTGAAATGAGGCTAAACCATATAGGTGCTATCGGCAATAGCGCTTTGGAATGGGTCTCGCGCAGGCCCGAATCGGACGCCGGTCAGTCCGCAATTTGTCGTGGATTCTCAAGCCAAATTCGACCGAGGTGCCAGCGATTGACGTCCGCCCGCGAGGGTGCGGCTTGACGCGCTTGGGGGGCTAATCGTATGACCAGCGTTAACCCGATAACTTGCGCCTGAAGCCCGGGGAGGAACCAATGAAGATCGGAATCCTGAATTTTGTCGGCGATTCGACTGTCGACCCGGCCAGCCTGGCGAAGATCTGTGAAGCGCTCGGATTCGAGTCGCTGTTCCTGGCCGAGCATCCGGTCGTTCCCACGCATTACACCCGTGCCGATGGCAGCCAGAGAGTTCCCGACGGCAAGCCGCCGGAAATCCTGTGCCGGATCTCCGATCTGTTCGTCTCCCTGTCTTTCGCCGCCGCGGTCACGAGCCGGATTAAGCTGGGCACCGGCATCTGCCTGGTGCCGGAGCGCTCGCCGCTGCTGACAGCCAAGGAAGTCGCCACGCTTGATCTTTATTCCGGCGGCAGGGTCATTTTCGGCATCGGTGCGGGCTGGAACGCCGAGGAGTCCGCGGTGATGGGCGTGGAGTTCCGCCGGCGATGGGTGATGACGCGCGAGTACATCAAAGCGATGAAAGAACTGTGGACCAAGGATGAATCCACCTTCGAGGGCAAGTTCGTCAAGTTTCCGCCGGTCTATTGCTATCCCAAGCCGATCCAGAAGCCGCATCCACCGGTGCTGATCGGCGCCGGCGGGATGCAAGGCGGGGCCTTTAAACCGCAGCGTGCGCTCAAGGACACCGTCACCATCGGCGACGGCTGGGCTCCCATTGGACTTACTCCAGACCAACTCGCACAGGGCGTTGCCATTTTGAAAACCCTGTGCGGCGAAGCCGGACGCGACTTCGGCAAGATGGACATCACCCTGTTCTCCCCGGTGGGCTTGAAAAACGGCCGCCACACCATCGAACAGTACCGCGACGCCGGCGCGACCCGCCTGGTATTTTTCCCACCGGCGCTGGCTCCGGATAAGGCGCAAGCGGAACTGGAATCGCTGGCGAAAGACTATGTTCGCTGAGCTGGTCGTTATCCATGGCTGTTGAAAAAGTCGATGCTGAAAAAGTCGGAGTCGTATGTCCGGTTGAGAATTTGAGCGGGCCGGATGCCGCGCGGATTATCGCCCAGGCGGAAAAACTCGGATATGGCGCATTCTGGATTGGGGAGCTGGTGGTGGGCCGCGATCCGTTCGCGATGGCGTCGCTGCTGCTGAGCCGGACCGAACGAATCAAGCTCGGGCTCAGCGTCGCGATTGTCTGGAAGCGGCAACCGGCAACGATGATCAACGCCGCGCGGACGCTCGCCGGACTGTTCGACCACCGCTTTATCCTGACGATCGGCGCCAGCCACAAGCCGTTCATCAATCGCTACGGCATGCATTACGAAAAGCCTTACAAGTACATGTGCGATTACGTGGCCGCGATGAAGTCCGCGCCGTTCCTGGGACCGCGCCTTACGCAGGAACCGCCGGTGTTGCTGGCCGCGCTGATGCCCAAAATGTTGCGGCTGGCGGCCGAGACCGACGGCGCAATCATCACCAACGGCACGCCGGAACTGACCGCACGGGTGCGCGCGGCGCTGGGTCCAAACAAGCAGGTCTACGTAATCCAGAAGATGCTGCTCGAAACCGACGCGGCCAAGGCGCGCGCGGCGGGGCGGGGGATGTTCGCCTTCTACACGCGGCTGCCGAACTACGCCAACAGCATCCGCTCGCTGGGCTTTGACGAGTCCGATCTCGCAGACGGCGTCAGTGACCGCCTGGTCGACGCCCTACTGGCTTGGGGCACAGAGGAAAAGTTGCGTGACGCTCTGGACGCTCAATTCAAAGCTGGCGCCGATCACGTATGTATTCTGCCGCTGGCCATCGGCGATTCCAGGAAGGGCGTTCCACTATTGGACCAGCGCACCTTCGAGGCGCTCGCCCCACGATAGTATCGCGGATCTTCCCAAAGCCTTTGACCAATGTGACCTAACCCTAAAGCGAAAATAATTTTTGCGCCTTGAGCGCACGAACACCTTGGTGCAGAGGCGCTTTCTGTCCCTCTCCTTATCCTAGGAGAGGGCGAGGGAGAGGTTACACGCTACG
Organism: uncultured Pseudomonadota bacterium; assembly: GCA_963805995.1. GTDB lineage: Bacteria > Desulfobacterota > Binatia > Binatales > Binataceae > JAJPJA01. The sequence continues at coordinate 520,888 of CAWDWL010000004.1, read as the reverse complement.
GTCCACGACACAGATTTCGCCTACGGCCGCTGACCTTGCGCGAAACCACTACCCAGAATTATTCTCGCTTTGAGGCTAACTCGCCCGCCGAGCTACAGCGCCGAGTTGATCAGCGTCTCCAGCGCCGCGTTATCGCCGCGATCTGCTGAGGTCTCGCCGGCCTGATCATAGAGCACGCGTCCGTGCCGGTCGAACAGAACTATAGTCGGAATGTAGCCGTGGTAGAATTTACTGACTACAGTGCGCTGCCCGGGCGAAGTATCATTTAGGTCGATCACGACGAAATGGACCTGATCTTGGTATTTGGGATAAAGGCTGACGACCCGCTCCGCCTCCCGTGCCGTATTCCAGCAATGCGACGTGCCAATAAAAATCAGCGTAGGACGGTCGGCGGCGATCGTGCCGTCGCCGGCATTCTGGGCGCGAATCGGGAAGTTCGGGCTGGAATCGTCGGTAAACGACAGATCCGGAGCCAAGGTGAGGTTGCGTGGCGGCGAGTAGTGACGCAGGCGTCAGCACTGCCAACGCCAGTATCCAGGCGATGATCGCCAATAGCCACGTCATCCGATTCTGACCTGTGTGTTGGAGTTCCGACAAATACCGCATGAGCACTCTTCCTAACCTCCTGCTTTAATCCCAAAGCGAAAATAGTTGAAAATGTTCAGGGCACAAACGCATTGGGGCAGAGGCCCTTTCTGTTCCCTCTCCTTATCTTAGGAGAGGGCGAGGGAGAGGTTACACGCCCCGATCCTTGATACATGTTTCGCCCTCAGCCAGCGGCATTTCGCCAAAGATCCGCCCGGAATTATCTTCGCTTCAGGGCTAGGAGAGGGCGACAGGGAGGTTACACGCACCGATTTCATGGCACACGTTTCACCCACGGCCACTGACATTTCGCGCTACAACTACCCGAATTATTCTCGCCCCAGGGTTAAGCCAATACTCCTGCCCGCAGACCTTCCCGATCGAGCAGGCTTTTTAGCGCCTGACGGGCGCGGCGCAGGCGGATCTTGACCGTGTTGGGGTTGAGATCAAGTATCGTGGCAACTTCGCTGGTGGTGAGATCCTCGATATCCCGCAGCCGCAGGACCGAGCGATAGATTGGGGGCAATTGATCGATGCAGCGCCCGATCGCTTCCCGCGTCTCCCTCACCTCGTTCCAATGCTCACTCGCTCCGCCCAACAGTTCGGCTGCCCGCACGCCGCACGCCTGCGAGTCGAACGGAGGCGACAGATCTTCGATTGCCACCTCGGCGCAACGGCGGCGGCGCCGCAGTTGCATCAATGCCGCGTTAACTACTATGCGATGGAGCCAGGTTGAAATACTGGCGTCACCGCGGAAGGTGGCAATCGCCTTCAACGCCGAGCTGAACGCCTCCTGTACGGCATCCTGGGCGTCGTGGTCGTTCCCGAGCATCCGGCGCGCCGCGGCCAGTAAACATCCACTGTAGCGTCTGACGATGGTTTCAAACGACTTCAGGTCGCCTGCCCGTAGCCGCGCGACCACCACCGCGTCCGCCGGCGATTCGGTATCCGCGAACCACGGGGCGACTTTTTCAGATTGTAGCTCCACCGGGGCATCTCCTTCCTGCCAAGGCCGGGGGGCGCGGCAAGTAATGAGCCGTTGTGCGCCGTCACGTCCTTTGCTTACCTTGTTCTTCGGAGCACGCCGCACAAAGTTACAGGCGCAGATAGGCTGGTCGTGCTCGTGTAACTTTCAGCCGTGCCGGACGAAACTAATAAGATGGATGGCACCGCGCGGGCGGAGCGAAGCCAGGTGCGGACGCGCCTGATGAGGCGCATGCAGGATGGCGACCGCGACGCCTGCCGCGCCTTGCTCGACGACGTGGGTCCGGCCGTGACCCGGTTCCTGCGCAGGCGCATCGTGGATCCCAACGAGCTTGAAGACGTTTACCAGGAAGTGTTTATGGCGCTGTACGAGGCCCGGCACACTTACGAACCCGATCGCCCGTTCGAGCCCTGGCTCTTCGCGATCGCGCGCAATCTCGCGGCCGATCACGCGCGCCGTCAGTTTAGCCGTGCGAAGTGGGAGGAATTGACCGCCGAACCGCCCGAACGTCCGCACGCCGATCCGCTTGCGGCGCCGCCCGATCTGGAAGGCATCCTGGAACAACTGCCGCCGGCGCAACGCGAGGCATTTTCACTGCTCAAGCTCGACGGCATGTCCCTTGAAGTCGCGGCCGCCCGGACCGGCATCTCGGTCGGCGCTTTGAAGGTGAGGGCGCATCGCGCTTACGTCGCCTTAAAGAAGATCCTGGGTGGAAATGACTGAGGCGCGGCAGACAACGCACGAGGAGCATCATCGCGCGCTGGTCGAACGCCTGGCCGCGAATCTCCAACCGGTGCGGCGGCTATGGCCGGTGCGTGTACGGCTGGGGCTGTGGCTCGTTGTGCAAGCCGCGCTGCTGGCGTGGGTCGCGAGCCACACGCCTAACGATTTCATGCGCAAGCTGGAGGCACCGCGCTACCTGCTGGAGGTTGCGCTATTCGCGGGAGCGGCGATTCTGGCGGCGATTATCGCCCTGCGCAGTGCAATTCCGGGGCGTCCGGTGCGCACCGGTGAACTGGTTATCACCCTGGTCCTGCTGATGGCGGGGACCGGATTGCTGATGACCCAGCCGCTGCGCACCGGCTATCCGTTGAGCGAATTTATCCGCGTGGGACGCTTGTGCGCGATGCAGACCTGCGTGCTGGCGGCGATGCCCTGGATCGCTTTATGGTGGGCGGTCAAACGGGGCGCTCCGATGCGCGCCGGGGCAGCCGGCCTGGCCGTCGGCGCCGCGGCCGCGTTGTTGAGTTTCGCCTTGATGCGGCTTCAATGTCCCAACGACGAACGGCTGCATCTCCTGACCTGGCATCTGCTGCCGGCCCTCCTGATTGCGGCACTTTCAGCGCTTGCCGGTATGCTATGGCTGCGCTTTCGCCCGCGCCCGCTCGAAACCCATTAACCTGCTAAGAGCACAAACCAATTGGGCCAGAGGCTCTTTCTGTCCCCTTTCCTTATCCTGGCCCCGAAGCCAATATTTCTGTTCCCTCCACCTTGTGAAAGTTTTATGAAACGCGAATGCGACTTCAGCAAGGGCGAGCGTGGTCCAGTTGCGCCGTCCGAACCGGGCAAGACCCGGATCACCATTCGGCTGGACAACCAAATTCTCGATCACTTCCGCCAGCGGATCCACGACGGCGGCAATTACCGGACCCTGATCAACGACCCGCTGCGCGAGTAGATCCAGCGTTGGCGGAATCCAAGCCGCTGGGCGGCGGGCCATCCGTGAGGAACTACGAGAAGCCGGCCGCGGGCGAACGCCGCCACGCGCAGCTACAAACTGAGCGCCACCAGAGGCAAGGATCGATCACGAAGGGTTTTCGCCATCCGGCGGGCTCTCCCGTCAAGGCGCGCCGATATGATAAATAAAAACACGCCGCTGCGCGCCCGTAGCTCAACTGGACAGAGCATCGGACTTCGGATCCGAGGGTTGGGGGTTCAAATCCCTCCGGGCGCGCCAATAAAATCAAGGGTTTCTGGTTACCGAGTGAATCTGAGGAGCTGGTTAGCTACCACATAGCTACCATTTTGGCCGCGCTTAGGCTGAGACGTTTCCTGGTAAGATTTGCGCGCGTATGCGATTCAGTTCCCGCGGTTCCATTCAGTTCCCGAAAAAGTGGGAACTGAATAAACCCATATATATACTACTATTTTTACCTATTACGGATTCGGTTCCTCAGTTCCCGCGGGCCAGCGGAAAAGTGACCCAAAACACGCCCTCTCAGGGGCGCGCCCAGGACGCAAGCAGCAGTTCCTGCGCTCGCGCCTTGGCATCAGCTAACTTCATGAATGGCCATCCACCCAGCGTCACCCAGCGCTGCCGGCCGGCGGGCCGATAGAGAAAGCACCACGTCTTCTTACCGCCGAGCGACACGCGCAAGCCGAGGCCTGGCGGAAACCCGTCGTACCAATACGTTACCTGGCCGCGATCTGGAGGTTCGATCGCTTCTATGGAGCGCATGTTTAGCTTAGCGCGCATTGCAATCAGGATACGGCACAGCAACGTGTGGCATCCATAACAGCGGCCCGGAGGCCCTCCTGCCCGGATAGGCGATACGCGGCGCCAACGCGACCAGGGCGCGCGTCATCGTGGCAGCTCTCTAAGAGCGGTGGCACCAGGCCGGGCCGGTCGATGCCGCTGGCGCGATACCAGCGCATCATGCGCCTGAGATGGCGGGCAATCGTTCCATCGGGTGCTGCAGGTTGCGATCGAGCACTGGCCATAACAGTCGACCATGAGCGTAGACTTTTTCCCGCTCAAACTCGCGCCTCAACAGCGTCCAATGCCGGCCCACGACATGCCCCCGCCGGCCCCCCGGGGGGCATTGGTGATCGTACGACCGCAGCGGGGTGCGGTCCCCTCTCTCTTAAAGGGCGAGATCTGGAGTTTTGACCCCTCGTTTTCAGCGGGCATCTGAGTTGAGTTTCCAAGCGCGCTTCGGCACTGTTCTATATTGGGGTTGAGTGTCCTAATTTTCCTTGAGGTGGGGATCATCGGTGGCGATACAATGACCATATAAGTCCTGCGCAATGGGCGGTTGTTTGTCGGTGGTCAATTCAGCCAAAGCCCGTTTTTTTGCCGTAGTAAGTGCGTCGCACCGATCCGCGCGATCGAAACTTTCTAGAAGGACCCACCGAGATAAAGGCGCATTAAGATCAAACTTTAGCGCGCCGATAGAGGGTGGGGTCATCAGAAACCACCCGACCAAGGCGAGCGCGGCTGCGTGGCGGGCGTTCATGCTGGGGTTATAACGGAATGAGGTCAGGAAAGCGAAGTCTTGCGCGCCGCGGCTATCGGCAGTTCCCTTCGACGCTGAACAGCGGTGGGCGTTGGTGCAGCCCACCTGGGTCGGACGCGCGGCCATCCATTTTGGCGCGGTGTCGATTTTTAAATTCTCGCCCTGAGACTCGATCTGAATTTTGGCACAATTGTCGGGAGTTTTGCCCTCTTCAGGCGAGGGATGCTAATCAAACCGCTATGTCCGACAGCCACGATCATCCGGTTAATTTGTCGGGAGTGAACCGGCCTTGAGTTGGGACAACTTGGTAAGCGCGGTAATCGGAAGCCTTATCGGCTCCATTGCCGGTTTTTTTGGGTCACGACACCTACAAAAGCAGAGCGAGGAAAACCAGCGTAGGGGCGCAGGGCGTGCCGTTCTAACGGAGATGCTCGCCAACGCCACTTGGGCAGTGCGGATGAAGGGGCAGGGCCTTTCAGACGGATTTCGCGACATGGCTTGGCGCAGTCAGATTCATCTGGTTGCCGAGCTAGTCGTGTGGCCCGAGCTTCAGAAGATTGTTGGGGCTTATGACAGCGCTTCGAGCATATCCGATAATCTGCGCGCCCTTCCATTTGAGCAGCGGCTTGATCCGAGATGGAACGATCCCGCTCTCGGGCTCGCGAAGGAATTTCGCGAGGCTTTGGAGGTTCTCTACCGGAAGGCCTTGAGCACGCAAGAACTGTCTAGTTTCGTAAGTGCGTTGTCAAAGCTTGATGATGCGCTCAAGAAAGCTCAAGAATATGAGGCTCAGCGGAAGTGAGTCATCTCGACGAAGGCGGTCCGATACGCCCCCGGACTCGAGCAGCCCCGGGGGCGGCGACGTGGAGGAGTGTCATGAGATCTCTCGGACGAGACTATTCGCAAGCCAGCCCAGCAGACCGGGAAAATTCCAGGTCCCGCATCCATCTCCAGCGCCCGCCCCGATCTGACGGATGCACCAATCTCAGCAGGATCGCTGGACGACGTGGCAAACGCAGGATACGGAACTGCTCATGGATGGTTCCCACCAGCAGTGAGCGAACTTGGGTCGGCAGCGGTCCTGCGGAGTTAACCACGCTGTCGACCATTCGATCTGAAATCGACTCCTGATTCGCTTCCACCGACCACCCTGCCTCTCTGCCCTGCGTGATTACGAGACGCGGCTCTCAGAACGTTGAGCTCGGGAATCACAAATGGCCTGCAGTTCCAAAAACAGAGATCCGGCGGCTTGTCAGCGCTTTCCTGCAGACAACATTTCGCCGCTCTGGTCAACGCAAAGTGGCGAAACACTTCACGACCAGTAATCGCGGGACCAAGTATCGATTCCATGATGACGAGCGTGCCTTTCATGTGAGAATTCAAGTCCCCCTCCAAAAGCCATCTCTCCGTTCCTTCGCGATCTGATAGCTGCGAGCTCTTATCTTTATCGCTCAACGAAACCACCACAATGCCGAAAGGCTCGCCGTAACGGCTACCTACGTGTGCCTCGCTTCCGTGATGCAATTTTTCTTCCGTTCCCAGCTGCGGCGTCGTCGCACACTTTCTGATTGACGCACCTGAAATCCGATACAGCGATTTGCTGTGAAGAATAGAAGGCCGTGAGTTCCTCGGCTGGCCAAGTCATAAAGCAACCTCCTCGTCTCGCTTCACTCTGAAGCAGTCGTTGTCCCGGTCCCATGATCCCGGTTGAGCTGGGCATTTGTCAGTTGAGATTCAGCACGGGCTCGGGGTGCTGGATGCCGTCCTTGTCGACCACGACGCGCGTCGTGTGGCCCTGTGAATCGGTGATGACGATCGAGATGGGCGGGATGAAGTTCTCGGGCGCCACCACGTTGACCAAGGGAATCTGGATCGCGGCGTGGTCGAGGGGTTTGCGTTTCTCGGCCGCTTGGCGCGTAAGGGCAGCTTGGCGGGCCTTCGACATGAGGGCGCCGGCGAACAGGATCGGGACGGCGATTAGAAGCAATGCGAACATTGGATTAGTCGGCTCCGCTCTTCGCTTCGAGCGGGCGGCGCGACGGAAGAGTCATGACCGGCCTGACCGTGGTGAGAATTCGGCGTCGCATACTATGGCGCTGTCCAAATAGATTTCCCATTTTCGTCAGAAAGGTTCAGTCTTGCTCCGCCAAAGGCACCCACCAGGGAGAGGTCCCCACGTAGCCTCCCGTTCTGATCGTTGACCACAAAACTCACCAACCCCTGCATCCCATTGTGTATGATCGCCTGCCCGCGAGTCTTGCCAGCCTCGTCAACCAAGGTGAGGCCCATGATACCATTTGCTCCGGAACCAAGGTTCAACTGAATTCGGGCTTGTTCGTGCCATACCTGAAGGGCCGGCTTATCGCTATCGACGGCGATCACGATACGTGGACGGCCGGTATTGCCCGTGAGCTGCAGTCCCCTGCTGTCAAGGGCTGCGCGAACAATTCCCTTCTGATCCGTAATGACGATTCGCTCCGCTCTGAGGAACGAACTCACCGGCCCGCCGTGAGCCATAGACCGCGCTTGTCGCATGAAAGCGACGGCCAGGATTCCGGACAGCACGATCGCCGAGACGAAGGTCCCACAGAGATAACCTATTAATCCGATCACGAGCATCAAGGCGGCCGCGGAGAAAACGTCCGCAAGCAGTAAACCGATACGCCTTCCCGACCAATAAGAATTCATGCGTTACTCCCTGGCTTGTTCGCTTTGGCTTTGGGTTTGCTACTGCGGCAGCGGTGGACGTGCCGAGCGGGGGCAGGGAAGTTTCGGTTGGCGGTCCCAGCGCGCGCGAATGGCGGCTTTGGCGGATTTCTTAGTGAAGGACATTGAAGTAGTCTAAGAAATACGCGGATACGGCGTCAACGCACGGTCTGGAGTCGTCGGCGACCTACGGGTGTCAAAAGCGGTGAGAAACGGCGTCGAGAAGACCGAGCCAGTAACCGAGGCCGAACCCAAGCAACAGCCCGAGCGACCAGCCAATCAGCAGGACTGGAAACCAATCCTGGTTCATTTGGGGAGCGGCGGTGGTGTCACCGGCATATGTTATGCGGTTTCCAGATTGTTTTCGGAGCCGCTGGATGGCTGGATAATTGCGCTTGGGGGTTCAAATCCCTCCGGGCGCGCCCATTTAATTAAGGCATTCTCCTGAATATCTTTCGTCCCGCTCGCAGGTGGCTGACCGCCGGCCGGCCCTTTAAAAGTGCGAGAAACCTTATGCACTCTCGCCACGCGCTCAAGGGTCTCCCAGTCATTTTCACGCAGATTTTTCACTGGATGGCGTTGCCAGTGGGGGTATGCTGATCGATGGGATGGCGCGATGGACTTCAATGACCAACCAAAAGGCGACTCCGCCGCCGAGCTGACAAAATCCGAACAGCATATGGCCCGCGAGCGCACTGCCTTGCGGGCCGCGGTAATCCATGAGGCCATTCGCGCGGAGGGCGAGGGCGAGTTGCGCCGGCCGCCGAGCGCCCTTGCCTGGTCGGGTCTGGCCGGCGGGCTCTCCATGGGCTTCTCCCTGGTCGCCAGCGGACTGCTCCAGGCGCATCTACCGGACACCCCATGGCGGCCGCTGATCACCAACCTGGGTTATAGCGTCGGGTTTCTGGCCACGATTCTGGGCCGCCAGCAACTTTTCACCGAAAACACGCTGACGGTGATCTTGCCGCTGCTGACGCGGCGCAACTTGCCAACTCTGATGCACGTAGTCCGCTTATGGAGCATCGTGTTAGCCACCAATCTGGCCGGCGGGTATGCGTTCGCCTTGACGCTGGGCCGCACCGCGCTCTTCAAACCCGAAGTCGCCGCCGCGTTCCACGACCTTAGCGCGCACGAGATCAGCGGTGGATGGATGACCATGTTCGTACGCGCGATCTTCGCGGGCTGGTTGATCGCGACGATGGTGTGGATGATGCCCGCCGCGGATTCGTCGCGGGCCGCGATTATCGTTATCATGACCTACCTGGTGGCGCTCGGCCAACTGCCCCATGTAGTTGCGGGCTCCGTGGAGGTATCCTACCTGGTCGTAACGCACGCACTGCCATGGAGCGCCTTCTTCGGCAGCTTTCTGGTCCCCACACTCATCGGTAATACGATTGGCGGGGTCTTGCTGGTGGCGCTGTTTAATCATGCTCAAGTGATAACGGAGTCCAACGCCCCTCCCTCCGCTTGAACAAGCGTGTCGCGGCGCGGTGCGGTTTCTCCGCACCCTGCTGGAAGTCTAGCTGCCCCAGAGATTGTCGAATTGGGGGAACGCGATCGTCATCCCGAAGTTTATCGTGGTTTGCGGTGCGATCGGGGCGAATTGCCGATACAGCATCCATTGTCCCGTTACAAAGAAGCTCATCGGAGGCAGTCCCAGGCGCACGAATGTGCGGCCGATTCCCAGGCTCAGCGGCAACAGCGTCGGGGTATGGTGATGCCAGTTCATCGTCCAGGTTGCCTCCGCGGATCGCAGGTACCATTTACCCCACAGGTGAAGCGCCAGGATCGGTTGGATTTGAAGCGTGTTTTGGGGCGGGCGGTGAGACGCGGTGTACGCGAAGGAAACCGGGTTCTGAGCGATGAATCCGACCACCAGCCCTCGAATACCCGTGTAAACGGACCCGAGCGCCGGACCGGCCTGCCACGCACCCTGGCCGGCGCTTTTCGACGTCGCCGTGGGAAGCACAAACGCCGGACCGAGACCGACCAGGAGCCCGGTTTTCCGCCGGTCGGGCCAGGGCAAAACTGCGATGTCGAAAAATGGCAGATCACCGAACTCGGTGCGGGTTCCACCCCCGGGGCTCGGAACCGTGACCAGGGCGAAAGTCGGCCGGATCAATTGGACGAAGGGAAGGAACGTCCGCGGCGGTACGCGGGGGATTAACGGCCTGACGAGTAGTTGATTTGTTTCAAGGTGGGTGCCGAAATTAGCCGGCGTATAACTATCCCTGATGAGCACCTGAGGCAGAGTGGTAAGTGGATCAGTAAACTCCTGCTCCAGCTTCTCCTCTTGAGATAGAGCAGATGTCGATGCTGTTTGAGCCCGCGCGAATCCCGCAATCGTAGCGGTCATCCACAAGAGCAGAAGGAAGGTGCGGAGCATTCGCCTGTAGCGATTCATTTCGCTCAGTCTTTCATTTCAATCCGGCGCCCGCCATGGCACTGACATTCGTTACTCACGACCTGGAGATATGCGGCACACCCGCGCAAGGTTCGCCGCATCGGTTGGTTCCCCCTTTCTGCAAATCTCGACGACGCGGCGGACTGCGTCCAGTTTGACAGCCGCTTGCGCGCTTAGGTACTAGAGCAAACAGACCCGTTCCGACTCGCAGCAATAGAGGAGGGCCGCACGTGCCTGAACTCAAAGAAAATATGGAAAGCGAGCGCACTCCAAAAATCGGTCCGGTGGCGACCGACCTGCTGTTCGAAAACGACGCGGTCAAGATCTGGCAGATGAACCGCGGACCGGGCGAATCCTTTTGGCATCACTACCATAACCACGACTACGTGCTCTTTCAGATCACCGATTTGTTGGGCGCCAACGACGGCGAAGAGGAGCACAAACGCGTCTGGGAGTCGCGTTCGCAAGCGGAGCAAGCCGCGGCCGGCAAGGAGTCACGCACCGGCACCTTGCTTCCCGCGCACGGCGTCCATTTCATCCCGGGCACCGGATGGCTCTCTCCCGGCTTTATTAACCTGGGCAGCAACCGCTTTCTGGGGATATTGGTCGAGATCAAGCGTCCGCGACGCCCCGGGCAGGAAAATGCCGGCTATTCGCGTAGCGACGCGCTGGCCGGCCTGGAGCCGCGGCCCGGGTCCGTGCACATGCTCGAAAATGATCGCGTGCGGGTTTACGAAACGACGCTGGCTGCCGGGCAAAGCGACGACCTGCGCGCCCAACTCGACACCGGGATCTACGTAATCGAAGGGGGCAGAATCCGGGTTATCGAGGAGGACGAGCAGGGCCAACGTCGAACCGCCGAGCAAGAGCATCCGAGCGTCAGCGGCTACTTTCTGCCCGGCGGGGTCCGCCGCCAATTCGTCAACCTCGGGACCTCGCGCTATCGGCATTTGGGCGTGGAGGTGAAATAGGCCCTCCTCCAGCCGCGGCAGTCCAATCAATTCGCGCACCGACAAGGGCGCCGTTGTCCATCGAAGTTCGATGCACTGCGCGGCTCGGATCAGCCAGGCCGACCCGGAACCACGCCTCAGGGAACTTCCGGGCGTCCCTGAAGTACCATCGTGAACCGGCCTTCGACTTGCGCGTCCTCATGCACGATCATCGCCGGCGCGGTCAGGTTGCCGACGACGCGGCCAGTGGGACGGATCTCGATGCGCTTGCTCGCGATTACGTCGGCGCTGACACGGCCCGCAATTACCACGGACGCGGCCCGGATCGGAGCCATCACGAGCGCGCCTTCAGCAACGGTAACGGTGGCGGTACCGAGGATTTCACCAGCGAAACGGCACTCGATCCTGGCAGCTCCTTCGAAACGTAATTTGCCGGTGAAATTCGCGCCGCGCACAACACAACAGTTCCCATCGTTACTGATCGACAGGTCCGCTGCGATGGATAAATCGTCCGAGGGCGTCGGCCGGCTTCGGGGTTCATGCTCAGATCCGGTCCTTACCTGCTCCAGCGTCACCTGCTCCAGCGTCGCAGCCTGAACGGGCAGATTTCCACCCTCTTCACCCTGCCAACTTTCGCCGGCTTCCGAATTCAACAGTTCCATTCCCAATCCTCCCACAACCACATCATCGATCCGATCTCATCGGACGAGCCCGCAAATACCGGCCCTCGCGGCACTTCGGCGTCCGCAACACGCTGCGAGCCGCCGCCTCCCCCATCATGCCGGGTATTGCGCCTGATAGCCAGAAAAATGACCGGCGGCGAAGCTCTTTTGCAAGCAGTCCTGTAAACGACGGCAGACTTCGTTCGTCAAACAATTACAGTGGACGAACCGATGCAACGGCGAATTACGGCGTGGTTAGCCGGCGCAACCCTGATAATCGCGACCGCGATCGGTGTCGCGGCCCCGGCGGCGCAGGCTTATGGTCCCGGCGATATGTATGCGCAGGAGGCGCTGGCGCGCGATTATGCGTGGATGGGTTACTACCAGAAGCATCGCAACTGGGCCGCCTATCAGGCCGAGCAGGCCAAAATCGCGCACGAAGAGCGTCACCTGCACAGGGTCCATCACTTCGAGCATCATCACGACTACAGTCGGCATCACGGCTACCCGCCCGGATGGGCTTATTAGCAGTGCCGCTTCAGCAAATTGACCGCTATCAACCGGTGTCCGGAGAAAGGCAGATGGCCGCACTTGAATCGATGGTCAAGCGATGCCGGGATCGCCTGCGCGACGGCAATTTCGGCGTCAAGTTGTGGGGATACGTATGTGTCGCGGTTTTTGTTATCGCAATGGCGGTCTCGCTGCTGGGATGCTCCGATGCCGGTCTCGCCCCTGACAGGTTGAGCGGCAACGGGGCTGAGGCCAGCTCTCCCGGCGCGGCTTCGTTGGGCGGACTTCCAGCCATCAACTCCGGATACCTGGTCGGCATTCAAATCCAAAATCAGGGAATCCGGCCTTATTTCGGCAGCTACTAATCAGTGCTGCGAAGGAAAGTGCGTTGCGCGCGCTTTCCTGGAGTTTTCGCACTGTGCAAGTGTTCGTGATCAGCCGGCTCGCAATGCGAGCCGGCTCCTCGAAGTTTCTACATTGTGCTTTATTTTCTCCCCCGGACCGGGGGAGAAGGGCGCCGCCGCGGCGCCCAAGAGAGGGTCCTTTGTCAGCGCGCCTGCTTCAGGCGCGCGCTGGAGTTTCTACTTTTTCGCTGTGATCTTCTCGCTTTTTACACGCTGTTGTGACGCTGTTTGCGAAACTGAAAGCCTCGGGCTGACCGAGGTCTGGGGTGTCTGAATCAGTGCGACAGGCGTCCCTGCCTGTCCCACTATTTTCAGAGTCCTCGCCCCCTGCGCCGTCCCTTTCGGCCACTTTATCGACACCCTCTGAGAGCCAGCATTGCCCGCGAAATGTATAAACTCCAGCAGCCGGCTCGCAATGCGAGCCGGCTCGAAGGATCTAACCCGAAGCGATAGTTGCTTTGCCCTGCCACTGCGGGCAATGCAGTCGCTCGCTCACGTTCGCGGCTCGGATGGCGTACACGCGCGGCGGACGACGAACTCTCGCCACTACTTCATTGAGCGCACGATCGCTGGTCTGTTAGCGTAAGTACCGAGCGAACCTGCGTTTGCGCATAGTTTGCTCGACTAGGCGAATGGTGAATGCGGACCTAATGAAAACCCACTGGTTATGGCATGCGCGATTAACATATGCGATCGTTACGTTGGCAATTGCAGTTTCATCTTTTTCCTGCCGCTTGGTCACTGAAACGGTTAAAACGGGCGGTGAGCTGCGGCTCGCCAAGGTCGCACCTCCGCCGGTCAAAGAAGGACCCCATGTGATCATTTTTGCGATGGACGGCGCCGTTCCGGCGCAGTTGATGCAGACGATCGAGTCGGGGCAGGCACCCCATATCGCGGCGCTGCTCGGCGCCGGCCACGGCAATGGGCTATTCGAGCACGCCTACGCCGCGCCCAACGCGCTGAGCGTGCTGCCCTCCAGCACGATCGCGGATTGGTCCGCGATTTTCACCGGTTCGACCCCCGCTCAGGACGCCATCACCGGCGACGAATGGTTCGTCAGGAGCACCGCGAGGTTCTACGCCCCGGTGCCAATCTCGGTTTCGGATATTACCGACAACACCAAAACCGTTGCCGACGACCTGGTGGGACATCAGCTCAAAGTTCCGACGCTCTACGAATTGGCCGGCAAGCGCAGCTACGTATCGTTGCTTTCGGTCCATCGCGGGGCCACCTACTATACTATCGTCGAACCGTCCGCGTTTGGCGCGATGATTGGGGATTTTATCAAGGGCTCACTTCAGGGCCATGAGATCGAACGATCGCTGAGCGGTTCGATCGATCGCGAATCGGTCAAGAAACTGATTGAGACCATCGAGGAACACGGGATTCCTGACCTGCAGGTAGTATATTTTCCAGGAATCGACATATTCACCCACGAAGCCGAAGATCCTCTCAAATCGCAAATGGGATACCTCTCCAAGGTGACCGACCCGCTGGTCGGTGAAGTGCTGGATGAATACCACAAGAAAGGCATTACCTGGCTTTACGTGATCTTCATTTCGGACCACGCCCATATACCGACCGTCGACGCTGAAACCAACGAACTCGGCACCGGCGATGATTCGCCTTTCGCGGTGGTGCGGCAGGCCGGCTTCCGGGTGCGCGAGCCCTCGCTTATCGTGCCCCATCCCGAGGATGATTTTCAGGCCGTGCTCGCGTACCAGGGATTCATGGCCTACGTTTACCTGGCCGATCGGTCGACTTGCCCGAAAGATGACAGCGTATGTGATTGGCACAAGCCACCCCGTTTCGACCGCGACGTGATGCCAGTATTACGCCGATTTTACACTTCCAATCGCTGGGGCAGGCCGGTGCGCAAACTCAAGGGCACGATTGATCTCATTCTTTCCAGGGAACCGGTCGCGCCGGGCCAGCCTACGAAGCCATATCAGATTTTCGACGGCCACCGGCTGGTCTCGATTCAGGATTACCTATGGGACCATCGGCGTCCGGACCTGGTTGATTTCGAACAACGGATGAACTGGTTGAGCGCCGGGCCCTACGGCGATCGGGCCGGCGATATCCTGTTGCTGGCCCACGCTTGTACCAATCTGCCGATCCGGCAACGTTACTATTTTTCAGATGTCACGCACTATACTTGGCACGGCAGTGCCTGTGAGCAAGATAGCCATATCCCATTCATACTCGCGCAGCAAAACGGTTCTGGTGAGGCGATGCGAAAGATCCTGCGCGGATTCGGCGGTGACTCTCCATCCGAAAGGAAACTGACGCCGCTCGTGCTGGATCTATTCGATGAGTACGAGGGCCGCAGCGCGCCCCAGATCTCCGGCGCGAGTCAGGCGGAGCGCCAGTCAGGAACAGGGCTCAGTCAGGCGGGACCTCACTGATCCAAGACGCGGCGCCGACGCGACCTCAGCACTGCTCATACACCGCTCGGCTCCCTTACCATTTGGAGAACGGATGCGCGACCAGGCTTGAATTGAAGTAGCGCGGATCGCTGGTCACTTCGGGACCGATCCAATCCGGAAGCGGAACCGCCTGATGCTCGTCCGTCAGTTCCACTTCGGCGGTAATCAGGCCCTGGTTCTCACCTTCGAATTCGTCAACTTCCCAGGTCAGACCACCCAACTCGATGCGATAGCGGATTTTCTCAATCAACGGGCGTTCGCACAGGCGCTCCAGAATCTCCTTCGCGTCGGCCAGAGGGATTCCATACTCGTACTCGGCTCTGCTCGCGCCGACGTTAATTCCTTTGACCGTGATGAAGCCCTTTTCGCCAGCGGTACGGACCCGCACCGTGCGTTCCTTGACCGTGCTGAGGTAGCCCTGACGGTAGTGTTTGCCGCTCCCCTGGTTGCGCCAGGAATCGCCCTTTACCAGGAACTTGCGTTCGATTTCTTTCGCCATTTGAATCTCACCATTGCCACCGCGGCCCGCGCACCGCGATCAGGATTTTTCAAGCCCGAGAGCGCGCCTGATGTAGCGCACGTAGCTGACGTTGTGCGCGCCGTCCAAACCGAATTCCCGGATCAGGCTCAACAACTCATCGGGGTTCGCCGATTCCATCCCCACGGTATCGCGCGCCACATCATTGAGGAGCACCGCGGTGAACTCGGCCTGACACGTGCCGAGGCTGAATTTAGAGCGCGCCTTGAAAAGCTCCACGATTGCGATTCCGGCGTCCGCCACAATGACCTCGTTGAAAAACTCTCTCATCTCGTATCGCGCCTGGGAAAGCTGCGGCGGCCGGATCTCCAGGCTCGGAAAGATTTGGGTAGCGATGACCGACCGATCGATGGGAAACGCGGCTTTCAGGACCGGCTTCCATTGTTCGAGTCCCCGATGCTCGGCAATCAGGACTTTGATATCCATTAGATCGGCGCGGATTTTGGCGTTGCATCTGTCAGTCGCCCTGGAGATCAGGTAGATCTCCTTGCTCGCCGCTTGGACCGGCGCGGCGCGGCGCTCGAGTCGCTTTCTGAACTCCGCCAGGTTTTCACCCCAGACCCGAAATTCGTAACGCGGCTCGATATCTCCCACGGCCCGTGATCCTTCGGCGAACACGATAGGGATTGTAATATGATAGCAGACTCCAAAGTCAGGCCAGGACTTGCCGCGCGCGATCCCTGGCAGGGAGCGGAAAAGCGGCTCCTGAGACGGTAGTGCTTGGCCGATGGGATCAGCACCCTGCATAAAAGATGGCGTCCTTCCTCAATTTCTCCCCCTGACTGACGAGGGGAGATAAGAGAGATGAGGCAGGTTGCGGAGACTTTTTCCGCGGCCTGTTGGAAGCTTTTGACAATTTGCCGTCACGCTGCCATCGTCCAGCCATTTGCGGCTTTACTGCCGCATCAACGCTCGATAATGGGCGCCGGCGCGGATCCCTCGCTGTGCGCCAGCAACGAGAGTAATGACCTACAGACGGAGTAAGCTGATGCCTATCACGCAATTTCTACACGTTTCGATCGGGATTTCAGATCCGGAAAAGTCGGTGCCATTCTACCGCGACATCCTCGGTTTCAAGTTGATCGCCGAGATCCGCTACGACAAGCCGGGACCGGCCAAGGTGATGGGCTTCAAGGAGGCCGACTTCACGGTCTGGCTGATGATGCGCGACGGCTATCGGCTGGAGTTGATCCATTTCGACCATCCCGAGAGCGAGCCGCTGAAGGATCGGCCACGCACGAATTCCCTGGGTGTGTCCCATCTGACGGTCGGGATTGAGGATCCGGAAAAAACCATGGCCGAGCTCAAGGCGCGCGGGGTCAAAGTCTGGGACCACACGATCGGTAACTTCGAGGAAAACGCCGCCGGTTTCATGTTCCTGTTCGAGGACCCTGACGGCTTCCTGATCGAAGCTTACATGGCGCGTTCCGACGGCAAGTTTCCGTACGGCAATGATTCAAAGCCAAGCGCGCGCCGCGCTAAGCCAAGCCGGCAATCCTCAGGTCAGGCGCGTCGCCAAGCGGTTAACAAGTAGTTTCGTTCATAAAATACGCAATCCCAATAACATTTCCTGTACTCTTTTTGATGGAGGCTTGCGGACCTATGGTGTTTTGCAATGGCCAATAAGACTCCGGAGGCTCCGGCTCTGACCGGACACGGCGCGGCGCGACTGCCGTCGGTCGATGTTGACGCTTATAACGCCGAGCTGCGCGACTCCGGAGGTTTTATCGGAGACCGGGCGAGCAACCGGGCGTTCAGATCAATTCTGGAGGATTATCGGGATCAGGTGCGTCAGGAGGGTGAAGATCCGCTCGGCAATACACCCACCGAGGAGCTCACCAAGAAGAAAATCGATAAAGTTCTGGTCGAGGGTGATCCAGAGGCAGCCGGAGTGGTCCACGGCGTAATCGAGGAGTTCTCTCAGGAATTCGCGGCCGTGATCCGCCGTTTTCTAAGGTTCAAAGGCTGGCGCGGCACGCAACGGATCATGGTCGGGGGCGGGCTGCGCGAAAGCCGCGTCGGCGAACTCGTGATCGGCCGCACCGCCGTCATCCTGAAGACCGCGGGAAAAGAGGTCGAACTCAAGCCGATTCGGCATCATCCGGATGAAGCCGGACTCTTGGGAACTCTACACCTCGCCCCGTCGTGGATTTTTGAGGGTCGCGACGCCACCATCGCCGTCGATATCGGTGGTTCCAACATTCGCGTTGGGATCGTCGAACCGAAACAGAAGGAGGCGCATGACCTCTCCAAGGCCACGGTATGGGCGTTCGATTTGTGGCGTCACGCCGAGGAAAAGCCCACGCGTGAGGAGGCGGTCGAGCGGTTGGCCAACATGATCAAGGACCTGCTCAAGCGAGCCGCCGACAAGCACCTGCATGTCGCGCCGTTTGTGGGTATCGGATGTCCCGGGCTGATTCGGGAGGATGGTTCAATCAAAAAGGGCGGCCAGAACTTGCCCGGCAACTGGCAGAGCCGCAACTTCAATCTGCCGCATCGCATACGCGAGTTGATTCCGGCCATCGGCGAGCACGAAACCGTCGTCATCATGCATAACGACGCAGTCGTGCAGGGGCTGAGCGAAGTGCCCTTCATGGGCGACGTCGAACATTGGGGCGTGTTGACCATCGGCACGGGACTGGGCAACGCGCGCTTCACCAACCGTCCTCCTCCCGCGGCCCCTGAGAAACAGGAGAAGGCGGAGAAACCGGAAAAGGCCGAAAAGCAGGAGAAAAAGAAATAGACCCGCGAGCGGCGCCTCCTGCTGGCGTCAGACGATAACCGCACCGGCGCTGGTGTGGATGGTCTGGGCGTTAATTTGCCGGCTTTCTGGAAGACACAGAAACACGATCGCCGCCGCCACATCTTCGGGCTGCGACGGCCGATGGAAGAGGTTTTCCAGCGGGCCACTGGAAACCGCGCGCTGAAAGGTTTCCTCACCGCCCAGGGCCCGCGTCATACCGGTGATCGTGAATCCGGGCGCCACCGCGTTGACGTTGATGTTATGTTGCGCCAGCTCCGCGGCGGCGCAGCGCGTTAGCTGGACGATCGCGGCTTTGGAGGTGGCGTAAGCGGCGGGCGATTGCCGCGCGCGGAAGGCAGAGCTCGAACTGAGATTGACCACCCGTCCGCCCCCGCCGCGCTCGACCATGTGCCTGGCCACGTGCTTGAGCAGCAGCATCGGCGCCTTGATGTTCACAGTGTGGATGAAGTCCCAGCTCTCTTCGTCCATTTCGAGCACGGTCTGAGTTCGACCCGCCACCCCCGCGCAATTGATGAGGATGTCGATTCGTCCCAGATCGCGGACTACGCCGGCGACGACATTCCCGATCTCCTTGGTTTTGGTCAGGTCAAACACCACGGCGTGGGTCTTGCCGCCGGATTTGCGGCCCTCCTCCACAATCTCCTTGACCCCGGCTTCGTCGCGGTCGAGAATCGCCACCGCGGCGCCCGCTCCGAGCAACTTCAGTACGGTTGCCCG
This sequence comes from uncultured Pseudomonadota bacterium, assembly GCA_963805995.1. Lineage (GTDB taxonomy): Bacteria > Desulfobacterota > Binatia > Binatales > Binataceae > JAJPJA01. The sequence continues at coordinate 501,998 of CAWDWL010000004.1, read as the reverse complement.
TCCAATCCCCGACGCGCCGCCGGTCACCAACGCCACTTTTCCCGAAAGCACTGGATCCATCGTTGTTTCCTCCGTGGGCAGTTCCAATCCCTTACGGTCGGCGCCCGGATTTATCAAGCGCTCGCGGATGCACCGCAGTCGTCCGCTCCGGGCGGACAGCCGACGATGCTTTCGCGCGACAGCGCAATCCGGCCAATCTTAACCGGCCAGGAATTCGCTGACCGGCTTTTCCACCGCCGTGCCCTTGAAGAAGTCAGGGTTGAGGCCGGTCCACAGCTTGATTGGATTGGCAAATACGAAGTCGCGAAAATCCGCGTCCGAAATCACGCCTTTCTCGACCAGCTCATGGACCTCGTGCGCGACTCCCTTCATGTCGGGCACGTCCCAATGTCCGATGTCCGAGCCCAGGATTGCATTGAGGCGGGCGCCCATCGGATTCTCGCGCGCGTTGAAAGCCGAGGCGGTGATGGGGTCGTCGGCTTCGCATCCGAAATAGAAATGCTCGACGAAGGTGTCGCGAATATCCTCCTTGCGCTGGATGCCGCAATATCGGTAGTCGTCGAGCGTGGCCGCATCCTCCTTGCTGCCGGTTACGCTCATCAGCAGTTCGGAGCCCTCCACCAGCTCGCGGCCTTTGGTCAACTTGCCGCCGTAGCGCCGGAACAGTTCGGTGAACAATTTGCGGTCAATATTGACCGGGTCGTAGTTGGTGATGGCCTTGATGTTGCGCTTTTCCCAATGTCCCAAAGTGTCAGCAAACAGGCTGCGCGCCCATCCCACCCCGCCTTCCAGGAAGGAGAATTTCAATTGTGGAAAGCGCTGCGCCACGCCGCCCAAAAACAGCGACTTGCACAGCGCCTCGCTGGCGGTCGCGAAATGGCCGATATGGTTGTAAGTAAAATTGGAAATTGAGATGCGGCTGCCCCAGCCCATCGAGGACGGATGGAAGGTGGGAACCACCTTGAGCTCGACGCACTTGGCCCACACCGGATCGTAGTTGTAGTCGCTGTCGATCCCGTAGGTGTCGAGCCAGAAGGCGTAGCGCGCCGCTTCAGGATACTTTTGCGCCACCACCGGAATCGGCCGCATCACATGCCCCGCCATCAGCACCACCTTGTGCCCGAGTTCTTTGACCGCGAATTCCAGCTCTTCGATCGCCTCGGCGGGATTGTGCATCGGGATGACGGCGGTGGGGGCCATCTTGTCGGCGAACTCGCCGAAGAGGTCCGCATACATCCGGTTCAGGGCGCGGCAACTCGCGCGCCTGACCACCTCGTCGTCGAAGCTGGGTGCGACCAGCCCGAGGCCCGGATACAGTACGGTGAAGTCCAGGCCGATTTCCTCGAGCCGTTCGTACATCAGCTTGGGCAGCATCGCGGTGGCCAAATCGAGCGTGTTTTTGGTGGGGACGTTCCAGAATGCGGGCCGCACCGAATGGCGCTCGCGCCGCTGCGTGGGTGAAAGGTCGTACCATCCGGTATTGAGATGGCTGCTTCCCCAGGCGGCGCCGAAGCGCTCCAGGATTTCTCCGCCGCCCTCCGCCTTCAGGTAATCGACAAAAGCCGGAAAAAATTCCACGAAGTGTCCGTCCGAATCAATTACTGGATGGCCGAAACGGTAGCTGCTCATACAATCACTCTCCCTGGTCCACTTTATACATTAAAGCGGATCCGCCGGCTCGCGTTTGCGGGTCGGGACTTCAACTCTCAGGAAATGTCCGGTCCCACCAATGTCCCCGATTCCCGATGGTAAAGAAAGCACCGGGGCCTCTCGCCTGTCAGGTGGGCGGACAGATTCGATGCACATCGGACACCCGGGGAAACGTGAGCCTGGATTATCGTTCTACCCATGATCGACAGCGCCCGGCCGCAAGTATGCGCCGGCTGCGGCCCTACCACAAATTTTTTCCGTCGATGACCACCACCGGCACGGCCTCAAGATCGAAGTCGTCAAGCAACCACGCGTTCACGCCAACTTTCGAATTGTCGAAATCCGCCTTGCCGGTCGACCAGTCGGGCGACTCGCTATAGGTTCCGCAGCCGCAGGTCGCGCAGAAATGATGCTGGGCTGTCTTGGTGCGCCATAGATAGGTGGCGACTTGTTCGCGCGGCGTGATCAGCCGAAACTGGTCGGGCTTGTAATAGGCCCACAGCACGCCGCGTTTCGAACAGAAGGAGCAGGTACAGCGCGTCACGTCTGGCGGCGCCGCTGTCAGCTCGAATCGCGTTGCCCCGCAATGGCAGCTTCCCGTGATGGTCATGGCTTCGTCGTCCTCCGGTTGCCGCTGTCGGAACAATTTCCGCCGCAGCCTGAATCGATCTTCATCGCGACCCCTTCGCCAGCGTGGGGTCCTGCCCAAGCACGCCCTTATCGAGCAAGGCCGCGACAGTATCTGATGTATAGCCGAGGCATTTGTTCAGTACTTCATGATTATGCTCGCCGAGCATCGCCACGATCGGGGGAATCCGCGGCGGAGTCTTCGACATATGAAAGGGAGCTTTCGGCATCGCGACCGCGCCGATATCGGGAACGTTGACAGTCTCCATGATGCCGCGGCCCTTGAGTTGCGGATGATTGACCGCCTCTTCGACGGTCAGCACTGGCGCGGCGATAAGGCCGGCGTCGCGAAAGAACTTGATCGCTTCGTCCCGATGCTTGAAGCGCTTCTCAATCCACTCCTGAACGATGCCTGCCAGGATGTAGCGGTTATCCGATCGGTCCGGAAGTGCGGCAAACCGCGGGTCGTCCTTCAGTCCGGGCATCCCAATCGCCTGGGTGAATTGCTCCCAGTAATGGTTCAGCACGACCAGGATCAGGTAACGGTCCCCGACCTTATAGTAACCGTGCGGAGTGTCGCCGCTGCGATGGCTCCCGAATGGACCCGGCTTGAACTCACCATTGCTGAATAGCCACTGGGAAAGCGAATTATCATGTAGATGGAACATGGATTCGCACAGCGACAGGTCGATATATTGTCCAACTCCGGATTTTTCGCGATAGAACAACGCGGTCACGACTGCTCCATAAGCGCTGACTCCGGCGTTGCCGTCGGCCGTGAAGACCCCGGTGAAGACCGGCGTGCCGTTGGAATCCGCGGTCATGGAGGTCACCCCCGACATCGCTTGCCCAAGAGCGTCAGTGCCCGGAAAGTTGGCCATCGGACCGGTCTGGCCGAAAGCGGATACCGAGCACATTATCAGCCGGGGATTGACGGCGCTTAGTTCCGCATAACCCAGTCCATACTTGGAAAGCAGGCCCGGCGTCAGGTTCTCGACAAAGATGTCAAAGTGGCGGATCACGTCCTTGATCAGCGCCGCCCCTTCGGGGCGCTTCAGATCGACGCACAGGCTTTGTTTACCGCGATTGTAAAAGACGTGTAGCGGATTGTAACGCGGTTCGGGTGCCGGACGCATCCGCCCGCGGTTGTAATCGCCGCCGGGCGGCATCTCCAGCTTGACCACCTCCGCGCCCATGTCGGCCATCATCCGGCCCACGATGGGCCCGGCGATGTAGTTGGTCAGCTCCAATACCCGCACGCCGGCGAGCGCTTGTGGTTCATCTGGCATCGGCATTCCTCTTTGTCGCAACGCTCAAGGTTGCGTTCGCAGTAGCCGATCCTTACGGTTGCCAGCGTGATTTATCAAGCGTCGCGGGATTCTGGTAAGCGCTTCCCGATCAGTTGGGAGCGATCGTTATGGCGTTTTTGCAGCCTCCTTTCCTGTGGTTCCCGGTGTGGGCGCCGCGTTGCCCAACGTTGCGGCTGCCGTGATTGAAGCGGACTTGATATTCGTGGCCGCGAGCTTACAGTTCAGCGACGCGCTGACCGGGTTGGGCTCACTGTCGTAAACGGCGCCGTCGGCAAAATCGATAATTCCACCCAAGGCCATCGCTTCAGCGACACCGCTACCCGCCACCTGGGGCTGGACCAGTTGGGTTCGGCTTTCGCAGCCGTCCTTCGCGATGGTCACGTTGTAAGCTTTTCCGCGCGTGATTTGGAGGTTGCAGGGTGTGGTGCAGGTCTGACCGTCGGACAGAGATGCCGCGGCACCGTCGGGCGTGCTGTAGATCTGAAGCTGCTCGGTCGTACCCCGGATAACGGTGGCGCAGCCCGCCAGCGCTACAATCATAACGAGGAAAAGCGCTCTCATTGGATCCTCCATTGGTTGGCGGGATGATTAGTTCCAAGCGAACGCAGGTTGAAGGCGCTGCCGTCAAGCCGCAGTCACGCGCGATAGCTTTCCATCCCGGTAGCAGAAGGTGACTGGATGCTTTTCGTTCCTGGTGACGCCCTCCGCCGGGGTCATGACCACTTCGGCCAGGCCGATGGTAAAGACGTCTGCCGCCGCTTCGGCGACCGCGATGGGGACCTTGCCCACGGCGCCGTAGCCCTTGGTGTAAAGTTGGTAGGAATCACAGCTTTCACCGTCGGATTGAACGTTGGTCGCGAGCGGCGGTCCCAACCGCTCGATAATCGAGTCGCGAGCGTCTCCGGTCTGAAACTGAGACAGATCGGTCGGTGTGGGCCGCGTGACCTCCAAAACCGGAGAGCAAGCGCCCACAAACGCGGCCATGGATATCAGGTATGCCAAGCTGCCGAAGTACCGCATTTCAAGCCCCGCCTTCATTCCTTTGATTTGCTCGATCTCAGCCCGATGTTGGCAACGCCTGGCGCGAAACAATCGCTTTCGACTGGCGCTGCGGGCCATCCATACAGGTCAGGTGTGAAAGATCCGGGCACACGTGTGCCTCCGCGATGCACGTTTCCCAGGCAATGTGGTGATGACCAAGGGGCGGAGTGAGCCGCCGGTTCAATCGATAAGCGACGGGCAAATCACTTCGACCAACCGGCGGATGGGAAAACCGCACTTCACTCACCCTTCATCATTGCGAGGAACTGGTTAGCCATAGCGAGACTTCGGCACCAAGGTGCGGTTGTTGGTGTCCACTCGAAAATTCTCGCTGATCGCGCCGGGGCTGCGGCGCAACTCCTCCAGCCCAAGTTGGGTCTCTTTCAGCTCTGTGATCAGCTGATCTCGCTGAGGCCTTAAGCCTGCTACCAACCCAAGCACGCCGGCTGGAAGGGCGACCGACTTGATGTTGCCGTATTCATCGTGAATAACGAGCAGACGAGGGTCTCCTGCCCCACAGGAGTCCGGCGAATGATTCACTTTGAGACCTGGAGACAAGCGGGTTGGCGCGAAATTCCCGGGCGGAGGTACCGCCGCAACCCATAAGCAATAAGGCGCCCATCCACCGGCGCAGTTAGTAACCGTTATGTTGATCCGGCTGTGTCGGGCGCCATCGGCTATATCGCCGCCGGTTCGAAGAATGAACAGTTCGGTCACTTCCACCCGTGTTTCCTCCCCGAGGTCCAATGGACTCGGATGGGCGGTAGCCTGGAACACCCATCCGTCAACGTCCCAAGACGGCTCGAAGAACCAATAGTGTGATTGACCGGGTGCAAAAACAGCCAGTTCGATCCATTGAATCGAACTAAGCCCGCTCGATTTCCGAGCCGGTCGCCTGGGCCGACCCTGCACCTGGTTTACTTTTGCCACGTAGCAAAGGCGTGAAAAAGTAGGGAACAAGTGTGCCCGGACCAGGCACAAATCGAGGCTTCCAAAGCTTCAGAGCTGCCAAGTGCCCGGCTGGCGCGGAAGGTAGGCACAGAAATATCCAGTCTGGATGCTTGAGCTCAGATGCCGGCCAAGTTCAGGGTCGTTCTGGCGAATCGAGTTGAGCGCGCCTTTTATCGCCTTGGTTACGGCCAGGCGGGCTCGCTCGGCGTGCGAGGCATGCTTTCGATCACGTCCTCGAAGCCCGACCGCGGCGGCGACTTCTGCCCGAATAAAGTCTATTTCTTCAAGGAGTTTGTCGGCGCGCCCGAGGTCGTTGAGTTGTTGGGCCTGCTCCAGTTCCTCGCGCAGATCGTCGAGCCGGCGTTTGTATTGGGCCTTGGCGGCCGCGTCGAGGACGGCGCCGGCGTCGCCGAGGCCGCGTGCGATAATGGCTTGCGCCTGATTCATCTCGCTCACCCGTGCAGCGGTGAGCAGTGCGCCGTTTTTCCCGGAACCAACCGCGGCAACCAGATCCGTGGCGGCAAATTCCTGGCTCGGATGGCGCAGCAGCCAGGCAATGTAATGGAATCCCTTTCGGTGCTTCAGCCGAGACTCGTTGCCGGCCCAGGACACGGTCCAGTACTCGCCTTGGACCCGGAAGATGCCCGCGAATTTGGCGGCACCGGGCTCACTATCGCTCCCAACTCCCGACCCAATCTCAGATTCGCCGATATGCCGTGCGTGGGGGGCGCGGTCGAAGTCAGCGGCCGCACTTTGCGCACTCAGCCGGTCGGCCCGCACCCTCTCAATCCAACGTTTTCCGGCGCTGTGACGACGGTATATTTCCGTTGCGGCGTCCAGCTTTTTCATCGCCTGAAGGCGGTCACCGAGGCCCAGCAGTGCGCGCCCCCAATGGTGCAGCGTCTCGGCCTCTTCAAACGGCGCCCCGTAACGGCGGTGAATATCCGCAGCTTTCAGGAATAAAGGCTCCGCTTCCTCATATCTGCCTTGCGCCGCAGCGACCATCGCCTCGGCCCGCGAAGTCTGACCTTCCAGCCCGCGCCAGTCCTCGCCAGTCGCGATCACTTCGCGGCACCGCGCGAGATGGGAATGAGCTTCTTCAACTCGGCCCGTTTCCGAGTAGATTTGGGCCAATTCTTGCCGGGCATACATCTCGAAAAGCACGTTTTGGCCTTTGGAGCACATCGCAAGGCTTTGCCTGAGCATCATCTCCGCCTCCTCTGAGCGTCCCCGGACGCGGTGCACCTTGGCTAACAAGTGAGTGAACGAGCAAGCACGAAGGAGCGTGCCCGCATCGTGTGCCTGCTCGAGAGCTTGTCCGATGACCAGTTCCGCCTTTTCCCACTCACCTCGATAGAAGGCAATCTGTCCCTCGAGAAAGCTTTGCGCCTCCGATGGTGCCGCCGACGAGCGGCTTTCGCTGAGCAGCGCATTCGCCCTGGTGAGATTCCCTGCCACAACGTGCAATATCCCGATTCGTTCCGCTAACAATCGGTGCAACAGCGCAGCTTGCGCGAGCCGTTCCCTATTAACCTCCCGCTCCAAAATCTCGGTCTGACTGCTATCCTTCAACCAGGCTCTGGTTACGGCGGCAGACATCGCTGCGCCGCAGCCACCGATGGTCCCTCCGGGTCGGTCGTTTCTTTCCAACACCTGCCGGACCAGGTCGAATCCTTCGGACAACCGGCCGCGGTGAAAGAGATGGCTCATATGCACTATGGACGCGCGAGCCCACATCCGTTTGTTGCCCAGCTGCTCGCTCATCTCCAACGCCAGACGTGACGCAGCCGGACCAGCCTCAGTCCCGTCCATGCTTTCCAGCGCCGTCGTCGCCAACCCGATATTGAGCATGATGGCAGCTGTACTTACTTCCTGTCGATCAAGAAACTCCCGCGCTTGACGGGCATATTCGGAGGCGCGCGACAGGTCCAGCGGCCGCATGCGGATCGCAAGAGCGGTTACCAAGCGGCCTCGGAGCCGGGCCGCGGCCTCGGTATTCCCTAAACTTTGGTGCAGCTTAAGCGCGGTTTCGAAGGATTCCACCTGGCTCGCGTTATCGGAGCCGACCAGACCGAGCCACTCACCCAGGCTTTCCAGAAGGACGGCCCGGCGCTCCTGATCCTCATGACGGTCCGGCATTAACCGCAGCGCCGTCTGCCAATGCGCGGCGGCCTCTTCATAAGCAAACACTGCGCGCGCCGCTTCGCCCGCCCGAATCGAATAGTCGATCGCTTTGCCAATGTCGCCGCCCTCGTGAAAGTGATGGGCGAGTTCGGCCACATGAGCTTCCAAATCGGATTGATGGATGACCTCAAGCGCCGCTCCAACTCTCAGATGAAGCGCAGAGCGCGCGGCCGAGTTCAGTTCATCGAATAACGCATTATGGATTAGCGCATGCGAGAAGCGATACGCACCGTGCGAGACTGGCGTCACGATCCCCACCGCCGATGCTTCACGCATGAAATCCAGGAGTCGGTGGTTGGCCAGCCCGCTAATGCGTTCAAGGCATCTCAATTCAAATTGCTGCCCTATTACGGCCGCCGTTATCAGAACCGACCGATCCGAAAGCAGGGCGAGCCACCGGCGGACCGCCTCGCGCACCCCGTCAGGAACTCTGAAGGCGGCGAGGTTGAGAGGGCCGGTGTTTACCAGCCCCTTCGCCGCCGCCAGCACCCTGATTAGTCCGTCGATAAAAAGCGGATTGCCCCCTGTCGCCTGATGAACATCCGACACCAATCTAGGGCTGGGAGACGCCCCGGCACGTGCTCTAATCAGCTGGGCGGTTTCATCCCGGCTAAGTGCGCGGAGCGGTATCTGGATCCCCTGCCGCGTGAGGTCGCCGATGAGCTGAGACAGTGGGGGCGAGCGTTGCACTTCGATGTCACGATAGGTGCCCAGGACGAGGACTGGCGCATCTTTTAACTGGCCCACGACGAAGCGCAACAGCAAGAGCGAAGGCTGATCGGCATCATGTAGATCTTCGATGATGAGCATCAGCGGGCTAAGCGCCGCGAGGGTCCTGATTGCCGTTGCCACCGAGTCAAACAATCTGAACCGCGCCTGATCCAGCGCCTGCGAAGGCTCCGTCGACAGCTCGGCGGGCGTCGCGGTTTCGGCTTGCAATTCGGGGACAAGTTGGCCGAGGTCGCGCGCTACCTGCGGCACATTCCTGGCGGCCAGCAGTTTGAGCAGCGCGTCACGATGTGCGCCACCCAGTACTGAACGAACCACCTGAACAAACGGCCAGTATGCTGGAGCGCCGGCGCCTTCCCAGCATCCCGCCCGCAGCACGATCATCGCGCTCGACGCGGCTCGCTGCGCCACCTCATCGGCCAGGCGCGTCTTTCCGATGCCGGGTTCGCCGGTTACCAGGAACAATCGGCCCCGCCCGCCGCGCGTCTCATCCAGGCCTCTGCATAGTTCAGCGACCTCGCGTTCACGGCCAACAAACGCGCTCTTGGTAAACCCTAAAGCACCGTCTCCAGATAGGTCTGACACGCTTTCTTCCCCTGTTGCCGGCGGCCACACGGTAGCATACGCAGACCGCGTGCGGAAGTTATGTGTACTAAACGGCGCTCGGGTAAGAAAGTGTAATTAAGTGTCTTAAAGCGTAGAGCCACGGCGATTTGGCGCAGACTAATCCGGCGCCCATGCGGGACGGTCAGAGTAGTCTAACGTTGAAAATACTTTCACGTGCTCAATGTGCCCGTCCCAGCGAACATGGTTTGTGGAAACGAAGAGACTGCGGGCCAGACGCACTAACTGCCTGAATGTAAAAGTCGTGCTGTTGAGCCTCCTGGGGGAACGACATTAAAGGTGATATTACCCAAGCATCCCCAGTTTCCACCAGCGTCGACGTTACTCCCGGAAGACCTGTCAATAGCGTGAATTCAGTAACCACTGACGTCCAAACAACTGTTCGGTTGCCATTCGTCTGAGTATCGATAAACGATCACCCGTGACAAATCCGGCGCGGGCATCCCCCCGCCAGGGACAAAGGACTCGGGCTTACCCACTCCGGGATAGCTCAATGATCTTTGCGCGGATGCAGACGTATGGCCGGGGCGCGTGGTACCAAGGGGTGTACCGGATTGCCCAGCGGTCGTAGCGTCGCCATCTCCATCCCCCTCAGAATGCTATACAACTCGGTCACGCATTCGTAACAAATGCAATCGCCCAGACCGCTGCCACGCGCAACATCGATGAAGGCGCGCGCCGCAGGCACTTCTTTTGTGCAGAAGCCGCAGTTCATGGTGACCTCCGTTGACCGGAAACACCGGCCGTGTCTAGTGTGGTATCCCGTAAATTACTTTAATAAGTCGATGCTCAGAAGGCTCAAATTTACAGAGAAGGATTTATTTATACGTCCCGCGGTTCATAACGTTATTTACGGGACACCACACTAGCAGGGTGCGGAAAAACGGCTTCTGAGATAGGAGTGCCTGTTTGACTATCGCCAGTAATGGTGGAAATGTCTTCAGTGCCTACAGCGTAAACGTTGCCATCACGCGACGCGACATACACGGTGCCGTCAGTGCCGACCGCCACTGAACCGGCACCTTGCCCGGTCATCAACGACCACTTGTGCGAGCCGCCGGGCCTGATCGCGTAGAGTGTAAGAGCGCTGTCGCTGCCCTTGCTGGTGTCGAGCGCCGTTGCATAGACGGTACCGTCGGTTCCGGCCGCGACGGATATCACCGCCTCCTTCATGTGATAGGTCCATTTTAATGAGCCGTCCAAACCGATTGCGCACAACCCTTCAGACGACGTGCCGTAGATCGTGCCATCGCTCCCGGCCACCAATGCCACGACTCTGTCGAGGGCCCATTTCGATGAGCCATCGGGATTGAATGCATTAACCCCGGCCACTAAATCGACTTTATTGATCAAATGGGCTTGGTCAGAGATGATGGTGCCGTCACTTCGGATGATGACTGACATCACATTGAATGTTCCCGTAACCCATTTTTGCGAGCCAGCGGGGCTGAGCACGTAGAGTCTGCCTGCGCCCCGTTCATTGGTGCTCACATAAATCACGCCGTCAGGTCCCACCACCACCGAATCCACAAAGCCAACCGTTGGCCGGAAGGCCCATTTCAGTGAGCCGTCGGGGTTGAGCGCACAAAATGAGCACCTCGACAAACCGATTCCGGTCCAGGACCCCGGAGTGCCCAGGTTTACCGTATAGATGCTACCGTCAGGTCCCACCGCCACGGGATTGTCAGGCCCCCTGTCTTTCATGCCACTAACCCACTTCTGTGAGCCGTCGGGATTGATGGCAAACAAGCGAATAATTGCCCTGGCGTAGATGGTGCCATCCTTTCCAAATGCCATTGAACCCTTGATACTGCCCGTCTCGAAAGCCCACCTTTGTGAGCCATCGGGATTGATCGCATAGAGGTTGCCGTTGTACGCCCAGACGTAGACCGTGCCACTTCTTCCCACTGAGATTGATGGCGGGTTCCAACGGTCACTCCAGGCACCCGGAGCCGGCCATTGAAGCGGCCCGGTTGATCTCATGGCGAAGATCCACTTCTCCCGGCTCGGGCGACCACTCGCCTGGCCGGTAGCTGTCTGTGGTTGTTGGTTCGAGGATTGAGACCCGGCGCATCCGTGGAGCCCAATGAGCATTGCAAAGAATATTATTCGCGCCATTTTACCCATCACATGTGTCACTCTACTTTGATTTGCGCGGCAAGCCGTCCGGGGTTTGCGCGGGACGCCTCAGATGTCCGAATATCGGGCGTGATAATGTGCGGCACAGGTGTGCCCGGCAAGGGTACAAGTGACGTGGCTCGGCAGCTTCAGAACTCCCAGGTGACGGACTGGACGGGGCGGTAGGTGCAGAAATAGCCGGTCTGGATGCTGATGCTTAGGTGTCTGCCGAGTTCGGGGTCGGCCTGGCGAACCCCTTTGAGAGCGAACTTGATCGCCTTGGTCACGGCGAGCCGGGCCCGCTCGGCGTGAGAGGCGCTCCTTCGGTCCCGCCCTCCAAGCCCAACCGCGGCGGCGATTTCGCTTTTGATAAATTCGATCTCGCCGCGGGCTCCGTCGACCCGCCCAAGATCGTTGAGTTGCTCGGCCAGATCCAGATCCTCACGCAGGTCGTCAAGGCGGCGCTTGTATTGCCTCTTGGCGGTAGCGTCCAGGGCGGCGCCTGAATCGCCGAGGCCGCGCGCGATAGTCCTGGGTGTCCGATGCGATTCGCGCGCTCCGGCAGCACCTGGCATAGGTTCACCTGGTTGCACGGCGGCAATCAGATCCGCAGCCGCAAACTCTTGGGCGGGATTCCCTAGCAGCCAGGCGATGTAATGGAATCCCTTGCGATGCCGCAGCCGCGACTCGGACCCCGCCCAGGACAACGTCCAGTACTCTCCTTGCTTGCGGAAAATGCCTGCGAGTGATTCGGCCTCACTGGGCTGGTCGTTGGCTTTGCAGTCGGCGTGAGGCAATTCAGCGACCTGTTCCGCGAGGGGATAATGCTCGGCGATAATAGCTTGCACTCGCAGTCGGTCGGTCCGCACTCGATCCAACCAGGGTTCTCCCGCGCCGTGACGCCGGTAGAATTCCGACGCGGCGTCCAACTGCTCCAGCGCCTGAACGGGATTCCCCGCCACCAGCAGCATGCGGCCCCAGTAGTGGAGCGCCTCAGCCTCCTCGAACGGTACCTGGTAACGACGGTAAATTTCCACCGCGCGTGCGAATTGCCCATTCGCGGCGTAAAAGCGACCTTCCGCCGCGGCAACCATAGCCTCAGCGCGCGCGACGTGGCCGGCGAGCCCGCGCCAGTTCTCGCCTACCGCCATGACTTCGCGACATCGCGCAAGGTGGGGATGGGCCTGTTCGGGTCGTTGAATCTGTGCGTAAAGCGAGGCCAATTCCTGCCGGGTATTCAATTCGAAGGGAACGTGTGGACGCGCAACACATAGGGCAAGATTTTCTTGCAGAAGCGTTTCAGCCGCCGCGTGCCTGCCCAACCGCCGGCGCATCTTGACGAGCCAAGCGCTGTATATACGTACGCGTCGGGATCTTCCGCCGTAAACCGCCCGTTGCAAGGCTCGGGCAACGACGGACTCAGCCTTCTCCCATTCACCCTGCCAAAAGGTAATCATAGCTTCGGTCAATGGTTCGCCACCGGGTTGCGCCACGGGTGGATTGGCGTCGCCCAGGTTCCCTCTCAGGATTTCAAAGACGCGCATCCACTCGGCGACGACCTGTCGAAGCAACGGAGCCTTCGCCATCCTCGGCTTGCCTAGTTCACGTTGCATGCGGCTTGCAATTTCACCCGGATCAAGGAGCCAGACCATCATTTCGGCCGGAACTGACAGTATTGCGCCGCCGCTGACGTTATCGCTAAGCCGGTCGGCCTCATCGGTCACCTGGTCGACGAGCGCAAACGACCGTGCCAACTGACCGCTTGCACACAAACTGAAGGCATGGGAGACAGCGGCTCGTGCCCATGAGATCCGGTCGCCCGACTGTTCGCTCAACTCCATCGCCCGCTGCGAGGTAGCCATGCCCGGTTCGACGCGCACGTCTTCCCCAATGACGCTTATCGTCATGCGTCCTTGCACTCGGGCCGCCGCTTCCTCGAGGCCTAACTCCCGATAAAGGCTCAAGGCCCGTTCCAGATAACTGAGCTGTCCAGCGCCTTCAGACGCAGTCAGGGCAAGCAGGTCGCCCAGCCGCTCCAGCAGGTCGGCGCGGCGCTCCCGGTCATTGCGACTGTCTGGCATCAGCTTCAACGCAGTTTCCCAGTGCGTGACGGCCTCTTCGTAGGCGAAAACCTCCCGCGCCGCTTCACCCGCCCGGATTGAATAGTCGATTGCCTTGTGGTTATCGCCGGCTTCAAGGAAATGGTGCGCAAGCTCAGCTACGTGCGCCTCGACATCGGGTTGGTAAATCTCCTCAAGCGCTTCTCCAACCTGTAAGTGAACGCGAACGCGTTCCCTCGAATTGAGTTCATCGCAGAGAGCATTGCGGATCAGCGCATGTGAGAACCGGTAAACGCCGTATGCGAGCGGCACCACTATTCCCAGCTCCGAAGCCTCGCGCAGCGAATCCAGAAGGTGGTGGTTCGCAGCGTGGGTTACGCGTTGCAAACATCTCAAGTCGAACTGCTGCCCGATCGTGGCTGCGATTACCAGCGCGGAACGATTCGAAAGCAGCGCCAGCCAGCGCCGAATCGCTTCCCGCACCCCGTCAGGAACCCGGAAAGCCCCCAGGTTCAGCCGGCCTGGGTTCTTCAATGCTCCCTCGACCGCCAGCACCCGCACCAGTCCGTCGATAAAAAGCGGATTGCCGGCGGTCGCCTGATGAATATCCGATACCAACCTGGGACTTGGCGGCGTACCTGCACGGCCTTCGATCATCCTTGCGGTATCCTCCCGGCTGAGGGCGGAAAGCGGGACTTGAGCTGCCTCTTGAACGAGGTTCCCGATAAGCCGCGATAGCACGGGCCATCGTTGCACCTGGATGTCGCGGTAGGTGCCAAGGACGAGGATCGGCGCTCTCTTGAGCTGGCCGACCACGAAACGCAGCATCATCAGGGAGGGCTGGTCGGCGTCGTGCAGGTCTTCGAGCAGGAGCATGAGCGGTCCGCTGCCCGCAAGGTTGCGGAGCGCCACTGCGACGGAATCGAATAGCCTGAAGCGCGCTTGTTCCGGATCCAGCGATGGACGTGCGGATTGCGCGGTTGTCGCGGATTGTCCCTGCAGCTCCAAAACAAGTTGCGCGAGATCGGGTGTTATACGCGGCTCGTGCCTGCCGCCGAGCGGCGTGACCGGAGCTTCCTGATGCTGATTGATGGCGCCGAGAGCGGACCGGACCACTTGTATAAATGGCCAGTAAGCTGGCGCACTGTCCCCTTCCCAGCATGCCGCCCGGAGCACCGCCATCCCGCTCGACGCCGCATACCCCGCTACTTCATCCGCCAGGCGGGTTTTACCGATGCCCGGCTCACCCGTCACGAAAAAGAATCGTCCGTGACTGGCGCGCGCGTCATCCAAACCCGCGCGAAGTTCGGCCACTTCCCGCTCGCGGCCCACGAACGGGCTTTGGGTAAAGGGTGTTAGTGATTCATCCAACACTCTTCTTTACCACTCCCTACTGGAGTTCCGCATAACACACTTTGTGAGATGGTGGAAATCCCGACTCTATTCCACTTCGCTCGCGAATTGCGGTTTCACGATGCTGCCAGCGGCTATACCTACCCCGGAGCAGCCACATCAAAAAGCGGTATGGCGGGACGAACGCAGGATTGCGGACGTTAAGAAAGCGCTTCTCGACGACGCGCACGGCTTCCGATCTTGGTAAGCTGACGGCCTATCAGTCATGAGCAGAGGTAGCGCTTTGCGAGGTCCTCGAGCACACCATCATCGAGCTGTGGCGACCACAAATTGAAGACCAGGCGATGCGCGCCGGCGGCCTCATAAGCGCGTAGTGTGTCTTGCGGTTTGGACAACTCGATGGGGAAGAAGACCGAAATTTCGATTTGTGTGAAGTCGCGTCCGGCTTGAGCGCACAGTTCCTTTAAAATTGTCAGATCTTTCGCCAGGCGCTCCGGGGGCACGGCCAAGGGCGCCCATCCATCGCCGAACGCGGCCGTGTTTCGCAGCGCGCGCAAATACTTGGGTGTAATGCCTCCGGCTCCGATATGAATCGGCGGATGGGGTTTTTGGCGCGGCTTGGGCAAGCATCGAACTGGAGGAAAGCGAACGAACTCGCCCTGGAAGGCCGATTCCTCTTTCCCCCACAACTCCTTCATGGCGCGGATGTATTCTCCCGCAACCTCCCATCGGCGGCGGAAATCCACTCCCATGATCTGCGTGGCCTCGGGTATTCCGCCGGCGCCTATTCCGAAGAGGAATCTGCCGTTGGAATAGTAATCCAGCGTCGCGACCGTTTTCGCCAGCGTGATGGGCTCGTGTTCGGGCAGCAGGCAAATCCCGGTGGCGATGCGAATGCGGGTGGTCGCGGCGGCCGCCGCCATCAACAGCACGAAGGGGTCCGGAATACGCGCGTACCAGTCGCCTGCTTTGTCCTGGTAGGCCTCTTCGCTGACCTTGGTTTGCGGCGGCCGGAAAGTGACCGGCATGATCGGATGCTCAGGAAGCCAGAATGACTCGAAACCCAACTCCTCGCATCGGCGGGCAACCGCGTCGGCCGGCGCGGTGTTTTCATTGATATACGCGAGGATCCCGATCTTCACTTGCCGCTTTCCTCCGACGCGCGGTCAGGTCTGCACATAGCGCCTGGCCAGATCCTCCAGCACCGGCTCGGTGAGCTGCGGCGCAAACAGAGTAAAGACCAGGCGATGCGCTCCGGCCTCTTCATAGGCGCGAATCGTGTCGCGCGGATTGCTCAGTTCGGCCGGCATGAAGATGGTAATTTCAAGCCGGTTGAAGTCGCGTCCAGCCTGCGCGCACAGGTCCTTGAGCGTCGCCAGTTCCTTGACTAGCAGATTGGGCGCGATCGCGACCGGCGCCCATCCATCGCCCAGCGCCACGGTGTCCTTGAGCGCGCGCAGCGAGCTGGGACCGATGCCGCCCGCTCCAATATGGATTGGCGGATAGGGCTTCTGGCGCGGTTTGGGCAGAGATTTGAGCAGCGGGAATTTTACGAACTCGCCTTCGAACTGCGATTCGGGCTGGGTCCACAACTCCTTCATCGCGCGGAGGTACTCCCGCGTCATGACCCATCGGCGGCGGAAATCGACGCCCATCGCCTCTGACTCCTCGCGGATTCCACCCGCACCGATTCCAAACAGGAATCTGCCGTTGGAAAACAGGTCCAGCGTGGCAATCGTTTTGGCCAGGGTAATCGGCTCGTGCTCGGGAACCAGACAGACTCCGGTACCCAGCCGCAGCCGCGTCGTCGCCGCCGCCACCGCCATCAAGGTGACGAATGGGTCCGGGATCCGCGTGTACCAGTCGGGCACCTGGTTCTTTTCGAAAACCCGCTCCGTGACGCTGGTTTGAGGCGGCTGAAAGTTCGGCATCACCGGATGTTCAGGGAGCCAGATCGACTCGAAGCCGAGCGCCTCGCATTTGCGCCCGATCACGTCAGGCGGCGCCGTGGTTTCGTCGATAAACGCTCCGACTCCGATTTTCATAGGGCGACTACTCTCCTTTGGACGACACGAGCCGTACGTCGCGCTGCCGTACCAGCCGGCGTCAACCAGTCGGCACTGCCGCATCGGCATCACGTCCAATCGGTGGCTCTACCCTGCCCGCCCCGCGAGTTCGCTGTCAATCGGGATTGGACTTCTTGTAAAACCCTCTGTAGTAGCTGTGAGTTGAATTTTTTGGCTTTCTTTCCATCCAATGTAATTTCAGGTCATTGAAGTTTGAAATTTCGCTTGATTGGTGGTAAATTTTCGCACGGAGGCTCCACGGGGATGCGCATGGTGCGTTGCTCTAGCTGCGCCTCAGAGAATCCCGAGGCAGCGAAATTCTGCGATCAGTGCGCGGCGCCCCTCGTCGCGCAGTGCCCCGCATGTGGATCTCCAAACAGGCCAACGGCAAAGTTTTGCAGCGGATGCGGGGACGCTCTAAAAACTGCCCCATCAACCGGGCAAGCGTCGACGCTCCCGCACCTGACGCCCTCGCCCGTGAATCAAAACAAATCGCCCGCCGCTTCAATTGGCTCCCCGGCCGAACGGCGTCATTTGTCCATCATGTTTTGCGATCTGGTCGGCTCGACACAGATGTCGTCGCAGCTCGATCCGGAAGACTTACGCGTCCTGATGGCAAGTTACTATGAGGCCGCGACCCAGGCGCTCGTACGTTTTGACGGACACGTGGCGCAATACCTCGGGGATGGCCTGTTGGTCTATTTTGGCTACCCGGAGGCACATGAGGACGACCCCCAACGTGCAGTACTCGCCGGATTCGCGATCCTCGACGCAGTCGCGGCCCTCAACCCTCGGACTCCCGATGAGCGGCGTCCCCAACTTGCGGCGCGGATCGGAATAGATACCGGTTCGGTCGTGGTAGGTGAAAGCCTCGACAAGGGCGCCGACGTATTTGGGCAGGTGGCTAATATCGCAGCGCGGGTACAAGCGGTGGCCGAACCCGGCACCATCATGATTACCAACGCGATACATCGCCTGATCTCCGGAATGTTCGTGGTTGAGGATCGGGGGCCGCAATCCCTGAAGGGAGTGGCCAGTCCCGTTCGACTCTTCCGCGTAGTGCAACCCAGCGGCGTTCGCAAAGGTTTGAACACGGCCGACGAACGCGGGTTGACGCCATTCATCGGGCGCGAGGACGAACTGGGATTCTTGCTCAGTCGCTGGAAACTGGTTTGCGATGGCGAAGGCCAGATGGTCCTGCTCCTGGGCGAAGCGGGAATAGGAAAGTCACGCCTGCTTGTACGTTTCCGCGACGAGATCGCGGACGCGGCACATACGTGGGTAGATTGCGGCGCGGCGGCGCTGCATCAGAACACCCCGTTCTATGCGGTCGTGGACATGTTGCAGCAAGGATTTCGGTGGCGTGGCGAACAGAGCACGGACGAGCGGCTTAACGGACTCGAGGCTTCGCTGGAGTCGGCAAGGGTCAAGCCAGCCGAAGCGATCCCGCTTATCGCACCGCTTTTGAACCTGCCCATTCCCCCCAAGTACCCGCCGCTGACGATTACGCCCGAGCGGCTGCGCAAACGGCTATTGGCGACGATCGTGGCGTGGGCTTTGGGAACGGCGCGGATTCAGCCGCTGGTAATCGCGATAGAAGATTTGCATTGGGCCGACCCCTCGACGCTCGAAGTGATTCAACTTCTGGCTGAGCAGGGCGCGAACGCACCACTGCTGCTGGTCTGCACGGCTCGCCCTGAGTTCCGGGCGCCGTGGCCACATCGGGCACATCATGCGCAGCTGATGCTGAATCGTCTGAACGCGCGCAATGTGCGCGAGCTGGTGGCAAGGCTGACCGCACATGCGCCGCTTGCCACAGCCACGGTTGAAGCGCTGGCCGAGCGCAGCGGCGGGGTCCCTCTGTTTGTGGAGGAATTAACCCGCTCAGTATTGGAAAGCGGCGCGGCGGAGCCGGCGCTGCGCGAAATTCCGGCTACCCTGCAGGACTCACTGATGGCGCGATTGGATCGCTTGGGAAAGGCCCGGGAGGTCGCGCAGGTGGCGTCGGTTATCGGTCAGGAATTTTCCTGGCCGCTGCTTAGCGCCGTCACTTCGCTGCAGGATCAGAAACTCGACGAGGCGCTCCGCACACTCGCGGATGCGGAATTGCTGTCGGTGCAGGGTATTGCGCCCGAGGCAAGCTATCGGTTCAGACACGCGTTGATCCAGGATACCGCTTATCAGTCGCTGTTGAGGAGCAAGCGGGAACAGTACCATCGACAGATCGCTCAGACATTGGCGGAGCGGTTCCCGGAGATCGCTCAAGCCCAGCCTCACCTCCTCGCATATCACTACACGGAAGCGAATCTAACCAAGGAAGCCATCCCGCAATGGCAGTTGGCAGGCCAGCAGGCCGTGCAACGCTCCGCAAATTTCGAAGCGGTCAGTCACTTCTCCAAAGCGCTGGAACTGCTCAAATCCGTCCCCGACAGCCCAGAGCGTTTCCAGCAGGAACTCGCGCTCCAACTCGCTGTCGGCACGCCGCTGATCGTAACCAAGGGCTTTGGATCGTACGAGGTTGGGGAGGTATACGCCCGGGCCCGGGACCTGTGCCGGCAAGCGGGCGAGATTCCGCAGCTCTTTCCGGTGATGTGGGGACTGTGGATGTTCTACATGGCGCGTGCGGAGCACATGATCGCGCGAGATCTCGCCGAGCAATGTCTGCGTCTGGCCCAGAAGACGGGCGACACCGGGTTTCTCGTGCAAGCGCATCATGTGCGTGGGGTCGGTCTCCTTGGAGCCGGCGACTTCCGCCAGGCACTGGAGCATCTCAACGAAACCCTCGCAACTTATGATCCGGCGCAACATGGCTCGCACGCTTATATCTATGGGCACGATCCGGCCGCGGTAAGCCTTATTCACGCAAGCTGGTCGCTTTGGTTTTTAGGCTATCCGGATCAGGCTCTAAAGAAGCACGCTGAAGGACTCGCCTTGGCGCAAAAGTTGAGCCATCCCTATACCTCAGCAACCGCCGATGCTTTCGCTTCATGGCTCCATCAGTTTTGCCGCAATGGCCAAACCGCGGAAGAGTTATCATCCGCGGCCGTAACCATATCGACAGAGCATGACTTTGCGTTCTACCGGGCCATGGGAATGATCATGCGCGGCTGGGCCTTGACCCAACGGGCGCAGCAATCGGAGGGAATCGCGGAAATGCGCGCCGGGCTCAATGCGTACCAGGTCACCGGTGCGGTGGTTCTGCGGCCTGCTTACCTCAGCTTGCTGGCCGAAGCATATGGAAACGCAGGACGCGCCGAAGAGGGCCTCGCGGTTTTGGACGAGGCGCAAAAGCTGGCGGACAAATGCCAGGAACATTGGTGGCAAGCCGAACTATATCGGCTCAAAGGAGAGCTGATACTCAAGCGCGCCGCCGAACAAAGTGGGGTCACGAATGAGAGCGATGCTGAGCAATGCTTTCGTCAGGCTCTTACTGTCGCCAAAGCGCAGAAAGCCAAATCCCTGGAGCTCCGCGCGGCTATGAGTTTATCTCTTTTACGGCTCAGCCAATCCAAGCGCGCTGAGGCACGACATGTTCTTGAGGAATGCCTTGGATTTTTCACGGAGGGTTTTGACACTTCGGATTTGGTGAAAGCGAAGGAACTCATAGGGCAGTTGCAGGACCAGTATAGTTGACTTCAAACTGTAGCCTTAGCCAACGATCAAGTCGTCTCGCGGGGCATAATTGCTTTCATTTCGATGGAATCCTGGCCCTCCAACTCGGATAGCGCGAAGATATTTGCAAGACTATGATTGTCTATTTAGATCAACTCTAACGTGCGGGGGTCCCACAATTGACTCAGTTGATGAACGTATTCGACACGGCCGTCAAGGCCTTTAATAAAGGCGCCTATAGCAACTCTACAACCTCTTTGGCGTCAGTGATGCATGCCGACATAGTAATGAATAAAGTTGACGACCCAACTGCAAAGCCATTCGCGGGAAAGCGCAATGTTATAAGTTATTTGAATAGTCACCAGTCGGCTCTGTTGCCTCAATTTAATTATCTCCCTAAGTCGGGCTTTCCTTTTATAACTAACCCCCCGATCGAAGCGCCGCCGAACACAGACAACGCCGGGTCAACCGCATTACATGCTCAGATAAGCGGTATCGGCACGTATCAAGACATCTCACTCGCGGGTCCGGGCCAAGCCATTACAACGCCCGATTACGTTAGATACTTTTTTCTTTTCAGAAGAGAGGACACTAGCCACCCATGGCGGCTTGTCCATGCGACCGCAACACCATATAAACCAAAATCAAGGAACAGAAGGAAGGATCGGCGGTAGTTAAACGGGCTGTTTGTCAGCTAGGTTAGCGTTTGGACCTGGGGTTGCTAATGAAGAGACGAGGTGGTTTTACGCCCGGCTCAATACAACATTTGGTCGCCCACTACCAAAGGAAAACGCGGGCAATCTTGGAGCGTTACGGCCCGGGGCCACGCGTACACTACCATACCGGTCTCGCGGATGAACCTGCTTTGCCAGGCTCTTCGGTTGAGGGACTGCGCCAGAGCCTGGTCGCTGCGCAGGAGCGTCTGCTCTATCACGCGGCCGGGATTTGGGACGCGGCATCGACTCTCAGCGGGGATGTTCTTGATGTCGGCTGCGGTCTGGGTGGCGGGGCGATCTTCTGGGCGCAGGAGTTTGGCGCGCAGGTCACGGCTGTAACCTGCGTTGCGTCTCATGTGGATTTGGTGGCGCGGTTTGCTGCGCAGGCGGGAGTCCAGTTGCAGATCCAGCCGCTGCTATGCGATGCGCTCGAAGTGCCGGGGGAAAGCTGCTTTGACGCCGCCGTGGCGGTGGACAGTTCCGGTTATCTGGCGCGCGTGCCCTGGCTCAGACGGGTCGCTTCCCTGCTACGCCCCGGCGGGCATATTTTCATCGTCGATTGCTTTCTTGCGCATCCGGAATACGAAGAGCCGTTCAATGACTACTGGCATACGCGCATCGGCACCATAGCTGAATATCTCGCCGCAGCGCGTGAGGCCGGTCTGCGGGTCGAGTCGGTTGATGACATTTCCCTTCGCACGGTACACTTCTGGACCACGACACTGGCGCTGATGGAGGAGGAGGGACGGGAGAAAAGCCTGACATCTACCGAGATGACGCGCCATAGAGCATCAGTGCAGGCGCACACCCTGGTGCGGCAGGGTCTCGCGAATCAGGGACTTCGTTACGCACTGATGAGTTTTTCGAAGGATCGAAACTTCCGGTCGTAGCTGTGGTCCCTGGCGGCAAGCACCCTTTTACGGATGGCCTGCTCCATCTCCTCCAGCGAGACTCTTCGCGGTGCGGGAGCAGCATACCTTTCAGATCCGCGATGTCCACAGTCGCGGGCACCAGGACTACCTTGCCGTCCGCCTCCACCAGGAATTCGAGGCGATCGCCGGGTTTGAGGTTTAGATGGCGCCGGATTTCACGTGGTATCGTGGTCTGTCCCTTGATCGTTGAAACCGCCACCGCTGTATTCTTTTCTTACATTTATAGCAATTCCTTACTTCAGGTAATGCGCAGGTATTGTGGCCAAGTCGAAGAAAGCAAACGAAGAGCTTGAACCGACGATGCCGGATCAGTTATCCCTCAGCGGCAAACTTATGGAGGCCGCACCCGCTTTCGCACGCCGGCCGATTAAGGCCCGCAATTCGCGATGGGCCGCCGGATTGGCAGCTCTGCTCGTTCGGCAAGGCGTGACCCCAAATGCGATTTCGTGTGCCAGCACCGGATGCGCAGGTGTGGCGGGGATCGCGTTTGCGGCGCTGCGATTCATGAGCACCCCGTTGGCGCAGGCGGCGCTGTTCATGGTCGCGATCGCCGGCATCCAGGCGCGATTGCTGTGCAACCTGCTTGACGGGATGGTCGCGATCGAGGGCGGCATGAAGACCAAATCGGGGGACATCTTCAACGACCTGCCCGACCGCATCTCGGACCCCCTGATTATCGTTCCCGCTGGATACGCAATCACTACCCTGCCCTACGGCGCCGGACTGGGTTGGCTGGCTGCCATGATGGCGGTGCTCACCGCCTACGTGCGCGTGCTCGGCCACGGCGCGGGAACGCCGGATTTTTTTGTCGGGCCGATGGCCAAACCGCATCGGATGGCGGCGTTGACCGTGGCCTGCGCGCTCTGCATGCCCGGAGTATTCTGGTCGCTTCAGCAAATCATCCTGTATGCCGCGCTGCTGATCATCGCGCTGGGTGGCGCGGTGACCGTGATGCGCCGCGTCGTGCTGATACTTCGCACCCTGGAACGGCCATGATAGCGGGGCTGATTCGACTGTTGACCGGTGCGCAGGCGCGCTGGGCCGGATGCGCTCCCGATCCGGTGCAGCGCCTTTATTTCGCCAATCACACCAGCCATCTGGATTTTCCGGTGATCTGGGCGTCGCTGCCCGACACTTTGCGCGCCCGCACGCGCCCGGTCGCCGCGCGCGACTATTGGGACGCTACGCGGATGCGTCGCTATCTGGCCCGGCGGGTCTTTCGCGCCATCATGATCGACCGCAGCATGGCGGCGTTGCGCGACAACCCGCTGCGTCCGATCGAAGAGGCTGTCGAGGCGGGCGACTCGCTGATCATCTTTCCCGAGGGCACCCGCAACCTCGATGAAGATACAGGGCTCAGCCCATTCAAGCCGGGCCTCTACCATCTGGCGCGGCTGTATCCGCATCTGCAATTGGTGCCGGTGTACCTGGAGAATCTCAACCGCATCCTGCCCAAGGGGAAGTTCATCCCGATTCCGATCCTGGCGGCGGTTACGTTCGGCGCGCCGATTCCGCTGGTGCCCGGCGAGGACAAGCGGACGTTTCTGGACCGCGCGCGGGCGGCCGTCGCCGCGCTGGAGGACACGTAGCAATGACGATGTTCAACGACGCGCGGATGGTTGTGCTGCTGGAAGTTCTCGTGGCGATCCTGGTTATCGCGACGATTTCCGGCGCCCTGATGCGGCGCTGGTCCAGCACCGGCTCCGCGCGCGACACGGCTGACAATATCGTCGCGCGCACCCGGGCCTGGTGGATGATGGCGAGTGTGTTTCTCGCCGCTGGAATAATGGGCATTGGCGCGTCCGCGATTCTATTCGCCCTCATCTCGTTCCTTGCGCTGCGCGAGATGATTACCTTGAGCCTGACCCGTAACGCCGATCATCAGACCTTGTTCACGGCGTTCTTTATCGTAACCCCGCTCCAATATGTCTTTGTTTACGGGCGTTGGTATGGTCTGTTCGCGATCTTCATCCCGGTCTATGTATTCCTGTGGGTATGTATCCGCAGCACGCTGACCGGCGATTACAAACACTACATGGAACGGGTCGCCAAGATCTACTTCGCGCTGATGATCTGCGTGTACTGCGTCAGCCATGCTCCGGCGCTGCTGGATCTGAACATCCCGGTCCTTAAGGACCAGAACATCAAGCTCCTGTTCTTTCTGGCCATCGTCGTGGAGTCCTCCGACGTACTCCAATATATCTGGGGCAAGCTGCTGGGCCGGCGCGCAATCGCGCCGCATATCAGTCCCAACAAAACCTGGGAGGGCTTCATCGGCGGGACGTTGTCGGCGGTCGCCGCGGGCACGGCACTGTGGTGGATGACGCCGTTTTCGCCGTGGCAGGCGGCGCTGATGGCGCTGGTAATCGTGCTGATGGGCTTCGGCGGGGGTATCGTGATGTCGGCGGTCAAACGCGACGCCGGCGTAAAGGACTACGGCCAGCTCATCCCAGGCCACGGCGGGATCATGGACCGGATCGACTCGCTATGTTTCGCCGCGCCGGTTTTCTTTCATCTGACGAGGTACTATTTTGCGCTGCGCTGACATTCGCAAAAGGCTCTGAGATGGACGGCCGCGTTAGTGAGATAAATTAACCTTAAAGCGAGAATAATTCGGGGCAGTTGTTGCGCGAAGTGTAAGTGGCCGTGGGCGAAATGTGTGCCTTGGATCGAACCGTGCAACCTCTCCCTCGCCCTCTCCTGGCCTCAAAGCGAGAATAATTCGGGGTAGTGGTTTCGCGCAAGGTCAGTGGCCGTAGGCGAAATCTGTGTCGTGGACCGGAGCGTGTAACCTCTCCCTCGCCCTCTCCTAGGATAAGGAGAGGGAACAGAAAGCGCCTCTGCGCCAATGCATTAGTGACCAGGTATAGGGTCAGGGGTCGGTCTTCTACGCCCGCTGGACAGAATCATTTCGTCGCAAGCTAGGACTGCATACGGCGCTTGAACTTGGGCAGCGTGACCTCCTCGGTTACGTCGTCGAAGACCACTTCGACGGGCATGCCGATGCGCAGTTGATCGGGAGGAACGTCGATCACCCAAGTGGCCATCCGCACGCCCTCATCCAACTCCACGATTACGGTGCTGTAAGGGATGGCGTCGGCAAACTTGGGCAGCATCGGCTGGCTGGTGGTGGCCCAACTGTAAACCTGACCCTTGCCCGAAGACTGTGCCCACTCGTAATCGAAGGACCCGCACTCCGCGCACATTTCACGCGGCACGTGACGCCACGTCCGGCATTGCGAGCAACGCTGGAAACGCAGTTCATGATTTTTGCAGTAGCCGTAAAAATCGTGCGCCAGCCCTCTCATGGGCGGCAGGTATCGCTGGTAGGTTCCCTGTTCTGCCATTTCTCTATCTCCTGAGCACCGCCAGACTGCCGTCACCGAAATCTCCGAATCCGGTTACTATTCCCACTTCCGCGTCCTTGACCTGGCGCTCGCCGCATTCGCGGCGCAACTGGCGCGTCGCCTCGACTACGTGATTCAACCCCGCCACATGCGCTTCGGAGAGCAAACCGCCATGAGTGTTGAACGGCAACTCGCCGCCCAATTCGATCCGGCCGTTCTGGACGAACTGCCACGCTTCGCCCGCTTTGCAAAAGCCCAACGCTTCCAGCTCAAGCAGCACAATATGAGTGAAGCAATCGTAGATCTCGACGAAATCGACTGCCCCTCGATCGATCTCCGCCATCTTCAGCGCCTGCGGCGTGGCAAAGTGCAGTCCGATCTTGAGGAACTCCCGGCGTGAAGGAATATCGTCGGCGGGCATCGGATGACCTTCCGCCGTTCCGGAGATATAAACCGGGGTTTTCTTCAGATCGCGCGCGCGCTCGGCCGAACTGATGATTACCGCACAAGCGCCGTCGGTCTCCAGGCAGCAGTCGAACAACCGGAACGGTTCGGCAATCATCCGTGCCGCTCGATAATCGTCCATCGTCATCGGGCGGTTGCGCATGAAGGCGTTGTCATTAAGCTGCGCATGTTTGCGGGCAGCCATCGCGATCGCCGCGGGACCCTCGATCGGAACCATATATTGCTGGACGTAACGCGTCGCCAGCCACGAGAACCATTGGACGGGAACTGCTAATCCGAAAGGCATATAGTATTCGGACATTGTCAGGCCGAATGAAGGTGGCAGGCCGACCGGACCACCGCGTCCCGCGCCTCGGACGCCCGCCCCGGAGTAAGCGTTCCATCCGACCGGGATCAGTACGTGACGCGCGACACCCAACGCCACCGCCATCGCGGCGGTCTGAACTGCCGCGACCGGAGCGGCGCCGCCGATATTGCTCGCGCCGCTATAGCGTAGATCCGCAATTCCCAGGTTGGCCGCGAGATGCTCGACCGTGGGCAGCGGCATCGGCGTAACGATACCGTCGATGTCATGCACCGACAGGCCGGCGTCCTCCGCGGCCGCCGCGGTCGCATGCAGAATCTGGCTCAGCGCAGACCTGTTGGTGCCGCGGGTGTAGGGGGTCTGGCCGACTCCCACAATGCAGGCTTTGTCCTTCAGCGGATGCATCGTCTCCATCCTCCTGGCGTTGCGCAGTTCGCGCTCGATCCGTTTCCCGGACTACAGCCCAGCACAGCGCCGCCGTCAAGCGTAACCGGCGATCATGAAAATGGATCTGGCACGATCCGTTATCCGATTGGGGCCGGTGGGAGTAAGCTCGGGCACATTCGAACCGGAGGAAAGCGCGATGCTATACGTGGCGTTTTACAAGAATAAGCCGGGGGTGGCGCTGAAGAGCAAGGATGTGATCGAGAAGTCCCGCAAATGGTGGAACGAGGGTGGCAAGCCCGCGAGCATCAAGACCATCGCCCTTTATGGGGCCTTGAGCTCGGACGCTCCCGATGTGTTCGTGTTCGAAACCAACAATCATGACGACATCCGCAAAATGATCAGCTTCTGGCGCGACACCACCGAGTTCCAGGTCTATCCGGCCGTCGATCTCGGCGCGGATTTCCGCAACCAGGGAATGAAGGTCGCCTGAGCCGGAAAATCGGGGTCGCGCGGAGGCCGCTGACTTCGCGCGGGCGCCCGGCGCGCGCAAGGCCGGGTTATCTTTCTTCGATGGCGCCTGGCGGCACCTCGCCCGGCTTGCGTACGTCCTCGTCAGTAAACAGCCACCAGACCTGTCCGTCATGGGGACCACCGATCACGCGGACTCGCGTTCCGCCGCCCACGGCTTTGACTTGCGTGCCCGCATCGAGCACCACCAGATGCCCGCCCGCACCCAGCTTTTCCAGCCCTTCAGTGGCTTGCTGCATCTCCATCTGGGAACTGCCGTTGTGCAGGAAATGACTGCCCTGATCGAAGATGGACTGACTGTCGGCCGCCAGCGTTTCTTTGGGCAGTTTCATTTCGTCAGGTGGGCCGGCTTGGCTGATGCTGGTGAGGCAAAGGCATCCCAACGCTATCGCAGCCAGCGCCATCGTTGCGGGAAGGGTCAGCTTCATTTTTAAGCTCCGCATAAACTCCGTGTCCGGAACCGACTTCGTCTGAGCCTCCAGCAGGTCACCAAAGCTCAGATCGCTCTATTTTTGAACACATTCACCGGCAAGTCCAGATGGATCGGTGACGGGCTGCCATCGCGGCCGGCAGCATTTCCACCGATGTCGCTTCGGTCCGACTACTTTGCCCGGATGCTGACTGCTAAAAGAACACGCGGGAGATCAAATCCATGGTGATAACGATGAGGCGGACGCTGTTGGTAGCGATGTTGTCGATTCTGATGGCGGCGACGCAGAGTTCGGGCGGCGCTGGCGGCCGGGCGCCGGGCACACGCGGCATCCATCACCTCAAGCGGGTGTTGTTCATCAGCGTTGACGGAATGCACGCCTTGGACGTTGCCAATTACGTCAAGGAGCACCCCAAGTCCACCCTCGCGAAGCTCAGCGCGCATGGGGTGACGTACACGCAGGCCTGGACTTCGAGGCCCTCCGACTCATTTCCGGGAACGCTGGCGGAGTTTACCGGAGGTTCTCCCATATCGACGGGCATTTGGTACTGCCTCAGCTACGACCACAAGCTTTCACCGCCGCACTCAAAATGCTCCACTTTGGGCACCGCCGTCATGTACGACCAGACCATGGACTACAACCCGCATGTTCTGGACGCCGGCGGCGGACTCGATCCGGCCAAGCTGCCGTTGGATCCCGCACGGGGATGTAGTCCCGTTTATCCGCATCAGTACCTGCGGGTGAACACGATTTTCGAAGTGGCCAAGGCCCACGGGATGCGCACCGCCTGGACCGATAAGCATCCGGTTTATGACGTGGTCAACGGCCCGTCGGGTCATGGGGTGGACGACCTCTACAACCCTGAGATTTCCGCCGATGCGGGAGGAGGAAAGACCTATCAGGCGAGCGTGCCATTGACCGAGAAGTACGATGAGATCAAGGTGCAGGCGACGCTCAATCAGATCGCCGGCAAGGATCACACCGGCCAACACGTGGTCGGAGTGCCCGCGATCCTGGGAATGAATTTTCAGGTGGTTAACACCGGTCAAAAGAAGAACCCCGGCGGCTATATCGACGACGCGGGCACGCCGGCTCCGGCGCTGGCGGAGGCGTTCCGTTTCGTGGACGAGTCGCTGGGCAAAATGGTCGATGCGCTGGCCGCGCACCAGCTCCTGGATTCGACGCTGATCGTCGTCACCGCCAAGCACGGCAACGCACCCATAGACCCGCTCCAGTACAAGCGGGTCTCCCCCACCCCAACCGACATGTTAGAGAAAACCGGCGCTTTAGGGTTTGCGCGGGAACTGGGCATCTCCGTGATCTGGCTCAAAGATCATAACCGGACCCGGGAAATGCTGGCGAAATTCGATAGCCCGTCGACGCGCGCGGCCCTCATGATCTCGAAAATCTACAGCGGCGGGGCGCTCGATCTATTCGCCAACGACCCCCATGCCGACTCTCGCGTTCCCGACATCATCCTTGAGCCCCGCATCGGCGTGGACTACAGCGGGATCCTGACCAATATCGCGGAGCATGGCGGGTTCAACGTCGAAGATCGCAACGTCGCGCTGGTGGTGGCCGATTACGGCAATCCGCGCCTTGCGGGACACGTAATCAAAACCTCGGTCGACGCGACTCAACTCGCGCCAACCATCGCCATTGCGCTCGGACTGAATCCGTTGGAACTCCAGGCTGTGCGCCGGGAAAAGACCTTCCCGCTGCCTGAATTCTAACCGATCGCCGGCATTAACGATGAATCAGGGCGCGGTTTTCCGGGAGGACTGGGGCGCTGCTATGCTTGCTTGGTCCGCGGGGGCCGCTGCTCGCTCTTGGTGCCAATTCTGGCCGCCTTGCCGGAGAGTTCACGTAGATAGTAAAGCCGAGCCCGGCGCACGCGACCGCGGGTCAGCACCTGGATCTTTTCGATCCGGTTGGAATGCAGCGGGAAAATCCGTTCCACGCCCACGCCGTAGGAGACTTTCCGCACCGTGAATGTGCTCCGCGCTCCTGCCCGGACCCGCTTGATTACGATGCCCTCAAAGGCCTGGATGCGCTCTTTTTCACCTTCCACCACTTTGACCTGAATCCGCAGCGTATCGCCAACGCGAAACGCCGGGAGGTCGGCTTTAAGAATCTGATCTTCGAGCTTCTTGATGACGCTGTTCATGGGACCGCACCTGTACCGGCATGGGAACCATGATATGTAGCGCAATGGTATCTGTGACTCAACACACCTGCCTGGCCGCAAGCGCGCGTCAAAATGAGGGTACACGCAAAGAAGGTCCGTTTTTTCGACCGTCTGACTAAGGTCGATTCCCGTCAGGTGCCGCGCTCGGAACGGTTTTGAAGAGTTGAAACAGCGAGGGTCGGACCGCAATTTGTTGGCGGGCGGGATTCAGGCAAGCGGTTTTGCGTCTATCATGGCTCAGTCCGGCTGCTCATTGCTCCCTGCACCCGCCACCACCAGGGGGAGGTTACTACGATTGCGGTCATCGCCGCCGGGATGAGGAATTCCATAATTCGCCCGGCCGGCATACGACCCATCCGCATCGCCGCCGCAGCCAGCATCGAACCCGCGATCCAGCCCAGAATTCCCGCGCCGACGGTCAATATCAGCGGGGAGCGTTCCATCAACCTGGCGATCACCAGGCTGGCGGGAATGATCACCAGAGTGCTGAGCAAAACTGCAGCGATCAGAAGCAAGGGATGTCCACGTCCGGCGGCCGCGACGGCTACAATATTATCCAGGCACATCAACAAGTAAGCGCCCGCCACCGTCACGATCGCGTGAAGCAGGCCGCGATCCGAATGCGCCGGAGCAACTGGTTGCGAAAAGTCTCCGTGGTCGCGCAGCAGGCGGACCGCAATCGCGCAAAGCAGAAATCCGCCGGCTAAAGAAACCATCGGCAGCGTGAGCAGCCGCGCCACCGTCAACGTCGCCGCGGTTTGCAGCAACGCGGCGATGCCGATTCCGGCCGCCGAGGCGACCTTCCGTTGTGCGGCGGGCCGGTCGC
Source organism: uncultured Pseudomonadota bacterium (assembly GCA_963805995.1). Taxonomy (GTDB): domain Bacteria; phylum Desulfobacterota; class Binatia; order Binatales; family Binataceae; genus JAJPJA01. Next base: position 471,549 of record CAWDWL010000004.1, on the reverse strand, counting down.
GTATCGCCATCCCGACGGCGACCGCGTTATCGCCGGTCAACAGAATATTCACGCCCATGATTTCAAACAGGCGGGCAGCATCCGCAGTGGCCCAGGTCACGCGTGGACCGCCCTTGCCGGGCGACTGGCGCGCCCGCGATCAGATGAGGCAACCCCGATCAGCGGAATCAATCGGAAAAAACCATTAGTGATTGCTTTTTCCATCACCATCAAGACCGCCCGCAAAGAAATTGGGTGGTCATGCCCAGCTACCATGCCCACGCCGAACATCATCGGATATGATGTGCGCCGAATATCAGGTTCACAAGCGGTTCAGGTGGCGGGCGCGGTTTTTCCGGTTCCAGCCTTGGCCGCGGCGGACGATGGCATTGTTTTACCAGGAGGAATCCCGATGGCAATTACCCCGACGCAAACGCTCCGCTACGAAACCCGAGGCCGCAAGGCATATATAACGCTGACCCGTCCGGAGGTGATGAACGCGCTGAATTCCGAAATCGTCCACGCGATCGGCGAGGCGATACGGGAGTTCGGAAACGACAAGAACCTGCTCGTCGCAATCATCACCGGAGCTGGAGGCCGGGCGTTTTCAGCCGGCATGGATCTCAAGGAAACTTCGCAGCGCGACCAGCGTGCCATGGGCGCCGGGACCGGCCGCCGGGGCGGAGCACGGGCCGCCTTCGATGAATTGGCGGACTGCCGCAAGCCAATCATCGCCGCGATCGACGGCTACTGCCTGGCTGCCGGCCTGGAAATCACGATCAATTGCGACATTCGCATCGCCACCGTACAGTCCAGCTTCGGCTTGCCCGAGGCGCGGCGCAGCTTGATCCCCGGTCCGGGCGTGCAATTGTCGCGTCAAATCCCGATGGGAGAGGCGCTGCTCATCCTGCTCACCGGGGGCCATGTCAGCGCGGAGCGGATGTATCAGCTTGGATACATCCAGCGGCTGGTGCCGGACCGCGAAGCGCTGTTGAAGCAAGCCGACGCAATCGCTGACGAAATCATCCAGTGCGCGCCGTTGGCAGTGCAGGCGCTCAAGCGCATCATCAAGGTGGGTCACAGCCTCCCGGTGCCGGTGCTGGAACAGATGTCCGAGCCAATCCGGGCCGCCATCGAACGCACCGAGGACCGTCGCGAAGGCCCGCTCGCATTCGTCGAAAAACGCGCCCCGGTCTGGAAGATGCGCTAACCTTGCATAGCGCCGGGTATCGTTGAAATACGGTGCTTTTCGCACCAGGATAACTTATGCAAACCCAACGAGAGATCACGATGAAAACTACAGGTTCACAAAGCACGCAGCGACTTCGAGTACACAGACTCCTGATTCGGATTGGAGGCCTGCTGCTGATTGCATTTTTTGTCAACAGCCTGAATTGTCCCGGGGCCTTGGCCGCGAGCGCCAGCCAAATCAATAGCAATGCGACGCAAGCTCTGAACGGGCTCTATCAGGATACGCCGGGCGCGTTGGCCCTGGCGCAGAAATCGAAGGGTATCCTCGTATTCCCAAGTATCGTCAAGGCCGGCTTTATTGTTGCGGGGCAGTACGGTGATGGGGTTTTGCGTATTCGCAACCGGCCCGCCGGGTATTATCGATCGGTCGCGGCCTCGTTTGGATACCAGGCGGGCGCTCAATCGTTTGGATATGTATTGTTCTTCATGGATAACGCGTCGCTTAGATATCTCAACCGAACCGACGGCTGGGAACTCGGAACCGGGCCGAGCCTGGTCGTCCTGGACAAAGGCTTTGGCAAGAACCTCTCCACGACCACACTGCAGAATGGCGTGTACGCTTTTATCTTCAACCAAAAGGGACTGATGGCCGGGATCGGCATACAAGGGTCCAAAATTACGAGAATCAGCCCCAATCCATAACGGAGTTTGTCGTTTGGACCGTCATCATTGCGGCAATGTGAACTTCAAGAATGCCTGGACACGCCGCCGATTGCGCCGCGTATTTTGGCCCCGAGGCGCGCGATCACGCGGTGGAAAGCATCCACCACAGCGGGCCGAAAAAGCCGCGAGAGGTTCCTCACCCCCGCCTTGCGTACCATGTTGACGTGAATCCATTCCATTGCGGGAGCATCATATGCAGCGGCGGTTGCCAGCGCAGGATAACGCCGGATCGAATCCTGGCTCGCGAACAATAGTAAATTCTGACGATACCACCATGCGATACGAGGGTTGTCGCGGATTGAACTGCGTAGCGCATCAACCATGACGAACCCGGACGCCTTGAACTGATCTCTCCAATATTCCGGCCATTGTTCATTCATATGGCCGGTGCCCCCCTGGCCGGGTACTGCCGCTGAAAACATCACGACTCCGGCTGCGCTCGTGCAAGCCTTTACCAGCATCTGACCGGCCGCTTCAGGCAGATGTTCGGCGACCTCAACGCTGATTGCCAGATCGTATTTCTCGCCGATCTCGAACGGTTCCCGCAGGTTAACCGGGGTGAAGCAGGACGGATCAATGTACAGCTTGGATCGATCGACGTAGTCCTCATCAATTCCGCGAATCCTACGCACGCCGAGTTCAGAGAAAGCTCTGAGCCAGCCTCCCAGTCCGCAACCAACATCGACCACGCTTTCGGGCCGGAACAATTCGTAAACGAGCCTCGCCACGAGCCTCGCCGATTCCAAAGAACCAGCGGCCTGGCCGGCATAAAAGTCGGCGCCATACAGCGTCTGGCTCCGTTTTTTCATGGTCTACTCATCGCAAATTCGGCCTGGCAGAATGCAAAAACCAAACTAGTCGCTCGGTAGTCTTCTCGAATTCACGCGTCCGCCGCTGTGGTACCTCCAGTACCTCCCGGAACTCCGGCCTAAGGAGAAAAATACGGCTTTTCGCGGTTCTGCTTTCGCCAGAACCCACCTTATACCATCGCTCTTCGGATCAACGACCGGTCGTGGCTCCAATCCGGGCCTTGCTAAAGGATAAACCTGCAATCTTGCTAAGGTGAAGGTTGCGACCGTGAGCCCGGACCGGCTAATCTTCCGCATCGCGATACAGCAGCGAGGATTAGTCCATGATGCAGTTCGAGATGCTCGCCACCGGTTATGGTGGGGTGGAGGGGCCACGGGTCGACGCGCGCAACCGGCTCTACTTCAGCGACGTCGTGGACGGCGGCGTGTATCGGCGCAGCCCCGATGGCAGTATCGAGACTCTTATCCCGGACCGCAAGTCGGTTGGCGGTATCGCCTTCAACATCAACAACGACCTGCTGGTGACCGGCCGGGGGGTGGCGTTGTGGAGCGAAGAGAGCCGCACAATGCACGAAGTGTTCAAGGGACTCCCGGGCAGAGCACTGGGCCATTTCAATGACTTGACGGTGGACGCCGGCGGCAGCGTTTATGTCGGGACCGTCAACGGTGAGGTGGACGACCCGCTCGAAGTCCCGAAGGCGCCCGGTGACTTGTACCGGATCGATCCGGACGGCTCCGCTGCTTTGGTTTGGGAGAACGTCGGAACCAGCAACGGCATGGCGTTCAGTCCCGACGGCAAGCTGCTCTACCATTGCGACAGTCAGCCGGGGCACGTGATGGTTTACGACGTGACCGCGGATCGGCAGCTTCGCGACCGGCGGGTCTTCGCCAAAGTCACCGAAGGCATGAGCGACGGGATGACCGTCGATGCCGATGGCGGAGTGTGGGTGGCGGTAATTCTGGGCGGGGTGGTCAAGCGTTTCCGCAGCGACGCGACGCTCGACCGCACCATCACGATGCCGCAGAAGAAGGTGCTAAGCGTGGTTTTTGGCGGCCACGATCTGCGCGACCTCTATGTGGTCACGGCCCAAAGCCGCCGCATGAGAGGCTCGATCTATCGCGCCCGCAGCGATATTCCGGGGCTGCCGCTGCCGCTTGCCCGCCTGGCAGCCGCCTGATCGTCCATACCGCGCCCGTAAATGAACCGGCGGGGCCAGCCCTCATGATTAATTGTTTAGTGGTGCGATGATTGCCCCCAACAAGTCATCAACCTTGCAGCGCCGCCCTGTTCCTGACTCCCGCCGCACCGCTGTCCTAAATTGGAACGGGCTGGAGTGCCGCGTTCCGTCGGATGGCGATGGTCAGTCATAAGACCAAAGCGATTTACCGGCGCTACACCATCCGTGATGAGGTGACTGAAAGAGGGCGCCGCCAAGCGGGCGTTCTCCACGAAAGTAGGCGCGCGAGACCCTAGTAGTGCCGCCCAACAAGCCGAAGCTTCCGTGATTCGCGATGCGTCATTTACGGCTGGCCCGTAAAAAAGAAACGGCACGGTTGCGGCACGTTTTGGCGGTTGTCGATGCAACGGTGAAAGTAAAAGTGCCTTTTCTAAACGAGTTTTTTGGTGGGCAGGGACAGAATCGAACTGTCGACACATGGATTTTCAGTCCAAAGACGCCGGGAACGGACGGCTACGGGTGCCGAAATATGCAGCGAGAACGCGGCTGGCTCGCGCATGACCTCTGCATCCGTGGCCATCCGCCGACACCCTTACCTGCACAATGTTCGACGCGTCGGCCCGGCCAGGCACGTCGGAAAAGCGCGATCTTTAAAGAAATAATTGCCTACGCAAACACTTCTGGCGGTAGGCGCTTCTCATCGGGGTAATTATGTGCCTATCAACGCTATATCGTTGGCACGTTCATCGGAACTGACTCCGGAACACTCAACCGGCAAATGTCGATTTGCCTCGCTCTTGAGCCCCACCCTGCTCATAGGTCAGGGGCGCCAAGCTATTGTGACGCCAGCCCCCGGCTATTGACAGTAACCATAATAACCAGCATATCGGTCTTTATCCATCAGATCGGACGTGGCACAAATCTTTCCCTGTAACGAATCAAGATTGTTGAAGGTTGATGGCAGAGTTTGGTCGCATTCTCGGGTCAGATCTGATGTTGCCGGTAGGTTACCAACGCCTCCATTTCCACACCAGTACGTCGTCGTCTCACCAGTAGTAACAGTCGGAGGTCCTTCGAGCTCGGGAGGGGTGGGGTGGGGATCGCCGGGGATGCAGAACTTCTTAATCCGAACATCGAAGCATTGTACATATTTGTTGCCTGGCACAATTAGGTCAAAAGCGTTTTCTCCGTTAAATTCAAAAACATAAGCCGCATTTCTTGGCGGTTTGTCTTTATCGCATTTGGTACCGGGCTTGGGCGGCTCCGAACAGCCCGGAATATCCACTATATCTCTGCCAGTAATAGCTTGGCCAAGAACATTTAAGCCCTGGCTTGTCCAAAAGATGGCAGTTGATAAACCTTTATCGGCTCTACTTATCAATTCGTTCCGTAATTCAGGGCCTGTGGCACTTTTGCCGGCCTTTGGTGTGCCTTTCTCGGAATCTGCTGCTCCCAAATACTCATACAACTTTCCACCATTCTCTAACGCCATTCGTGGAAAAAAGTTGCACTTGGCTAGGCTTTGGCTGGAAACGTAGCGGAAATTGTAGCACGCGCCAACGGATAAAAACCGGCCTGTCTCAAATGGATTGTTTGTGCCGGCACCCCCATCTGGGTTGGTGTCGTACGTTGAATAAACATACGCCACAGGGCAATAATTGTGAGCGGGTCCAAGGCTGGCTACCATGGACTCGTAAAGAGCGGCATGCTGCAACCCTACCGCTGTGAGATTCGTTCCAAAATCTTCGGCATGTCGAAAAGCATAAACAACAGGAGTACATGCCGCGCCTGCTGCGCTTGAGAGAAACAAAAATAAGCTGCCGCAAAAGAATAGCGGAAAATAAATTAGAGTATATTTTCTTGTCAGCGCGGTTCTCCTATCGCTATTAGCGAAAAATCGCGTGTTCATCACCTTGGCTGCCAACAGCTCTGTCAGCCGTCCCGTCGTCCCCGGCGCGTCGTAGACGTGCCGAGTAAACTGTGTCCGCTCTTCCGCACAGTTCCGGCTCCGCTCACTGAAATATCGAAGGGCCCGGAGCTGGTGATTTTCAGTTTCCAATTGGCAATCTCAGGGTATTCGGTCCCCACGTTCAACTCGTTCGTGTAATTGATCAGTCTCTGGGTGTCCGGGCCACTGGCGTCCTCGGCGCGCTCGCGCAGATAGTAAGGAGGAATGCTTTGATAGTACAAGGTGGCTTGGACCCTTGCCGCATTCGTGAGTCCTCCCATCAGCGTTAGGTTGTAACTCACTACGCTGCAGCCGCATCCTCCCTGATAGCTCGGATCAGCGCCCGTGCCCACCGCAGCAAGGAGATCGGCGTTGGGACCGCTGAGAGAGAAGCCCTGAGGCAGAATTCGATTGTCCTTAACCTTATTGTCGAGACTGAGAAAACTGGTGGTCAACTGTCCCTGAGGATCTTGCACCGTCTCCTCGTAGATCTGCACCTGCTCGTCCGTCGTAATCGGCTTACCAGTCCAGAAGTGCGGTTGAAAGGTCTGCTGGGACGGACTGTAGAATTCGGTAGGCAGTGGGATGCCGGCAGTGGTAGTAATCACACCGTCGCCATTGGTGCCACCGGATTCCCACAGAACGTTCCCATCAGCGTCGAGCACCTGGAAATCCAGGAACGCGCGGCGGAAGTTCACTCCCGAAGGGAATTTGTGACCGGTAAGATTCCGAACCTGAACATTTGCCTGAAGCTGTCCGCCGCTGATGGTCGCGGAGTTGACTGTCACTTCCGCGGTCGCCGTCTGCGCCTGAAAGACCGCTCCGTCAACTGCATTCTTCTGGGCAAAAACTTTGCTTTGCAGGTCGTGCGGTAACAGCCCATCTTGGTAGTACAGCCCCAGATCGGCCTGAAACTGATCGAACATTTCCAGTGCGAAGACGTTGAGGCCGGAGATTTGATGACGCGCATAGAATGTACGGTTCTGGAGAATCAATTGGTCAGGCGGCAACGATGTTGGTGGACCAATCTCTGGTATCACTGGGAATGTGCTGTCCTCGATGTTGGCGACTTGGAACTCCACCTTCGCGCGCTTGAAATTATCGAGCATATGGCAGGTCTGGCACGGTTGGTTTTTGCTGACGAAGGAGCTGTTGAGCCACTCGAGGTAGGTGGTCTGCTCGAACTCGGTCTTGACCTGATTGCCGTGGGCGTCATAGACCGGGAGCACGATCGTGTGGCAAGAGGCGCACACTTTTGCCCCCCCCATCTGAGCTCCAAATACCGGTACTATTCCCACAGAGTTTATCATCGGCTGCGGAATTACATTGTCGCCGACCTTCACGTTGCCATCGCCGGAGGGATAAGGACCATAGACTACGTTGGCAGGGCCGGCGATAAACTTCCCCGTATAAGTCGAGGGATCGTCCAGGTTTTTGTCGGCCATGTGATGGCAAACCGCGCACGAGACCCCGTCACGCGCCAGCGCTCCGTACGGCGAGGTGGGATCTTGCAGTTGATCGCGGGTGAAATACGTGCCTGGTGCGTTTCCTTTGTCCAGGTGGAACTGACGCTGTCCCATTACTCCGTGGCAGGATAAACACGTATCCTGAACGAACCCGGGAGGGTTGGGCTTGCCCTGGATGTTGGAATGTACGGTCGACTCGGTATCCACTTGGGCGAGGAAGATGGGGTCGCGGGCCGCCAGCGCCGTCATCGAATATTGCCATTCGCCAGCGGTCGACAGGTTAAGCGGAATCGATGCTCCGGGTGGCGTATAAAGCATGTGGGTGGGCATTGGGGTGTTGTCGGTGGCGTCGTGGCAGCTGGCGCATTGATTCGAAGTGACGAACAGCGAAGGCCCCCCCACCTTAGCAGGTTTCGAGTACACGAAATCCTGTGTCTGGGGCACCATACAAGGTACCGTGGTAGTCGCGGCGGGGAGCATCCTCACATGGGCAAATATCGAGCTCGGCAGCCGGCCGGTGAATCCCGCTGCCGGATTCGGATTGGCCTGCGTTTGCAAATACTGGCCCAGGGCGGTTGTCACGAAGCCCGGAAGGTGCGCATCAGCAAGCATCGATGCGGCCGCCGAGCCGTTCGTCGAGTCAGCAGGCGATCCGCTCCCGACCGCCGAGGTGGTCAAGGGAAAATTCGTGGTGGAGAAGGTTCCAGTTCCGGGGGAGTTTGAGATTGCCGAGGCATGGCAGCCTATGCAGTTAACACTAGTGGGGCCATTAAGCGGAAACGCCACTGCGGCGCATCCATTCGCGGAAGGCGTGGGCGTCGGGGCCGGTATGCCTCCGCTTTCGCTCCCAACGACCGACCAATCCCATCCGTCCCACCAAAGGCTTGAATCCCTGACCATCCCGCTCCAAAAGAGGATGGGGGAAGTCAAATCTGTATCTGCATACTCTTCCTTGATCACTATCGAGCCGTCAGGTACCGGACCCCGTCGGTTCTGAACGGTCATCCAGTTGTACAGCGAGGGCGAGTACCACAGCTTCACGAAAGGGGCATGAACGCCTTGGCTGGTGCGCCGGTTCACGTCGTGCTCCCAGTTCTGCTTCTGGTAACACAACGCCATGACGAACTGATTAAGGCGAGCTGTAAACCCTGGCGCGGAAGGCGACGGCAAGGTTGCGCACGCACCCGAAACGTCGGGCGTCGGGGTCGGTGCCGGCGTCGCGGTCGGTGACGGCGTCGCGATTACCGGTGGCGTATTGCTGCTGCTGCCGCCGCAGGACCACAAACCGGCCACCACAATCGACAGAACAATCAACAGTAATTTTTTCGATTCAGAAAACCGGGTCACCGGACGCGACTCTGCCGACCCCATTTCCGCTCGTGCGCCTAAAACTTTTTGACCGATATAGGAAGCGCATGCCGCGATGCTGGCCTTGGGGGTTAGCGACGACCCCGCTGAAAATACCTTTTGCATTTTCATGGAACCCCTCATTCCCCCTCCGAAGACTGTAACCTTGTGAGCTGGCACCGGGATGGATGCTGTCGAAGATAGCTTTTAGAAAAGCAAATTTTATTCTTATAGCCTTTAGCGCGGGGTGTTGCTGCGACGACCCGGCCCACTCGGTTTGCGAATCGCGAACTTTTCAGACGAGCGTTGAGCTCTTGAATTCATATTTGTCCGCTCCTTCCCTCGCCACGCTGTATTCTGTTTTAGTCGCTTGCGCCTGAGCCTTCGTTTGATACTGCCATTTTCAGTTCTCGCTTCGTCCGAGCCCAAAAACGTTTCAGAGACCATCAACAGTTGGCGTGAGGTTTCAGCAAAGGCATTGGCCGCCGATGCTATTTTCGAAAGTAGCGCTCGGCTCAAGGTTACCCTGTTACGAGAGCACCCTCATTTGTCTTCGCGCTGAAAAATGGCGAAAGCCCCCGCCGAGTCGCTTTCGTCATGCCTTCGTAGGTTAGGGTGTAGGCTGGTCTGGCGCCGCGCGCTCGCTCGAAGGTGGGCGGGAACTGCGATACCAGATCTGTCACGCTCAACCTAATTGTTAGCGTGACCCACCTTTTTGTACGCTCTCAAGAACGGAAAAGCAAGGGTTGCAAAGGTGGTCATTAAGAACCTCAAAATTGGCTTGTAAGGGCGACGTATAGAATGGGGCCAAGGCCGAACCGGCCCAGGCCGATTTCCGCGATGCGATCGCGCTAGCCCCAAAGATGAAGGCGAAAAGGCGAAACTACGCGCAACGATCAGCCTCGCGCGGCTCTCGACCGCACCGGCCGCCGCGACGAGGCGCGCGCGATGCTCGCGGAGATCTAACAGCTGGTTGACCGAAGGCTTCGGCACCGCCGACTCGAAGGCGGCCAAGGCGCTGCTGGAAAAGCTGTAGGCGCGCCCAGTCTTGTGCGAACAGCGATCGAGAGCCGACACACCAGTGGCCCGCTCCGACGCCGCGTTCAGACGGCGGCTTGTCGCGCTGGAATCCCGCCGCGGGCACGGTTACAATCGGGCGCCTTCGCCGATTTGCGCAGGGCTCTGCGATGAAAAAATCCTTGATTATTGGGTTTTTGTGCTACCCAGCTGTCTTCGGACTGAAAATCAAACGGCATAGTTACGGCATAGTTCAGACATCGACGCCCTCGTCCGCCTCCGCCGGCTCTCTGGCGCGATGAATGAAAGTACCCCCGGCCGCTGGGGTACCTGGCGCCTGTGCAGTTCAAGGAGCAAGACGCCCGCGACCTGGTACAATTCCCCGCCTGACACGTGTCCAGCCCAGGGGTTTCACTCCACTTTCTGAGATCGCTTCGCATAGCGGAATCGTGGACTGACTCACGCCCAAAAATTGGCATAGAGGGTAGTGGCGAGTTGTCAGCGTCTGCTGCCGCCGTCGCGCCGGCTGCTCCCGCATCCCTCCCGAGGCCAAAACGCCAGCCAGCGCCAGCGGGAGCGGTCGGGAGTCGAACCCGGACTAAGGCAAAGGGCAAGTTCGTGACCACGACTGCCAAGAACAGCAAACAATATCGAGAATTTGGCGACCGTCAGTTGCGTCCGGTGAGGTCGGTTTGCCCCGATTTGTGACACTGACTGCCAAACCTGAGCCAAACCGTTTTCGTAACAACGGTCGGGCAAAAATGTTCCGACCGCAGTCTCCTTGCAGGGCGACTTTTCGCCATCGGAGTGGGCACACCACTTTTTCATGTATGCCGCCTCAGACACGGCCTCATCATCCCCCTTCCTCTCACTGTGGAATGAGCTGCACAGGGAGGGTTCGTGACGTCGGACCATGAGGCGGTTGACCCATCGGGGTGTTCGGTCGGGGTCCAGGGTGATGCTGCTGGTGCCCTCTAGAAGCACCGTGAGCACGACCCGCGCCTCCAGACGAGCGAGGGCTGCACCGACGCAGTAGTGGATGTCACGCCCGAACGCCACGTGGCGGCGGTGCCGGCCGAGAACGACCTCATCAGGGCGTTCGAACACCGCGGGATCTCGGTTGGCGGCGCCCCATAACAGCAGGACCGTTGCGGCGGCCGGAATATCCACGTCACCGAGGCGTGTGTCTTTGGGGACTGAACGCAGGTGGTGGCGAAATGGTGACTCCCGCCGGAGCGCTTGCTCCAGCACAGGTCATACCGGCCAGCGCCGAGCACTTTCCCGACCGATAGGACCGGACATCGGCTATGGCGGAAAAACTTTTCCGCCGAATCTGCGCCTACATGCAGGTCGATCGCGCAACCATCGAATTTGAAATCTTTCCTGACGAAACTGAGGAACTCCGCGAGCTTCTCCCTTACTGGAGTGGCAGCGCGAGTGGATGGGGCGGGCCGGTCTGTACACACATGACAGGTGGCAGAGTTCAATGAAAAGCGGAGAACTACAGACAATCAGCGCCTGCTGGTAGCTTTGAGGAGCACCCTGTTAAAAGACCCGTTCCCGCTGGTGGCAACCGTCGTTCATGAGCGCGTCATGTAATCCTCCTCGGAGGTGGGCTGTTCGATCCACGGACGCTCGATCACGAACCGTTGACCGACCTGATCACGGTGTTTTGTAGATTTCGGTATTTTCACCGCCAATTCGGCGGCGCGATTCCAGCAATACCAGGACGAAAGACGCCACGGCTGGTCGATGCAGCGTCTGAGCTATCTGCGTCAGGAAGTTTACGGATACGCGCTTGCAATATTCCCGGCCGGGCGAGGCGACCAAGCCCTCTTGGTCCCGCAATCTCTCGACCAATGTCCGGGTGTCCTTCAAACGTTGCTGTGATTGAAAATGGCTCCCTGATGACACGACTGTTGGGGCGCTAATAACACAGCCTTTCCAAAAACCAGTGAATGCCGCTTTTGCCCCGCGCAGTCATCGCTCCGGATCCCGTGAAGCGAAGTTCTTTTAGAAACGGCATAAGGATACGATCAGAATTCTTAAAACTCATCGATAATAAGCTTAAGCATAGATTGACATGCGGCTGACATAATCTTGAGCATGGACGAAGTTATGGCTATGCTTGCAGCGTAATAATGAAGCTCGAAGGACGAGTGCACAGGCGATGCGCAAGAGCCAGCCAGGGAAATCGGAAATCAAACTTGCCCGGACCGATCGGAACACGACTGAAAATAATGGAAGCAAGATCAGCCGGCGGCGTCTTTTACAACTGGGCGCCGGAACTGGATTAGCGGCAGTCCTCGCGAGCGCAGCGAGCGATGTTGCGGCGGCCGGCACAGGCAATTCTCAGGCGGCCGCGCCCGCCGCAAAGCGCCAGGCCGCGGCCGTGCTCACGGCGCCCAACATAATCGTCCTGATGACCGATCAGGAGCGCCATCACGTGCATTGGCCCCAGGACTGGACGCGAAAGAATCTGCCTGGGCTGCAGCGCCTCAAGCGCAACGGCTTGTATTTCAACCGCGCCTATACGGCGGCCTGTCAATGCTCGCCGTCGCGGGCATTGATGATGACGGGGCGCTTCTCGCCCATAAATCGCGTGACGCGCACGTTTCTGTGGCCCGGGCTGGTGCAGAAGGACCGCCAGGCGAATATCGCCTCGTTGCTCAAGGAGAAGGCCGGCTACGAAGCGGTTTGGAAAGGCAAATGGCATCTGAGCTATGCGGCGAACGCGGTGCCCGGCAACGGCGGCGAAGACTGGACCTCGGACGACATCGCGGTGATGGAGAAGAAGTACGGATGGTCGGAATGGAATCCGCCCGACGGCGGCAATGCGATCGAGCGATGGCAGCCGACCCAGTTCGGCAGGTTCGACGGGCTGTCCACATTGGGTGGCGGCCGCGCCGACAACGATAGCCGTTACATCAACGGCTCCAACCCCGCGCATCGCGGTCAGACCCCGGGGTTTGGCGAGAGCGCCGTCGATTTCCTCAAGCATCGCGCGCCCAGACTGGGCAAGCCCTTCTGCCTGTTCATCTCGCTCGTCAATCCGCATGACGTTTACGTTTATCCGGCGACCTGGAAGGAAGCGGGCTATGAGCGCGAGGCCTTTGCCGGTCTCGGGATCGAATTGCCGCCCAACTACGCCGACGATCTGTCAACCAAGCCCAAAGTCCAGAAGGCCACGCGCGAGGCCTACAACAAATTCGCTCCGCTGCGCACTCCGCAGGAGCAGCGCGAGTATGTGAACTTCTATGCCTATCTGAACACACTGGCCGACAAGCACGTGATGACGGTGCTCGACACGCTGGAAGAGGCCGGGCTGATGGACAAGACCATCATTATTCGGCTGGCGGACCATGGCGAAGGCGGACTATCGCACGGGCTGCGCGAGAAGGCTTACACCGTTTATGAGGAGATGATCCACATCCCGCTCATCGTTCACAATCCAAAACTTTACCCGGAGCCGGTTCAGACCGAGGCTTTCTACGATCATCTGGATCTGCTGCCCACGATTCTGGATCTCGCCGGCGTCGCCCATCCCGATGCATATGCGCTCGGCACCAGCATCGTCCCGGTGATCAGGAATCCATCGCGGGCAGTCCAGGATCACACGTTGTTTTCCTTCGACGATCTTTTTTTCTTCCGCCGAACTTTTCGAACTCTCACATCCGCGCGATCCGTTCCGGCGAATGGATCTACGCGGTTTACTTCACGGTGGACGGCAGCGGGATCGAGTATGAACTCTACAATATCAAGAGCGATCCGCTGCAATTGAAGAACCTGGCCCATGGTTTGCCGGCGCCGGATGTCAGGAAAGAATGGTCGCGATTGCATCGCGCACTGACCACCGATCTTATCGTCGCGAGCAATCTGCCCGACTCCTTCGCATGGCCGCTTGACCCGGCGTCGGCATGAAGCCCGGCTCGATCCGACGAGAGTGCATTATCACCGCGTTGCTGCGATACATGGGCCGGCATCCCGCGCACCTGATATATTCTTCATTGTCAAATGGGCGTCCGTTTACGGCCGCCATCCTGCAACTGCTATCTATTAACGAGGACGGATTCATGTGTGACAGCTTCTGGGACGAGTCGAGCTGCGGTATTGCGTTTATCTCCATTCTTGTTGCGATCCTGGCTGGGGTTTTGCTGGCAGGATGCGGCGGTTCGAGCAGTGGGCCCGTTGGACCCGTTTCATCATCAGGCAGCTTCACAGTCTGTAGCAGCACCTATGCGTTGTGCACCGGATCCCCGTGTACCTCTGTTGCCGATGCGCCAGGATTTGACGCATGCAACTGCCGTGTCATGACGGGCTATTCGGCGGGGCAAGCGGCGTGCCAAGACGTGCAAGAAACCGGCGAGGCACAAGCGATCTTTTCCCGCTATTATCCAATAACCAGTTACACGCCATGTTCAAACGATCGACCGTGGGCGAATTGTCTGGATAGTCCTTGCCTGATCAACAACGGCGACCCGACGGCAGCCACGTGCATCTGCACGGAGATGAAAAACCAGGGCACTTATATTTTTTATGATTCGGCCGGAAAATACAGTCCAACCTCGTGCAGCACTGGTTTATATTCCCTGGCAACTGTTGCGGGCGCAGACGAAATTACGGAATACTTACAAACACACAACACGCCTCTCAAAGCGCCGCCGATCAAGGTCTACTGACGGAGGATCGGCCCTATGAGGGCCGGCAAACTGCGATATGGCGTGTCAAAGACGCAGGCGTGTTGGGCGATATCAGTCTTGATACTGAGATGACAGCAATGATTGCGGTTAAGACCCAGCTTGAAAGCGCTTGGACCTTCTCCCAACTGGCCGACTCATTCCAAGCGCTCCAAATGGCACGATGCCGAAGTGGCCGTCTCGACCACTGAAAAATGCATTCAGTCTGTGTACGTCATCCGTTATTCGACACATGCGCGGCGTGCCGGAGACCTGCAATGCGTGCGGCTCTCACCGTGTCGATCGAGCGCGCTTTCCGCGTTGACCGACCCGACCATCAATCTGCGCAGTACCCTTTAATGCTCTCCAGGTCAGCGAACCGGAGATGGCATGCAAAACGCAAAGATACGACCATTGCCGCGACAGTCCAGCGACATTCGTAGGCGTCGACGAAGGGGGAACGTTGGGACATGGCCGAGTCTCGGCGATGACGGCTGCGGCTGGCCAGCCGGATCAGTAGAGCCGCCCAACGCCCCGAAGCCTCAGCGGAGGGAGAGTTCATCTCTGCGGCCGGGCCAGCCCCGGAAAGACGATGCTCACAAGCGCGGTCAGGCGCTCGCCCGCGTGGCTTGCAGGCGCCAATCCCTGGCGAACACAATAACGAAATTCCGCAGAGTTATGTCGGTTACTCAGCTCAACGTATTAAAGAAGCGGAGAGTGAAGGAGTAATACACAAGGAGGATCGATAGCAGCGCCTGAATCGACTGCGCAACAGGTGACTCCCGCATCTTCAGGGTAAAAAATCCCGTCCAGCGCTAGTTAACTCGTTCGCGTTCGCGAGCGACTAGCTGAACGGCGGCGGTTTTAGCCCTTTCACGCAGCTCGTATTCGAAGCGGTGGGATTCTCCAAAAATGACCTGAACACGGTCTGGACGCAGTCGGACTGCGAGCGTGACGAGATGGCCTATAAATTGTCTTGACCACGTCCGAATCGACATTTCTGATGATGACGGTGGCGGCCTCCGTGTCCGCGATGCTCTCGTCGCCCGTGAGTTGATAGAGAAGACCGCGAAGCACCATAGGGTCGGCGTGCCTCGACCGCGTCGTCGATGGTTTCATCTGTCGCCGTGCGCAATTCGGATCGTTCGGTCATCTGTGCAGCCTTTCTATCGATAGCAGTCGACATTTCCGATCTACATTTTCATTCGTCCGGCGAAGCTCTTGCGGCAAGGCTTTCAGTTTCAGCGCGGTGCCGGTCCAGGGAGCTGGCCCGTCTTCGAGCCGGACGCCGTAAGTTACACATAAGGCGGACCTATTCCAAAAATACGGAAGGAATCCAGCTGATTAAAGCAGCGCAGCCTGGAAAGGCGTCCTACCCGCCGATGGCGTCGGAGCGGCGCAGCATGGATTCGCGTTCCTCGATGCGGTCATCGTCTTTCGATGACGACCGCGGACTCACCCTACTCGACGAGCCCCGATGGAAGAACGGTAGCTGAGGTTCGGCATAGATCGCCCGGCTACGCGTCCTGGCCGTTTCCCATGCCGTTCGCGACTGGTTGAACGGCAGTTCTGGCGTGAGCGGCTGGAGGAGCCTGTCGCAACTATTCAGCCGGCCGAACATTCGAGTGCGACACCAGTCCCACAGGAAGTCGGAGTTCGGGCCTGTTTGCAAAGCTCTGAGAGTGATCCACACAGCGAAGCCGCCTATCGCGAGTCCGATCGCTCGATCGGGCGCCTCATCCAGCGACTGCGGGTTGAAAGCAATTCTGAGAGCGAAAACTCCACCCATGTTTCACGCATCTCATATTTGCAGCTCAGTTCTCTCCTTGGGATTCGTACGCTCCGACATCGCAGGGGCCATTGGGACCGTCGTTGGGGTCGGGCCGCGGCCGTCCACGCTGATCGACCAGCAAAAGGTCGCCATTGGGGTCGGTGCAGTCGGTTCGGGAAATATAGTCGATCGCCGGACTGTTTCTTTGTAACGCGATGGTCCGGGCCGGCCCGCCGTTGTTTTTCAAGCCCGCGGGGTCAAGTTTCGGATCGATCACCGGAATCGAGGTGCGGCAACCCTTAAACGGCGCGGGTAACTGGAGGTTATGGCCCTGATCGTCGACATTACCCAGGCAGATGCTGCTGTTTAGGAAAATGCTGTTCCGCAGGTCACCCTCCACCGATCCGTCCACCGACAGCGGCGCCGAAGAAAAGGTTGAGCTGATTATGTTGGTGTAACTATTGACGAAGTGAATACCATGCTCGGGGACATCAACCGGCTCCGCGTGGACGAAGGTGCTGTTGACCGCAACGAAGCTGCTGAAATTTTCCATCTCGATGGCGGCTCCCAGTCGGCTCGCGGTATTGGCCGCAACTGTACTCCCAACCATCGTGATCTCGGTCGGGGAATCGGCGTTGTTGGTGACACCAAAGATACCGCCGCCGCTCCCGGTGCCGCCGTCTCCAAACCCTCCCGCGCTGTTGCCCGTGATTTCGCTGCCCGAAATCATAACCTGTGCGTTTTGGGCCAGGAGACCTCCGCCCCGCGAGTGTTTGGTGACTTTGTTGTCCTTTATTTTCGATTGAATTACAAAGAGCTTGCCGCGTTTTCCACCGACGAATAAGCAACCCCCATCTTGCGCCGCATTTCGTTCACAAACCATTTGTTCGAGTGTGGCCGTTCCTCCGTCTGAGTACAGACAGCCGCCCAGAACAGATTTGTAGTTGCTGCAAGAACCCCCGGAGAAACCAAGCGTAGACGTGCCGTCAAGGTAGATCGCGCCACCCTGGTTCGGGACTTCGCGATTGGACCCCTCCATGCCTCCGTCAAAGGTGCTGTTACTAATCGCGACCGTGCTGTTCTCCGCCGTCAACGCGCCTCCCCTTCCTCCATTCATCCCCTCGTCTCGCGAAGATGATAAACTGGCGAGCTTCACGTCGCCGTTTCGAGTAAAGATTAGGCCGCCGTCAAGTGCGGAATTAGCTTGGGAAATAAGTGAGCCCAGCATCAATGAACCACCATCGTTGTAGATCGCTCCGCCCTGCCTGGATGAGTTGTTGTCCAGAACCTGAAACCCGCCGCCACGTATGCTCATAGTTCCCTTGTTGTAAATGGCACCTCCAGCAGTGGTTGCGTTGTTTTCAGCCAGATAAAGAGCTTCTCCACCTTGTATTTCCACCGCGCCTTCATTGTAGATGGCGCCGCCTTTTTGCGCCTTGCTGTCCAGGAACCTGACCCTCGCACCTTGATGGAATACCGCTTTGCCAATCAGGAGGTTTCCCATCTCATCCTTTCCGTTGCCATTGAAGAGAACGCCACCCGTTTGCGGGCCCTTGATTCCATTATTTGAATAGCTTGTGTCGAAACTTTCGACCGGCGGGGCAAAGAACTCCACCGTGCCCCCTTTGTTTCGGACAAGGCTTTGTTCCGTCGAGAAATCCAACCCCTTGCCCGTTGTGATCTCGACTCCCTTAAACAAGATCGTCGCGCCTGGTTCGACAGTAAAGTAGGCACCGTGAAGGACGCTGGCCCGGCGACGACGGAACTGCACAGGGCGTGGCTCGAAAGTAAGACGCCCCCCGGATATTGGGGGAAGCGAATTATTCAGATAGTAATCTTCGGGACCATTTACCGGTGAGGTGGTCAGCACGATCACATCATCGTCACTTCCGACGTTACAGCCTCCCACGCTGGCCTTTGCATTGTGAGAGAGAATCGCATTGCGAAGCGAGCATGCTTCGAATGGAAAACCGCCGCAAATCTCCACGTGGCAATCGGCAAATATTTCATTTGCGTGGACGACGGCTGGTCCCATCAGCATCTGCAGGCAAGCAAGGAGAAGAAAACTGATGAATCGCCGGTGTGGGCGATTGGGCATTGCCAATTGTCGTGACATGGTGATGGGTCTCATTCTCTCTTCCGCGGGAATCAGATGTTCTCGATGCCGTCATTAGCCGCTCGGCGCTGATGGTCGGGCGGCATAGACACGAAACCGGCAAATTGGCGCCACGATATTAAGCTGACCCGCAACCCGATTGTTGTTTAACACTGGAATAGCCTGCCGGCCTTAGTGAGCCTGGTACTCAAACGCGCCGGTATCGCAGTTGCCGCTCTTGTCTCCAGGGTCGGGCCGTGGAAGGGCGCGCTGGTCGAACTTAAGCGGCTTATCGTCCAGATTGTTGCAAAGCAGCAGCGGTATCGAGTCGATCGATTTACTGCCAGCCAGCTCCGCCACCGTGGGCGTGAGACCTCCATTGTTCCGGAGACCGTTGGGGTCAAGTTCCACTTCCACCACAGGGATGCCTTTGCTGCATCCCGGCAATGGCTTGGGGAATTGGGTATTGAAGAGGTTGGACCCGTTGAGATTCCCAAGGCAGTAGGCGCTGTTGAAGAAGATGCTGTTGCGTACGGTGCCGCTGGTCGATCCCTTCTCCGCCAAAAGCGGGGCGTTCCAGAAGGTTGTACTGGCCAGATCCAATGCACTGCTGACGGAATGGACACTGCGTCCGGGTTCCTTGAACGGGCCATGATTTGCAAAGGTGCTGTTCACCGCCAGCACGCTGCTGAAATCTTGCAGTTCGAGATCGGACCCCAGGCCACTTGCGTCGTTGTTGGCCAGCGAACTGCGGCGGAGTTTGATTTCGGATTTGGCGGTCGCAAAGATGCCGCCTCCGGCTCCGTTTCCGCCGTCCCGGAATGTTCCCGCGCTGTTTGCGCTGATTTCACTATCGGTAATTGTAACCTTACTGGCTTCCACCAGCAGGCCACCACCCCGCGAGACCTTGGTGGCCCTGTTATTTCGGATCTTCGATTTGACTATGTTGAGCGTTGACATCGGATTGACGATGGCGCACCCACCATCGAAGGCAGAATTATTGTCGCAGTTCACATCTTCGAATGATTCGGCCCCACCACCCTCGATATACGTACAGCCGCCCGCGTTGCGAGCCGTATTGCCTCTACAACTGCTAGCCTTAAGCATCAGCTTTGATTTAGAGTCGACGTAGATCGCTCCGCCGCGCCCGTCGCCAGTGCCGAACGGCGCCCCGCCGGCGCTGTTGTTGTCAATCGCGCTATTGGCGACACTGGTATCGCTGCCGACGAGCCACAGCGCTCCTCCCTTTCCCCCCGCGCCAGCCTTGTTTCCAATTAGTTTTGAGTTGGCGATCGTCAGGGGAGAGTTGGTCGTGATGCAAGTTCCCGCGAACGCCGCATTTGCCGTGCACGTGAAATTGTTCAGTTTGACTTCGGCCGAATCAGCGAAGATGCACGCGCCCGTTTTGGCGGCATTGTCGTGGCAATTGGTGCCATCCAGGCTGAGCGGCGAGCGTTGCACATAGATTGCGGCGCCCACGCCGCAGCATCCGCCCGTGCCGCCGTTCCCGGAGCTGTTATCTCTCCATTCACCTCCAGTAATCTTCACCTGACTATCTTGAGCGGCCAGCGCGCCGCCCCGGCCAGCGCCGGCTGGCTCGCCCCGGTTAAATTGCATAATGGCATTACTGGCAATATCCACCCGGGTATGGTCGGCAAAGATGCACGCGCCGTCCTGTGCGCGGTTGTTGTCGCAGTCGATAGATGCAATCTGCAAAGTGCCGTTTTTTATGTAAATCGCTCCTCCCCTGCTTGATGCCCGGTTCTTGGCGAGTAAAGAACGATCAGTGCCGTTTTGGAATAGAATCGAGCCATTGTCCTCGCTATAGATAACACCGCCCGACTGTCGGGCTTGGCTGTCATTGAAAGTAGGATTGCCGGTGATCTTGACAATGGAGTTGTGGCTAAAGACTATTCCGCCAAACAACGGAGGCTCACCTAAAGCTGCCCCGCCGTGATTGGAAAACGTGCCGTTGCCGGCAAACTCTAGGGTGGCACCTTCGCGAACGTCAAAGAGGCTCGCATCCTGTGCGAATTCCCCTACCAGCCCGACACTGACCCACACCGGACCCGAAAAAGTCAGTGAAGCCCGTGGCAGCACAGTGAAGTAGGCGCCATGCAGGGTGACCTTGCCGAGAGTAGTCCTGATCAGGAGCGTGCCATTGGTCGCGGGCAAACTGCGTTTAATAAAAATGTCCGGGCTGCCGTTGGGCGGCTCCAGGAGTATCTCGTCGTCCCCACTCCCCGCGGCACAGAGGCTTGAGGATTGCGAGCGGGTGTTGTGATTGTTTATCGCGCCGCGAAGTGTGCAATTAAAAAGGTCCAACTCCGCCACCGATTTCACGACGATAGTGTTGGCTCTGACAGTCTGGGGGGCTCCGATCGCCAGCAAACACAGCACCGGAATGAACCAAACCGACGGTGAAGACCTCAGCATGTCATAATTCAACCGCATCTTTTCCCCTGATTGTGGAGTGGGATTTAAATCGCCCTCTTTGATAAGTAAGCCCCGCATTTGCAGTTAAATAAGTTGTTGACGCGTCGTTGCTGCCAACAATTGTGGGTTTGAATAAGACGAATTGGACTTAATGTCAACAGTTGTGACTAAATGTCGACAGAATTATTTATTTGACTTGCTGTAGACAAAAATGTCAGCAATGATGCAAAGTGCGCATTGTACGGGTTAACTTTCCCAATTTATGGGTGACCGTTCCTTTTAGCAGTCCGCTGCGCACCATTAGCCTCGGTCGAGGGCTGTCCCAGTGGATGGTGTGCGGATTCGGTTTTGGGCAAATTCCGGCGGATCGAGTTCGGATGCCGGCGAGGCGGTGAGCCTCTTTCGTGCAGACCACCAGCACGTGCTTTATGCGGCGATCGGAGGAAAAAAATGACCGGGAAATCTCCGCGGAATTGGAGCGAGAAAATCGCTCGTATGAGTCTATTGCTCAGCCCGCGCGCCGCTCTTTGGCCCTTGGCGTTCGCGTTGTTGGCTTGTGCGGGAACTGTCAAGGCTGAGAGCCTGGCGGTTTCTCCTCCACTGGAGATATTCGCGCCGGTACGGATCAGCCAAACCGGCGGTCCCCGGACTGTTACGGTCAAAAATTACGACCTCGGGCAGATGGCGCTGATTTCGATCGCCGCTGGCGATGATTTCGCCCAGACCAACGACTGCCCCGCTGTTCTCGTCCGCAGGGCCGAGTGCCACGTCTCGGTTACGTTTACGCCAACCCGGATCGGGCTCCGCCTCGGATTACTCTCCGTAGCCCTGCGGGAGGGGCGGGGAACTGACAGGTTCTACGTTATCCTGGCTGGGGTTGGCCTGCCGGCGCCTACCGCAACGCCAACCGCAACACCTACCCCGACTCCGACCGCAACACCTACCCCAACACCCACCCCGACTCCGACGCCGACCGCTACCTCAACACCCGCATTTTCGCTGTCGGGAATCGCCGTTCAGGGACCGATGCTGCTTAGCTCCGTGACGGCATATGCGGTCAACGGCAATGGCAGCAACGGCTCTGTCCTGGGTAGCGCAGTTACGGATAGCTCCGGCAAATTTGCCATCCAATTAACGGCACCCCAACCCGGGCCCGTGCGCGTGACGGCGAGCGGCGGCTCCTTTGTGAGCGAGATGGACGGGTCCACCGTCAGCTCGCCGGCCAGCATCTCGGCCCTGCTTGCCGACGCAAGCTCCAGCGTGTCGGGAATCTCGATCAATCCGCTGAGCGAATTCGTCAATTCACGGGCGATTGCCCGGGCCGTCGGTTCTTCAATTGCCACCGCCCTTCCGTTAGCCATCTCCGATATCGAAAAGGACTATGGGTTGAGTTCCGATCCCGCCACACTCGCGCCCGACTACACCGCCGCCGACGTAAGTACCGACGCGGGCAAGCTCGGGTTGATTGTCGGTGCATTGATCAACGAAGACGAAAATCTATGCCCCGGCGCGCCGGGTGCGTTGGTGACTGCGCTATCCGCGGACATAGCGAAGGGAGATTTCAATGGCAGGACCCAGGACCTCGGCCACGGCAATCCGATCAGCTACTGCGGAGGCAATTTGCCCCCGATAGCCGGGGGCGTCGGTTTCCTCGACGCGCTGTCAGGCTTAAGCCAGTTGCAACTGGTGACTGAGGGCTTCGGTTTTGGCGGTGTTTACGGTCCCGCCGGCAACGTACTAATGAGCCAGAGCCCGCCAGTCACGCCGGACTTGCTGGCCTCACCGGTGGCGTCGATTGCCAAGGGGCTCTCGTATGCTGTTGATATTTTTCAGGATTTGATCGACTCCTTGCTGTTTTCTTCGCAGGGGTCCGCCAGCGGCCCCAATATGAACCAGGCTCGCGAAGGAGCCGCGGCCACACTGCTCAAGAATGGCAAGGTCCTCATCACCGGCGGTTTCGTCACCAACTCCGACGGTAGCGTCACTTTCCTCGATAGCAGTGAACTTTACGACCCGGTGGCCAATTCCTTCGCATCCGCGGCAGGTACAGCTACGATGACCTCGGCGCGTGCCGGCCATACCTCTACCTTGCTGGGAAATGGCAATGTGCTGCTGGCCGGGTCCGACTACACCACGGAAATCTACAATGCATCCACCGGGGCGTTCCTGGCGGGCGCGAATATGAATTTCAACCGGGCATTCGACACCGCAACATTGTTGCCCAATGGCAATGTTTTGATCGCCGGTGGGTCCGGGCGACCGGCCAGTGATACTAACCTTTCGGATGACACGGAACTCAGCAGCACGGAGATCTTTGTACCGTCCGGAAATTCCGGGGCGTTCGAATTGGCAGGTTCGACGCCGGTTATGGGTACTGCCCGGCAACAGCACACTGCCACCCTGTTGCCTAATGGCAAAGTTCTCATAGCTGGCGGATATAATTCTTCCGGTGGGGTCCAGGTGACCCTCAACACCACCGAGTTGTATGACCCGGCGTCAAGCACTTTCACGGCAGGTCCGAACATGAATGTAGCGCGCTTCGGCGCCAGCGCCTCTCTCACCGCCTACGGAACCGTGCTTATCGCCGGCGGCAATATTTCCGCCGGGCCCGGCTCGTTTAAGCCCACTTCCAGCGTCGAAATATATGATCCCGCGACGAACACCTTCGCCTCCACGACGCCGTCTATGAATGGAACCACTGGCAGTCTGGCGCCTTTTGCAACGCTGCTCCAAAACGGCGCGGTGCTGTTGATCGCTAACAACCCCGCGGGCGCAAAGGCCAACGAATTGTTCGAGGCGCCTAGCGAAGTGTACCCTGGGGCGTTCACTCCTTATCCACCCCAACTGCAAGCCGGCAGACAATACCCAACCGTCACGCTACTGCGCAATGGCGAGGTCTTGATTGCGGGTGGATTTACTTTAGCGGGTGTTGAGACCAAGACGACCGAACTGATCAGCCCGTGAGCACCATTCGATCCTGGATCGGGCCCGGACTTAACAGGTTGCGATAAAAAGGGCTTTCCGCAACCTGCCCCGTCACTCTAATCTCTCCCAGAGCGAGAGAAGTAAAGGAAAGCAGCCATCTTTTATACAGGGTGCGCAACGCAGGTTTCTTCATGAGGGCACAGATATCCTTTTTCCGTACCCTGCTAATGCCACAAGGTCTGGGCTCCAGGCGGGCAGGGCGCGTGGCACTTTGACTTGGAAGGTAAGCCGCGGCTGGTTAGCGGACGACGTGCGCTCGCTGATCATCTGCGGGTGTGCCATCGGCGGGCAATCTGTTCTACGTCTTACAGGCGATCGAAGGCCGAAAAATCATCCATCTCGCGCTGTGCGCGATCGCGGGGAACCTTACGGGCGCGGCGCGCTGCTGCTGTTCGCATGGATGGCACCGCGCGAGGCCCGCGCCTGAATCGACTGCGCAACAGGTGACTCCCGCATCTTCAAGGTAAAAAATCCGTCCAGCGTTGGTCGAAGCCGTTCGCGTTCGCGAGCGACTAGTTGAACGGCGGCGGTTTTAGCCCTTTCACGCAGCTCGTATCCGGGGAGGTAAGATTCGTGACCTGATCCGACAGATGAGCATGGCCAACCCACTATGGGGCGCGCCCCGCGTTCACGGCGAACTGCTCATGCTCGGGATCGAGGTGGCGCAGTCGACTGTCGCCAAATACATGGTGCCGAGGTCTCGACAGCCACCGTCACAGGGCTGGAAGACCTTCCTGCGCAACCATGCAGCAGGCATTGCTTCGATCGACCTTTTCGTAGTGCCGACCGCGTTCTTCAAATTGCTCTATGGTCTGGTGATCCTGGGCCACGAGCGTCGGCGGCTGATAGGGTTCGGCGTCACCGATCAGAAGCGGCATAGTTTCGGAGCTTTCGGTCCAGGGGCGAAAGTAAAAGTGCTTATTCTACAAGGTTTTTCTGGTGGGCAGGGACAGAATCGAACTGTCGACACATGGATTTTCAGTCCATTGCTCTACCGACTGAGCTACCTGCCCGTAATGCTCGGTATGCGGCACAAATCAGACGATCATAGGTACCCGTCCGCGCGACTGCGTGCAACTCCCCCTTGGCTGTATCGCGGTCGGGAAGATCGCATGTCACCAACCCGAATACCGAGCCTTGCTGGACCGTCCGCTCGCTTACGCTCGCGGCTCGGACTACCGGGCGACTATGCCTGAGATTACGCCTTGCCGGCGTGGCGCGACATCAGGATCTCGTCCACCAGGCCGTACTCGACCGCCTGTTGGGCGTGCATGAAGCTGTCGCGATCGGTGTCTTTTTCAATCCGCCGCACGGTCTGGCCGGTATGCTGGGCGAGGATGAGATTGAGTTGCTCGCGCAGCCGCAGCGCCTCGCGCGCCTGCACTTCGATATCGGCCGCCTGACCCTCAAACGCCCCCGACAACTGATGGATCATCACCCGCGAATGCGGCAGCACATAGCGCCGTCCCTTGGTGCCGGAGGCCAGCAATACCGCCGCCATACTCGCGGCCTGCCCCACACACAGGGTCGATAGAGAAGGCTTGATGAACTGAATGGTGTCGTAAATGGCCAGTCCCGCGGTAACCGACCCGCCCGGAGAATTGATGTACAGGTTGATCTCCAGCTCCGGGTTATCCGCCTCCAGGAACAGGAGCTGGGCGGAAATCAGGTTGGCCACGTCGTCATTGATCGGGCCGCCCAGAAAGATAATGCGGTCGCGAAGCAGCCGCGAGAAGATGTCGTAAGAACGCTCGCCGCGGCCGGTCTGCTCAACTACGTAGGGGATTAGGACGCTCATAGTGACCCTATTATCACCCGCTTGCAGGCCGCGGAAAAGAGGGGGGCAGCCTGCCGATCTGCAGCTTGCTAGCGCGCCGGCGTCGAGTGCAACTGGAAGCTTTCGCCCAGGAAGACTTCGCGCACCGCCGCGCTCTCGACGATTTCCTGGGGCGTCCCTTCCATCAGGATCTTCCCCCCATGGATTACGTAAGCGCGGTCGATCACGGAAAGCGTTTCATGCACGTTATGGTCGGACATCAAAACCCCGATACCGCGTTCCTTCAGATAATGGATGATGCGCTGGATTTCGATCACGGTAATGGGATCGATTCCCGCAAACGGCTCGTCCAGGCATAGGAACGCGGGATTGAGCACCAGCGCCCGCGTAATTTCAACCCGCCGCCGCTCGCCGCCCGACAGCACCCCCGCCTTGCTATGGGCCAAGTGTCCGATATCGAGTTCGCTGAGCAGCGACTGCAGCCGCCCTTCGCGCTCCTCCTGAGTCAGCGGCAGGGTTTCCAGAACCGCGAGCAGATTCTGTTCAACGGTCAGCTTGCGGAACACCGACGGCTCCTGGGGCAGATAGCTGATGCCGCGCCGCGCGCGTTGATAAAGCGGCAGGTTGCTGATGTCCTCGCCGTCGAGCACGATCTGACCCGAGTCGGGTTTGAGCAATCCAACCAGCATGTAAAAGGTGGTGGTCTTGCCGGCGCCATTGGGACCGAGCAGACCGACCACTTCGCCGCCGCCGATGCGCACCTGGACCTGATCGACCACCGCGCGGCCGCCATAGCGCTTGGTGAGCTGACGCCCCTCAAGCATGGTGTGCGCGCTATGCGCCGCAGTCTGCGGCGGCACCAGTTCCATCCGTTGGGATTTTAGCGCTTGACCCACTGCTCCGCCTGCTCCCGCAAAGACCTCAATCTTTTTTAACTTCATTTCGCGCGCTTTCATAGCCCCCCGGCCTTTGCGCGCCGCCGCTCTTGCACACCCGCCCGCGCGGCGCCGCGCATGCGCACCACGCGGCGACTATGCTATTGTAACGCTTCCGATGGCGAATAGCGCAAAGAAGATCTATTTGTGCGGCCCGATCATGGACGCGGACACCACCGCCGCCAAGGACTGGCGCACCCGCTCCAAGGAACGGCTGGCCGGCAGATTTATCCTGCTCGACCCGATGCGGCGCAATTTCCGCGACCGCGAGATCGATTCCGCCAATGAGATCGTGGAATTCGACCTGCAAGACGTCCGCGACGCCGATCTGCTGCTGGTCAACTACTGCAAACCGTCGATCGGCACCGCGATGGAAACCTTTTACGCCAGTCATCATCTGGGCAAATTCGTGATCGCCTTCAGTCCATTCAGTTTTGCCGACGCCTCGCCGTGGATGGTCCGGTTTTGCACCAAGATCCTCCCCGATCTCGAAGCCGCGCTCACCTACATTGAAACGCATTTCGTCTGAAATGCCGGCGCAGGACCCTTCAAGCCGGTTCTTCAAACTACGTTTCGCCATTATCCGCGCCCGTCTACAATAGCGGTCAAGCGCCAAATGGCCTCCGCTCCCAAAGACAGCATCCTTGCTTTAGACGATCACACTCCCCGAGTCGTTGACGTTGCGGCAGCGCAAGAAGTACCTCCTGCCGGTCCCCCGGCGGATGAACCCGCCATCGGCCAGACCCACGAAAATCCCCACAAATGGCTGATCGCAATCGCCGTGATGCTGGGCACGATGCTCGAGATGCTCGACACCTCGATCATCAACGTCTCCCTGCCGCACATGCAGGGCAGCTTTTCGGCCAGCGTCGATGAAATCACCTGGGTCCTGACCAGCTATCTGCTGGCCAACGGAATCATGATTCCGATGACCGGCTGGATTTCATCGCGCTTCGGGCGTAAGCGCTATTTCCTGACCTCGGTGGTGACCTTCGTGTTCGCCTCGGCCCTGTGCGGCGCCGCGCGCAGCCTGGACCAGATGGTGCTGTTCCGGCTGCTGCAAGGATTGGCCGGGGCGGCGATGGTGCCGTCGTCGCAGGCGATCATGATGGAGACCTTTCCGCCCCAGGAGCAGGCGATGGCGATGGCGACCTGGGGACTGGGCATCATGGCCGCGCCGATCATCGGTCCCACCCTGGGCGGATGGATCACCGACAACTGGAGCTGGCGCTGGAACTTCTACATCAATATTCCGCTGGGCGCGATCGCGGTCCTGATGGTCTCCGCATTTGTCCACGATCCTCCTTTTCTGCGCGCCCGCCGCCAGGCCAAGGGACGCGTGGACTACTGGGGAATCGCCTTTCTGATCCTCGGGCTGGGCAGCATGCAGATCGTGCTCGACCGCGGACAGCGGGCCGACTGGTTCGCCTCGGCGTGGATCGTTGGCTTGACGGTGATGGCGGCCTCCTGCCTGATTGCGCTGGTGGTGCGCGAGTTGACCTTCTCCGAGCCCATCATTGACCTCAGAATCCTGAAGATCCCGGCGTTCACCATCGCGGTGACCCTGGTGGTCTGCATGTTCTTCGTAAGCTATGGCGGCGGCGTGCTCAACCCGCTGTTTTTGCAGGAGTACCTGGGATACTCGGCGATGACCGCCGGGATGACGATGGCGCCGCGCGGCGTCGCGATGGTGTTCACCCTGATCATGGTCGGCCAGTTGGCCCGCCTGAACTTCGACACCCGGCCGATGGTGGCGCTGGGATTCGTCTTAAGCGCGATCGGACTGTGGCAGATGGCGCACTTCGACTTACAGATGAGCATGTGGAACTTCGTCGTGCCCAGCGTGCTCCAGGGGGTCGGGGCAGGGCTGATTTTCCCCACCCTGTCGGCGGCCACCCTCTCATGCGTCGCGCGCGAGCGGGTCGGCTATGCGTCGAGCCTCTACAGCATGCTGCGCAACAACTTCGCCGCCGTCGCCGTCGCCTACCTGTCAACCACACTGGTCACCCGCGAGCAGATCCATCAGAGCTACCTGGTGGAGCACTACACTGCCTTCAACGCCTGGCGGATGACGGGGCCCGGCGCGTCGCATCTGCTGATCGGGAGCCAATTCGGCGAAGGGGCGCGCCGCACCGCCACCATGATCTATCACGGTATCCAGTCCCAGGCCGCGATGCTCTCGTTCAACGACTTGTTCCGCACCATGGCGATTATCGCGGTCGTACTGATCCCCGGACCGTTTCTGCTCAAACGGCCCGCGGCGGGATCGTCAGCCGGCGGCGCCCATTAGAGCCCCGGCGCCGAACATCTCCTGGGTACGGTGCGAACCGACGCTCAGGTGCGGAAAATCTCGTACGCGTGCTGGAAGTCGCAGTATTCCTTGCCCATCTGAATCTTGCCGTCCTTGATGATGAACAGGAAATGGTACAGGTTCTGGTAAACCTTGCCGTTCTTCAGTTTGGCATAACCCTCGGCCTCGATTGCGACGCGGTCGCCCTCGGCGGTGATGCCGGTGACCGTCAGCCTGACCGGCCCTTCGAATCTGGCAGTGTTGTCACGGATGATCTGCGCCAGATCGGCCTTGGTCTTGGTCCCGCCCATCGGCCCTTTGGCCATGATCATCCAGGTGGCTGAGTCGGCCAGCCGGTCCAAAGCGGCCGGATTGCCTGCCGATCTCTCGGCGAAATAGGCCAACGCGATTTTCTTGTTCTCTTCGGCGCCCATAAACGCCAGACCATATTCCGGACCCGCCTACGCGGCAAGGACACGATACAGTCCATTCGACCAGCCGCCTATTGTTATGTACAGTTGTGCATATAGGCGGCCGTGAGGTTTGAATGGGACGAGCGCAAGGCGCGGGCGAACCTGCGCAAACATCGGGTTGACTTTGCCGATGCTGCAACGATTTTTGAGGACGATCTCGCCGTGACTATGGTCGACGAAGATTCCGAGGAAGACCGCTACGTCACGATAGGCATGGACGCAGTCGGCAGGGTGCTGGTGGTGGCGTACACGATACGAGACCGGCGCATCAGGATAATTTCGGCACGCCGGGCCGCGAAGCGCGAGCTTATCGACTACGAGAGGGCTGTATGAAACGCGAATACGATTTCAGCAGGGGTAAGCGCGGTGCGGTCGTACCGCTCGAGCCGGGTAAGACCAGAATCACCATCCGGTTAGACAACGAAATTCTCGATCACTTCCGCAGCCGAGCGCACGAAATGGGCGGGGGTAACTATCAAACCCTGATCAACGAAGCCTTGCGCGAACACATCGGGCGCGAAGGAATCGAGGAGACCGTGCGTCGAGCTGTTCGGGAGGAACTACGCGAGGCCGGCCGTAAGCGATCTGCAGACGGACGCTGATGCGGCGATTAGCTCAAGGCGAACACGGCTCATAGCGCCAGCCCGGATTTTCGTGTCTCCGCTGGTCGGAACATTTGGTGATTGAACGTCAAAGGGATCGGCGTTTCACCGAACCGCCGGGCGCGGTACACTTGAGGGTCGAGGTTTCTTGCGGGGTTTTCCAATCGATGGATGAGCGGTACGAACCGAAAACGATAGAACCCATGTGGCAGGCCGAGTGGGAGCGCAGCGGACTATACCTGACTCCTTCGGACCGGACCCGGCCAAAATTCTACCTGCTGGAGATGTTTCCCTATCCTTCGGGCGAGGGCTTGTCGGTCGGCCATCTTCACAACTACGTGCCCTCCGACGTGACCGGCCGCTTTCGCCGCATGACCGGCTATAACGTGCTGCATGCGATGGGATGGGATGCCTTCGGGCTGCCCGCTGAAAACGACGCGCTGCTCAAGAAGCTCCATCCCAAGGACACGGTTCCCCGTTACGCGGCCAATTTCAAGCGCCAGCTCAAGCTCTCCGGATGCGCTTACGACTGGACCCGCGAAATCAATTCCTCGACCCCGGATTACTACAAGTGGACACAATGGTTCTTCCTGCTGCTCCACCAGCGCGGGCTGGCCTACCGTGCGGTGGGCTCGCAGTGGTGGTGCGACAAATGCCTGTCGATCCTGGCCAACGAGCAGGTGATCGACGGTTGCTGCTGGCGTCATACCGACAACCCGGTCACCAAGAAGGAGCTCGAGCAGTGGTATTTCAAGATTACCGAATACGCTGACCGGCTGCTCGAAGACCTCGATACTATCGACTGGCCCGAGCGCATCAAGCTGATGCAGCGCAACTGGATCGGCCGCTCGGAGGGGGCGGAACTGGCCTTCCCGGTCAGCGGCCATTCCGGTGAGTCGGTCAAGTTCTTCACCACCCGTCCCGACACGGTGTTCGGCGTCTCCTTCATGGTGCTGGCGCCTGAGCATCCACTGGTCGCGCGGATCACCACGCCCCAACAGCGCGCCGAGGTGGAGGCCTACGTCACGCAGGCGCGCCGCCAGAGCGAGATCGAGCGTCTGTCAACGGTCAAGGAAAAGACCGGAGTCTTCACCGGCGCCTATGCCCACAATCTCTTCACCGGCGAGGACATCCCAATCTGGATCGCCGACTACGTGCTGATGGGATACGGCACCGGCGCAATCATGGCGGCGCCCGGTGAGGACCAGCGCGACTTCGAGTTTGCGCGCAAGTACGGACTGCCCATTCCGCGGGTGACGGCGCCCACCGACGGCACGGAGCCTCCCGAGGGTCAGGCGTTTACCGAACACGGAATAACGATCAACTCCGGATTCATCACCGGCCAGCCGACCGTCGAGGCGGTGCAAGCTATCGCGCGGTACGCGGAGGAAAAAGGCATCGGCCGGGCCACCGTCAGCTACCGGATGCGCGACTGGCTGATCTCACGCCAGCGCTACTGGGGATGTCCCATCCCCATCGTCTATTGCAAGGATGACGGCATCGTACCGGTGCCCGAGGACCAACTGCCCGTGATGCTTCCTGACATCATGGATTATCAGCCAGCGGGAACGGGCCGCTCCCCACTGGCCAACGTGCCGGAGTTCGTTAACACCAAATGTCCGCGATGTGGCGGCCCCGCGCAGCGCGAGACCGACACCATGGACGGCTTTGCCTGCTCGTCGTGGTATTTCCTGCGCTTTGCATCGCCGCACGAAACCACGGCGCCGTTTAATCGCGAGGCGGCCGATTACTGGCTGCCGGTGGACCTTTACGTCGGCGGCGCCGAGCATGCCGTGATGCATCTGCTCTACGCCCGGATGTGGACCAAGGTGATGTACGACGCCGGACTGATCAGCTTCAAGGAGCCGTTTCCGGCCTTGCGCAACCAGGGCATGATCTGGGCCGAAGACGGCCAAAAGATGTCCAAGAGCAAGGGCAACGTCGTCACCCCCGACGCGATGGTGGAGAAGTACGGCGCCGACGCGCTGCGGCTGTGGGAACTGTTCATGGGGCCCTTCGAGGAACCGACCAACTGGAATGAAGAGGGCGTGGTGGGGATGGCGCGCTTTCTCACCCGGGTCTGGAATCTGGTACGCCGCTACGTCGCCGCCGGGGTCGCCGCAAGGCAACCCCGGCGAGCAGACCCTGCGCAAGACGCATCAGGCAATCAGCACCGTGACCGATCACGTCGAGCGGCTGCGCTTTAATACCGCGCTGGCCGTGCTGATGGAGGAGCTCAACTATCTGGCGCGGCTCGAACCCAAGGATATCGGCCGCGCGGCGATCGAGAGCTACGTGCTGATGCTGGCGCCAATGGTGCCCTATATCACCGAGGAGCTATGGCGGGCCTTGGGTCACGATGAATCCGTTCATCTCCAGACCTGGCCCACCTTTGACCCGGCGTTGGCCAGGGACGAGGTCGTTACGGTGGTAGTGCAGATCAACGGCAAGGTTCGTGACAAGCTCGAGGTCGCAGCCGACAGCGCCGAAGACCAAATCCGCGCGCTGGCCTTCGACAGTGATGCGGTCAAACGCCATCTGGACGGCAAGACCCCCAAAAAGGTCATCTACATCCCCAACAAGCTGCTCAGCATCGTGGTGTGATCGCTCCGTCGTAAACGAAGACTGGTGACAAGGCGCTATCTGTCCCCTCTCCTTACCAGGAGAGGGCGAGGGAGAGATTACAGCAGCGAACAATTTGCCGAAGCATCGACATCCGCGAAACTCAGAATTTTTTCCTTCAGATAAGACGGTGTCCAATTGAATCGCTTAACTTCACCTGATCAGGATGATCAGGGTGAACGTTAGGTCCCGTTCAATTACTGACTCGACGAAACTCCTCAAGCCTCGACGTCATCCCAGATGCTGCTTGAAAAACGCGACGATCTTGGGCCACAACTCGAACGACTGCTTTTCGCGATAATTGGGGCGGCGGTCGTTGAAGAAGGCGTGCCCTGCGCCCTCAAAAATCTCAATCGTCGCTTGCGTACCCTTCCCGGCCTGGTCCAGGCGCGCGCGCAACTCGGCGCCATTTGCCGGCGACGGGTTGGTGTCCTCGGCGCCGATCACCACATACAGCGGACAATGGAGGTTGGCCACCAGATCGATAACCGGAGTCGGCCGCGACGCGGTGCTGGCGGCGTCCGGGGTCGCCGACATGATAAAGCCGCCCCAGCATGGGACCGCGGCGTCAACCTTGTCGCTGCTAGCGGCGAACAGCAGCGTCGTTCGTCCGCCCATGCAAAAACCTACGCATCCAACCTTGCCGTTGGATTCGGTTTGCACGCGGATACACGCCGCGGCAGCTTCCAGGTCGCGCACGAGTTGCCGGTCTTCGAGGCCGAACATCTTCTGCATCACCGTGCTCATATCGCCGGCCTTCGGTGCTCCCACTCGCTGGTAAAGGTTGGGCGCCAATGCGATAAACCCGGCGTTGGCGAACCGTTCCACCACGTCCTTGATGTGATCGTCCACGCCAAAGGCTTCGTGGATCACGATGACCCCCGGATGGCGTCCGGCCGCGCGTGGCTTGGCCAGGTACGCTTCGATGTTGGCGCCGTCGCTGGGGACGGTGAGCTCCTCGGTGACGATGCGCTGCCGGTCTTGCACTTGTCCTGCCAGGGCCATGGGTCGATGCCTCCTTCCAAATTCTGCTCCTCTGCTGTTTGCAGATAGAGGGCTATCGAGAGGTTACACAATCGCAATCGCGATGCGCCAGCGTTTGAGAGTTTGCCGATCACCGGCAAGCGGCGTTATGGTCTGGAGCCGAGCGTTTATGCGACCGGGAGGAAACCTTCGATGAGGCTCGCCAACAAAGTTGCAATCATAACCGGCGCCGGCTCCGGGATGGGCCGGACCACCGCGATACTTTTCGCCAGCGAGGGCGCCAAGGTCGCCGTCGCCGATATATCTCAGCAAGGAGTCGATGAAACCGTAAAGGAGATCACGGCAAAAGGCGGGCAGGCGATTGCCTTGCGCTGCGACGTTTCCAAAACCGACGACGTGGAGCGGATGGTAGCGGCAACGGTCGAGCGCTTTGGCCCGCCCACCGTGCTGTACAACAACGCGGGCATCGAGGGCGAAGCGTCCTACCTGAGCAAGATGAGTGAGGAAGCCTTCGACCAGGTCATCGCGATCAATCTGCGCGGCGTCTTCCTGGGCATGAAGTACGTCATCCCGCACATGGTCAAGGCTGGAGGCGGATCGATTGTCAATCAGGCGTCGATCGCGGGTCTGATCGGAATCCCCGGCGGCGCGCACTATGCCGCGGCCAAGGCGGGAGTGATCGCGATGACCCGCGTCGCGGCGGTCGAATACGGCCGCTACAACATCCGTGTGAACTGTATCTGTCCGGGTGCGATCGAAACCCCGATGGCGGTGCGGATCCGCAAGGGCGCGCCGCCCAAGGAACGTGCGATCAAGCGGATCTCGGTGCTCGAGCGGATGGGCAAGCCCGAGGAAATCGCGCGGATGGCCCTGTTCCTGGCCAGCGAGGAAGGCTCGTTCGCCACCGGCGCCCCGTTCGTAGTCGACGGCGGCTGGACGATATTGTGAACGATCAGCGGGTCTTCACAAATTGGTCTCTACAAATTGACGACTTAACTTTCGTCGTTCCTTGACCCAACTCCTGACTCCTTCCCTGAAAGGGAAGCGCAACAGCAGACTCTGCTCCCTTCCCTTTCAGGGAAGGGGCTCACAGGCTGGGAAGCCTGTGCCACAAAAGCAGGATCAGATGGCTTCGTGGCACAGGCTTCCAGCCTGTGATTTTTTTCTTCCGAAGGTTTGGGAAAGACGATGACAGGCTCGAAAGCCCGTCCCACCAACGGAAAGCACATTTGTTCTGCCACCATATTCACGGGCCGCGCAGCCACAAATCAGTCTCTCGGGTGAAACTGATCAGGAGGCGACCCCTTAATACGCGGCTTCGAGCAGCGCGGTCATCTCCTGCGCCGTTACCGGACGCTCCAGCGCCTTGGCCCCGTTTATTTCGGCCAGCACCGGTTCGATGATCCTCTCGAGCTCGCCGCGTGGTACGCCGGCCTCGCCAAGCCGCGTCGGAACGTCAAGCTCGCGGATAAAAGCCGCCGCGCGCTGTGCGCATTCAAGCGCCGCCGGGCGTGGGTTGGCAGGGTCGAAGGCGACTTCGAAACCCTCGGCAATCGCCTCGAAGCGCTGCGGCGCGGCCTGCGCCATAAAGCGCATGACGTGCGGTACGGTGATACACGAGGTCACCCCGTGCGGGACGTCCCAACGCGCACCAATCTGATGGCCCAACGCGTGCGAAATGCCCAGACGGGTGTTCATCGCGCCGAAGATCGACAGCCAGGCGCCCATCTGGCACATCCCGCGATGGGCGACCTGTTCAATGCCCGGCCCTTTGAACGACGCCACCAGATGGGTGCGTAGAATTTTGATCGCTTTTACCGCGAGCGTATCGGAGATCAACTGGTGGCGCGCCGAGTAGGAGCATTCCACCGCGTGGTCGAGCGCCTTCACTCCCGTGGAGGCCCACAGCCAACCGGGAGTTTCCAGGGTCAACGCCGGATCCATGATCACGACCTTGGGCTGCAGGCGTTCGTCAAAACGGCCGCCCTTGTGGCCGGTGGATTCGTCCGTCATTCCCGCGCCGCCGGTGAACTCACCGGCCGACAACGTGGTCGGAAGCGCAAAATTGGGTAGTTCCGGCCCCGTCGCAACGGTCTTGGAGCGGCTGAAATCAATTGGTTCCGAGGTCGCGCTGCCGGTCAGAATCGCCATCTGCACCAGCTTGGCGGCATCAATCGGACTCCCGCCTCCAAATCCAATCAGGCAGTCGGCCCCGACCTTTCTGGCCTCCTCGACCGCGGCCAGCAGGGTCTTGGACGGGACGTGCTGCCGGATGCCGGAAAAAACTCCCGCCAGACGGGGACCCAGCGCACGTTTTACCCGGTCCAGCAGCGGCGACTGACCCAGCGTTTTTCCCGTGATAACCAGCGCGCGCTGGAGCCCGCGACGATCCAACTCCCGGCCCAGAGCCGTAACCTTGCCCGGCCCGTACAAAACATTCTCAAGCTTGGTGAGGCGAAATTCTCCTTCGGGCGCTTGCATCGTCGGCTCTCCTTCTCTCGACCGGTCTTCCATTAGGTTGCCGCCACTCGCATGATCGGACCGGAGCGAAGGGCACAGGGGAAGACGCGGCTCAAGGTGCCACGGCTGGCGCCCCCGTGTCGAGCGCAACGATCATCCGGGATGGTCCTGATTGCGGTCCGATAGCGGCTGGCGCTGGTTATTGATTGATGCACTCGATGCAAAAAAGAGTTACAACCGATATGCTTTCGCGCAGCGCGAAATAGATCTTTTGCGCAATAGGAGCGAACTGATGGATCTCGGCTTAGGCGGCAAGATTGCGATCGTAACCGGGGGCAGCAAGGGAATCGGCCGGGCCGTCGCGCTGGCGTTCGTGAACGAAGGAGCTTCGGTGCTGGTATGCGCACGCGGCCAGCAGGAGTTGGATGAAACCGTCGCGGCGGCCGGTCCCGGCGCGGCCGGCCGCATCGCAGCCGCGGCCGCCGATCTGACTCGCGGAGACCAGATCGAAACGGTGGTCGAACGCTGCCAGGCCATTTACGGCGGCGTCGATATCCTGGTCAACAACGCCGGCAGCACCCGCCCCGGCGAGTTCCTGAAGCTCAGCGATGAAGCGTGGATGGAAGACTGGTCGCTCAAGTTCTTCGGCTATGTGCGGATGGCCCGCGAAGTCATTCCGCTGATGGAAAAACGCGGCGGCGGCGTAATCATCAACGTGATCGGCACCGGGGCGCTGCGCCCGGCGGCGGGTTTTATGATTGGGGGCGCCGTCAACGCCGCGCTCAACCACTTCACCAAGTCGCTGGCCGACACTGGCGTCAAGCACGGGGTGCGCGTGGTCGGCGTGAATCCGGGGCCGATCCTGACCGAGCGGCTGCGGCGCTTCATGCCTGCGGGAGAAGAAGCGGAAAAAGCGATGCGTCGATCCACTCCGCTGGGACGCGCCGGCCAGCCCGAAGAGGTCGCCGACCTGGTCGCATTTCTTGCCTCCGATCGCGCCGCCTTTATCCACGGCGCCAACGTCACGATCGACGGCGGCTCCAATCCCGGCTTGATGGGTTAGTCCCATCCCGCTCGCAGAAGGCG
This sequence comes from uncultured Pseudomonadota bacterium, assembly GCA_963805995.1. Classification (GTDB taxonomy): domain Bacteria; phylum Desulfobacterota; class Binatia; order Binatales; family Binataceae; genus JAJPJA01. The sequence goes on along the minus strand of CAWDWL010000004.1, from coordinate 434,699 downwards.
TCTGGCAGAGGTGCGGAAAAGGAGTTTTCGTGGGCGATCCAACGTTTGGTGCTTCGGCCTTTGCATGAGAGATGGCTGCATTCCTACATCTGCTCTCCCTCTGGGGGAGATAAGAGTGGGGGAGCAGGCTGTAAAAAGCTGGATCCCTTTTTCCGCAGCCGGCTAGGCTTTTCGTTCAGTCTCAAACTTACGGTCCTCGCAACGACGTACCGCCATGCCAAGCATTTTGCATTTTCCGCCGATGATCCAGTTCTTCCTGATCTTCGTGGTCTTTGGTCTGGTCGGAGCGTTGGGCCCGGGCATCGCGCGGCGAAGCTCCAAGGGCCTGGCGGCCAAGGACCATCATGATGTCCTTGGAATGATGTTCTCCGGGGCGGCGGCCTTTTACGGGGTGGTGCTGGCCTTCGTCATCGTTGCCGCGTGGCAAAATTTCCAGGATGCGGCCCAGCGCGAACAGACGGAGTTGCTGGCGTTGACGGAATTCTACGAAGTGGGCACGCGGATGCCGCCGCCCACCAGCCAGCTAATGACCACCGCGATCCGCGGCTACGTAAGCGATTCTCTGATGTACGAATGGTCAGGTAGCGGCCAACCTCAGTTTATGAAGGGCCGAGGCAACCTCAGGAAGATGCTGGCCGCGCTGTTGAGCCTGAATCCCCAGACCAACAAGGACGGCATCCTATACGGCAAAGCGATGGACGAAATCACTCGACTGTTCGAGGCGCGCCAGCAGCGCATGCTGTATTCACAAAGCAACATCCCGACCATCGTGTGGATCGTGATCATCTTCGGTGCGGCGGTTACGATTGCGCTAAGCTTTTTCTTCTTCACCGAGCATCGCCTGCTCCAGGCGATGACTTCGATGCTGTTCGCGATGCTGATCGGGCTGACCATTATCGCGATCGACGACCTCTCGCATCCCTATCAGGGCTTTTCGCGGGTCCCTCCGACCGGCTTCAAGGATTTGCTGAAAGAGATCGATTCCCATCGCTTCGCGACAGCTCCGGCCGCGGCTGTTGGAAACCCGCCGCCAGTCATGATCCCAAACCATTGAAGGGGTCTGTTATCCGGGCCGGATAGTCAGGACGGGGCAGTTAGCCTCGCGTACCACGCGCTCAGCCACGCTGCCGATAAAGAAATGACTGATACCGGTGCGGCCATGCGTCGCCATCACAATCAGATCGACGGCCGCATCAGCCGCCGCCATGAGAATCCCCGCGGAGGCGTCGCCACTGCGCGTCATCAGTTCGTACTCGACGGTGTTGACCAGCTTCTCCTCCGCGATCAACTCAAGCCGGGTCTTGGCGGTAACTTCCCAAAACGGCTCGTCCAGTCCCGACGTAAGTTCAGCCGCCCCAATCGGGATCGCCGCCACGTTAAGCACGCACAGCTTCGAGTCATTCTGCCGGGCCAGCCTGATCGCGAAGTCAAGCGCGTGCAGAGAATGATCGAAATCGACCGGGCAAAGAATTTTGTTGAAAATTTTGGTTGTGCTCGGTTCCACTCGAATTACCTTGCAGTCATCCGGTCACGACCGCTGACGGTCTCATCGAATCACGCTACGCCCAGACTTCGCGGTTCGTAATCGGACCGGCCGAAACAAGGATCGCAAACCGCATCAAAGCGGTTGCCCCTGCCGGCCGGCATTTGCTCTCCTTCAGTCCTCGACAATAGAAATCGCCTGCTTGGGGCAGACGCGCACCGCTTTTTCAATTTTGGCGCGCAAGTTTTCGCCCGGAGTCTCGTTGAGCACGTAGAGCCGATCGTCGGAGCGCACCTGGAATACCTCTGGCGCCACCTCCATGCATCGAGCATTGCTTTCACACAAATCGTAATTAACGACTACTTTCATTGCTTCACTCCTGAGAACTCCCCAAAAAATTACTTCTTGCATCCCGAGTAGGGCATTCCGGATGGAGTCCTCTATCCCCGATATATCTTACAGATCGCCGGTCGCTGGCAAGGGCATTTTCCCGGCCAAGTCCTTATCGACTGTACTGGCGTGACGCCCGCCATCGTTGGAGGAGCGTTGCTTGCCGATCCCAGCCTACGCTCTCCGGGCGTCCGTCAAAAGTGGCGCTTGCGCATTTGAGCCGTGTCGGCCTACAAGTCTGGAAGCGTCGCGGCTGACCCAGTGGGCAACGGAGAGAATCGATGGCCGAAAAGGAACCGTTCAAGGTAGCTGTCCCGGCTTCCGTCCTTACCGATCTGCGGGCGCGGCTGAAGAAAACCCGCTGGGCGGATGACTTCGGCAATGAACAATGGGCATATGGCACCAACCTTGAGACGCTCAAGCAACTGGTAGAGTACTGGCAGCAGGGTTTCGACTGGCGGCGCCAGGAGCGTGAGATCAACCGCTTCAAGCATTATAAGACCGCTATCGAAGGTATCCCCATCCATTTCATCCACGAGCGCGGAAAGGGACCGCATCCCATTCCCCTAATCCTCAGCCATGGTTGGCCGTGGACCTTTTGGGATTTGCATAAAGTAATTCGACCGCTGTCAGATCCCGCCGCCTTTGGCGGCTCGCCCGAAGACGCCTTCGACGTGGTGGTGCCGTCCCTTCCCGGCTATGGTTTCTCCACCCCGCTGACTACCACCGGCGTCAACTACTGGCGCACCGCCGACCTCTGGGTCCAACTGATGCAAGGAGTGCTCGGCTACGACAAGTTTGCGGCCCAGGGCGGCGATTGGGGCGCCCTGATTACCGCGCAACTCGGCCACAAATACGCCGACCGGATGATCGGAGTCCACGTCACCATGGTCGGCGGTCTTTCTTTGACCGGGGGCCACGGACCCAAACCCGAGGATTACGGGCCCGAAGAGGCCGGATGGGGGGAACGCACCGCCAATTTCTTCCACAAGGAAAGCGGCTACTTCCACCTTCAAAGCACCAAGCCACAGACAGTGGCGTTCGCGCTCAACGATTCACCCGTGGGTCTTTGTTCGTGGATCCTGGAGAAGCGCCGCACCTGGAGCGATTGCGACGGGCAGGTCGAGCGCAGGTTCACCCAGGACGAATTGCTGACCACGATGACGATCTATTGGGCGACGCAGAGCTTCGGCACTTCAGCGCGCTACTACTACGAGGCGGTCCACAACCCGTGGCATCCCAGCCACGAGGGCCGGCTGGTCGACGCGCCAACTGCCGTCTGCGTGTTCCCCAAGGAGGTCATCCTGATGCCGCGGCGATGGGTGGAGCGCAACTACAATCTGCAACGCTGGACCGTGCAACCCAGCGGCGGTCATTTCGCACCGATGGAAGAGCCGGAGCGTCTGGTCGAGGATGTCCGCGCGTTCTTCCGCACCTTGCGCTGAGCCGGTTTGGAGCCGGCGCTTCACCATGGTAAGGACCGGTTAATCCGCACGTTTGACGCCAGCGGCAGCGACCGGATCGGAGGAGATGCAATGGACCTGGCAAAGGACCGCGCTGATATCGGGCTTTTCACCAATCGTTACGATGAGATGCGCAATTTCTATGAGGGCCAGCTGGGGCTGAAGTTCCTGGAAACCGCCGGAATCGGGAAAGTCCAGCAACATCGTTTCGATCTGGGCGGCTCCTGGCTCAAGATCAACACGTCGGCGAATCCATTGCCGCCGCGTTCTCCGGGCGGCTACAAGGCGCTGGTGATTCCCACTTCGAAAACCGCCGCGCCCACGACGCTTGCCGATCCCGACGGCAATGTTATCGAGCTCGTGCCGCCCGGCCACGATGGAGTCGATCATGCGCAACTGCGGCTCGGCGTCAGCGACGTCGCGCGCGTTCGAGCGGTTCCACGCGAAGTCCTGGATCCGACGCGGCTTGGTCCCGGACGCTTCCGCCTGGGCCGGACCATCCTCAGCTTTACCGCCGAACCCGGCATCCGGCCCTTTGTCGCACCACCTCGGAAAGCGGGCGAGACGGCCGATCTCCTCAGGGCCACCGCCGCACTGGTGGGGTCCGGATTGCGATACTTCACCGTGCAGGTCCGCGATTGCGTGGCGGAACATGAACGGGTGCTTGCGGCAGGCGGCAACGAAGGTTCTCCAGTGATGCCGGGTCCGGCGGGCGGGCCGACCGTGGCGCTTTTTTTCATCCGCGATCCGGACGGCAACTGGATCGAAGTGGTGCAGCGCAAATAGCGGGCAAACCACTCAAGGCAATGTCCTGATGTATCTCAAGCCCACTCCGATCGAGAGGATCTTCAACCAAGGCTTCGGGCTGTTGGTCCGCCTGGGGATCGGACTGTCGCACAACTATCTGCTTGAGGTGCGTGGCCGCAAGACCGGACGTCTGTATTCGACTCCGGTCGATGTCCTCGAGATGAACGGGCGGCGTTTTCTGGTCAGTGGCCGCGGCGAGACCCAATGGGTGCGCAACGCGATGGCGGCCGGCCAGATTGCCCTCGCCAAGGGCAGCCGGCGAACGAACTTTAGGCTCCGCGCGATTCCCGATTCAGAGAAGCCCTCGATCCTCAAAGCCTATTTGGAGCGTTTCAAGCTGACCGTGCAGCGCTACTTCCCGATTCCCGCCGGATCGCCGGCCGTGGATTTCGAGCCGATTGCCGAACGCTACCCGGTGTTCGAGCTGCTACCGGACGCGAACAGTTCGGCGTGATGAATGCTTGATGATTCACTCCCTCAAGGAATCGCGCCCTGCTCCTTGAGCCGGGCGATGTCCTCCCAGCTATGGCCCATCTCCAGCAGCACTTCCTCGGTATGCTGTCCCAATTCCGGGGAACACGAACGGATATTCCAAGGCGTTTGATCGAAATCGACCGGCGCCGGCACTATCTCCCGCTCGCCCTCGGGCGTGTTGATTTTGGCGAACGCGCCCGCCGCCCGCATCTGGGGATCTTCGAGCGCCTGGTGAACGTTCTGGACCGGCGACCACCAAACTCCCTCGCGGTCAAATATCGTGGCCCATTCGGCCAGCGGGCGGGCGGCGAAAGCCTCATCGAGCAACGCCATCAGCTCGGCGGCGTTTTTGGTGCGTATGGCGAGAGAGTTGAATCGCGGATCGTTCTCCAATTCCGGGCGGCCGATTGAGCGCGCGACCGCGGGCCAGATGCGATCGCCCTGCAGGCCCAACAGATAGAACCATTGGCGCTTCGAATCGCGGTAGCAGCTAATCATCGGATTGAAGCTCTGGTTCCGGGTCCTTTGGCCCGAGGGCGGGTAACCGAACAACACCTGGTTGAAGCTGTGGGCGACGCAGAACGCTCCGGTGCGCAGCAGCGAGGTTGAAACCAGTTGGCCCTCGCCGGTGGCCTGGCGTCCGACCAGCGCGGCACACACCCCGCTGGCCGACGCAAACGCGGTGTAATAGTCGCCGAAGGCGCCAGTGCGCATCAACGGGTCGACGTCTTCCGTCAACAAGGTCGCGCCGACGCCGGCGCGGGCGAAGAACGCTCCAATATCGTAGGCGGGGCGATCGACGTCGGGCCCCTTGATGCCGTAGCCGGTCAGATGGCAATAGACCAGGCGCGGGAACTGGCGATGCAGATGGTCATAATGCAGATTCAGACGTTCCAGGGCCTGGCGCCGCACGTTGGTCAGGAAAACATCGGCGTTGGATATGAGCTTGTCGGCAAGCCGGCGTCCGTGCTCGTTTTTCAGATCGATGGAGATGCTGCGCTTGTTGCGATTGGCCACAAAAAAATTGTGATTGATCATCCCCTCGGGACGCTTGCCCGGCTGGATATTCAAGGCCCGATAGGGATCGCCGTCGGGCGGCTCGATCTTGATCACATCGGCGCCCCAATCCGCCAGTATCCCACCCGCCATCGGACCGGCCGCCCACGCGGCCACCTCGACCACCTTGATTCCGCGCAGCGGACCCGTCGCAGCTTCCTGGCTCATCGTTCACTCCTTTGCCGAAACCCGGCCGGTGTGTCGTGCAGATTGACGCACGGCCAAGCTCATGAGCAAACGCGTTATACCAAGTTTGCGCCGGGCCTGCATCCGTTGCGGATCATTTTCCGTTACACCTTTCACGCCCTTCGAGCGTCTTAGAACAACCGGCGGGTGATAGCGAATGTGCCTGAATATCAAAACGCTGTTCAACTTCGATCCGTCGGTCACCGACAGCGAGATTCGAGCCGCTTCGCTCCAATTCGTCAGAAAGATCAGCGGCCTTAACAAACCTGGGAAAGCAAACGAAGCTTCGTTCCTGGCCGCGGTCGATGAAATCGCCGGCGTCTCGGCTCGTTTTCTCCGCTCGCTCGAAACCAACGCACCGCCGAAAAATCGGGAAGAAGAGGCCGCAAAGGCAAAGGCCCGCGCCGCATAGAGATTCGGAGCTTGAGGAGTTTCCCACAGGCCCGAGTTTGACGCGCAGGCAACTGTTGCCCGCGTCCAAGTCTTTCTCAACTGGATTTAGAGCCGGTGAGGCCGGGACGCCGTTGATCTTCTCTGAGCGGCGGTTTCCTTCCGTAGCGCCGGCCCCCGTGCCGGTTGCCCCTCTTTCGAAGGAGTCTTTGCCACTCCAACTGACGCATGCCGCGACAAGATTGCGGCCGCGCAAAAAGATCCTGTTCATGTCGATCGCGCATCGGCTCGTTCCACCACTTAGCGAGGAAGGGATTTTTTATGCAATTGTAACTGGGTGACAAACCCCACCCCGCTCCGGTTGCCAAGCTGGCCCAAAATGTGATGGTAGGAGCTACCGAGCATCGTTGATCGACCACTCCGCGGCTGGCTCAAGAGCACCGTGCTCCTTCCGCCTTCCGCGCAGCTCAATCGGGAGCTGGTAGCCAAGGGGGAAGCCATCAATTCACCTCGGCTGGTGAAAAACGGGGGTCGTCTGATTAAACATGCCCGCTACTACTGGTTGCTGCTGGCGGAGAGCCATCTGACGCAGCGGCCGGCTAGCGGCATGCTGCAGAGGATTGTGACGCTGCCGGGGCAATCGGTAACTGGCCGCCGACCACTTTGCAGCAACGGCGTCAAAACCAGGAATGCTGGCGGCAAGCACCCTCACACGGAAATCATCGCGCAACCCATCAGTTCCTCGAATTGCGGCCCGATGCGTCCACCGGCGGAGGCCGATGAGCATCCGACGCCTACCTATGCGCACAACGTACGAGCTTGACGCTTTTGGGAGCACAAGCCAGCCAGCGAGCTGATGCTTTTGGAAACACTAATCGGCCGAGCGAGCCTTTTGGGAGCACCAGGCGCCAAACGAGAGGTCAACTTATCTTACAAATGTTGCGTGGTGCGCATTTTGCTTCAGTTGGTCGAATGCCGCCAATTTTAAAAGCGGATGCCGAAAGGAGTAGGAATGAATCTGCGGAAGTCAAACCACCGGAGAGATATCACGATACCCCTGTGCCCGAAAACCAATATCGCACCGCGGGAGAGCGCCGCGCTGAGGGAAAGGCGCTGCGCGAGGCCGTCCCGCGCGAGGAGCACGGCGGGTGGAAAGCGCCCAAGGACCGGCGCGATCCGGTCGAACTGGTGCTTGCATCAAACGAGGGCCGGATGCCGGATCTCGTTCCAATCCGCCACGGGCGGATGCTGCAGTCACCATTCACCTTTTATCGCGGCACCGCGGCGCTGATGGCGGCCGACCTGGCCCATACGCCGGTCTCCGGGCTCAGAGTACAGGCCTGTGGCGACGCCCATTTGCTCAACTTCGGCGGCTTCGCCACGCCCGAGCGCAATGTGATTTTCGACATCAATGACCTCGACGAGACGCTGCCCGCGCCGTGGGAATGGGACCTCAAGCGCCTTACCGCAAGCGTGGTCGTCGCCGGACGTCACCTCGGTCTGCGCGAGAACGATTCGGTACGGGCGGCCGGCGCAACCGTGCGGGCCTACCGGGAGCAAATGGCCGACTATGCGTTCATCAAGGCACTCGAGGTCTGGTACGACAGAATCGACGTGCAAAGACTGGTGGATCGCGTCGGGGAAACGGTCAGCGAAGAGATGCGCGCGCGCGCCCAAGAGAGAATCGAAAAGGCGCGGGGACGAAGCGTCGCCGAGCATGATTTTCCCAAGCTGGTCGAGCACCACGGCGCCAGACCCTCTGATCAAGGACAACCCGCCCCTGATCTTCCATCCCAGCGAGGAATTAACCCCCGGGTACAGGACTCGATACAGCGAAGGAATCGCGCTATACCGCGAGTCCCTGCCCGAGCACGTCCGCGTGTTGTTCGACCGGTTCCATTTTTTCGATCTTGCGATCAAGGTGGTTGGGGTGGGCAGCGTCGGCACGCAATGCGTAGTCGGGCTGTTTATGGCCGCGGATGATGATCCGCTCTTCCTGCAGGTCAAGGAAGCGCGGGCGTCGGTGCTTGAACCGTATGCGGGCAAGAGCCTGCACGCCAACCATGGGCAGCGCGTGGTCGCCGGCCAGCGTCTGATGCAGTCGGCGACCGACATTTTCCTGGGCTGGACTCAGGGTTTAAACCAAAAACACTACTACGTGCGCCAGCTCCGCGATATGAAAATCTCCGCGATCATCGAAGATTGGGACGGCAACTTGTTGCGGGAGTATTCGAAAATGTGCGGCGTTGGCGCTGGCGCGAGCGCATGCGCGGTCGGGCGACGCCGCGATGATCTCGGGATACATGGGTTCGAGCGAGACCTTCGACGACGCCATCCGCGAGTTCGCCGTCGAGTATGCCGACCAAGCCCAGCGCGATCACCGCGCGTTCGTCAAAGCGGTCAGAGAGGGACGGGTCAAAGCGACCATCGAATCCTAGCCGGATAACTCCGGCCTCTGAATTTGAGGATAGACCGAAAGAAATGAGCCGACAGCCGTTGCCGCTCGCGGCGATGATTGCGACCTTATGGATAACCGTTACGATTGCCGGAATCGCCCGGGCTCAAACGACACTCGTCCCTGCCGAAGAAAGAGAAGCTGGAGCAGGACTTCAATGATCCGCTTTCGAGCCTGCCGCAGGTGCTCGTCCGGGATAGCTACACGCCGGCCAATTACGGACCTTGCACGCCGCAAGTGTGCTTCAGAAATGATGAGACTAACCAGTTCATCATTCGGCCATTGATCCCGCGCATACCGCCGCGCACCTTCCTTCCCTTCGAGCAGTTGATCCGGCCGACGTTTGCATTGGTAACGGTACCCAGCTCCCGAGGTGGAACGCGAACCGAGTTCGGTGACCTGCCGATGTTCGACGCCGCGATCCTACCCTGGCCCGATCGAAAGAAAACCGGATTCCTGATTGGTCTCGGACCAACCTTTGTGTTTCCGACAGCGACCTCCAAAAGCGCCGGTCAGGGTGCGTGGCAAGCAGGTCCAGCGTTCGGAGGCGATCTACAGGGGCAGCTCCGGGACTATTGATAGGATTCATTGTGCAGAATCCCGTCTAGCTTCGCGTACACCTCACCTCAAGCGTCCATCTCAAAACACCCTTGAGTTCCAACCCATTTTCGCCCTTCATCTGTGGGGAAAATGGTTTTTGCGATCATCGGACGGCAAACTGGACGCATGGGTTCGCACCACCATTCCCCGACCATGTTGCCGCTGAGCCTCGGAATCGGCCGGACAATTGTACGCCGAGGGCTGCCACCGATGAGCTTGTTTGTAACGGGACAATGGATGTTGTACCGGCAATTCGCACCGATCGCACCTCAAACCACGATAAATTTCGGCCTGACGGTGGCGTTCCCGCAGTTCAGAGATTTCTGGGGTCGCTAGAGCCGCGAAGCCAATGGACGTTTTTTCGATAACGCTTAGACGGGCCGACGATTCCGGACTTCCAAGTTGAAGATTTCAATCTCCCGCAGCTCCGTTCTCACGGCGATTGTAATCGCCGTGCTCCTCGCGGCAACGCCGTTCGCGATCTGGGAGTTTGTGCGCACCGGCGAACTTTACCTGTTGTCTCACCGCCTCGTGGATGACATGGTGGCGCGCCTGCACGGACCGGGGCGGATGCGATTCATCCTTCAGCCCACGGTCGCAATCATCCTTGGGGCGCGCGATGGCGTAAAGGACGCTCATGCGGGCAGCCCTCCATTCCTGAGCGCCCTGGTGTTCAGAACCGGCCGCCGGGTACTCGTGCGCGGCGCCCTGGCATCCGTCCGTGACCTCGTAGCCATCGCGATTCTTCTGGACGTCGTCTCACAGTTGCTCATCTTCCGAATGGTTCATCCCGGAGCCGCGTTACTGCTAGGGCCCGTGCTGATCGCCGCCCCCTATGCTTTCTCCCGCGCTGCGGCCAACCGCATTGCGCACTGGCGGGGACGCCATTTACCCGTACCGAAGGAGGCTGACGGGTTGCAGCATTAGACAGGCTGGCCGCATTTTACCTAAGAGCCGAAATTCATGAGGGCCGACGGAAATGGCAATTAATCAGAGTTCGTCAGCCACAGGTATGACATCCAAGATTGTAAGGCTCGCGTCATCGCAAGCAGGGGACAACCAGAATGATACACAATTTTTGTCAGGAGAGATGAACATGCCCATCGCGCCGGCAAAGTCCACCACCTGGGTTTCCCTTCTGATCCTTTCAACGATCGCTTGTACGACGGCGGGGGCTCGCGCGCATGACACTGCAGTTGATCGGACAGTGCGGCCGCCGCCCGCCCAGCCGACCTTCTGGCCGATCCCCGAGTTCTATCCTCGCAACGCCACGCCGCCGCCCTTCGAGCCGGTGACGCGGATTCATAGACGAGATTCGGATACCGAATTATTGAACTGCCGAACAGTTAGATTCAACCTACGGTCTGTCCGGCGATCGGATGAGCTGTCGTAGCCATGTTCAGGCAACGACGCTCGCGATTGCCGGATTGGGCGATACCATTGTTGTACGCGGTTGCCGCAGTCTTTGCGGATTTTGTTATGCCGAGAATTGAGCACAGATTTCTGCCCGGATTCACCGCTGAAATGAGTGCTCCAGCGGCGATGGCGATTTATACGTCGATCGGGTCAGGGATGCTCGCGCTAACCGGTATCGTCTTTTCGCTCGCGTTCGTGATGGTGCAGTTCAGCTCGACGGCTTACTCACCGCGTCTCGTCTTATGGATCTCTCGGGATCCGGTAATATGGCACGCGATCGGAGTTTTTACCGCCACCTTTCTCTATGCAATCGGAGCGATTGCCTGGGTTGATCGGAACGGGTCAGGGAAGGTTCCTTTTCTCAGCGTTTGGGTCATATTCGCGCTCCTGTTGGCCAGCGTGGCCATGTTCGTGGCTCTCATACAGCGAATCGGGTTATTGCAGATAAACCGCATGCTGACCTTCACCGGCGACTTGGGCAGACAGGTCATAGAGGCGATGTATCCGCGGCTGGATGCCACGGTTGCTCTGACTCGGCCCGAGGAGCTTCGAGGGCTTCCCATCACCCAGACCCTGATTCACCTTGGGCGGCCACAAGCGCTTCAGGCTCTCGACCAGCGAGCATTGCTCACGCTGGGGTCGCAATCAGGAGGGGTCGTCGAAGTAGTTTCGTCCATCGGGGACACGTTGGTCGAGGGGACGCTTCTGCTGCGGGTCATAGGCGGGCGCCAACAGATCGCGGAAGAGGCTTGGAAGAAGGCGTTCGAGACGGGCGAGGAGCGGACCTTTGAGCAGGATCCAACATACGCCATCCGTCTGCTAGTGGATATCGCGATCAGAGCGCTGTCTCCCGCGATTAATGATCCCACCACCGCGGTTCAGGCGCTCGACCAAATTGAAGACCTGCTCAGGCGGCTGGGCAGCCGCCGGCTGGAAATTGGCGCCATCCGGGATAATGGGGGAGCTCTCAGGCTCGTCATCCCGCACCCGACGTGGGAGGATTTTCTCAGATTGGCCTTCGATGAGATTCGCTTCTGCGGAGCGACCAGCATCCAGGTCATGCGCCGCATGAAAGCCTTGGTCAGCGATCTGATTCACGCGCTACCTGAGGAGCGCCATGAACCATTGAAGCACCACCAAAAGCGCTTGGATTCGACCATCGCGCGGTCCTTCGCCGATCCTGAAGAGCAACTGGAGGCCGCGGTGGAAGACCGACAAGGGCTGGGCGTTCCGCGCATTCAGTAGGCGGCCAACCCTCGCCATGGGCAGAGGAAATGAGCGCAAGCGCCGATGATCGAACTCCCAACGCCGCAAGCGGTACTGGTCGCCGCCTTGATCGCGATTCCCGGCATCCTTGCACTGCTCACCATGATTTTTGCTGAATAGCGCCAGTCCCGAAAAGACGGCATGAGAACCAGGGACCGAACGACCGCTCCAACGACCCGGTGGCATCGTGTTTCGGTCACATCCGCAGCCAGACCTCCGGGGCCAAGGCGCCAGCCGAGATCAAGGAGGAACGTTCGTTGAAGATAGGTCTTCGTATTCTAGCGGTCGCGATCATCGCCGTCATCGCGGTCCCCGCCTATCCACAAACCGCGAGTTCCGCAGCCGCCTCGGCACCAGGCCAGAGCCCGGAGCTCCGTGTCGCCGCGGTGGTTTTTCCACCGTTCATTATGGAACAAAACGGTTCACTGACCGGATTCAGCATCGAGCTCTGGAATGCGATTGCCGCACGGCTGAAGTTAAAGACCAGCTACCAAATTATGCGCACCCCAACCGCGGTCGAGGATGCGATGCGATCCAAAAGCGTCGACGTCACCATCGCGCCCGTCTTCATAACGTCGGCACGTGACGAGGTGTTTGACTTTTCGTATCCAATATTGGAAGCAGGCCTGCAGATTATGGTGCGTGACACCGGCGAGAGGACGCGCACCGCAGACCCGCTATGGGAATTGCTCCGTCTGCTGTTTTCCCGAACGACCGTGGTGTGGCTCGGCATAGCCCTGCTGCTCGTCCTGATTCCGGCTCATCTGGTCTGGCTGATTGAACGGCGGCACGAGGGCGGCATGATTTCGAACCGGAACTACTTCCCAGGTATCTTCGAGGCAATTTATTGGGCGGTATCAACGCTGACGACACAAGCGGAGACGATGCCGCGTCAATGGGTGGCGCGCGTGCTCGCGATCTTCTGGATGTTCGCCGGTGTGGTTTTCGTTGCGTTCTATACCGCGCAGCTGACGACGACCTTGACCGTCGAGCAGATTCGCGGCGCCATCGAGGGGCCGGGCGATTTGCCCGGTAAGCAGGTCGCGACCGTAGAGCACAGCACAGCCGTTGATTATCTTCGGGAGCATAACGCACAGGTGCAGGAGTTCCCGACGCCTGATCAAATGTTTAAAGCTCTCCTGGACAAGAAAGTGGATGCCGTGGTCTTCAGCGGACCGGTGCTCAATTATTATGCGGCGCATGAGGGCAAGGGACTGGTAAACATAGTCGGTCCCCAATTCAACACTGCACCGATCGCCATCGTGTTCCAGTTGGACAGCCCCCTGCGCAGGAAGGTTGACGGAGCGTTGCTCGCGCTTCGTGAGAAAGGCACCTATCAGCAACTCTACGACAAGTGGTTCGGCGGCCCTTAGGAAAAGCCTACGTGAAGTCCAAAGTCATGGTCTTGAGCTTGCTGCTGAGCGCCGTGCTGGCGGTGTCGGCACGCGCGCAACAAGCCTCGACGCCGGCACCATCGCCGACCGGCGTCCTTACCGATCAGGAGCTGGCAATCGCCGTCCACAATCCGTTTGAGGATTTCGTCAAGGTCCCCGTTCAATCTACGACGGGATTTGAGCTCGATCCGCATCATAACGCCGGCGATAGCTTGAACATCGGGCCGGTACTACCGTTCTCGCTCAATGCGGATTGGGACCTGTTCGCACGACCGAGTTTGGATGTCACTTACCTACCCGGTCAGCATGAACAGTCCGGGCTGGGAGATTTGCAGACTTCCTTTTTTCTTTCGCCGGCCACAGCAACTACCTGGGTCTGGGGCGTCGGGCCGATCTTTCAATTCCCCACCGCCAGCAGTTCGGAATTGGGAACCGGTCGATGGTCTGCGGGCCCAAACGCGGCGCTCGTTTACTCGGAGGGTCCGTGGTTCATCCCCATATTCACATACCAACTCATGTCGTTTGCCGGAAATCGCGAGCGCGGAAGCGTGAATCAGACCTACATCGAGCCTGAAATCAGCTACAACTCCGAAAGCGGTTGGTATGTTCAGTGCGACCCTGCCATCACCTACGACTGGACGGCCGAAACCGCCAACGGCTGGACTATTCCGATGGGCGCGGATATCGGTAAGGCGTTCAAGATGGGCTCCCAGGATTTGAGTCTGCAGGTTGGCGCGTACGACCTTCTAAAGCGTCCGGAGGGCGCCCCGCAATGGATACTCCGCGTGAGCGTAACCTTCCTCTTCCCTCACGTACACTAAATGACAACGAGCGAAAGGTAGGGCTCCCTCGCTATCGCGAAGCGCTTCCTCGCCCTCCAGGTCGGCTTCTCCATGAAAGTGCGCCGCATCCGGAAGGAGCTTCCATGGATGTAAATGCCGGGGGAGTATCCGATTGATGCCCCCTCCGGGGCGCCCGGCACTAAATCTTTACGCCCCAGGCTTCGGCCAACTCTTTGGCCGTAGTCAGGTAGGCCAGACCGTTGAGCGTGTTCTTGAGCACCATCTCGCCGTATTCGGGCGGATAGCCGGCCACACAGTCAGTTGGGATAACCACCCGGTAGTTACGGTTCATTGCTTCGATGGTCGAGCCGATAATGCCGAGGTTCAGCGATAAGCCGGTCAGCACCACGGTCGTGATGCCGAGGTTGCGGCAAATGCTGTCGACGCTACTGTCATGGAACAGCGTCGGCGAATGGAACCGCCACATGACCAGCTCGTCACCCTCGGGCTTCACTTCGGGCAGGAAGGCGGCTCCCGGCGCTCCCATCTGCATCGGCATGTCGGCGCGCTTGACCGCCTGGGCCAGGCGGCAGTTGGTGATGAAGCCCTCCTGCCCTTCACGATGGTATGCGGGGCAATGGAACACCTTGACCCCCGCGGTGCGCGCCGCCTTCAGCAGTTTACCGGCATTGACCGCAAGCCCCTTCTTTTCCGCTGCGTCACGTAACTGGGTGAACAACGGCGGGGTCTCCTTTCCGATCACCGCCTCCTGGATCTCCATCAGCATCAGGGCGGTGGTTTTGGGATTGGCGAGTTCATTGAAATTGGTTGGCATTGCAAACCTCACATACGCGCGGTTGCGGACGAAGCCGCGAGATTTCAATTATGGTTCACGGTAATGGCGTCCGGAGACATCATTGAATGCCGTAAAGCTCACGGCAGTTGTCGCTGACCAGCTTGCGAATAAGCCCGGGGTCCAGACCCCTGAAGTCCTTTGCGACCTGCTCGCGGGAGCGCGGGAAGGTGCCCTCGGTGTGAGGATAGTCCGAGCCCCACATCAGATGATCGACGTTGAGCAGTTCGCGGGTCAGCAGGCCGGCGCGATCTTCTTCGAAAGTAAAGTAGAACTGTCGATCGCAATAGAAGCTGGGCCTTTCATCAAGCTTGGGCTTCAACCACAGATGATGGTCGTCCCACCAATGGTCCATGGTGTGAAGTACGGCGGCGACCCATCCGATTCCGCCTTCGACGATCACGATCTTCAGGCGCGCAAAGGCCTGCGGCACCCCGGAAGCTATCAGGCTGGTCAAGGTGCGGAAGTGGTCGACATACTTGTTTTCCAGGAAAGTTACGGTAGCGCCGCCGGCCGTGGTCGGGATGTTGGCGAATTGCTGCTCGTTGGCGGCGTTGTGAATCGAAAGCGGCATTCCGGTTTCCTGCAATTCCGCGAATAGCGGCTGATAGTAGGGATCGCCGAAAGGAATCTTCGGATGGCCGCAGGGAATACACACGGTGCGCAGCCCTTTTTGCCGCGCATGCCTGACCTCTTGCACCGCCCACTCAACCGGACCGCCCACCGGAAGCATCGCGGCTCCAAGCAGGCGATTGGGCGCCACCGAGCAGAAGTCCGCGAGCCAGTCGTTATAAGCGCGGATGCAGGCGCGCTTGTAGTCGAGGTCGGGAGCCGAAAAGAGAAACAATGCGTCGCCCGGGTAAATGACTTCGGCGCCGATATTGTCCATATCCTGGTCTTTGAGGCGGGCCCTGGGGTCGTAGGCGCCGACGCGCACTTCGGCTTTGCGATTATGCGCGCGATCCTCGATCGGCCTGCCTTCGGCCTTGAATGTGGCCATCACGCCGCCCAGATCGGCGCCGGCAAAGGGTTTGAGGCCGTCAACGCAGAAGACGTCGAATTTCTCCCGATGCTCGACGTGAGGCGCCCGATCGCGAAAGCGCCGGTCAAGCCGTTCCACCCAGAGATTCGGCGGCTCGATCACATGGCCGTCGGAGGAAACGAAGGTCTGACTCGATTGGCCCATCTGCGGTCCCGTCACGTCAATTATTGCGTTGCGTCTTCCTGAATGAAACCGGAATACTTCACGGCTGGTATTACTCGCGCGACCGCTATTTCTCAAGGGTTTGCGGAGTCGCCGTTCACGGAGCGGGGAGCGGCGGCGGCGCTCGACGCCAATTTGCGCTTGCGCCCGCGGAAAAGCAGGGCCAAAGAACGGCCCTTCAGATCGAACTTATCGCCGGCGCGCCAATGCATACCGGCCCAGCGTTTGTCCGCCTCGTCGCTGCTGGTGTCAATCAGCACCGTCCAGCCGTTGGGCGATCCGGCCAGGGGAATAACGAAAGGTATCGTTTCGTAGTGGCTGTTGAGAAGGATGATAAAGTCGTCGTCGCTAATGGCGCGGCCGCGCTCGTCGAATTCCTCAATACCCTCGCCAGCGAGAAAGATCCCCAGGCAGCGGGCGTGAGCTTTGTTCCACTCCTCATCAGTCATCTCATTGCCGTCAGGGGTTAGCCATATGATGTCCTTGACGCCCCGGATGCGACGGCCCTGCAGGAACTGGCGGCGGTGGAAGCTTGGATGCTGTTTGCGGATCGCAATCAAACGGCATACGAAAGCGAAAAACCGCTGGTCTTCCTCGCTCAGTTCCCAGTCAAGCCAGCTCGCCGCGCTATCCTGGCAGTAGGCGTTGTTGTTCCCGCCCTGCGTGTGGCCCACTTCATCTCCGGCCAGCATCATCGGGATGCCCTGCGACAAAAACAAGGTGGCAAGAAAGTTACGTTTCTGGCGGATCCGCAAGGCGCGAATTTCGGGGTCATCGGTGGGCCCTTCGCTCCCGCAATTCCAACTGCGGTTGTCGTCGGTGCCGTCGCGATTGTCCTCCAGGTTGGCCTGGTTGTGCTTGCCGTTGTAGCTGACCAGATCCCGCAGGGTGAAGCCGTCGTGACAGGTGACGAAATTGATGCTCGCATAGGGCCGGCGGCCGTTATGCTCATACAGGTCACTGGACCCCGTAAGCCGGTAGGCCAACTCACCGATCAGCCCGCCCTCGCCTTTCCAGTAGGACCGCACCGCGTCGCGATACTTGCCGTTCCACTCCGCCCATCCGGTGGGAAAATTACCTACCTGGTATCCGCCCTCGCCGATGTCCCAGGGCTCCGCAATCAGCTTGACTTGTGAAATTACCGGATCCTGGTGGATGACGTCGAAAAAGGCGCCGAGTTGGTTGACCTCGTACAGTTCCCGGGCCAGTGCCGACGCCAGGTCAAACCGGAAACCGTCGACGTGCATCTCCTGCACCCAGTAGCGCAGGCTGTCCATGAGCAACTGCAGCACGCGCGGATGAGTCATGTTCAGGGTGTTTCCGCATCCGGTAAAATCCATGTAATAGCGCGGGTCGTCAGGAGTCAGCCGGTAATAAGCGCTATTGTCGATGCCCCTGAAGCTGAGCGTTGGCCCCAGCTGATTACCCTCCGCGGTGTGGTTATAGACCACGTCCAGGATGACCTCGATACCGAAGGAGTGGAGCCGCTTGACCATCGACTTGAACTCCCCGACAAAGCCGCTGGAGCTGTAGCGCATGTCGGGCGCGAAAAAGCCGATCGAGTTGTAGCCCCAATAATTGTGCAAACCGCGCTCCAGCAGATGGCGATCGTCGACGAACTCATGCACCGGCATCAGCTCCACCGCGGTCACGCCCAAACGCTTGATGTGTTCGATCGCCGGATCGGTCGCCAAGCCGGCGTAGGTTCCACGCAGATGCGGCGGGATGTCGCGATTGTTGCGGGTAAAGCCTTTGACGTGCAGCTCGTAGATGATGGTGTCGTGCCAGGGCGTGCGCGGCGGACGATCCTCGGCCCAGGAAAAAGCGCCGTCGATCACACGGCACCTGGGCATCGCGGCAGCGCTGTCGCGCCGATCTATGGATAGGTCTTCGCGGGGATTGCCGACGCGGTAGCCGAAGAGCGCGTCGCACCATTTCACCGTCCCCGCGATATGGCGCGCGTACGGATCGATCAGCAACTTATGCGGGTTGAAACGAAATCCCTTCTTGGGATCATACGGACCGTATACCCTGTAACCATAGAGCCAGGCGGGTCGCGCCTCGGGAAGATAGCAATGCCAGATCAGGTCGGTCTGCCATCGCATCGGAACGCGCTCGATCTCCCGCCGGCCCTTCGGGTCGAACAGACAAAGCTCAACCCGTTCAGCATGCTCCGAGAAGAGCGCGAAATTGACGCCTTCGCCATCCCAAGTGGCCCCCAACGGATAGGGTTTGCCCGGCCAAACGGAAACTTTTGAATACGCCATGTGCCTTCTCAACCTTGCTTTAGTAATATTCCATGCGCATTGAACCGGTCGCCACATATCGTGTGCAGCTTAACCCGCAATTCGGCTTCGACGCCGCCGCGGAAATCGTCGCGTATCTGGCCGAACTCGGCGTCAGTCATTTGTATAGCTCGCCGTGTATGCAGGCAGCGCCCGGCAGTACCCATGGATACGACGTGGTGGATTGCCGTCAGGTCAGCCGGGATTTGGGCGGGCCCGCCGCCCACGACCGCTTGTGCGCGGCGCTGCGTAAGGCGGGCCTGGGCCAGATTCTGGACATCGTGCCCAATCACATGGCGATCACTGGAAGCGAAAACCCGTGGTGGTGGGACGTGCTGGAGAATGGACCAGCCAGCCAGTACTCCGCCTACTTCGATGTCGACTGGGAACCGCCCGAGGCGCGACTGCGCAATACCGTGCTGTTGCCGATTTTGGGGGACCACTATGGCAGGGTGTTGGAGGCGGGACAGATCACGTTAGTCCGCGACGGCGGCGATTTCACCATCCGCTGTAACGATCGTCCCTTCCCGGTGGCGCCGCGCTCATTGGATAACCTGCTGGCGCAGGCGGCTGAGCGATGCGGCTCCAACGAACTTGCGTTCATCGCCGATTCACTGACCGCGCTGCCATTTTCGACCGCGACCGACAGCCAAAGTGTGCGCCGCCGCCAGCGCGATGTCGGAGTATTGAAGGGCGCCATCGACCGCCTCATCGGGTCCTCGCCCGACGTCGCCGCCGCGATCGACCACACGGTCGCGGAATTCAACGCCGATCACGACCAGCTTCACGCGGTGCTGGAACGGCAGAATTATCGTTTGGCCTTCTGGCGCGCGGCCGGACGCGATCTCGGCTACCGCCGCTTCTTTGATATCAGCACTCTGATCGGACTGCGCATGGAGAACGAACAGGTCTTCTCCGATACGCATAGCCTGATCCTGCGATGGTTGTTGGAGGGCGTGCTTGACGGCGTCCGCATCGACCACATAGATGGCCTTCGCGACCCCGAAGCGTATTTGCAAAGGCTCAGCCGCGCCGCTCCCCAAGCCTGGATCGTGGTGGAAAAGATTCTGCAGCCCGGGGAGCGCTTGCGTGAATCGTGGCCGATCGCCGGCACTACCGGATATGACTTCGTCAACCGCGTCAACGGTCTTTTTATTGACCCCGCCGGCGAGCATCCGCTGACGGATCTGTATGTCGAATTTACCAGTCAATCCGCTGACTTCGAGCCCATCGCACTGGCCGCCAAGGAGATGGTGGTGCGCGACCTCCTGGGCAGCGAACTCAACCGTCTCACCGCCCTGTTCCTCGCGCTATGCGAAAACGACCGCCGCCATCGCGACTACACCCGCCATGTACTTCACGAGGCACTGGTAGCGGTAATCGCGCGCTTCGCGGTCTATCGGACTTACTTCCAGGCGCAGTCGACCGACTCAAACCCCGACGACGTGCAACAAGTCACGGCGGCGATCGACGCCGCCAAAACCGGCCGGCCCGATTTGGACCCCGAATTGATCGACTTCCTGGGGGAAATCCTGATGCTGCACCTGCGCGACCAGTTCTATACTGAACTGGCGCTGGGATTTCAGCAGCTCACCGGTCCGGTGATGGCGAAAGCGCTGGAAGACACTGCCTTCTACCGTTACAACCGCATGATTTGTCTGAACGAGGTGGGCGGCGATCCGGCCCGGTTCGGAATCACGGTCGAGGAATTTCACCGCGCCTCCCAGGAGAACAGGCGGCGATGGTCCCAGGGATTGCTGGCCACCACCACGCACGACACCAAACGCAGCGAAGACGTCCGCGCGCGATTAGCCTTGCTCTCTGAAATTCCCAATCAATGGGCTGACGCGATCCATCGATGGGCCGAGCTAAACCGCGGGCATTGGCCGGGCGAGCCCGATCGCAATGCCGAGTATCTGCTCTATCAAACCCTGATCGGCGCCTGGCCGATTAGCAATGAACGGACCTGGACATACATGAACAAGGCAATCCGCGAAGCCAAGCTGCGGACTTCGTGGACCAATCCCGACCAGGCCTATGAAGACAATCTGAAAAGGTTTGTCGACAACATCCTGGGCGACCGCGACTTTGTCGTCGACCTGGAAGCCTTTGTGAGATCTTTGACGCCCTTTGGATGGGTAAATTCGCTCGCCCAGACCCTGGTCAAACTGACCTCGCCGGGAATACCCGATCTTTACCAGGGCACCGAGTTGTGGGACCTGTCGCTGGTCGATCCCGACAACCGCCGCCCGGTGGATTATGAGCTGCGCCGCCGGCTGCTCCGCGTCGTAAAAAGCGCCAGCGTGGAAGAAGTCCTCAAACGCAGCGACGAGGGACTGCCCAAGCTGTGGACCATCCAGCGGACCCTGGCGCTGCGGCACGCACAACCGGGCCTGTTCGGTCCCGACGCGGTCTACGACCCGCTGAGCGCTGATGGGCGCCGCGCCGATCATGTGGTGGCATTCATGCGCGGCGGCAGGGCTATCACCGTCGCGCCGCGGCTGGTGTTCAAGCTCGCCTCGCGGTGGGAAGAGACGGTCCTCGACATTCCCGCCGGCCGATGGCGCAATCATCTCACCGGCGATTTGGTCGAGGGTGGACGCGTCGCTTTGGCGCGGTTGATGGCGCGTTTCCCAGTGTGTCTGCTGATTGCTGAGGAACCTGGTCAATGAGCATATTGCGAGTTTGGGCGCCCAATGCCCGCAGCGTTGCCACGCTGATTGGAAAACGGCGGATTGCGATGGACAAGGAGGACCCTCCCGCGCGCGGATGGTGGCGTGTGGACGCGCCCGAGGCCGCGGCGGGATGCGATTATGCTTTCATCATCGACGGCGGGGAACCACTTCCCGACCCGCGCACGCAATGGCAGCCCCAGGGAGTTCATGGACCGTCGCGAATTGTCAACCACGATGCATTCGCATGGACCGACCATCATTTCAACGCGCCGCCGCTGTCATCGGCGCTCATTTACGAACTTCACATCGGTACCTTCACCGCGCAGGGAACGTTCCAGGCCGCTATCGCCCGCCTGGACCATCTGGCCGGCCTCGGCGTGACCCACGTCGAGCTCATGCCAGTGGCGGAGTTTCCCGGCAACCGCGGATGGGGCTACGACGGTGTGGATCTATTCGCTCCTTATCATCCGTACGGCGGCCCAATGGGGCTCAAACAACTGGTGGACGCCTGCCATGCGAAGGGGCTCGCGGTTGTGCTCGACGTCGTTTACAACCACTTCGGCCCATCGGGAAACTATCTGCCGCGCTACGGCCCCTATCTCACCAGCCGCTACAACACGGCTTGGGGCAGCGCGGTCAACTTCGATGACCGCGGCAGCGACGAGGTGCGTCGCCTGGTGTGTGACAACGCCTTGTCTTGGATGCTCGACTATCATATCGACGGCCTGCGGCTGGACGCGACTCACGCGATTATGGATTCTTCGCCGTTTCCCATACTCGAGCAGCTCGCGACGGAAACCGCGGAGTTGGCGCGCCGAACTGGACGCAACCTGGTCCTGATCGCGGAGAACGACGTTAACGACCCGCGCGTGGTTACCGTTCCCGGGCGTGGCGGCTATGGTATTGATGCGCAATGGAACGAGGATTTCCACCATACGCTGCATACCGTGCTGACTGAAGAGAAGACCGGCTACTACAGCGATTTCGGCCTGTTCGGCCAGCTCGCAAAGGCGCTGCAACAAGCCTACGTGTATGACGGTCAATACTCGCAGTATCGTGACCGCCATCATGGGCGGCCGGTAACCGGATTGTCGGGCTACAATTTCGTCGGCTGTTTGCAAAACCACGATCAGATAGGCAATCGCGCCAAGGGCGATCGAAGTTCCCGTCTGATGAGCACCAGCCGCTTACAAATCGGAGCCGCGATCCTGTTAACATCACCTTTTATTCCGATGCTCTTCCAAGGTGAGGAATGGGGCGCGTCAACCCCGTTTCAATATTTCACCGATCATCAGGAGCCGGACCTGGCCCACGCGGTAAGCGAAGGCCGCAAACGGGAGTTCGCGGCCTTCGGATGGGATCCGGGCGAGATCCCTGACCCGCAGGACCCCGCGACCTTTGAACGCTCAAAACTCGACTGGTCGGAACCGTCACGGGAACCGCACAAAAGCATCCTGCAATGGCATCGCGAACTCATCCGCCTGCGTGCCTCCACTGCGGAATTGCGCGACGGGAAGCTCGCTCGCGTGGAGGTTTCTTACGACGAGGAGCAGCGCTGGATAGTTATCAACCGGGGTGCAATTAGTGTCGCGGTCAATCTCGGCGAGCAAACCCGTGTACTTCCGATCCGCACCGACGGACCATACAAACTGTTGATGGCTTCGGATGAACGAATCAAACTCGATACCGGCGGTATCGAGTTGCCGGCCGATTCGGTAGCAATCATGGGCCCGGAGAAATAGCCGTGCCCGATTAGCAGACGAGCCAACACCAACGTTTCTAAGCCATCCCCCTGGTCAAACCGGCAGGACGACAAAGGTGGCAGATAATAATCGCTTCACTCCAAAGCAGGGCCAGTACCTGGCATTTATCCATTATTACACCAGGATTCACCGAAGCCCGCCCGCGGAGGCCGATATGCGGGAATACTTCCGCGTCACGCCGCCGACCGTGCATCAAATGGTATTGACTCTCGAGGCCAAGGGTTTGATCGCGCGTACTCCAGGTCAGGCGCGGTCCATCCGGCTGCTGATCGCACGCGAGGATCTGCCCGATTTGGACTAACGGTTGAGCATTCAGGTGTGGGCGGTGCGTCTGGCGCTCCCGCCGAAGGGCAGGAGGTCATCGATTAAGGTGGAGTTACTTACGAACGCGTCCGGCCTCAAAATCATCAGCCAGTGCCTGATCCAGAGTCCAAAGCGGAGACTCCGGGACGGTCGCGTCTTCCAGGTTGAGCGCGCCGAGTACACTGTCGCGCGCATATGGCCACGCCTGCGCGAACAATTCAGCGCAGCGATTCTTTAAACCGGGATTGCTCTTGAGCAGGTCACAGATTCTTCGCCGGGTGTTTCTGACGTTCAGACGCCAAAGCCGGGAATTATCTCGCTTTACATGCTGCGGTGCATAAGACTGCTTGAGCAAATGTTCTGTCGGGCTTTCATAATGGCTTTTCAGGGCGTCAGCCTGTCTTCCAGCCAAGTCCTCCACTTCCTCGGCCAGGTTGTTCCAGTCAAGCAGATCAGCCCGCCGCTCGCGCAACGCCCGTGCCTGTTCGAGCGCCCATGAGTAATTGTCATTGTCGTAGAGGCCGGGCTCCGAATTGACGGTCGGTGTACTGCTCAGACCCATGTACGTTCACCCTCCGACACCTGTGACTCTAGCACGGTTTGCTATCTGAGGCTCCACTATGGTTATCGCCGCCGCCACTGGACAATCCTCACGATTCGGTACTCCATAGCATGGCCAGTGAAGAACCGCCGCCGAACTATAGGGAAAAGATACGCTTGCACAGCCACGTCCGATACCCAGTTTAGTGTTGGTCACTCTGGACGCGCACGCCGCGGCGAACAGCGTTGACGAGCGCGCGCCAAAACAGACGTCCGGGCCTGATCCCTCGAAGCACCGGTGGCTGGGCGCCGGCCGCGGTTTGCATCGTGCGGACGAATTGGATCACGTCATCGGGAGGGACGCGATGATGGATCTTTTCTACCGCAACCATCTTCAGGCGCAGATCACGATCGATTACGAACACCGCGGGCACCGCGATTCCGCCTTTCTCCTTGGCGTTAAGCACACCCCAACGCGAGATCACCTCACGCTGGGTATCCGACAGGATTTGAAAAGGCAAAGATAACTCGCGTCTGACTGCGGCGGAACGATCCGGCGGATCGACTGAAACCCCGACTACCTCCGCGCCGGCGGAGCGGAAGGCGGGATAGAGCGAGGCATAGTCCGCCAACTGGCGAAGACAGAATGGTCACCAATGGCCGCGGTAAAACACGGCGACAAGCGCGCCGCGGACGGCCAGTTCATGCAAACGGCGCGGCTGGTTGTCAGTGTCCGGAAGCTCGAAATCCGTCAGCGTCGATTCTAACTGCGGCAGCATCTGGTCTGCATCGGCCATTTACTAACGATACCATCCGCGCCGTGCACCACGAAGCCGCGCCATCGTGTTTGGAGGACCTGCGCCAAATCGGCTATACCTCACTTAAGGTTGAGAAATACCAAAGGAGCCGATATCTCTGAAAACGCTCGAGGCGGGTCTCGCAACCCTGGCCGCAATCGCGCTTAGTGCCGTCGCCGGTTGTCTCGCATATTCAACGGATCAGCACGGAAACTTGCAATCGGTCGGACTGCCCGGCGTACCGGTTTGGACCGCGCAAAAACCCTCGCCCCACGCTCCCCTGTCCTCCACTGAATCGGCCGCCTCGGAACTCTCGCGCAACGAGACCGGCGGTTTATCCTGGCTCGACGAGCTGAACACGTGGCGTCAGGCGGCGGGGCTGGAGCCGGTGGCCGAGAATTTCCAACTGAGCGATGGTTCGCGCGCGCATGCTAATTATCTGCTTCAAAACGCCCGGCAGACCGGCGGCCCGGTCGCATCCGCGGGAATGGCAATGGGGGCGACGATGCATGCTGAAAGTCCCGGGTCCGAGGGCTACAGCGAAGCAGGCGCGCGCGCCGCGATAGGAGGCCCCCACGTAAGCGGCGTGATGCAAGCTGCCGATATCGCGCTCGGTCAGCGCAATCCGAAGGCTGACATCGACAGTCTTCTCGATCGTGCCCTTCCATCGGCTCTCACTGCTGGCGCCCTGGGCAGAGGTCGCCGGTTACGGTAAAGCCGGAAAGGCTCCGGATCGGGTCGCGGCGTTGGCGCTGCGCGGCCGGCAAGGCCGTGACGCGAACCGGATCGTGCGCTTTCCACCCGACGGGTCGCAGGTGCCCTTCGCCGCGATGAGCGCGGCGGAGTGGCCCAATCCGCTGACCTCGTGTCCGGGTTATATGCTGCCGGTGGGCCTGCCGATTACCCTGCAACTCGTCCATCCGGCCAACCTGGGTTCGTATTCGATCGATGATCTGACCACGGGCCAGAAGCTGGCGGCTTGCGCTTTCGACGCTGCAACCTACGACAACCCCGATGCCACGCAAGAAACTTATGCCCATCACGCGCTGGCCGCCAATAGAGCTATCGTACTGATCCCCAGGGACCCCTTACAGGCGGGCCATCGATACGGAGTCAAAATTCAGACTGGGGCCGAGTACGAATGGAACTTCGAAGTCATCCCGCCGGCCGCTGAGGAGAATGTGGCCGCCCAGCGAGCCACGCCCGCGGATCCGTAGCATCCGAAACTTCCGCCACGGAAGCGGTCGTGGTGCCCGGATGGATCGTTAGCCCAAAGACTGGCGAATCGTGTTCAGGATAAACAGGAAGTCGCGCGAACTTCGCACCTCGCCCATCATCGCGACTTGCGAGAGAGTTCGCATCTCTGCGTCGGTGATGTTGTGACTTTTCCGCAGATGCTTGGCCTGGCAGAACGCCATCCATGCCGAGGCGGCGTCTGCCTCCGAGTGCTCGGAAACCAGAAACCGGGCTCCGGGATTGGCCAGGAGGAACAACTGGCGGGCATCCAGTCCGAGCACCTGGGCGATTTTGGTCACGACCTTTTCAGATGGATGGCGTTTTCCGGCCTCAAGAAGGCCGACGTAGGGAACAGAGGTGTTGATTCGAAGGGCAACCTCCTCCTGAGTCAGGTCAAGTTGTCTTCTCCGTTCCCGGATAACATTTGCGAAGCTGCGCTCACTTATCGTTGCCATTTTTGTCCCTTTCCCCAAGCATCTTTAACCATATACTTAGACATTTCTGGCATTTCGTTGCAATAGCGCGCCAAGCTCCCCTGCTGAGGAATTTCACGACTGATTGCGGGAGCGTGCTAAGGACAGCCCGACTAGTCCAGATATGAATGACCGCCGGAGCCAGCAAGTGCAATAGCACCACTGTGGCGAATAGCGATCCCGCATGCCGGGATCCGTCAAAGGCTAAGGTTCCTCATCCGCCGCTGTCGTCGAGAGCGGCAGGAAGAACACACGTCTTCAAGATGCTGGCGATCGGTTGGCGAAATTAAGTTGAAGACGCTAAAATTGGAGCACAATGGCTCAAACGCGCAAAACAGATCCTGGCGCGCTGCGCACGCTGGTAATCGGGACGGCGGTCGTCGCCAGCCTGTTCTTCGTCAATGTCCATTACCCTTCCCTGCTCGCGCTGGCTGAGCTGAAGACTTTCGATCTCCGCATGTATACCCGCGGGACGCGCAAGCCCCAGGGCGAAGTTGCGATCGTCGCAATCGACGACAAGAGCATCGTCGACCTGGGCCGCTGGCCCTGGCCGCGCACCGTTTTCGCACAGTTAACCCAGGCGTTAAAGGATTACCACGTCGCGGTCGTCGGCTTTGATCTGGTGTTCAGCGAGCGCGACGACGGCGACAACGGACGCGAAAAGATCGAGGGGAACCTGAAGCAACCCGGACTGCCCGCCGACAAGTTACGCAGGGATGGCGGGATCAGCAATGACCAGATCTTCGCCAACGCAATCAAAGAGCAGGGCACCACCTTTGTTGGCTATCCGTTTCAGATTGCAACCCGCCCGAACGAACAAGTCCGTCCCGGATTCGCAACCAAGATCGCGACTCCCGCCCCGATAACCTACAACCGGGTGCTAATTCCCGCAGAAGAACCACCACCGCCCGTACCGGAGGCGATTGCTTATCTGCCAAATCTGCCGGTGATCAACGGCGCGGTGCGCGGCGGCGGATATATCGACACGCCTACCGATCCCGACGGGGTATTTCGTTCCGAGATGATGGTAGTACGGTTCCATAAGCATTACTGCGAGCCATTGATCCTGGCGGTAACGACCGCCTACCTCAACAACCAGTCGACTTCGCTTATCCTTGCAGACTTTGGTGTTGAATCAGTCTCGATTGGTCCGGTCACCTTGCCGGTCGATGAGCAGGGCCATATGCTGGTGAACTTTCGCGGTCCGTCCCATACCTTTCCGTACTATTCGGTCAGCGACGTCATTGCGCATCGGGTCGCTCCGCAAGCTCTCGCCGGCAAGATCGTGCTGGTGGGTCCCTCGGCGACCGGCGTGGGCGACCGCTGGTCCACGCCGATGGACGCCGGCATTCCCGGAGTCGAGATCCACGCCAACGCGATCGACAATATCCTGACCGGTGATTTTTTTCAGCGATCGGATGTCACCCGAGGACTGGAGCGCTGGGGCGCGGTGGCGATGGGAATCGCTGTGACCGCCGCCGTCGCCTTTTTGCCGGCATTCTGGTCGGCGGTCGTCACGGCCGCGCTGATCGCCGGCTACCTCGCCTTTGCACAATACCTGCTGATTGCCGACGGCCTGTTGCTGGGGATGTTATTTCCGATGGTCGTCGCGGTGGTCGATTACGCCGTCCTGGCCGGCAGCCGGTTGGTGCATCTCGAGGGGCAACTGAAGGCCGCCCATCGGATCACCTCGCCGGTTCCATAGCATCCAATGCGCAGACTTCTCGTCGACGCGGACGCTACAGGCTTCCAAAGAATTTGTGCAGCCAAGTGGACGGGCCTATGACGATAAAACTGGTAAACGAGAAATACCGCCAGCCGGAATCGAACGGACTCTTATCACGCCCACGCGGGTCACCCGGACCAGTGGACCTCCTGCCGATCAAGTGCGGCGGGATAAGCAGCGTTTGACGCAATGGCAATCACTTCACAAATGACCGGGCGCGACGCGCCGCCGCGCTATGGGCTTTGGGCCTGCGTCACCGCCGCTGCAGGGATTATCGCGAGCGCTGCGGTTGCCGAGCGCGCGATGGGACGCAAGTTGTGGGGCATCAGTGGCCAACCCGGTATCTGGTCGGGCAACGTCGAAAGCCAGCACAACTCCCAATACCTGTTCGACCCCTACACGTTCAGCCACATAACCCACGGGATGCTCCTCTACGGGTTCCTGTGGCTGGTCGCCCGCAAGCTTCCGGCGCGTGTGCGGATACTGATTGCGATTGCGATCGAGTCCGCGTGGGAAATCGCCGAGAACACCGACCGGGTGATTCACCGATACCGCGCGGCGACCATTTCGCAACACTATTACGGCGACAGCATTATGAATTCGATGTGTGACATCCTCGCGTGTGTCACCGGACTGATGCTGGCGTACCTGCTCCCGACCCGCGTCTCGATGGTGTTCGTGGTGGTGCTGGAGGTGATGCTGGCGTTATGGATCCACGACAATCTGGTACTCAACATCCTCATGCTCATTTATCCAATTAACGCGGTCCACACCTGGCAAATTGGAAGCTAAACGGGCCCTGGCCTTTTACTAAGAGTCTCGCGCGAACACCGAACCACTGATTTCAATTGGTGGGCGGGCAAGTTTCGAACTTTTGGCCTCGGCTTGTGCCAACGACCTTGAGGTTCCTGTGCCGCCGCGAGTGCAAATGGCCTCCTGCTCGCCGGCTCCTACCCTTGCATCCTTGCCCACCGGTCGGCGAGCAGCTTATGCGCCAGAACCCTTCTCAGCCGGATGTCTAAATTCCAGGGTCCACCTCAGATTAGCCTAGAGACTGGCGAATCGTATTCAGGATGAACAGGAAGTCACGCGAACTTCGCACCTCGCCCATCATCGCGACCTGCGAGAGAAGTCGCATCTCTTCGCCCGTTATATTGTGACTCTCCCGAAGGTTCTGGTCCTGGCTGAACGCGTGCCAGGCTGAGGCGGCGCTTGATTCCGCGGGCGGAGAAACCAGGGTCTTGGCGCCGGGATTGGCGAGAAAGAACAACTCACGCGCGTCCAATCCGAGGACGTCAGCGATTTTGGTTACCACTTTTTCGGAAGGATGACGTTTTCCTGCCTCAAGCAGGCCGACGTACGGTACTGACGTGCCGATTTCGAGCGCCACTTTCTCCTGAGTCAAGTTGAGCTGTCGTCTCCGTTCCCGGATAACATTGGCGAACCTGCGATCACTGGTCATTGCCACTTTCTTTCCTTTCCGAACGTTCTTTAACCGTATACTTAACCTTTCCGGCATGCCGATGCAATAGCACAAGAAACTTCTCTGCTGTGAAAGTTCACCGTCGATTGCACCAGCTGGGCAAGAACAAGAGAAGTCAAACCAATTCCGCATAGAAGGTCGTGCACGCGCTTGCTCCCTCATGCTTTTTTACTCGCTATCTTGCCCTGGAGCCAACCTGCGAGGGAGTAACTGCGATCTGGAACCCGACGCGGACAGGCTGCGCGTACGGTCCTTAAAAAGCCCGTCTGGCAACTGGCTCGCGACCCTCCAAGATGTCGGGAAGTGCTTCTTTTGACGCCCCCGCAGCAAGTTTGAGAACGTCGTTAGCCGCAAAACTCCGGCGACGGCTAGCAGTCGTGGCGACCTGGGCGGCGGTCATAAAACGAATATTTTCTTTCGCAGGTTTAGGCTCGCCTGCCCTGCCGTCGCGACACCATCTAGCCCTCTGAGCGTCCTCGACGCGGATTTTATCCTCCGAAAGTCCGTACCATACCCGCACCGGCGCAATACGCCAGCGGTAGACTCTGCCCGTCTCCCCGCACGACACCCGCCGAGCCCATGCTCCAAAATTGTCCTTGGTTTTCTTAGCTAAAATTGACTGAACCGGCTGGATATCCGGCCCGAAAATAGCCGCGCGCAAACCGCAGTCCAGCCAATAATCGATCAACCGGAAGGGCGCGGCGGCGCCACTGCGGGATGACTGTCAGTAGAACCCAGCGGTTTAACATGAGCCATTATTTCTAACTTTCAGTTATCATTTCTCACAATTTTTTAGTCTTGCCACGGGTAAAGGCCTCACCTACATTTGTTATCTAATCTGCTTATTAGTTAGCTTTAACTACTAGTTATTACTTCTAACTAGCAGGCAGTTAGCTATTTCAACAGAGGGTAGAGACAAGTGGTCATAAGTAGCGTCTGTACCTTGGTAAGATAAATGAAACGTTTTATTTCGTATCAAATCAATAAAAAAATCCTGAAGCGGTCTTTCGTTAGAACAATCAGCGCACTGGTCGGCGATCCTGGCCGTCGGTGGGGCAAGCCCATGGCGGGTACGGCCGGCCCTCGCGCAGACTCCGGCCTCGACCGCGGATTGCGTCGCTCGCGCCTTGAACAAAATCTGGCAAGAACACCGCAACGCGTCGGTAAGCGACCTGTTCAACAGATGCCGAATCAGCGGCCGTGCGGCCGCCGTCGCTGATATAGCGCCGTCCACCGCGCCTCAAGCCACGGCGGACGCTCTCAACCTGGCCGACCGCCAGGAACCCGCTCCACTCCCGCAAGCGGACGCCGCTGGGAATCAGCCACCCATGCCCACACAATCCGGCCCGGCCAATCAGGATGAGGACAGGCGTCTTGCCAGCGCGAGCGGCCCTATCCGCACTAACATCAACACCGGCGCTGACGCCGGCGGCGCTTCCGTCACGCAGCCATCCACCGCTGCCGGCCCGACCGTAAATGTGAAGGACTATGGCGCTTCCGGCTCCGACAACACCTATACCTGCTCGATCGACGCCGGCTCGACCACACTCACCTGCACGACGCCAACCGACTTCCAGGTGGGCCAGTACGTCGCAGTCCCAACCGCCGGCCCCGCGACACCACTGACACCCGCGGGAATGCCAATCGTCACCAACCTGGGCACCCCGGGTTCAACCACTGACTGTTACGAAATCGTTGCCGGAGATCCCGCCGAAGGTTTGACGGCGCCATCTCCGCCGGGATGCATCACAACCGGGCCGGCCGCTCCCTTCTCAACCGCTTCGGGACTTGCGGTGTCATTTACCGGAAATGGCAATCCAAACACCGCTTACGGAATCTACCGATCGATCAACGGCGCACCATACGTCCTGGTCAACGTCGCAACCGGATATTCCTACAATGACTACGGCGGCGACCTTCCTGCTTCCTATGACTGGGCCGCCAGGGCACCCAGCGCGCGCAACCAAACCCTTTACGCTATGATTTTAGAGGGATCCGGCACCACCTGGACCCTGGACGCCACCGCCGCAACACGAGCGGCTGGCGTCAGGGTACGCCATGACGACACCGTCGCAATCCAAGCCGGCTACGACGCTGCTGCTGGAAAGCAGGTCTACTTTCCGGCAGGTACCTACCCACGTCAACATGATTCTTCTGCTTCTCGGCTCCACGCCGGCAGGATACCGTTATACCCCAGCCACCCTCTACTATCACGCCGCGGGATCCATCCTTGAAACCGGCAACTCGATTCTCTCGACCGGGAACACAACGACCAACACCATCATTCAGCGAGACTGGGCTTGGCGCTGTAATGTAGGCGGCGTCATCTGGAACGTGGCGCCCGCGGCTTGGGTCGGATATACCGGGCCTCAAAAGTCGGACGGAACGCCCGCCTTGCCAAGCTACGCGCTCAACAACGCCAGACATGGCGCTCTTTCCGTAACCACGATGGCACCTAAGGACGCCAATAACTTTCACGTCGGGGACTTTGTTTACATAACCGGAGGCCAAGCTGTTAACGGAAGCTATAGTGCATCCAATATAACCCAGATACGTACCGTAGTTCCTGCGACGGGAGCGCTTGGAATCGCCGATCCGTTAACGGTCGATATACCCTGGGGAAGCGGTTATCCCGCGTTTATCGAAAATCTCACGACCAACAACGTCGCCCAAAACAATATCAGTTTTCAAAATATGACCATACTGACACCCTCGACTCCTGTTTCGCTCAACGACACGTACGGCATTTCATGGCAGGGTATCTACATGCCGCAAACTCAAACGTACTCGGCCGAGTTGTTTTATAATGAATGGTCCGCCAAGCTCAGCATCCATGATAATCCGCTAATCACGGTGAATGATTTTGAACTTCCCCTCTCGTCCTATGTAACTCTGGGTCCAAACAACACCTGGTATATAGGAATGCGCGGCAAGAATGCCTTTGTCGTCAACGGCGCCTCAACGCCGCTCCGCATTTTCAAGAATGATTTCGTGTTCCCATGCGGTGGCGGATTTGGCCTCGAGGGAACGATTGCAGAAGCCGATATCGAATACAACCACTTCGACACACTCTGTTCTGGCGGTGGCACTATTAACGATCCCTCAACAATAACCTTTGGTGTCAGTCTGGGACATTCCCTCGGCTATTCGTGGACTTTTTCCAACAATGATATCTATACAAACAGCGCCAAAGTGCTGACCGTTAACAGTCGTAACGCTATGCCGAAAACCACTGTGATTTCACATAATACAATATCATGGCAACCTACAGCCCCCGCTAACGTGGGGATTGTGTTAGTATCACCCGCGCAACTTATGGACAATACACTAACTATAAAGGGCGGGGTCGGATTACCTGCTGCTCCCGCGGTCTCACTGCTCGCAATACCAGGCCAAAGTCCACCAATAGCTCAAGGAAACAAAGTCATCGTTACTGGCGGACAGGCGAGTGTTTGCTTCAACATAAGCGATCCTGGCTCCGTATATGACGACTACATAAACATTTCGACCAACTCGTGCACCAACACCCGCCTGGGACTCAACGTTGCGAACCCCCTGAATACACCTAATGTGTGGTTCCTGGGCAACACTGTTCTGAATACCGGAATGACATACTCCAAAGTATTCCGCAGCTCCCCGAGGTAATCTCGGGTACGCGTTCGAGACATCCCGCACCAAAAAAAATGCCCGCGATCCCTATGGAGCGCGGGCATAAATGTTGTGGCGCAAGTGTCGGCGCCAGTTTAGCGACGCTGGGCGAGCACGAGCAACCTGTCGTCGAGGTCACGTGGCGACGGTGTCATGCTAAACGGACGGAGAATCGCCGAAGGCGGGGGGGTGGGGTGCCTCTTTATCAGCGGCCTACAAAGCTCTCCGCCGGGGACAGACTCAGTCGGCTGCGGGCTTTTCTAATCTCCCTTTTCGAGACGGTGGGAGTCGCTGTCGAAGTGTTGAGTTGAAAACTCCAGGAGCTCGGAGTCTTCCAAAGCCTCCATCTGATGCACCAAGCCTACCGGCACATCCATGCATTGGCCCGGACGCAACTCGAACTCTTCAACCTTCTGGTCACTCTGTGATTCTTTGACCCGGACCTTGAGATGGCCGGCACGCAAATAGAAGGACTCGGCCTTGAGCTTGTGAAAATGCAAGGAGCATTTCTTGCCCCTTTTTATCTCCAGGATCTTGCCGCAGTAAAAGGGACCGTTGGCAATCCATACTTCGCGTCCCCATCCCTTGGGTTCGATGTGAACTGGCGGTCGCGCGCGCATCATGATCTGCCTCTCACAGTTTCGTGGCGTCCAAACAGGGCATCGACCTGCAGGATCTCGCCCGTTCGCGGATCCGGCAGGAAACCAACCGGACGAAGAAAGGAGAATCCCTCCTTCCGCATGATTTCCACCAGGTCCATCAATAGGCTCTCTCCCTCGTACATCGGTTTAAGCGACGCTTCCACCACAATCCACTGCACGCGCCTGAGTAGGTTGGTCCCGCCTCGAAGGGTCCGCGCCTCGTACCCTTGCACGTCAAGCTTGAGCAGAACCGGACCTTCCATCTCGACCCCACCCAAGGCCTCATCCAGAGTCGTTTGCCTGACCGCAATCCGTTCCAACTCGATTGCAGCAGGAAAGGCGGAGCGGTGAGCCGCGGCCAAAGGCAGCAGGGAGCTTGAGTGGCTGTGCGAATTGATCCTGAGCTGTACCGTCGCGGCCGTTTCTCCGAGCGCCGCCTGGACCGCGGTTACGGTTGGGAGCTTCTCTATATTCTTCACCAGCCGTTGGAAGCACGCTGGCACCGGCTCAAAAGAATAGACGCTCGCGCCGTTGAAGAGCTTGGCCGCCGCAACGGCAAACTGTCCGATGTTGGCTCCGACGTCGATTATGGTCATGGGCGCGATCTGTTGCCGGACCAGGCTGCTTATCATCCTGTACGAGGTGATGGAGAAGACCGGCCAGGAGACCAGGGCACCCAATGCCGTCGGATCCATTCCAACTTCCATGAGCCTCAGGATCTTGTCTCTGAATTTCACGCCCACAAATTCGAATCGGCCGTCCGCATATCCGGAGGCCGCGTATTATACTCGCGGCCAGCGCTCGTTTTCTAAGGCTGGATCTTGCCGCCCACCGCTAGGTAGATCTCCTATTGACCATGTAGCAGCGCGCTTTGCCATCGCTCCCTGAACTGGACAGGGTCTCCAATTTTGGGAGGTAGTGCGACAAAATTTGAGGTTCTGCCTGATGGCGCAGTCATCGTTTCGGCGTCTGCCACCACATAGCCCGTGTTGCGCAGCATGCGATTAATTTCCCCAGCGCCATGAAAACATTCGAAAATCAGAATCGGTTGGTCCGCTCCGATGAGCTCGCGCGCACCGCGAAATACCGCTTCCTCGTGGCCCTCCACATCAATCTTGATTAGGTCCACTCTTTCTGTAACCGCCCGCTCGTCATCGAGGGAGACCGCCGGCACCGCCATCGTTTGGCCAGTTATTCCCCAATTCCTTTGCGAAAACGTACTTGAGTTCGTGTTGACGCCTCCGGTAAAGCCGGAAACAGTATCCCGAATGAAGCTTACCTGCCCGCCCTGATCGCTAACCGCAACCGCTCTTACCATGACATCGCTCAAGCGGGCGCGCCGAACGGTTTGCTCGATCAGTCTAACGTTGTCGGGCTCCGGCTCGAATAGCCTTAATGTGCAATCGGGCACGAGACTCCTTACCAGCCAACTGTAGTAGCCGACGTTGGCGCCCACGTCCCACAGCGAACGCACCTCGGTTTCGCGCGCAATTGTGCGCATCAGGCAGGAAATTTCTGGTTCCACTCCACCCGGAAGAAGGACGCAGCTCGCATGGCGTACCAAACGCGCCCTTACTTTCCACTCAACTCCCGGCATCCGCATCCACACCGGGACGTCGCAGGCGTTAAGAAGGTTGCGGGATACACGATAACGGCGCAGGCGGCTTAAGGGATGAAATCGGTCGCGAACGTCGCCGAGTTTGAAATTCATGAAATCACAGGCCGATTTAATCTTCTATGGCCAGCGCTCACGTCCGGCCATCCGACTCGAAATGCGCCGCAAGTGCCGGCACCTGTAGATCCGCTACCGCATCAGCAGCGGCCTGCTGGTCCTTGAGCTGCTTTAGCTCGAAGAGTTTCGCGTCAATCAAAAATCTGAACCAAAGGGTTTGCAGGAAATAAAATATCAGCCCTTCAGTGCCGTCGAGAAAACCAAGCCGAACAATATAGCGGTAAAAGAACAAAAGGCCCGCCCGCAAGAACGGAGGCGACCTGTTGTAAGTGTTTTTGAAATATCTCTTTCGCTCGAGGGGGTTGCCCCTGAGATCCGGACATAAGCCTGGCGACTTGGAAGGATGGAACAGTTCATGAACCTCCGCGTCGGACCAGCGATTATGACGGACCACCCAC
The DNA here is from genome assembly GCA_963805995.1 of uncultured Pseudomonadota bacterium. Lineage (GTDB taxonomy): Bacteria > Desulfobacterota > Binatia > Binatales > Binataceae > JAJPJA01. Next base: position 398,780 of record CAWDWL010000004.1, on the reverse strand, counting down.
TCGCGGAGCGGCATGCGAATATCGTCAATAATCGGACCTCTGAGCTTCGCAATTTTACCGTCGACCACAAAATGTTGGTCGTACTCCCGCTCCTCGCATCGGCCATGCCCGCGCCTGAAGAGACGCATATGCCAAATCGGAAACATTCCGCCATGGCGCAACGGTCGGCCCATGAACCGGACGAGACGGGGAACACAGTAGCCGTGAATGTCAGCCGGTGGCTCCGAGCTCTTCAGCTCTTCGAGCTCGGCGGCTAACGGCGCCGAAACCCGCTCGTCGGCATCCAGGTGCAACTGCCAACCGTACGTAAGAGGCAAAAAGTCGATGGCCCAGTTGCGCTGAGCAGCGTAATTTTGAAAAGCGTGTTGCACCACTGGAATCCCGTGGCTGCGCACGATTTGGCAAGTCCGATCGCTGCTGTAGGAATCGACCACGTGGATATCGTCCGACAACGGGAGCGCCGACTCGATAGTCGTTCCGATCGTGGTCTCCGAATTGTAGGTCAGGATTATGATCGAAAACATCATCAGGCACAGTTAGGTTCGTCAGGGACGCGTCTTTTACGGATTACTAAATATGAGACCTCGGGACGTATCGGCCACCTCGAACGGCGTCGTGGTTGCCCTAAAGCTATTTTCCCTTATCAATGCAGCGGTTACATTTGCGTCCAACTCGATCCCTACCGGCGAGTGGTCGATGGTGTTTCGCTCAATAATAAGGTCACGCGTAGCGTTGAAATCGAGCTTGCGCTGGCGCCCTCCGTAGCCGAACATCACCAGCACCCGGTAGCCGTAGGAAAGAGAATTGCCACGGATCACGATGCCCCGCACGTATGGAAAGTGTAACGGCAGAGCGGTCATTTGCCCCACGATTACGAATCCCACGAAACCGTATGGCACTCCCGCCTCCGGCGTTTCTTCACCCGCACCTGCCGGACCGACTCCCTGGTGGTACGTTACCGCCGAAACCAGGCGATTATTGAGCCATTGGATGAACCATCCGGTCGCGCCCCACATCCCCTGGCTCCGGGCGACATCATTGGCGTCAAACGTGACGTCGTAGAGAAAACCCCAGATCTGTAACAGAACACTCGTATCCTGGGCGCTGTTACGATATGCGATGCACTCGCCCGAAAGCTGATACAGCAACACGACGCTGCCGCGTTGCGGAAGCACCCTCCATGATCCATCGATGGTGACCGTACCGGCCGTGTTGTCGGCGATCCCGGCGGTCTGGCCGGCGCCGGCCCCGTCGAGCACCAGCACATCGAGCCCAGCGTACGCGTGGGGCGCCAGCGCTGCGCCTCCGAGGAAAATTTCGCGGCCATTAGCGGAGTCAACGCGTCCCTGCCACGGCTGGGCAGGTGCCCGCGCGATCGCAGGGTACCACGAGGATGGGCGCAACCGGGTCTTGAACCGGGCGACGTCAAAGGTGAGGGCTTCGCGCTCGCCGCTTACGATATTCGTACTGCGGTTGAACGCGACATAGAGGTTCCGGACCGGAAGTTCGTTTCCCCGCCAGCTCGAGGCGCCATTGACTGTGTTGCGCTCGAAGACGATATATTCCCCGCCGAGGTCGGTCCACGACAAAATTCCCCATTCATTGTCAAATTCGTTATCATCGATACGCGCATTCATCGAATCGAGAATTCGCTGCGTGCCGCCTACGAAACGACAGCCCGATATCTCGATGTTGCGGACGCCGCCAATTGCGATCACCTTGATAAGCTCGTTGTTTTTCCAGCCGAAGCCGTTCAGCATCCAACGGGGATCGACCTCGGGCTTGCGCGGCCGTCCCGCGTAATAAAGGAGCTGGAAATCGACGTCGCGTAAAAACACGTCGTGTTCGGTCCCCGGGCCACGCATCTGCGCTTGCACTTGCGGTATAGGGGCTTTCCCGGAAGCGGAATCCCACGACAGGTCGCGCAGGATCGTCTGGGTATTGCGCGCCATCAGTGAGAGATGCTCGATTGCAAATTCTCCGGAGGAATAGAGCGCTGCCCGAGAAAAATCAGCCGTGGAGTGCGGCTCGACCTCCGGCCATTTCAGCCACGTCACGTCGCGGCGCTCGCCGCGCAGGATTACCCGATGAGGGATGACAAACCATCCCTGGACCCGGTAGGTCCCAGCCGGAAAATAGACAATTCCGCCACCATGTTGCGCCGCGGCCGCCAATACTGCCCTGAGTGCATTGCTATCGTCGTGAATATTGTCGCCCTGCGCCCCGAAGCTGCGGATGTCGAAGACCGCAGCGGGCCATTTCACCGGCAGCTTGATCTCCACCGGCAGCCCTCCACCCCATGCCGCCGGGCCTCCGTAACCATTGTGAATCCACAATAGATAATTTCCGGCCGGCGCCGCCGCCGGAATCGCGACCCGCAAACTGTACTTATCGATCTCGATCACCCGAAGCGGCACGAGCCGCACCCCGCTTTGAAGCACGGCCTTTACCGGTCCGGCCTTGCCACCAGCGGGAATGAAGTTGCGTCCGATTACCTGGAGCGTCGATCCCGGCTGCGCTTCGTTCTGCGCGAGGCCCGCAACGAGGTGGGCCGGCTGGCACCAGTACACTTTCGGCTGATCGATGAGCACCCGCTGTCCCCCGATCATGGCCATAAAGACGCCAGGAGCCAGCGCGCGCGGCAGGATGAACTTCAAAGATACATCCGACGGCTGCAACGCGGGTACCGCAACCTCGCGTCGCGGCAGCAGACCATGTTCCCCTAATCGCCGGGTTCGCCGGGTGAAGAATCCGGCAACCTGCTCAGCCCAAGCGTGCGCTGACCCGATAGCCCACCGCCGTAGAGCATCACGGCATCGCCAGGAGCGACGGGCTCGGAGACTCGAAAGACCACCGCTGGCGCCGCATTTGCGGCGCTATATGCCAGGGAAACGGCCAGCAGATTCGCAATCCAGGCGGCGGGAAGTCGAAACCTCACTGACCAATGCCGATCGCCGAGGTGTCACATGCCACCGCTGGGTCTCCCACAGGCCTATGCGACGCCACCCGGCGGTAGAGGTCCATCAGGTTGGGGCCGGCGGAGTCCCAGGTGAAACAGTCCCGCACCAGACGCTTGCCATTCAGACCCATCCGCTCTGCCAGCGCTGGATCGTCAAGCAGCGTCTCCATCGCGTTGGCTACTTCGTCCGCGTCGGTGTTCACCACCAGTCCCGCCTCCGCGTCTGCTACTTCCCGGCAGATGTTCACATGTTTCGAAATCACCACCGGCTGACCCGCGGCCATCGCCTCGACCACGGCGATGCCGAAGTTCTCGCTGTACGACGGCAGCACGAACAGCGTCGCCCCGGACAGCGCCGCACTCTTGCGTGCGCCAGTCAGCATCCCGGTGAAAAGAGTCCGGTCCAGGACCCCTTCATCTTCGAGCCATCCGCGCACCATGGCGCCGTAGCCTTCCGTATCGGGACCCGCGACTACCAGCACCACGTCGTCTCGTCTGCGCGCGAGCCGCCCGTAAGCGCGCGCCAGGATGTCCAGCCCCTTTTTGAAATTGAGCCGCCCAAAAAAAAGGATAACTTTCTTGCCCACCGTCTCAGGCCACGTCGATGCGAACGCGTCCGGCCTTCTCTCGCCGATAGCCTGGTCAACATCGACACCTAACGGCGCCACCACCGGGGTGAATTGGAGACCCAAGGAACAAGCCAGGCGCATTTCCTCGCCGGTGACGAAATGTACCGCAGCCGCGGCTTTCAGATTTCGGCGCTCGAAGGCGACCTCGTACAGCCATTTACGCGGGCGATGCCGCCGGAACAGATATGGATCGAGAGTCCCGTGAGGCCGCAGCAGGTACGGAACATTGAACCGCCTGCAGTAGTGCGCCGCGATAGTCGAGGGAAACTGGTATAGGGAATGAATATGGACAACGTCCGCCGCAAGAATTTTCGTCTTCAGCGCCCCGGCTAGCGCCGGCGAAATCTTATAGTAGTTGCCACCCACTATCGGATAATAAGTTATTTTGACGCCCTCTACGTCGATCGGCTCGCCAGTGGAGCCTGTTGGACACCCTTTCCGTCGGCGTTGGTCGTGCAAATCTCCGCTTGTGCGCCGCGGCGAATGGCCTCACGGCACATCTCTGCCACGGCCTTCGCCGGCCCGCCATCGCCTACTGCGACGCTCGGAATCACATGCAACACTCGTATTGTCATGCTACCTTAGTCGAACGCCACCCCGAGGACCCTACCAGGCAACCTGCCACTGTACTTATCAATCTTATTTAACACTTAACTTGTCGTAGTCCTGTTACGTACCAATGGCATGTCTGGCAATGGGCCTGAGCCAGTCGTTGTTAGTACCATGCCGCGTATCCGACCTGTGTATCGTTCCGTAAAACAGTAGATCACATAAGCATAACCTAACGTTAGCGCCACGACGGGCGGCACCATGAGAAGATGAGGCCCGTCTAGGGGCCAGCGAGGTCTGGCCACAGCGCAACTGAGGACATTAAGCAGCGGATTATGACATAGATACAGAGTATATGAGAACCCCGCCAGCGCGGCCGCTACGGTTCCGTACAATGCCCGGTCGGCTGCCGGCCTGGGATCGTGTATGAGCACATAAATAAGGGCTGCGGCTGAAATGGCCACGAATCCGTCCCCAAGAAAGTCCAGCTTGGCTGAGCCTGATGTACGATAGCATACAGTTCCAACGAGCAGCGCGAGCGCGAACGGTATCAAGACCAGGTGACGCGCCGCCTTTCGCGCCAAGACCTCGCGCCGTGGCCACAGGCTGACGCTGAGGCCCAAGAGCCACATCCCAAAGTAGGCCGTTATGGTGCGTCCGGTCGCGGCCAATATCACCAGAGCCGATAGGCCAAGGCATCCTGCCAACGGGCCACTTTCGACCGCACACGCGAAGACCAGAAGGGGGCCGGCGACGTAGTACCAAAACTCGTAGGATAAACTCCACAATGGATAATTGTTGCCGAATGTCGGCGTCGCAATCCTTTGCAGAAACATCAGATTACCGAGAAATGTGGCCGCTGAGTCGCTACCGAAGTTGGGACTGCGCGATGCAGCCCCGAATAACCATAGTCCCAGATTATCCCACACTGCCGTAAGAATGAGCGCGGGCAGCAGGACGAGCCACAGCCGAATCAGCCGGTTCGCCGCGTAGGCGCGGCTGGACCAAGTCTTTCTTGCAACTGCTTGCAGAATCGAACGCCCTATTAGATAACCGCTTAGCACAAAGAAGATTATAACCGCCTCGTGAGCGAAGTCCGGGTACCAGAAACTTGGCCCAATTGCTTCGCGGAAGAAATGCAGTCGAATATGCCCCACCACTACCGCAACCGCGGCAATGCCACGCAGCAGGTCGAGGTGGGCTCCCGCGATCGTTTGCCGAAGGCTTACGCCAAGGAGATTATTTTTCGAGCTATAAAATCGAACCAGGAGGCGTTTTCGCAGGGCGGGCATGAGGCTCGTGGGTGGCGGATCAGCAGCAACGGCTATCAATTGTGGGACGGCGAGGCGGGAAGAGTGATAGTCGGCTTTTATCGGAGTGAGTGAGTCCCAGAGCAGTCCGCAGGCCGAAAATGTCTTCTTCAAAGCTCCATCGGTTGATGATTTCAAGGCTACGCCGGCCCATCTCGCGGAGCCTCATGGGGTCGCTGAGTGCTGTGTTCAGAACGCGATGCAAGTCCGCGATGTCGCCCGCTCGATAGACAAAGCCGTTGTAGCCGTCGCGCACCAGGTCAGGTGCGCATCCGACCTGATCGCTGACGATAACCGCTCTGCCCGCATTCATCACCTCGTTGACCACCAAGCCCCAGGGCTCGAACACCGTCGGCATTACGAAGAGATCGCAAAGGTCATAATAGGCCGGCATCTCACTCTGATTCTTGAACCCGAGGAACCGCACCCCCTCGGAACCGAGTTCCCTTGCGCGGGCTTCGAGTTGGCTGCGCAGTTCGCCGTCGCCGATGTACAACAAATAAGAACGGTCACCTGAAGGGGGCGCGAGCCGCGACCATGCCTCAAGCAGATCTCCGGGCCGTTTGCGCGGCATCAGCTTGCCGGCGAAAAGAATGACCGCGCGGTCCGGCTGGAGGCCCAGTGCCGCACGCAGTTGTTCCCGGTGCGGAGCGGCGGCGCGAGCAGCGGCCTGGAAGGCGCGATTGTCCACGGCGTATGGCATCCAGAAAAGACGCGACTTGGCTATATCGTTGGTAAGATAGTAGTCGCGGTTCCGACTTCCGATCGCAAGAAAACCGTCCGCCACCTGCGACAGGAACGAAAAGAAGGCGGGTTTTAGGGCGCGTGCAAGGGGGCTGCGGTCCCGTCCGATTGCAGTGGCTTCGTCCCTGATCAGCACCTTCATTTTTAGCCGTTTGGCACTGATAAAGGCGGCCCAGTGGTGAAGCCGCATGTACCCATGCACCCACAGCGCCGAGAAGTTTCCGGCACGTAGCCGGCTTCCCAAGCCAATACTGAATGGCCGTGCCATCGAGATCCGGTCGGTGGACCCCAGAGCGGGTAGGAACTCGTAATCGTAACCGTGGAGCAGTTCGGTATCCCAGGAGATTTCGCGCTTGAAGCCGGGATCCATGAAGCGGCGTGAAGTCAAATCGCTCGCGAAAAACACCTTGAGCCGAAGGCCGGGCTCGGCCGCGATGCGCCTCAGCAACGGCGCCTGATATTGAACCGGATGCGCCGTAAGGTATGCGATTGCCACCTCACCCATTCATCAGTTCCCCGCCGTACTTTAGGAGAGGAATTTGCGACATCGACATGGCGATCTGCGGCGCGGCAGCTTCATACACCTCTTCTACCGTAATCGACTCGATGCATTGCTTGCCGAACTCTATGCAGCGCTCCAGTTGGCAGCCGGCGCAGGCCGTGCGGTGGTAGATCACTCGATGATGCTCGCCATACGGAAACCATACTCGTGGAATATTGCGCGCACTGAAGATTGCTGTGCATGGCACTCCAACCGCCGCCGCCAGATGCATCGGTCCGCTATCATGGCCGATAAAGCCCACGGCGTGTTCGAACACGGCCGCCGTCTCGCGCGGAGTTAGCCTGCCGCACAAGTTAACCACAGGGCCGCCCCACCCATGCCCAACCCGGTCGCTTACAGCAGCCTCCCCCGCCGAACCCGCCATGACCAGTCCGAGACCGCTAAATTCTTTTCCGAGCCTTGCCAGGAGCCGCCCCCACCTGATCTCGCCCCAGTCTTTCACCTCGATTTTGGTGCCGACGCTGCAGGCAAGAAATCTGCGCGCTCGCAGTTCCGGCTGGTTGACGATCTGGCTCGCTGTCGCGCGCTCCATGGCACTGAAACGGAGACTCCAACTCGAACGCTCATCCAGCCTTGCATCACCGAGTTCCCTGAGGCACCGCGCCAACCGCTCGGCCTCATACTCCAGATCCCCGCGATCGGGCACAGGCTGGTTTTCCCGCTGCGCCTGTGACAGCGGCACGCCCAAGACCCGCCGGACACCGCAGAGTCGAAAGAACATCAGGTCCCGATAGACCGTCCAAGGCGCCCGTGGTGATGCAAGGTACACCGCCAAATCCGGTTTCCAAATCCGAATCGCCCCAACGATTTCAAGCAAGGAGCGCGGACTTCTGACGCCAATTTTGTAATCATACCAGGAGTGGACCAAGCCGGAACCTGTAAGCACCTCCCGCATCGCAGGTGCCTTCGAATGGACCGGTAAGTTCGTCAGCACTCGCCGCTCTGCACCGCGGAACGCCTCTTCGATCAGATGAAAGCTCGGCAGCGCCACGATCGTATCGCCCAAACTGCCGAGGCGGTACACCAAGACTCTAGAGGCGGCCAATCCCAAAAGCACTCATCCGTCCAGGCAACGGCCATTCGCGCAACTTAGTCTCTGCTAGGCGCATCCACTCCACTCCTGCCTTTACGCGCGACGGCGTAGATCGTGTCCTCTTCCCCGTAAAAGCACTTACCCGACAACAACTTCAAAGCTGCACGTGGCAGAGCACCGACCTTACGAATTTTGCCTTCTCGCAGACGATACCCGGACGCAAGCAACAGCCTCCAGCGCGGTTTCTCGATCGGGGGGACCGTAACGACTCTCTCCGCGATGTATCCATGAAGAACCAACTGATCACGTAGAAACTTCTCGGACAAAATCAATCGGTGATATTGCGGAATACCGTAACCATGCCAGCCCTCTCTGTAAATGCGGCGCCACTTGCTGTTCTTATTAGGCGTGGTGAGAATCAGCCGCCCCCCGGGTCTGACAAAACGCCCGGCTGACTCAAAAAAGGCTACCGGACTATCAAAATGCTCAATCACATCAAACGCCGTCACGGAGCCAAAGCTCTGAACCACCTCGTCCGGATGATAAAATTCGCCATCCTCGAATTTCTTAGCAACGTCGAGCATCGCCCGATTGACATCCACTCCTACACCATGCCAACCATGAGCATTAGCGTCGCCACAAAAGCTCCGTCGTTGCACCCGAAATCAAGACATCGAAGTCCTTCCAAGTCCCGCCCGGCCAGTCGCACAAGCAGGTTGGCTCGCTGATATGATCGGGCGGACCGACTGTTCCGCAGCGCATAATAGTAGTTCGCGTCATAACCCGCAGGAACTACGCTGCTAACCATGACATCACACCGCTCACACATTCTGTAAGAGCTCGCCATTTCTGTAGAACCTCCACAAAATGGACACTTCACTCCGCCATCCTCCGCAAGTACGCCTGCCCAGGCTCATTGGATGCGATTCGGGCCAACACTTCCGCAAGAATAGACCCAGACTTCATACCGCTCGCGGCAGACTCGCACTTGCTTAACCTTGTTAGCACACTATCACTACTATGCTACAATGCCAGCATCCTCTACGTCTGGATCTCCCTAAATCTATCATTAACGGTGCGTGGGGTTCCTGGCACCGACAGCCGCTCCCACCCGGCAACCCATAACGCTATAAGGTACAAAAAAATAATGCTCGTCAAAACACCCCCAAACTGCATTGAATAATTACCTTCTATATCGCATAGACCAACGAACACGAACGCCAAACCCACGATCGAGCCGCCGCAATCCGAATCAACTACAAATATGTCCTGGATAATCCGATAGCACGTTCCGATAATAAACATCGCAGCGATGACCCCAAATATCCCGAAATTTACGTAACCCTCTATCAGCTGTGGAAGTTTGTACGCTGTCGTCGGATCGTCCCTACCAACAAAGCCATACCGTCTTGAAAAACTCCCGACCGCATCATCGAGAGGTTTTGCTAGATAAATGGCCCGCGGAACAAGTTTTGTTAGCAATGGATAGTATGTGTGACCACGCCAAAACGGCACCACTGCAGGCGTCAAAGTACTGACATCAGCGAAGGTGGTGAGAAAATTCATCCGGTCGACACCCATACCCAGGCACTCCTGCACTGAACCGAACTTTCCCGCAGCCTCCTGTTGGATCAAAGACCCCATAAATACAAGGCGCGCGATTGGCGAGCCGTCATCGCTCGTCCCGCTTCGTCCAAAAGTTTGGCGAAATGCCGTCTTAATCGGATGCAGCACCAGAAACACCGAGATTCCGACAAGAAAGAGCCGCCAAGGAACACGTTGTCGAACTATGCTCCGGATTAGTATAAACAACAATCCCAAAGCGAGTGCGGGCCCGAGGGCTCCGGTTGAGACTCCAATTGCTGTGATTACTGGAACGACTACCAGCCAGAGCAATAGTTTGTATCCTCTACAAAGTTGCCCAGATTCCCACTGGCAATATAATATACCGGCTCCGACGTACGCTGTCTGGCTAGCAAAATAAAATATCTGTTGCGTACCAGGGGCCAATGTTTCATCGCCGCCGAACCGAATATACTTAAAGCCCAGGATCATTACCGCGCTACCCAGTGCCACAAGGCTCGTTGCGGCCCTGCTTACGGACTCATAATCCCGCCATACGAAACGAACTTTCGGACTTAGTCTGCCGATCCCGCTCGACAACGGATTATAGAACCCTAATAGCAGGCAACTTACACCAAGCAAGCTGACTCCCGACGCAAACTCCATGGCCGAGTCAGGTAGGCGCTCATTCAGGAACCATGCCCTTGAGTAGTGAGTAAGGACGAACATGGGAACCCCGACGTAGATTGCATAGAACATGCATACCAAAGCGAAGACTGGCGCGATCTGGAAGAGTCCTAATTCGCTCATGTAAAGAGGAAGTAACGCGACACCAATGGTTGCTGATGCGAGTACCCGTTCCGCAATTGTGGGATTGGCTGGGGCGTACCAGTTTAGCGTTGAGACTACCAGACATATTACAACAAGCCATGTTAGCCCGGCTCCTGAGTGTGAGAACACACGGGATCGCGATCGCGGGGACATGAGACGATCGGTACCGCTAGTGACTAATGAGCTGTCTTTTCTGAGTGGCAAGCGACAGAATCTCGTGGAGCCGGTGTGCGTAGGTATGACGTTGCAGAACCTCTGACAGGGCTGAACCTGGCGACCTTGCTGGAGTATGTTCCGAGAGATGACGTCGTACTTTGCCGATCAATTCGTCCGTTGAGCTGAAGTAGTCGACGTTCGCCTCGGAACACAAGAGCTTGTGGTGCATGGATGTTCGCTCGGTCAGCATGAACGCACCGCAAGCTGGTAGTTCGAAAGTCCGCATGACATGATCATCCCGGTTCGCGCGACGGACCAGATTAACCACTATCGCCGCTCCCGAGACTGCAAGGCGGAAATCGCGCCCGTTAGCGAATCCCCGCCAATAGGGGCGCAGGCTTGGCCAGCGGTTCCATTGTCCCCCGTATAGGGCCAGGTTCAGCTCCGGGATCGCCTTTGCGAGTGCTAAAAAGATCGGTGCGCGATCGTTATCACATCCTCCGATGAAAGCCACATCGGACTGGAACTTGCAGCGCTCGGTTTCGGTTGCGGCCCTCTCTGGAAAATGGACCTCGGGTTTATAGCCGAACGGCACGTAGGCGACGCTCGGGCATCCGGCTCGAACCACGTCCTCCATTATTGCCAACTTCGTGCACGCGTAAACATCGTAAAATGGGATGGCTGCTCGCATGTACGCCGTGCTGACCCGTGTATTGAATGGATCGTCCGTTGCGTAATTGACCATTATTGCGCCCGTCTCGGACTTTATTCGGGCAAGCGTGTCAGGTGTCAGGAAGGCACCCTTTGCGATCAGGCATACATCGGGCCGAAAGGAGCGGGCCTGCCGTAATATTTCACTGTTCAGGCCTTTCACGTTGACCGAGGGCCGACGGAGTATCCGTCTCGCCGCCCCAGTCAAAACTGTGCTTGAGGTGTGTCGGAATCTGGCCTCATCTACGAATGTGTGCCGAACCTGGCCAGCGGACTCTTCCGATAGGCGAACGAGCGCCTCAAGAAAGAGCGGACTTGATGGATAGTACGCGGTGGTCTCAAAGAGCAGAATGCGCATCGTGACTCTTTCCGCGGCTTGCGAGCGCCTCGGCGTAGATACCCTCGGCGCGATCGCCGTAATCATTCCATCCGCCCATCGCCCGAACCCGGCGAAGCGCGGCCCGTGACATCTCCTCGCGCAGGTCCGGATCGCGATAGAGGCGGAGCAGTTTTTCGCGAATCGCTGCCGGATCGCGAATCGGAACGATGAATCCTTCAACTCCGTCGGTCAACAAATCTTCCGCGCCCGTGTTGGTTGTCGCGATCACTGGCAGCCCACAGGCCATCGCCTGGCCCTGGACGAGCGCGAGCCCCTCCTCGATTGAGGGCATCACAAAGACCGAACCCTGGCTGTAGTAGCGATGAAGCTCGTGTCGGTCTACCACGCCAAGATAGCGGAACTTTTCCGAAAAACGGGCCGTAATTGCGCGCGTTTCCGGGGCTTGCGGTCCAATCAGCCAGACCTCGAAATTCGGCAGGTGCAGTTCAGCGACCGCCTCCAGCAGATAGGCTATCCCTTTCCGGATGGTCAATGCTCCGACATAGATGACGCGAAATACGTTGTCTGTCTTTTCGAGGGGGCGAAAGACGTCAAGCTCCGTACCGTAGGGATTCTTCCGTAGTTTGCGGGCGGGGACTCCATGTTCGATAAATGAGCGATATGTGGTCTCGCTGGGAACAAAGATCAAATCACACAGTTCATACTCGGCCAGTTCGCGTTCAATCAGGCGTTTGTCGGTACCCCGAAAGCGTATCCCTTGCCGATCGAATTCCTCCGCCAGGAGGTTTTGCTGGTACAGGATATGGGTGGACCCGCGATCGCACACGGTCAGCGCACCGTGGCGTTCGCGCGCCCGCTGATGAGTTTGCAGGCCGGTTCCCGATAAGCAGTGAACGACGTCGCAATCCTCCACTTTGTTTGCCATCCATATATCGAACGAAGCTATGATCGGATACTTCAAGCGATCCAGAGTCTAGATTCAGACCAAATCGCCCAAGCGCCATGTAGGGGCTCATCAGCCACGGAAAGGTGTCAACTTTCTGATGTGGCAGCCCTTTAACCTTGAACCGCGGATAACCGGTGTATAAGCCGATCGAGGTTGCCGAGACGCTCCATCTGGCGTGCGAGATCGAACAGATGAAACCTCCCCTGGCATCCTACGCATACCCTCATGACTGTAAGTTCAGGTCCGGCGGGGCTCAGCTAATTTCAGTTTTTAGAGCACAAAGCAGAACTTCGTCGGCTGAAAACCATGGCGCCCGGAGGGGGACATCTGATTGCCCTGCCGACCTGAGAGGGATGACAAAGGTTCGGGCCGCCCAGGCCCGGATCATCGGATACTGAAAATAAACGCTATACGAATACGCCAGACCATCCCCTTCGGATATGTGGTAACCTTTGCCTTTGGTGAGAATCAGCTTTGCCAATGTCCACAGGCCGCACTTGTAGAGCGCCCATTTCGTGATGCGGGCGGGCATAGTTCCCTGGCCGAAGATGTTATGGTCGGAAATGAATATGGCGCGGCTTGCTACACGCTCCATTTCCTTTACCACGAGTTCCGGCCTTTTGACGTGATGAAGGATTCCGGTTTCAATCACTACGTCGTAGGCTTGATCTCGATAGGGCAAGCCACGGCCGTCTCCGCACACTAGACCGTCGGGTCCTAACTTTTGTCGCGCGACTTCCAGCAAAGCCTCCACTGGCTCTATTCCATCTATTGTTAATGCAGGGTGGCGCTGTCGCAGAAACTCCACCGCCCGACCTGTGCCACAACCTATGTCAAGCACGCTCCTGGCTTCGATGAGGGGCAGCAACGCGGAAATGAAGCGACACGCTATCTCATGCTCTGCTCCGGGCTTCAGATGGAGAGCGTCGTATGTTCCAGCGGTTCTTTCGTAATAGCTCCGCTGAATGCTGGCGTCTCCTTTGGTTGACATTCCGAAATCCCCAAGAGTTTGCTTCGCTTTATTCGAACGCGACTTACGTCGATCCTAGCGCCAGCTCATGCGGCGGAGGTCGCAATGCCACGGGCGGCAGCTACAAGCCGGATCATGCTGCGCTTCATCTCGGCCGGGCGTGGCACGAGGAGCGCCGCTATCGAGGTTCCCGCAATCTGCTTCGCACTCGCCAGTAGCGCAACCGTCACCGTCGAATAGCCGAGCAGCGACGCTATCGCCGCGCCGATGATCCCGAGAGGACGCAGCAACAGCGCCAAGGACATCGCCGTGACCGCCAAACCGAGAAGTTCCGCGCGCAACACCAGATACGGCCTCCCGAAGCCACGAATTCCCTCTTGCATGCTGAAATTCACGCCCAGGACACCTGCCGCAGGGACGAGGATCAGGGCCGCCGGGATGGCGCCACTGAAGCGGACTCCATACAGGAAACGAATCGCGAACGGCGCGGCGGCAGCGACCAGAGCGCAGACCGCTATCGCCATCAGGGCGGTCATCCGCACTCCTTCGCTCATCCGCACGCTCGCATGGGCATGGTCATCCGCCGAAGCTACGCCCGGCAACAAGGTGGTCCCGATCGAGGTCAGCAGCGGTGAAACCGCGCTGCTCCAGGCCACGGCGACTACGTACAATCCCAGCTGGCGCGGCGGCAGAAATGCCGCCATGAGCATCTGGTCGAGGCGCAGGTTGAGCATCTGCGGCAGCCCGGTCATCATGCAGGGAAATCCGTAGCGGAGCATTGGCGCGGTTTTCGCCGAGTCCGGCATGTAAGGTCCATGAAGGCGTTTGCGCAAGGTGTAGAAGCACGGAATGAAGAGCAGTCCGGTGCAGAACAGGTTGCCGAAGGCGATGAAGGCCGGGGTCGCGCGTCCAAGTACGAATGCGGTAGCAAGCACGGCGAGAGCCAATGCGGGAAGCACCAGGCGGAGCGCATTCCAAGCTGCAAAGTCGCCGGTCCCGCGCAGCGGTACGTACATCATGCCAACCGTCGCGTACAACGGAGCTATGAGCAAGTACCAGCGCGCATCGGAAACGACGTTCGCGGCCTGCGCGCGAAGCATCCATGGCATCGCCAGATACGCAACCGCCGAAAAAGGAATGCAGGCGGTCAAAGCGAGCGCGATCGCGGTTCCCAGATAGCGCCCCGCGTCGCCGTTTTGTTGCGCCGAGAAATACACCAGAGCTTCCGGGGCACCGATCATCGCAAACGTTGCAAAGGCACTGGCCGTAGTTTGAATCGCCGCCAATTCGCCTCGACCGTGAGGACCGAGCAAGCGGGCCGACGCGATTCCGGTACACAGCCCCACGATCGCGATCGCGATATTGGTGCCCGCTGTCAGGCTTGCGTCCGCACTTCGCGAGCGGGACATCCACACCCGGGTCCATATTGCTTTGACTTTTCATCAGCCTTCGCGAGCTTGACGGGCCGGTTTCATTCCACGACCTGCTCGTGAACAGTGGGCTCTTTCTTGCCTACGGCTCAGCCGCCGCTTGGCGCCTTCCAGGTATTTTGTGACGTACTTGAGTTTCCCATAGCGGAGAAGGCTTATGGCATTTGCGTCCCGATTGATGAAGAGAACATCGGTGTTATCCAGCGAAAAGTTGATCATCCAGAACCCGAGTGTGCACAGGCGACGCTTCGCTGATTCAACTCGCGGCGTTAGTTTAGGATAGATAAAGTCATGAAATTCTATTGTGATCTGTCCGATCCGGCGCAGATCGGACTCCAACGCCGACTCGAACATATCCAACTCCGCACCCTCCACGTCGACCTTCATCAGATCGACCCGGCCGAGCCCGGCGCGTACCAGAAAGGTATGCAGATCCACTACCTCCACTTCTTCCTGATTCACCGTCTCATCATTCTCTCTGGCGCCCATCAGGCTCGCGCATCGGCTCCCATAGACTCGAAGCGGTGCATTGCCATTTTGCTTACCGAGAGCAACCCTAAACAGCTTGAGCCGCGGGGACCCATCGATTGCCGCGTGCAGACTCGACAAGGGTTCGGCGGCGTACACCATACATCCACACCGCCGTATCATCTCGTGCGCAAACTCGCCCTGGTTCGCCCCCAGATCGACGACAATTGAATTTGAATTCAGCAGGTCGGGAAGATAAGTATGATCGCATAGCCGGGCAACTTCACCCAGTGGGGCAGATACATTCGGCGCTGTAAGCATCTTCACGACGTCTCCATCGTGCCGATCATGGCCTCGCATAGATCTCGTCCCTAATCGCTGCGCCGGTGACGGGCGCGTCGGCAAGATCAAAAACGCGATAGCCGCATGAGCGAAGAAATTCCGGACAGAAGTCGGCGTGTTCGGGGCCGTGCAACGCGAGCACAATAATCGGCTTATGCTCAACCAGAAGCGTCCGGGCGCCCTTGAGGGCATCCGACTCGCCGCCCTCGATGTCCATCTTGATCACGTCCGGCGGCGGCAGCTTCAGTGAATCCAGGCTGACGACCGGCACCAAAAGCTTGTCGTTCCCGGCCGTGAGCCGGTTCTGGCAGATGGCGCGGTCGCTGGAGAATCCGGAGAGCGACGGCGAGGCCCCGACTGCCGCCTGCACGATGCTCACGTTGGCGAGCTGATTAATCCGCACGTGTTCCAGCAGGTAGCGCGCTTCGCTGATGCTCGGTTCGAAAGCAATTACCCGGCCCGCGTCGCCGACCAACCTGGAGCATAACAGCGTGTAGAATCCAGCCTGCGCGCCTATGTCATAAACAGTCATGCCGGGCTGCACGATACGTTCGAACAATTGCTGCTTTTCCAACTCATACGTGCCCAGCCAGCAACCGTGGACCGCGCTCCCGGAGATCCACTTCATGCCGCGGGCGGGGCCATGGCGTATATGCATGACCGTCGATTTCGGCAGTAGTTTTGCCGGAAGCCGGACGAGCCGACCGCGAGTTGACTTCGGATCTATTGCGGACCAATTCGGCATTTTTGGCTACGCTGTGGTACCGGTCGCCCAGCGCCGCATGACGGTGGTTTGGGACGAGTAGCTTACGGATACGTCCGCAATCCCTCTGAGTCCAGTCCGTTTTTTTCCACCGGGCCGGGACTCTGCGCGGCGCGCACATCATCACTCAGGAGTTTAACGGAACTCGATCGTATGAAGAGGATGTAGATTGCCGCCATCGCGAAAGTGGCCATTGCCGCCAACAGACAGAACAGCGTCGTCGACGGCCACACTTTGAGATCGGATGCGGCGGACGGTTCGATGATCGTGAACGCAAAATCCGCCTGCACTTCAGCCATCTTCTCGCGCTGGATCTGGGTCGCGATGAGCTGGTACAAGGCCGCCTCGATCATTGGATCGGAGGACCGCCCGGCCTCATCCTTCAATGATGCAACCGCCGCCCTCGCCTCACGAATCTGCTTGTTGCGCACCAGCTCCCTTAAATCGTCGACTATATAGGCCAGAACCGTCTGTGCCTGCGCGGCGTCCGTATCTTCATAGTCCAGGACGATGTTGCCGGTTTTGATCTCGTATTCGCTGGTGAACCGGCCCTTCATTTTACGATACACCAGCCACTGCAGATGGCGGGAGGAATCGAATTCGGCCGCGGACACGTTTTGCGCGGACAAAAAGATGGGCAGGAGACTATGCCGACGGACCAGGGCGCAGGTGAAGTTGAAGCTCTTGAGAATACCGACGTATTCATCGGCGTCGCTGCCGCCGGAGCCGCCCAGCAGGCCCGTGATTCCGGTTCCATTGCCTGACCCGAAAGCGCCCATCAGGCCCATGAGCTGTCCCTGGACGGCGGCCTGCGAGACCGGCCTTAGAATCGCACTCGCCTTGTACCATTTGGTCAGGTAGAACTTCGATACCACGCCGGTGATTCCCGAAACCACGACCATACTGATCAGGATCGACTTCCACCATGGGCGCAGCGTGCGCGCATAGACGCGCAGCACGTCTATCTCATCGTCGCGCTCGCGCCAGAAATGGGCGTGAGCCCGCGCCAGGTCGACTTGCGGGCCGGTCGCGGCGCCGTTCAGGTAAGGCTGTTCACCTGTATCCATCGGTAGTTCGGCCACGCGCAACGCGCGCTAGTTTTGATGCTGATGGGAGATCTCCGCTCCGAGATTCGACCTGTATTGGGATGCCTTTGAGACAGAACCGCGCTAGATGCTCGCTGCCAGGATGCCCAGAACTGCGAGTGACTGAACACTCTGCGCGATGATCGTGGTTACGTCCTTGGTAACCTGTAACTTGGTGAAGTCGGGGATCCGGTTGGGTACATAGACCGTATCACCCACGTTGAGCGTGGCTTCGTCCAAACCGCCCGACAGCAAGGGCAGAAACGGAAAGGTGCGGTTTCTTTCGGCGCTGGCGTAGCCGTCGCTGGTCATGATTTCGCCGTCCGCCTTGATCACCATGATGTGCTTGGTATCCGCGAGCGTGGTCGGGCCGCCCGCGAGCGCCAGATACTCCTGGACCCGCAGTCCCGGGCGCGCCAGAACCGACGTTGGACTGTACACCTGACCCAGAACGCTCACGGACGAGGGACGCCGCGGCATATCGATGGTGTCGTCCTCTTCCAATACCGGATTATCAATGGGATCAAACTCTTCCTGGGCGCCATCAAACTGGCCTTGCGGAAAATGGATCACCAATCTGCCGGTGGCCTGCATCCCGGTGGAACTGGCGAGAATCTGCTGCATCGTGGCAAACGATCCCGCGGATTCGGCCGCGTGCGATGAAGACCCGGGACTGGCAGCGAGCTGAGCCTGCACCAGCGAGACCTGTGCCACCTCCTGCTGGAGTTCCAGGCGGGCCTGGTCCAGTTGCTTCTGCTCCGTCTCCTTTATGGACTTGCGGATGAAGACCATCCCCTCGGGGAAAGCGTCGGGCAGCAAGCCGCCGCATTTCTGGAGCAGAGCCGATAGCCGTTCGCCTTCATGTACGGTATAGACGCCGGGCCGGGCGACGCGGCCGTTCACGGTGATGGTCCAGGGAAGGTGCCAGTTGGTCGCGGAGCGGATGTACAGTTGATCGTTGGACCGCAGCGCGAGGTTCTCCGGGTTTTGTCCGTGTAGTGCTTTGCGCAGGTCAACGTCCATGTAGGTGTGCCGCGTCATCGTTCCGGCGACTACCTGGGTGCGGGCCAGTTCCGCGTTTTTCTGGTAGGCCCGATCGGTAAGTCCGCCGGCCAGATAGATGAGGTCGCTGAGCTTCATGTTGGGATCGAGCTTGTAGGTTCCGGGAATACGAACCTCGCCGGTAATCGTAACCGTAGGGATGTCGCGCAGATCGTCCTGATTGTAAATGGTGACCGTATCAAACACCTCGAGCATCGGATCGGCGTCACCGCGCGGGACGTCGAGAGCAGTACTCAGATCGACCGGCACATAATGAGAATAAAGCTGCTTGCCCTCAAGCCGCTTGATTAGCGCGTAGCGGAAATAGGTCTTCGGCTGCACGCCCTCGCCGAGGGTTATCAAATCGCTCAGCCTCAGACCGGGATGCCATTGGTAATCGCCCGGCCGAAATACATTTCCGAGCAGAGTGACTTTGTTCTTTTGATTCGGGAGAACTGGAAAGACCTTGATCAAATCGCCGTCGGAGACGCTAAAATTGTGAATCGCGATGCTATCGAGCCGCGCGTCGACGACAACCCGCCGTTGGTGACTCTCGACGCGCTCAACCTGGATTCTCTGGGTGGAGGCAAACGCCGAAATTCCTCCCGTCATGCTTAGCACCGAGGCCAGGCTCTGTTTGGGTCTTGACATTTCAAAGATGGCTGGCCGTTTGACATCGCCGGCGATCGCTATCACCGGGCCGATGGTCGGAACCAATATGACATCATGGTCATCCAGGCGGGTATCAGCAGCAGTATCTCCGCGAAGCAAAACATCGTAGAGATCGACCACACCTACCAACTGATTATCATGCTTTCGTTCTATCCTGCGAAGGCTGCCGACCTTGGTCGGGCCTCCTGCAGCCGCCAGAGCATTAGAGATCCTGGCAAGAGAATTTAGAGTATAAGGACCGGGGGAAGCGACCGCACCGACTACAAATACCGAAATCGTCCGGATTTGGCCCATGGTTACCGACGCATGGACGCCGGTTATTTGTTCAACCTTTCCCTTGATAATCTCCTTAGCCTCGTCGAAATGGAGACCGGCCACTTGAACGGGTCCAATCCCCGGAATGGTGACCGCGCCATCGCGGCCGATCGGCAACGGGTCGGTCTCGTTTCGGGTTCCCCATACCATCAGCTGCAATTGATCCCCGGGACCCACGACATAGTCGGCATTCACCGGAACATTCTGAGATGCGCTGAGGTTTGCGACATTGCCCGAAGACGAGAAGAAGTCATAACCGAACTGGCTTAACTCCTCGGGGCCCGTGAACTCGGGCACCTGCCCGGTCACCAAATCCATCGTGCGATAGGTATTTTCAAGGTCGGAGTAATACGCGCTGCCGCCGACACTTGGCGCTCTGAGATAACCTCCTGAGGACTGCGTGCCTTGGAGCAACGAGGCCGGTGCCGCTGAACCGGGCAGCGTACCCTGAGGCGACGCCATTCCAGTACCGGTCTGAATCCGCTGCAGATTCTGCTGTAGCTGCGCCACCTGCGCGTCGCTCAGGCCGAGCGCCCTTCCAATGGACTGCACCTGTGTGGCGCTGATGCCGGAGATGCCCAGGCGCACGCTGAGCGAATCGATCTGGGACGAAGATACTCTGCCGTTGCTGACGGCACCTTGCAGGGCCTGGATCTGATCAGGTGTCATTCCCATGGAACCCGCGATCGCGTTTAATTCAGCGGGGCTCACACTTTTTGCGATTGCCGCCGCCTGCGCAGGACTTATCCCGGTACCGCTCAGCATCTCGCTCACTGCTGCCGACGCGTTCCCCGTCTGAACTCCCGAGTTAAGCGAAGGTGTGTCACCCGTCATAGGACCGCCGGGCGCCGCAGCCGAAGTCCCGATACCGCCACCCGGCCCACCGGCCGTCCCCATACTGCCGAGCGATCCGGGCATCACGCCGCCCGAACCGCCGTACGGGCCTGGCGTCGTCGCGCCGAGCCCGCCATATGAACCAGATGCCGCCGGGCCGCCAGCCGCGCCAGACGGTGAGCCCATGGCGTCGCCCGGCGCGCCAGTCTGTCCACGGACGGCCGGGACCATTGTAAGCACGACCAGACTCGCGAGAAGAGCGGACCGTGTCAAAACATGTCTTGACTTTTTCTGCTGCATGTCGACGCTCACTTTTCGAGTTCCGATCGAATCCGAAGATATATTCGACCTTGGTTGTTTTGACTGGGCCGCATCCATTCGCACATCTGGCACAACCGAGCGCACTTGCGAGGCGGCCGGTCGCACCGAATGCGCGTGGAATCAATTACTCGTCAGGGTCTGGAAGTACATGCCATCTCAATTGATCTTCGAGTAGCGGATTCGTATACAGCTAATTAGGTGACGATTCCATAATATAGAGCCAACTCGAAGCTCCGAGCACCGGCCTCGGAGAGGCTTTGAGGCTCTGCGGCCCGGTGTCTATAATTTGAAGAGACAGCCAACTGCCTGTGAGGGCCCACACTCGCCGCCGGTTGCCCGCAGATCAATCGTCACAAGCTGACAACGCATCCCGAACACCGCTGCCACTCAGCCATTGCATCCACACTAATACCCGTCGGCGCGCAGTATCTTCCGGACAGTATGTAAAATGATCCGCAGGTCGAGCCGCAACGACCAGTTCTGGATGTACTGGCAATCCAGTTTCACCACTTCCTCGAAGTCGTTGACTATATCGTTGCCATGTAGCTGCCAGAGCCCTGTCAGGCCCGGCTTCATGCTGAGCCGGCGCCGATGGACATCAAGATAACTCGCAACCTCGTCCTGCGTTGGTGGACGCGTTCCAACCAAACTCATCTCGCCTTTAAGGACATTCCAGAACTGCGGCAGCTCATCGATATGGCGTCGACGCAACTTGCTACCCGTCGGGGTCACGCGTGGATCGTCCTTAAGCTTGAACATCGGTCCCTTCATCTCGTTGCGCCCGGTCAGCTCATGAAGTCGTTGCTCTGCGTCGTGGTACATAGTACGGAATTTATAAAGCGTGAACAGACGCCCGTTCTGACCGACCCGGGGCTGCCGAAACATCACCGACGCCCCGGTTTCGCATCGCAACCGCCATCCATAAAGCGCCCAGGCGAGCCCGACAACCGCCAGTCCCGCTATCGCACCCGCGATATCCAGAATTCTCTTGCCGGCGATCTGGAACGCATCCTGGGGAACGGCCGCAGCGGAAAGAAACAACGACCCATCGCCGCAATCGTTGACCTGCCATCCGACGCGGGATTGCGGAACCTGGACCAGCATTCGCATGACCAGTCCCCGCGTCGCGCACGACGCTGCCACCCAGTTCAGGTCGCACTGCTCGATCGGGAGAACTGCAACGACTTCGTCCACCACGTGGTGATTGAGCACCTCAAGCAGGTCTGCGGGACATCCTATAATCGGCGCCGCCGCATGAGAGTGGGGTTCGGTTTGGGCCAAGTGCGGCGCGAGCAAACCGATCACCTCGGCGGCCATCGAGAGGTCGCGCCTGAGTAGGTCCAAGTAATCGTTCGCTTTTTCCAGTGTACCAATCAGAAGAACTTTCGGTCGGTAAAACGCACGGCGGCGACGCCATCGGGCCGCCACACTTTTCAGTGCCAGCTTTTCGCCAGCCAGTGCGGCGAAGGCAACCAGCAAGAAGGTCTGCGTCAACAATCGGCTCACCTCCTCCGCCTTGGTCGCCCACATGGTACTTAATAGAAGCAACACGGCGACGGCGTACGAGCGTATCAGCTGGAGCAAGACCCTGGGCTCGGAGGAATAGGTAGCCGGATCGTTGAGGCCGAACCAGCGTGACGTAACCAGCCATGCCGGAACGATTACCCATAGCAACCAAAGGTAGGTATCCAATGGGTGCAACTTGACCTGGAGCAAGTGCACGGCGATCCAGTAGGAAGCGGCAAATGCCGCCAATAGGGTGACGATATCACAGGCGGTGAGCGTCTGGTCAAAGACCGCCCGACGCGTAATCAGACGCCGTTGGCGGGGTTTGCGATTCCTATACTTGCTTCGAGTGTCCAGGGGCCCACGTTCGAAACCGTATCCTAACTCAAGTCCGCTGGCTGACATTACTGCAACCGATCCTGACGAAATTGCTTCCGCCGATGCCATCTACGTGCTCGCGCCCTTCACGCGGCTCAAAGCGAAACGACGTGTTTCCGAACCTGCTCTTCAATCCAGTTGTAAGTCCGGGCGATTCCGTCTTCCAGCGCGATTTCCGGCTCCCAGTTGAGGACCTCCCGCAGGCGCGTGTTGTCGGAGTTGCGTCCGCGCACTCCTTGAGGACCGTCGACGTGCCGAGGCGATATCGAAAGTCCAGCCGCCTGCGCGACGATCCGCGCCAGCTCATCGATCGTGACCATCCGGTCCTGGCCCAAATTGAGCGGCTCATGATAGTCGGACCGCATGAGTTTATAGATGCCCAGGACGCAGTCATCGATGTAGCAAAACGAGCGGGTTTGTTGACCATCACCCCAAATCTCGATTTCATGCTCGCCCGACAGCTTGGCCATCGCTACCTTGCGGCATAACGCAGCGGGGGCCTTTTCGCGGCCCCCGGTCCAGGTGCCCAAAGGTCCGAAGATATTATGAAAGCGGACGATTCTCGTCTCGATGCCGTAATCTTGGCGATAATGGATGCACAGGCGTTCGGTGATCAGTTTTTCCCATCCATACGCATCTTGAGGTTGCGCGGGATAGGCGTCCTGCTCCCTGAGCGGCACCACCTCAGCCTCGGTCTGCAGATATTCCGGATAGACGCACGCGGAAGAGGTATATAAATAACGCTTGACTCCGTTCTTACGCGCGGCCTCCAGAGTATGAATATTTATCAGAGCATTGTTATGAAGGATCTCGGCATGATGCGTCGATATAAAGCCCATTCCGCCCATGTCCGCGGCCAGCGCATAGACTTCATCGACTCCCTCGGTGGCCTCGAGGCAATCCTGGCGGAGTCGAAGGTCCAAGGTAAGAAACTCGTCGGCGTCGGACGAACTGAACTCCGGGTCCTTGATATCGACGCCGCGCACCCAGTGCCCTCTTCGCTTCAAGAACGAAGTGAGATAACTGCCGATAAACCCACCGGCTCCGGTTACAAGCACTCTAGTCATTAGTCTCTCCTTGTGGGGTTTTCGCCCGGAACTTTCACGCGCGTACCGGCATATAGGTGGCATCGGTTGGTTTACCGACGACAGTTTCCACAAGGCGCGCTTCGAATTCTGTTAGAATCCGCTCCCGGTCCCAATGTTTACGCGCGTATTCCCTTCCATTCGTCTTCATCGCCGCGCGCTTGCGCGGATTCGTGTAAAGATCCCGGATTGCGTCGAGCAGCGCCTGCGGGTTCTCGGCCGGCGCTATAAGCCCTGCGTTAGCTTCTCGTACGACCCGCGCGACCTCACTTCCCGAAGTCAGCGACGCCACCACCGGACGCCCGGCCGCAAACAGCGTCAGCACCTTGGAAGGAAACACGATATCCGCGACGGTTTTCTGTTGGGTGATGAGGCAGACGTCGGAAGCGGCAAGCATGTCGCGGAAAAGGCTAACCGGGAGAATCGGCATGAAGCGGACGTTATCGAGCTCCAAGCGGCGGGCGGCGTGCTCGAGCTTCGCCCTCATAGCGCCGTCTCCCACCAGCAAAAAGGCCATCTCGGGATGTGCGCGCCGGGCAATTTCAGCGGCTCGGAGAACGACGTCGAGGCCCTGTTTGACGCCCATGTTTCCCGCATGGACGATCAGAAAGCGATCTCGCAGACCATGGGTTTTACGGAAGACTTCACCTCCGCCGGTCAGCGGCAAGTCGAACAGGGCCGATTCCGCCCAGTCGGAACACAAGCTGACCTTGTTTTCGGCGATGCCTTTAAGCAGGATCCTGCGCCGCATCGCCGGCGTCAGGGTCGTAACCACCGCAGCGTGGCGGTAGGCCATCCGCTCGACACCATAGAGCAGTTTGACCACACGACCACTGGACAGCATACCCAGGTCAACCGCTGCGTCAGGCTGAAGGTCGGCCACATGAAACATGTATGGTACCCGCCAGCGCCGGCTGAGCATTACCGCGGAAACGGCGAGACCGAGCGGGGGCGAGACCGCGATGACGAGGTCAGGCCGTGACCTTGGCAGCGACCGAAGGAATGACGTGGCTATGAAGGACGCCTCGTGAATGACGCGCCGCAAAGACGTAACCGTCTTTGGGACGTATATCCAGGAACGCCGAATGTCCACCCCATTACGTCGCTCCCTCATCAGCAGATGGCGCCGATAGCCATCCATCGTCCGCCAGTCCGGATAGTAGGGAAACGTGGTGTAGATCGTAACTTGGTGGCCGCGCGACGCCAAATACTCGCACCGGCCTGTGGTAAAGGCCGCAATTCCAGTCTCCTCAGGCCAGTAATTGATACCAATAAAAAGGATGTGCATTCGTCAGATTGTCGGAGGCCGTTGTCGCCGACGCTGCGGACGCGCGCTTGGGGCCGCTTTCATAGTCCGAAGGGCCGATAGACTGGGGTTGCCAACGGTCAGGCTGCGTCTTGTTACGGCCGGTTTTCCGACCTCACTGCCAAGCCCAGCTAAATAGCGGACTGATCGCGCCCGTGAGCTGAATCGATACGCGCAATGAATTGTTGCCCGGGACGTTGTTGAGATCGTGAACCCACTCGAAGGCGGCGTATGCTCTCATCTCGGAAAGTGCGTGAAGAGCGCGCACTTCACTGGGCAACTGAAAGGTTTCGACGGCGAATCCTTCACTGTTTTCGGTGTTGCTTTGAGGCGCTACGAGTTCCGGGTCGCGAGCCGTCATGAATACGTCGAAATTGACCTTGCGCGAGTAATTGAACCAGCGGCCGACCTGGAACTCGTAAGAAGTTCCGTTGGGGCCGATCGGATCGCCCATCAAGCGGTTTTTGTAGGTCCAGTAAAGCGAGTCACTGTGAAAACCGTATCTTTGCGAGAGCAGCGAGTACTCGAAATGCGCGGTTGTTAGCCCGTCGGCAGTGACACGAGGAATGTCGATTCCCCCTTTAAATGAAGGAGCGGCAAAGGGTAAGAAATGACCAATTCTGGGTACCTCGTAGGTAAGATTGTCCTCGCCGTTGACCTCCTGATAAAGACTCACATTCCTGAATCGCGGGAATATGAACTTGGCGTACAGTCCCGCCTGACTGTTCGTGTTCCCGCTCGCGGCGGTACCCGTGGATAAGCCGGTCGCGCGGCCGACGAAACCCGACCAGCCATAGTTGTCGTTCAGGTTTCCACCAAACATGATAGTGTGAAAAAGGCCAAACTCGAACGACGGCAGCGGCTTGAGCGCAATAATTTGTCCGAACAGCCAGGGCCTCGAATATATTCGATCGTGATCGAGCTGACCAAAAAAGGCCTCGAACCGATACGGGCCCAGATATCGCAAGAACGAGGGCAGATGCGAAGGATGCACGTTCTGGATGCGAAGGGCCGGAAACGGCTGTGCATTGTCGCCCTGAGAAAGCGACGAAAAGTAACCTGTACCCCACCACATCTCCTGCAAACCCCACGAGATCGCGGTGTTCCCGAGGCTGGCAACGACTTCTCCCCGCAGCAGCCTTAATCGGTCAACCGTACCGTTCGGTCCCTGGGGGTCGCGTGTAATCGGGCCGGCGGCCGCCCCTTCACCGTATGCTGTAAGGAAGCCGAGGGTACCGACCCACGATGACGCCCGCACAACCTCATTGGAGCCAGCCGAGGTGGGCAAATCATCGTTGTCCGGTAAAAGTGGCGTCGCCTCTATCGCCCGCAGCCGCTCTCCGAAACGGTCCAGTGGTCCAAACACCCGTCGCTCCCCCTGCGAATATACATATTGAGCCTCCACCCGATCGATCGGATGCGCGACGAGCAACGGGACGTTGTCCTCATGGTTCGTTTCAATCCAGCGGATTTCGTCGGGCAATTGCGCCTGTAGCGACCTGATCAGGTGCAGCGCGAATGTCGGAGGGATCGCCGGCTCGCTCAACACGAGATGCCGCTGCGCTTCCAGGGTCAGCCGAGCCGCCTCGATGCGGCTGATCGGGCGGACCTCGGGCAGATAGGTATCCAGCAGTCCAAGTCCGTTAAGGGTGTCAAGCTGCCGGTAGATTGGCGAGTCCAAGGGAAGGTAGACCACATACGTAGACGCCTTGGCGGAGCTATGACAGACGAGCAAACAAAAAGCTCCGGAAAGCATCGCCACACTGTACGCGCTTGCAGCTAGGCGCAGCCGTCTCATGGTCTTTTCACAGGTGCCGAGGCGCGTTTCGAGATAGCGGTCCGTCGTTGCCGCTCGCCACAATCCTGGACAGATCGCACACGCCCGGGAAGCGTTGTCATAAGGAAACCGCTTGGCGGTTCATGGTAGTCGATCCTGATGATAGAGTCGGCGCCAATAGTGGCAATATCAGTGGTTGAGCGCCATATCGCGCACCTAACGCCATCGCCGGATCACGCCTCGCGAGAGAGCCATTCCTTCAAACATTTGCGGGAGCATAATGGAGGGAATCCCGCACCCAAGAGACGCTTCCAGCCAGGTATCGCTTTACCGCAGCACTGACAGTGCTGCTTCATGGGCGAGCTTTGGTCTCCGGAAGCGTATTCTACCCCGATCGGTGCCCCAGGGTCCGCGGGCGTTTGAAAGCGAGATCTTATCCCCAGAGCTCCCGTAAAAGATTCACTAGCGGGAGGGCGTTGCTTTTTGATCGGAAGAGACGTTCCTTTCTGTCTGGGCGGGCCCTTGTAAAGTTCTTTACCGAGACCGTTCAACTGTCACATCGATTGACACAGTTCACCGTTTCGTTCGCCGTCCTTTCGGCTGGCAGTTTGTTGCTCCGCTCGAGCCCGGCGAGTTTCATCAGCTATGAGTCGTCAGCGATGATTTCACGTCTCAGGTTCTTGGCTTATCCGATAAGCGCAGCAGCCATTCCGGAACATCATCCAATGCTACGTACCACTCGTCGCCAATACGGATTGCTGGAAACTTCTGGCTGTCCTCGTGCTCGATCAGTTCGCACAACTCGACGCCAGAAACGTCCAAATAAATCGCGAGTTCCCCGAGCGTCAGTAATCGCTTCGGCAAGAGGATTCTCGTCCGAGCCGGCCGGCCAGCGCCGAATGATGGGATCGAAACAGCGTGACACCAGTCTCGGTCGAAGGAATCCGTTCACGCGTCCGCCCTCCCATCAGAGGGCTCAATTCTGGAGAAAATGGCGAAAACGCAGACACAGAATATAAGAGGGGTTCACTCTAAAGGCGTTAGAATGTGTCCCGGAGAGTGTAGATGGGTTGTAGATGAATAAATACTTCTTGTAGACAGTTGTCAGATTGTGAAGACGGCGAAAATTGTGAGATTACGCTTGAGCGATCGATCTAGGAGAAATTAGTCCAGGTGCATTGGAGAGCTATATCCAGCGACAATGGCAACATACGTGAACATAACCGTGTTGCAGCCCTAGCAGGTGCGGAAAAAAGAATTTTCGAGGCCAACTCCGCCGTTGGTGGCTCCGCACCCTGCATAAAAGATGGCTTCATTCCTACATCTTCTCTCCCTCGAGGAGAAATAAGAGTGAGGGTGTAGGCGGCGGAAATGCTTTTTTCCGCAGCCTACTAGGCTCATTCCCGCAATTGCCGAGACGCCAGCTGGTTAGGTTTGAACGGAAGTTATAAATGCCATGTGAGAGACGCTCTGGAGCGCGGAACATACGAGCAGAAGGTGCCTGTTTTGATGTTAAGAGCGAGAAACTGACCCAAGGCGGGATGCTGGCTTGATATCTTGTTGGTGGCCCACCTGATGGCGCTGGTCACACGCAACCGAGCCCGCTCGGTCTGTGAACCCATCTTGCGATCGCGACCACCCAAGCCTACCGCACGAGCTAGTTCGCGTGTTATAATACAAATCTCGTCTTCGATTTTGGCTACTCGTCCCAAGTCATTGAACAAGCGGGCTGCTTCCAAATCTTCGTGTAACTCCTGAATTCGTTCTCGATAAGCCTGTTTAGCGCTGTGGTCAAGGACCGGGCCCAAGTCCGAACTCTCAATCTCGTAATCGACTCCATTGGCCGTTTCGTTAGGTTCCAGACCGCCGATGCTAACCAGTTCGAGTACGTGCACTTCCTGGCTCGGTCGCGAAAGCAGGTAAGCGATCAGGTTAAGGCCTTTCAGATGCTTCAGCCGAATGATTCTCCCAGCATATCCGACGGTCCAGTGGTTTTCTTCGAACCGAAAGATTGCTTCACCCGTTATATGTTGCTCGGCGGGCGTACCGAGCTGCGGTTCCAGCTCGCTGCAAGCAAGCGTTCCACAGGGTGGTGACGCCGAGGGAACGAGCTGCGGTCTGGTCAAAGCTTGCGCCTCGACAACTACCCCAACTACGGCAGGATAGCCCGCAATGAGACAGCCGGGACTTCTCTCAACAATAATATCCTTCTCAACAATCTCGATGCGGTCGACACAAGCTCTAATGGTCCTCGTCAGACGTTCCATACCCATGGTCACGGCTTCCGAATGCGCGTTGGCTATAAGCTCCAAGGCGGAGTGTCGGTCTTCGGCATGACCACGAGCCAGGAGCGCGGTCCCTAATTCATACGAAGCGTAGGCTGCCCAGGCACGCCCTCCAATCCGGTTATTGAACTCAACCGCTGCCTGAAGATGCCGGATTGCTTCGTCAAGATGCGACAGGGACAGGGCAAGTTTTCCCAAATATCGGGAAACGGCGCCAAAGGCGGCGATCATTCCGAGGACTGCGTTAAATTTCTCATAAGGCAGCAGCAGTTCGTAAAGAGCCGCGGCATGGTGAGGCACGTCTCCCAACTCCGCGCACACTTCGGTCAGCGCGGCGGCCTCGACCAACAGACCTCTTGATGCTTTCAAATCGGCAAAAGCGTCCGCTGCCAGACGTTCAAGATAGAACCTTGCTTCCGAGGTGTTGCCCAGTCTGGCGGCAAATCGGCATCGCATCGCCTGGAGGGAGGCAGAAACCACTGACCCGCCAACGCATCGGGTAACGACCGGTTCCAATTCTGCCAGCCGTCCTTGTTCGTCGAGCGGCATCATCATCGCCGGCCAGAGCTGATCCGGCAACTCCGTGACGCCGCAAGCCCCAGCCATTTCGCGGCAACTCGCGAAGAACTTCTCGCCTTCGACGAAATTGCCGCTGAAGATAGCCTGGACTCCTCTAACCGCGGGGATAATGCAACGATATTTTGGGCCAGCCATAAGTGCAGCATGCTCGAGCAATTCCAGACCTACATCACCGCCGGCTGTGCCCAGCTGGAACGACGAAACCTTCCGTGCCCACTCACCTTCGAACAACGCGGCCCAGTCGCCATGTTGGCGTGCATTGCGAATGATTTCCAGGCTGTTGCCGAGACGCTCCTGCACCTGTTCAGGATGGCGCAGAACATGATCACGCAGACGAAGAAACTTGAGCACTGAAGCATCGTCACCGCCGAAATCCTTGAACATTTCGAGAGCATGCGCGGCCAGCTGTTCGCTATATTCTCGCTCTTTGCGCTGATACGAGAGCTCCGCCGCCCAACGAGCCATGACCAGAATACGCCGTGTCGCATCTTGCTCCGGGAGACACCGCAGTATTTTCTCGGCCAGTATTATCACGAGGCCGTTAGGCACACCTGGCGCGGGCCAATGAAGCATCGGGGCGGCGAGCACGATATCGGCAAGGCGCGGCCAGTCCCCCGACCGCTGCGCAATCTCCGCCGCCTGACGAAGGCTCTCTTGCGCCCCAGCAACATCGCTCAACTCTTGTTGAGCACCCGCCACTGCCATCAAGATATCGCACCGCTTGGCGTCGTCTTTGCTATGAGATATGTCGAGCGCTTCCAGGGCAATTGAATACATTATTACGGCGCTCAGATAGTCGTGTGACTTGCTGCTGTGTAATGCGTCTAGCTCAGCTAACTCCAACGCGCGCTGAATCGCGTCCGCTTCGCGGCTCGCCAGCAAATGGAGGGCGATGTCCCCGGCATTTGCAGCGATGTTTTGCGCGTGAGACGCTTCCAGGGCAGTGGCAATTTGCCGGTGGAGAGAGGCCCGTTTCGTTACTGGGAACCCTTCGTACAAGACTTTCTTGACAAATTCCGATACGAAACGGTAGCCCTGTCGGTCGATAGGCCGAATAAGGCCGACAGCCTCGGACTCGGACAACGCGGCGCCGGCGTCTTTCACGGTCAGCCGAGATTCGATAACAACTGAGGTGCGAATGTGTTGCCGATGGCCGAAGCG
Source organism: uncultured Pseudomonadota bacterium (assembly GCA_963805995.1). Classification (GTDB taxonomy): domain Bacteria; phylum Desulfobacterota; class Binatia; order Binatales; family Binataceae; genus JAJPJA01. The sequence continues at coordinate 368,129 of CAWDWL010000004.1, read as the reverse complement.
ATGCCCAGCAATCCTCTCGCCTCGGTAGAAAGCTCAGCTAGCCTTTCGTCTATGATCACACGGACAGCGCTTGGGACTCCCACATGAACAGGTATCGAGGAATTTGGCGTGGCATGCCTAAGGCAGGCATGGGCCGTATCCACGATGAATCCGGGGTTGCCGCCCGTGAGTTGGTGAATCTGTTGAACCTGTGCCTCATCAAAAGCATACCCGGCTGCTACGTGATGTAAAAGTTTGGCAGTCGCGGCGGGCTCCAGCTCAGCCAATTCGATGTGGCGTGCATGCCTTCCGATCGACTCGACCGTGGGACGGTCCAAAGACCTTACGGATGTTCCCGGCGACGAGTACGCCGCTGCCAACAGCACTCGTACATTATAAAAACCATGGCTCGCGATCTGGAGGAGAGCAAGCAAGGGTTCATCGGCGCCGTTCAAATCGTCCACGGCCAGGAGCAATGGGCGCTCGCGGGTTACGATTTCAAACAAGTATCGTACTGAATGGGAGCTGGCTGAATCATCGCGCTTGAGACCACGCAAGAGTTCAAGGCATCCGCCGGGTGTCAGTGCAGCTTCTCTAGTCGTGTCAGTTGCCCATGTCGAGGTGAGACACTCCGTCGGCGGATCAATTGTATTTTGAAGCTCGGAGACCAGGAGGTTGCAGAATACGTTTGGCCACGCGGAATCATAATCCGACCGGTATTGTTGCGCAGGAGCGGTTCGTAAGACGCGAAAGCCTTGCGCATCGGCCCGAACGCACAATTCCTCGAGCAGAGAGGTTTTTCCAATCCTTGGTGGTCCCGAAATAAGAACGGCCATTCCTTTCCCGGAATGAGCCTCGCTAAGGCAGCGGCCGAGAATCTCGAATTCAGGATCTCGTCCAACAAGCGGAGGGACCATAATTATATCCCCAACGCTACCTTTGCAGAATGTTCCTTATTATCGGTCTTCTGCAAATCGTGTGGATGAATTTCCATGGTCTTGTCGCTAAAGGCCACTTCCCACAGGGGTTTGCGGAGTTTTCCCAAGCTGAAAAACTGGGCATGAATTACGGGGGGGAAGAATTTGGCGGTTGGCGGACTTATACCGGTTCCCGGCGCTTCGTCCGCGGGCGGCAGTAAGTGAGGTGTTCGGCGATCGCGAGGCGCGCGTCGTGCGACTTGAGCGGCGGGGAAACAAACTCTGCTGGGAGTCTGCGCTCAGGCCTCGCGCCGAATCTACGATCGCAAGCTGCGCTGAGTGCGAGACCTCCCGGCGGGAGACGCGAGAATCTGCTTGGAGGTCGAAGTCCGTCGCGTACGGCGCCGGAGCTGCGCGAAGGTGAGGCGGGAATCCTTTTACACCAAGCGCTTCGCCTTCTTCGTGGGCCGGCGTTGTCGAACCACGACGATCCAGGATGTCGCCCGCGAAGTGTACTTGGCTTGGAGGACGGTCAAGGACCTCGAACAGCAGTACATGCAGGCGCAGCTCCGAAGAGCGGGAAGACCGGCTTCGCGGGCGATCGGCATCGACGAGATCGCGATCCGCAAGGGGCACATCGTGGTCAGCGACCTGGAGCGGCCCCGACCGATCTGATTCGGCGGCCGGAACCGTTCCGAAGCAAGCCTCAATCTCTTCTACCAGTGGCTGAGAGCCGCGAACAGCCAGCGGGGCCGGCTTGCGGTGATGGACATGTGGAAGCCCTTTCGCAACTCCACCCACAGGCACGCTGCGCAGGCCAGCATCCTCTTGGACAAGTTCCTCGTAATGCGCCACCTCGGGGAGGCTTTGGACCAGGTGAGAAAGACCGAGTAAGCGCGGCTCGCTTACCGCCGTCCCGCGAACAAAATCTTCCTCGGTTTCGTCGAGGGTCTCAACAACAAAATCCGCGTCCTTCAACGGCGTGCCTATGGTCTGCGTGATGAGCAATACCTGCGCCTTAAGATCCTTGCCTGCACTCTTCCGGAAATCTAAAAACTGCCAAAATCTTCCATACGATTTGCAGAGAGCCCTTGTTTAAATGTTCTCCTATTCTCTCTATTCGACTATTCTGGTCTCAAACCTCAAAGACTTTTAGGCTTTATCATCTTTGCAAAGAGAAGAAGCTAGTTTGACTTTGTCAGCCGGGCAGGCTCAACGGGACTTTCAGCTTACAATTCGCACGACAGCACCGAACGCGTGACGACGCCCCGGCCTGACCGATGTTCTGCTTGACGTTGTTAGCTTGCCCGAAATCAGTCTGTTCTAAAATATAACCATTTGTCAATGAGGAGTCTCCGAAAAACTTATTGGCCTGAGCGCTTACCGGCGGCAAGGCAAGACACATATACTGTTAGTTGCAAATATTTACTTATTTTTAAAGTTTCAGCTCACCAAGCTTCCATATATTTATTTATTCTGGCCAAAGTTGGTTATTGATGTCTCGTAACCCGTCGAACCGCTGTAAATCGACTGGCCGCAGCAGTCGCACATCCAATTGGCCCTGGCCGCTCACCGCACAATCCTACTGATTTCTGGTCCGCGTTCAGCGAGCCTTGCCACTCCGCTACGATTGCGATGCAACATCTCCTCAGGCAAATGGCGTGGATAAATCCATGCGGTCTCCGCCAGGCAGCCGACAAAAGCCCATCGTGGTCGCTGATCTAACTGCTATGTTCGTGAATAAGTCCAAACGCACTCGGGAATGTCGCATGAAAATCGGATGGTTGGTCCCTAAGAGCATTCTGCTCGCGATTTTGATGGCAGGTGCGGCGCCTGCGCTAACCGGTGAACAGTATCCGTCGGAGGCCAAGGTGCCGCCGGCGCAGGCGCCCCAGATCGCCTTGAAGAGCTACACGGGTAAGATTCTCCCAGGAGCTTGAGAAAGAGTCGGGCGGCGCGGTCTCCGCTACTCGTTCGTCATTCGCCACGGAAAGGTGAAACACGAAGTCGGCATCGATACGAAGACCGGCGAGGTAATGGAAAACCCAAATGAGGGTAAGCATTCCGACTGAAATCCCCCCGCTCCTCCACGGCGCCCAGGATTAACGGCATCACGGGCGCGCTCGATCTCCGGGCGCTCGATCGCGCGGCTGAATTCCTTGCCCGACTGCGTAGTGCGCCGGCTCGCGCAAGTCGCGAAAGCGCTCCGGGTCCGCCGCTCAAGCCTGGACTTGACGGCCGCTCGCCCGGATGCAGGATGCGCGCGACGTCAGTCTCGCCCCGAACGACAGCAGCATGGCTTAACGCCAGCCCGCCCATCGTGTTGCGCCACAGTTTGGCGGTCTCATCGAGCGCTACAGTCACATCAGGACCCAGGCCAAGCGCGACGCGATTGCAGTCCTGGACGGGCGAGATTCCGACCTTGCTTGGGCGCATAATTGGCGCGATCGAAAGCCTCACAGAAAACGCGATCCTGACCGCCTCAATTGTCCTCTGAAAAGCAGCAGCCATCGATCAACAATCCCCTGATTTCGGGCGTCGCACTCTGATTCGCTGCCTCCCCCCGAAAGCATCCGAAAGGGAGGCACAATATTGGGCACAGTCCACGGCTCACAGTCGCCAGAATTGCAAAAGTCCTTGATTTTAATGGTGGGCGGTGCTGGTTTCGAACCAGCGACCCCCGGCTTGTAAGAACGAATTAGCCCCCGAAATAGCCCAGCATTTGTGCGGACACCTCGACGCCAACCCCCACGGGCGCAAAGCCTTCGTCACGTTCCGTGGTAATGAGTGGTAAACAGCGGTACGGGCGACGGGCACGCATTTGGCACCAGAGTTGGCACCAGGATGGCACCAGGTCCCAAGCATGCTTATGGCCAGGTCGAGGGGCCGGCACCCCCAAAACGCGATCAGGATTTCGCGCGCACCTCCCATAGACCCGACAAGAAACTGACGGAAAAATTAAGTTCGACGAAGGTCGAACTATGGTGCCGCTTTGGCAATGATTTCCTGACGGACGGCGGCAAGCTGCTGTTCTACCTCCGGCGACATAATAGCTTTGACGTAGGCTACACAGTCCAGGTTGCCCATTTCCGCCGCCACGAGTGCGGGCGGTTCAATGAAGGTGAACGAAGCCTCAAGGAAACGCTCACTATCCTGACAGACACGGAACAGCTTGGCGTTGGCTTGGGCGCGCGCGGTGCGTTTCTTGTGGTAGGGGGTCCACAATTCGAGGCTGACGACGAGCAGCACCACGGCAGTGACGGCGATGGCGATCCGGCGGCGTGTTTTCATGCGAGGGTAAATACAGTAGGGACCAAGCCCTCGGGAAACCCGAACTTATCAGTGTGTGCCTTGTGCTTACCACGGTCAGGAATAGCCTGATTTGCCGCCCATCTCGCCGCTGGGCGGGTCCGGGGCGCAATTCTGCGGCTCTCCTACCCCGAAACGGCGTAAGGGGCGTTTCCGGCTGGTATTCAAGGAGTGTGAGAAAGCTTCTCACGGGCGCGCGCCGCGGTGCCGCAACCCGCCTATCACCCGGAAGCGCGCGCCGCTGGACAGTCCGCACGTCGAGCCCGAGCCCGTCGCACACATCGCGCAGGTTGACCATCACGGCCAGGTCGGGGTTGATGAACCAGGACAACGCTTGCTGGCGGGTGCGGTCGAATAGGATGGGACGGCCGGCGGGAGGCGCGTGGAGTTCGCGGAAGGCGGCGAGCAGGACTTCGAGGGCCAACCTCTGGCAGCCGCAAGCACACAGGGTGCCGCGGGTGCGCCACTGACAAGGCAGCAACGTGAGCGGGTCCACGTCGTCCCAATCAACGGGCGGAATGTCGACCCCGCCGCGCAGGTCGAGGGCCATCTGGGCGACGGTGGCACGGCGCTGTCGGGCTTTACGGCCGGCGGATTCTTCCATGCCGGGGAATTATACACCGGAGGCTGGCTGCGGGAATTCGGTCCCGTGCGGCTGGCTGCGCCGGCCTTAGCGACGCCATTTTGGAATCCCGCCGGGCGGGGAGAAGACGCCGCAGTAATCGGTCATCATTTTTCCCTCAACGGTGCTTACGTGCCACTTACGCTCTTTGCGGCTAAGTGCTCGCTTGGCCAGCACCCCGAAAGCGGCGGCGAACAGTGCCGCCGACTCCCGTAGGTACTGCGAAACATCATCGGGAAGCGGCTTGCCACGTTCTTTTTTTTCTTGCAGGGCCTTGAGCAAGGAAAACGTTCCAGCAGACTCCAGGTAGGGCTTACATACTTCCTGGAGGTCAGGGAATGTCAGGCGCGGCGAGGCAAGCGAAATCTGCGAGTCGAAGGCAACCTGTCGAAACTATAAGCAATTCAGGCCTGATCTCTTTTGTCTTTTCGATAACATTCGCCACCGCGGCGACATGAGCGAAGTTGCGCCAGATTTCAAGTGCGCGCCCTACAAGCGGCACGACATGTTTGACCCTGCTGGTACCAGAACACGCCGAAAGCAGCAACGCCTGTGAGCGCGCCGCCGACGATTGCACCAAAGAGCTGACTTTGAAGGAACCCATCATTCATTGTTCCCTCGTCCGCCGCAACGCTCGACGCGCTGCGATAAGTGCCTGTTCACGTACCCACGCTGAGACCGGCGTTTCGACCAGGTCGGCGGCCTGAATTAGTAGCGCAAGCTGCGCGGCCGTCATTCGGATGTGGAGCACCTCGTCCTTGGGGTGAGGGCTCTTCGGTTTGGGTGGTGTCATGCCGGGCGTTTCTAACTGCATATCTTGCACTTTACCAGACCGCGGGACGGGTGCAACACGGCACCTATTGTTTTTGGCGTACAAATGTACTACAGATTCAACCTTCCATCCACAACCTCCCGCGATGGATCGATGGTAGCGAAGGCGGCTAGGGGCGGCCGGGATGGGGCGAAGGCGCGGGCGAACCAGCTTTGGAGGGATCCACAATGGCAAAGCAACCTGAAACATTCGAGCAGCGTCACGCCAAGGCGCTCGACATCGCGCACGCCGATTTCCGCAAAAGGCTCATCTCAAGGACAAGGGATGATTTTGGCGTGCAGGAAGACGATCTGATGGGTTCCACGGAAGTCTATACGGTAGCGATGGGCTACTGGGATGCGAAGGACGACCCCGAGCTGGAGTCCGCTTATAGATGGATTCGCGCCATCAGAAAAGCTTGGCAATCGGAGGTCCGGGAGAAGGGCGAACGGCTGGTCCTGGCTGATGCGCTCGATCGGGCTATCCGCGAGAGCACCATCGCGATCGGGGAGCGCTGCGGCACGTTTCGGGTAGAGCTATCCTCAACCGTCGTGACGGTCCGGATGCCGGGACCGCCGCCCAAGCTTAAGCGCGTGGCTTGAAAGGAGAGACTGTCATGGCAGTGATCAAGAAGAACCCGATGCTGATCGCAATCGAGATCCTGGGCGGGGTCGAGGGCCTGATGGAGTTATGGGGTCTGCCGGAGCGGCGGGTGCGCAAGATGTTAAAGCAGGATCCGGGTGAATGGATGGCGATGCACACGGCGGCGATCGCGGACGCCACCCATATTCCGTTCTCGACCTTGTTACTCGTGGAGGGTCCGTTGAAGTATCCCGAGGCGGACGTGAAGCCGCGGCTACGGCGCGCCGCCGCCTGATTGCAGGGCGAGATCGCGCAACCGGTTCCGCCTTCCCGATTCTGGACGTGATTGCGACCCGCCGTTCCGCGGAGTAGCTCGAAGGGCAGACTGGCCGCGAGGGAGGACCGCTCAGCTTCTCGCGTCGGTTAGGTGGGCGGGGCTGGAAGCGGCCGGCCCTGCCTTCCCGTTGCAGCGCATGCCCCCATCGGGTCAGCCAGTGAAACCGCCGCAAACGCCCTTCTGACGCGTCGGATCCCCCCCCAGCTCGGCTCTTCCATCGTCCGGAGCGTCAGGCCGGCGCAGCGACAGCCTGGGCGCGGCCGAGCGCGTCCAGAGCCGCCACGGCACAAGCCTGGTCCGGTTTGGCTCGCTCGGCTGCGAGTAGGGAAAAGAGGCCCTTATTCGCGCGCTAAGACAGAGGGCGGGGGGCGAATATCGAAGGGTCCGGCCCTCCGTCAGTCAGAGCTTGCTCTCCCAACCACAAAGATGAATTCCTTAGGACTTAAGCAGTGGGCGATGCGGTAGCCCGGGTTTAAGCCGGCGTCTCGGAGAGCTGAATGGAGAGCTATCGCGCCCATTGGCCGATTAGCCTCTGACTGTGTGACTATCCAAACTCGATTTATTAGATCGGCGTCTGGCTGCAGTTCCGCTGGCGGTTGACCTCCGGCCACACACTCTGTCGGGCACTTCGTCGGCGGCGCCAAGCTCCAGTGGTCTGCGAACCAGTCTCGATATTTACTGGCCAGAATGCAGCCGGAGAGGTCCTCACACTCCACGCTCACGAATTCACTCATGTTTGGCGTTCCTAAGTCTTTGCCGAATTCCCTCATCTTGTCGTCAGGAATAGCTCGTGGGTCAGGTGAGGCTGAGAGCCTGGCGGCAAAGCTCCACCCCCCAACAATAACCGCGATGGCAACGGAGGCTAAGAAGACACCGCTGATCTTCTGCCTTGTTTCTGGAGGGAGTTTACCAAAACGTGAAAATAGGTAGGTCACAACACTACCTACAACCGCAGTCACGAAAGTTTTGCCCGCTGGGGTCTCTAAAACCCAATCGGCAAACGTCCACAAGGGATACCAAACGAGAAAGTCTCGAATCGATTCCCACATGACGAAGGTTTATACTGCCAAGGATCATTATTTGTCACATTCGGGCGCATGTTTATGCAGCCTTGCGAGTCTGCGTTCCGTGGCGATGCGATCGGCCTCAGCCCATCCGGCCGCGATGTAATTGACCAACTCCCGGACCTCAGTCTGTCGGATGGCGTCGCGTTCGGCGCGGGTAGTGGGATGCCCGGCGATCGCATCGCAGCGCCCGATTTCCGCCTCCAGCGGCGTGAGTTTGGCGCGTCGCTCTAGTCGCGCTCCTCCTTGACCTTGCGCTTCGCTTGCTGGCGCTCCAGGCGCTCCTGTTCGGGTTTCGGCATGTTCCTCATGCGAAGGGGCTCTTCGATCCCAGGCCGCCCGCGCCGGCTGGCGAGTAGCCTTTGAGCCCGGCGGTCAGGAGAGTCGAGCCCGCACCGAACAGGCCGCCCGTGAGCGCCTGACGGCCCTCGATCCGGGAGTTCGCCGCGGCTGCCATCATCGAGGCGGATCGGAGTTCACCCGAATAGCGAATTGCCGTGTCCTTCAGCGCGCCCTCGCTCGCGTTATTCTGGACGACAACCTTCGCGCTGCCCGAGCCTGGAGCGACGCCAGAGGCCGCGGCAGACGCGATATCGCTGCCAATGACCCGGTTGGTCTGGTAGTCGCTCGCCGCAACCTGCGCGCCGGCGGCTTGACGGGCCTGGCCAGCGGCCGCCGTGTAGGCGTTACTCTGCGCGTTTGCGGCCCGCTGCTGGGCAATCCCGCTCCACACGCTTCCGCCGGCCTGCAAGGCGGTGCTCGCGATGAAGGCGGGGCCGATAAATGACGGCATTTTAATTCATCTCCTTGCCGACGTATCCGCGGTAAAGCTCCTGCTCAAGCCAAAACTGGTCGGGCGTCAGGTGCGAGGTGATCCATCCTTCAGACCCGTCAGCGTATAAAACCCTGGTGTGGGCGAGGATAAAATTGCCCTGGAACTCGGAAGTCATCGCGAGCACCTTGATGAATGTAAGAAGAGGAGGCTGCGCGATCGGTTCCTGGCTGGTCTCCGTCCTTTCGGCGCAGGTTTTAAGTTTGGGCCTTTCCATTTACATACTCTCAGTCGCGTAGCTGCTCGTGCGCATCCGCGAGGGCTTGCCGCTCCGCGTCCTGGACGCGGCGCTTGCTTATATCCGCCCCGTGGCGCGGATCGGCATACAGCGCCAACATGGCGCGACGATGGCGATTCAGGGCTCTTCCCATACCGCGGTGCTGTCCGCGGCTGACACCCGCGCGCGCTCCGCTTCGTATCTTTTGTGGGCCAGGCGTTCCGCTGCCGCGGCGAGGTTTAGCCGGTGCTGCACCACCCGGCGCTGAGGGTCGGATGGCAGCGCGCAGAGGCTCTCCACGGACGCAAGCTCAGCACGTTGTTCGTCGGTCCACTTGCCGGGATCCTTATCCAGCGGGCGAATGTCCAGCACCGGGCTTGCCACTATTGACGTGCCGAAGACGGGCTGCGATCTATCGCTTTCGTTGGCGAGGTTATCCATCACGCCTTCCTCGCGGTTGAAACATCCCCGTCCGCAGCGGTCGGCGGCACAGTTTTGCGCCCGAGTCAGAATCGCTATGGACGCTTTTTTGCCCATTGTTCGGAGCGCTGCTGCTGTCGCGATGCTGCCCGTCGGAGCTGGTGCGAATACCGGAGTTCGCGTGTAACTGTCGGCGTGTTTGCCATCTGATTACTCCTGATTGGCGTTGTGGGTTAGGATGTGAACTGCGTTTATCCAGACTACGTCACCCTTCCAGTACGGCGAGTTTGTATCGTTCATGATCTCCCGCAGCCTTCGGGCGCAAGCGTCTCTGCGCCTCAGCGGGTCGCGTTCAGTCACCGCAGCGGTGATCGCGTCTGTGGGGAAGTGATCATCCTCGCGCGAGACCGGAAGCGTCATCAGCCGGTCGCTTGGCCGACTGAAATCGCGACTATCTGCGGTCGGCGGCGCGCTTGTGTTCCCATTGGTCGGAACCCATTTATCGTCAGCACTCATTCTCACTTTCTCCTTCGGCTCGCGGCATTATCTAGCGCGAGCATCAATTCGATGTTGTTCCCTAACCCAGTCGCATCTATGCGGTCGAGCAGCGCGGGACTGGCATGTTCGCCAACCATGCGCCCAATAGCTTGCATCTTTTCCTGGTAGCGCCCGCCCCAGAGATTCTGGAGGCGCTGCTCGCATCGTTCGGTTGAGAGGCGCTCGGTACCAGGACGCTGAAAGACTTCGGCGATGTGAGCAACCTCGTCAGTAGTCAGCCCGATTTCGTGCGCGGTCGCCCGAAGCTCGGTATCAACTGCCTGTCCCGCAGCGTCAAGCTGGAGCGGTTCTCCGTCCGGCCCGATATAATCCAGGTGATAGTCATCAGGCGAAGAGGTCGGCGTGAAAGCATCTTCCGCTACGCTAACCGGTGGCGGCACCTCGCGCTCGGGTTGCGCGGCTGGATTACTTACCGCGATCTGTTGGTCATTACTCATTCATGCTACTCCCTAAAGTATACTCTAATGCTACCTGTTGTCGTAATCGTAACCAGAAAACAAAGGCCAGGTCATTACTACGTCGGGCTCGAATTTCACCGGGGTTGGCGGGGGCTCGTAGCGCTGGTCGAGGAAACGCTGGCGCGCCTCGGCCGTGGCGACAGCCTCCCATGACGGGACCGCGCTGCACGGCGCACCGCACAACAGGACCCTCGTGCCATCGGGCCACACGACTGAAATGGTCGGGGCAATCAATGGACCGGAAAGTTCTCGCCCACAGGTATAGCAACACGGAATAGGCTCCGGCGCCTCTTCCGGCCGCGACCGCGACCACGGGCATCTCGCGCCAACGTGGCGACCCCCGCACACTTCGCACGGCGGGCGGGGCGGGATGGGCGCGCTGAATTGCCGCGGCGCAATGCAGCTCTTTCATCCGCGCTGCTTCATCGGTCGCGTACCTCCATCGCCATCAACAATCGCGTGGCCGCATGCTCCAGGTGCGGTGCGGTCGTGTCGCCGGTTATCAACAATTCAAGATGGCGATACGCGCGTTCAACGTGCACGTTCGCGGGTAAGTCGAAGCCATCATCAGCGGGGTGCTTGCGCCGGCCGCGGTCCAACGTGGCCGCTATAGCCAGCAAGGCCTTGCGCAACGGCGCCAAGTGAAAGGCAACAGCCTCGTCAAAGTCGTTCATTCTACGTTCCAGCAGTTTTGCCAATCGAGTTGAACGCTTGTCATCGCGGTGATTTGCGGCGATGCGGTCCATCCAGGACCGTTGCCCGACGACCACACAGCCATCGCGCGCGCGACTGATTGCGGTATAGAAATGCTGGGCCGACACTACGAAGTCGCCTTGCTCCTCGTGTATCGGGACGATTACCCAAGGCCATTCCGAACCTTGCGATTTATGCACCGTCAGCGCCCATGCGAGCATCAAATCCAGGTCGTCGCGGGGTATCTCGACCAAGCGCTCAGGAACCTCGAACCTGACAGTGAGTGCACTCGTCTGTTCACCCCCTCCACCGTTCCGAGGTCTCCATTCATAATTCCCAGGCCGTAGTCGTTGTGACATTGGATAACTCGGTCGCCCACATCGAACCGTCGAGTTGCGGCCGGATTCGAGCATCCGCCGAAGTGCGAGATCGAGGGATTCCGCGCTGGTGAGACCCTGCTTGCGGCGTGCTGCTAGCGTCACAATATCGCGCATCGGATCAAGGTCGTACTTACAGGGAAGGCGATTGGTGGCCAGGTCAACGGCGATGCGGGCTATCTCGGCGGGGTCGTCAGCCGGAATGAAGAAAAAATCAGAAGCGTCGGCGTTATTGACCGTGACGCGCTTCTCGTAACGAATCGAACGGCAGTTGCGCGCGATCAACAGGTTCGGGTCCTGGCGCTTCAACTGGGTCAACTCGAAATGAGAGATTCCGACCCGGATCAGATCGCGAAGCACAGCGCCGGCGCCAACGCTGGGGAGTTGGAAGCTATCGCCAATCAGGACCAGCCTGGCGTGCGGCGCCAGCGAGGAGAGAAGGTCAGCCGTCAACTTGATGTCCAGCATAGATGCTTCATCGACCACGACCAGCCGGGCGTCCAAAGGATTGCCGTGATGCCGACGAAACTTGAACCCGGTACTGTACGCGAAGGGCAGGCTCTCGTAATCCGCACAGCGCTCGCCAACGACTTCGAGCAGCCGATGAATAGTCTTCGCCTCGCGGCCAGTTAGCTGTTCGATGCGCTTGGCGGCCTTTCCGGTGGGTGCACATAACGCAATGTCGTCGGGCGAATAGGTGTTGAGGATCGCTCGAATCGTCGAGGTCTTGCCGACACCGGGAGAACCGATTAGAGCGAACACCCGCGCGCGCCGCATGGCCTGGAGGGCCTCCAGTTGGTCGGGCGCAAGACCATCGGCGGTAAAGAGCAAGTCAAAATCCGAATCGCCCTTCGCCAGCATTTCGAGCAACATGCGCGCAACCGCACGCTCGGCAGCCAGCGTGCCGACTCGGGACCAAAGTCCGCCAACACAGATGACTTTGCTTTCGGGAATCTTAAGCCAGCGCGGCAACTCGGCGCGCAACTCCTCGCCCAGGTTCCGCGTGAATGACCAATGCGGCGCGCGGTCTGTCCTTTCTGTTCGGCCTGCTGTAGCACGTATTCGGCCGCGGCTTCGATGCGAAAAGGCGAGTCAGGGCGATACCTGAGCCTGCCCCTCTCTCGGCAAGCTTGAATCCTACGCCGCGGGCGCGCGCGTAGCATAAGGGTTGGCTTGCAGTTCAGGGGTGTCGAGCAGGTCAGGCCAGCGTTGCGCTACCCGATCGAGCAGCACCGGGCCGAAGCCGTACATGTCGCCAGGTCTACCATGCCGGGTCCCGCGCCTCTCCGTTCTGATACCGCCGAGGTTGATGCTCTTTGTCTTGCTTCGCTTTGAGCACTTTCGCCCGCTCGATATCGGTCAAAAACAGTCCGACCGCCTTCATCCCGAAATTGGCGTGAGCGACGGTGAAACGCTCCTTTATTCGCTCCCGAAATTGCGGATAGCTAGTAGGCTTTTCTTGCAGCTCGTCCCGCCACAGGTTCCATGAGAGATACAGGTCTTTCATGGGCGCTCCGGCCGCGCTCGTCAGATCCGTAATGCAGCAACCGAGATCCATTGCCCCAGTTCGTCCTGGTCGGTCAGATAGTCGATGCCGTCGTCCATGACCCGCTTGGCGATACTAAGTCCGCTGTCCTGCCACCTCAGGCAGCCCTCAATCAACCACCTGAGTATGGCCGGCCACTCAGAGTGCAGCGCGGTCTTGAGGTTGCTGTCACGGGTTCCGATCGTGGGGTCATTCCGGAAGTCGGAATCCTCGTCAGAGTTGAGAAAGTGCATTCGGAAGGAGATCAGCATCAGGCGCTCCGCAACCGCGGTGTTCGTCGAAGGGAACGTGGGCTTATGATTTCCGGCTATAAAAAGCTTGGCTCGGAAGGGAAAACGGACCGGGTCGCGGCGCATCTGGTTGGCCACGAGGTCGCCACCGCCCGTCAAGTCCATCAACCTCGACTGATTCCAGCGCCGCCCATTGGGAAGCTCGTTGCAGACCACCAGCCGCTTGCCCCTTAGCACAGCTAGTTCGGCTCGATGCGGCTCCACCGGTCGCTCCATGAGTGCCTCGGAGGGCAGGACCGTGCCGTAATCGCCGATGATGCCGAGTAGCGTTTCAAGGAAAACCCCTTTTCCGTTGCGACCGCTGCCATAGAGAAATGAGAATCGCTCTTCGCGCGTTTCGCCTGTGAGCGTGTAGCCGCCGGCTCGTTGCAGAAAATCAATCAGTTCGATGTCGGGCTCTGGCTTTCCTGGAACCACCGGGAACGTCGTATCGAGGAACCGGCGCCACATCGGGCACGGCGTTCCGGGTGCCGCGGGCGCAACGGCTGTGCTCATCGTGTGCGGTGCGCGCGGTCGGCTGGCAGTAACTCGCCGGTGCGCAGGTCAACACATCCTCCCGGCGTTCCTAACATCATCGGGTCGGTATCGAGGTTCCGGTTGGTCACCACCAAGGCGCGGTCACTCGACAACAGGCTCACCACCGCGGCGCGGGTGTGCGCGCTGGCCAAGCCGCGCGCCACACTCGCGCTATCTTCCTTCGCGGCTAGCGCGGCGGCCTTTCGGCAGGCTTCCCGAGCCCGGTTGAAGATCAGGTTTGTGTCATCGATTTTCCACAGGCTGTCGGTCCATCGAAACCAGGCGCCTAGGTCCGTGGCGTAGAGCCAGTTTGCTCCATCTTCGCGAACCAGACTGAGGGCGATCGCCTCCTCACTAAATGCCGGAATCTGATTAGCCATTGGCGCAGGCCATCACTCCCGTCTCATCGTCCACCACAAGCCGCAGACGGCCGCGTTCCTGACTGCCCGGCCAGCCGGAGCTGCGGGCCAGCCAGAACAATGATCCGACGCTTACGCCACCGTCAGGCCGAAAACCCGCCCATGTGCGTCCCTGATCAGCCATGTCGTACTTGGCCGAGTCGCCGACCAGCTATCCCATATCGACCGCCCCGCGGCGCCCAGCGATGAGTGAAGGGCCATTCCGACTATCAGCCAGTTTTCGCGATCGTCCGCCTGTATGTAGGACAGAGCCGATTCGATTTGAGCCGACTCGACGCGCCCGGTTGCCCGGTAGTCGCGCGGCTTGGATGGTGGTGTCGATGGTCCGAAGACGCGCAGACGAAGCTCTTCCAAGGCGTCCTGGCGGTGCTCGACCGTGCCACGCGTGCCGGGCATCAGGTAACCGGTCACCGTCAGGAAGCGACCGCTGTTATACATCTCGACGCCGCCCTTCTTCTTGCGTCCCGGTGGCAGCGTCGCGCGAATGAAGATGCGCAGTCCCGAACCCGATGGAGAGATTTCCGTGTAGCTGTCGAGCAACCCGATGTACTCGGCCGCCCAAGATTCGATGACACCGGTGGCCGGGGCGCGCACATGGTCGAGGTCCACGCCTACCAGGCCGCTGTCTTTGCTAAGTACGATGCCGACGCCGTCGAAGCCGCCGCGGCGATAGGCCGCCCATACATCATTGAAAGTGCTCCAGGTCGCAGGGTCGGTCGAGCTGGCAGTCCGGCCGTCCGGCCGATAGGGCACCTTGGTCCGTTTGGTCTCACCGGTGCTCACGTTCGCACGGGATTCGAGGCGCCAATTGACCCAGCGGCGGCCTTGCTTGAGTTCGTCCGGGATAGTGGCCGAGGTGACGTGGACGATGGAGGGACGCGACGCAATCACAGGTTAGACTTCCTTATTGGCGGTCAAATATCGTTCTAATTCCAGGCGGGTGATGACCAGCCTTCGGCCTACACGGCTCGGTATCAGGCGCCCTCGCCGAATTTCCAGCCGGATTAGCTCAGGGCTCACACCTCCCACCACTTCACTGGCGGTTTCGACATCGTACGCCAGCACCTCAACTCCCTTTTTCGCGACTGCCATCGAAAACCTCTTCTTCTTTGGATGGGTTGTGGAATCGAACCCATTGCACCAGAAGATAGCATTTGATGTTAACAGGGATAATAGGGCTTCTGGAATCGAAACCGTTTTTCTTTTACAAACCCCTTGCAAGAGGAACGAGCCAGCCTTAAGCTCTGGTGTGGAATGGTAAAGGGACGTTTACAACCGCATTGGCAGCCGCCACCTGCGGCCATCGAAGAGCAGCGTATCAACCGCCTTCAGCTGGTCGTAGATTTCGCCAACGGAAAGCGCACGCTTGGCGAGTTCGATTGGCTTATTGAATTAACGGTGGGAGGGTCCGGTGACTTCGGACGCTTGGCCCCGTCAGAGGAGCAGGAACAGAACTTTCGTTCACGCCTCAAATCAATCCTGGTGGCGCTGGCTGGAGGCGAGAGACCAAAATCCCTTCGCACGTCTTGAACATTACCGCGGACCGGCTTGGGCTGCATTACTCATCTGATGACCCCACCGGAATGCCGGAGCGCTGGCGCGCCGTAGGAATGCTCTAAGTGGCCAGGTGTGGCGCTTGCGCATCTGTCCCTGAACCAAGGGACATGAATCAGCAGAGGCGATCCGGATCACGGACTGTTCGTCAAGCGCGGCCGTAGCGAGTACTGCGGCCTGAAACATTCGGCAGCAGCTCAACGCTGGCGTCGCAAGCAACGGCAATCAGCGCCCCAGTCGAACGCCGAAGGGAGTAATCAATGAGTAGAGTATTCGAACGTCCGAAACATAGCGGCGATTGGTGGATTGATTATGTTGACGCCGACGGCTGTCGCCATCGCCGCAAGGTCGCCCGAACAAGCGCGTTGCGACCGAAGCGCTTAATGCGGTCCTGACGTCGGTGGCCAGGCAGGAATTTGTGGGCGTGACGGAGAATAGCAAGGCGAGCTTTGCCGATTTCGCCAAACTCTGGTTCACGCGCATCGGCCCCACTATCCGGCCGCGCACTGCGGAACGCTGGTCCGGGATCCTCGCCAATCATCTGGTGCCATATTTCAAGGAGAGTCTTCGCGCCATCAGCTTCGCGAGTCTGGAATCGTACATCGCCGGCCGGTTGGATTCCGGTGCAACCCCGGCGACGGTCAACCGGGAAGTCTCAGTCCTGCGCCATATATTCAAGCGCGCGATTGCGTGGAAATTCCTCGGGCAGAATCCGATCGGCGAATGGCGCCCGCTCAAAGAGGCTCCCGGCCACGTCCGTTTTCTGACCGGCGAGGAGATAGATCTGCTTCTGGCCGCCTGCGACGAGTCGCGCTCTCATTATTTGAGAGCCTTCGTATCCTAGCGCTCAATACGGGGATGCGCCAGATCGAAATCCTGTCGCTCACCCTCAGCTCGATCGACTGGCAGAGACCTGGTCGCCAATCTCAGCCACACGAAGAATGGCGAAAGCGCACATATTCCTTTGAATCAGACCGCATTCGAAGCGTTCGTAGCCTGCCGCTCAGAATCGATGGACGCCTGTTCCCGTTCAAAGACGCCAACGCCGTCAGCCGAACCTTCAGACGCGCGGTCGAACATGCCGGCCTCGAAGAATTTCCGGCTCCACGACCTCCGCCACTGTTTTGCCAGCGCGCACGCCATGGCCGGCTCCCAACAGCGCAGCCTCCAGGCCTTGCTCCGTCACCGCGACACCCGCATGACTATGCGCTACAGCCACCTGACCGACGGCTTCCTGAGAGAATCGGTCGACCGCGTCAACATCGGTGGCAAACCTGCCTATCCGCGTCCAAATCCGCCTGACCGATGGCCTGAAAGCCAACCGCAAATCCTCAGACGCAGGGTGACGGTAAGTGACGAGCCCAATTAGCCCACCGTCACCCCGTCACCGCCATCGTCACCGACGTTTTTTCGGATAATGCCCGTATTTGCTGAAGTTTTCCATTTGCGGTGACGAAAGTGAGAGTGCACCCCTATTAAGACGTCAAACGTGCGCGCGCGGGGCGTCGATAAGAGGATCGACCGTCACCTTCGTCACCGTCACCGGCTCGAATCTCACCTGACCGATACATCGATTTCCGGGTCAAACCACCCCGCCGCTCGCTGCTATATTGCCGATATGCCTCGTACTCATCGCCCCGCCGTCGAATCCAGCACCGTCATAGGCCACTGCCGCTGGTGCAACACCGACATCAAGGCCGGCGAACACCTCGGCCGCTCACGCCATCCCGTGTTTCACAGCATCTATTGCCGCGATGCTGCCCTTACCTATGCAGGCCACCGCACCATGATGGTCAACGCTCTGTTCAACATCGAACCGGTGGTCGATCGGGAACAAGGTCCTGGTGGTCGTGGTCAGGCAGATCCACCCGAGGCGTCTGCGGCGCCGAAGTGCGCGCGTAGCAGCTACGTTCGGGCCTATTACAGCCTGGTATGCAACGAAGGCCCTCGGGCTGCCATCGCCGCCGCGGTTACCCTGGGACGAGGCGACATTGAAGCACTACACGGAGCTGGTGGCTGGTCAGCGCTGAAGTTGGCACCTATTTGGCACCAGCCCGAAATGCCTAAAAGCGAGAAGCCGAAAAACCCTTGATTTTATTGGTGGGCGGTGCTGGTTTCGAACCAGCGACCCCCGGCTTGTAAGGCCGATGCTCTACCGCTGAGCTAACCGCCCTGGGAGAGAGGCAGAGGGTGACAAAGTAAACGGCGCCGGAGTTCAGTACTCCGGCGCCGTGGCACTACTGTTATTTGGGCGCCGCGTCAGCCGCCGGCGCTGGCGCTCTCGGCTGGCGCGCCTTCTTCGTTGAGCGAATCCTTGAGCTGCTTGCCGGCCTTGAATTTGGCCGAGCGGCTGGCGGAAATCTCAATCGTTTCCCCGGTCTTCGGATTGCGGCCGGTGCGTGGACGGCGGGCCGAGACCGAAAAGGTACCAAAACCCGATATGTTCACGCGTTCGCCCTGCCGGAGCGCCGCAGTGATGTCGTCCAGGATGATGTTGATCGCCTTTTCCGCCTCGGATTTATGCATTCCAAGCTTATTGGCTAGCCCTTCGATCAACTCCGTTTTGGTCATTCGTTCCATCCTGCTGACAGTTTAGCGGCTAAGTAAGCTCCGGTCGATGGTTCTTGTCAAGATCCGCTCCCGTCAAAAATCAAATCCGTGGCGCCGCGTCAGCGTCGGGGTCGCGGGAGCATCCTTCCCGCCCTGCTCATCGTCATCCTCGTCTTCGTCGCTGAGCACCGTATCCGGAGCAAAGGCGTAGTCGATTGGATTGGGCTGCGCCTTCAGGAAACGCTCGGGATCATCGAGCACCAAGGCCTTTTTCAGCACGTCGTCCATGTGTTCCACCTGGACCAGGCTGATGCTCTTGAGCACCGCGCCAGGAATGTCCTGGACGTCCTTCTCGTTGTCCTTGGGTATCAGGATGGTCTTGATTCCGCCGCGATGAGCCGCCAGCGCCTTCTCCTTGAGCCCGCCGATTGGCAGCACGCGGCCGCGCAACGTGATCTCGCCGGTCATGGCCAGGTCATTGCGCACCGGAACCTTGCATAGCGCCGACACCAGGGCCGTCGCCAAGGTGATTCCGGCCGAAGGACCGTCCTTGGGGATGGCGCCTTCGGGTATATGAATGTGGATGTCGATCTTCTGGTAGAAGTTGGGGTCCAACCCCAACGCCACCGCGCGTGAACGCACGTAGGACATCGCGGCCTGGGCGCTCTCCTGCATCACTTCGCCCAACTGACCGGTAACCGTCAACTTGCCGCGGCCCGGCACGATGGTCACCTCGACCGCCAGCAGTTCGCCGCCCAGTTCGGTCCACGCCAGCCCCGTCGCCACACCGATATGCGGCTTGGTCTCGGCCAATCCATAACGGAAACGCGGCGGTCCCAGGTACTTGGTCAGGCTGGAACTCGACACCTTGACGTGAGCATTACGGTCATTCTTGACCACCTCGACCGCGACCTTACGGCACACCGCCGCGATTTCGCGCTCCAGGTTGCGCACTCCCGCTTCGCGCGTGTAATGGCGAATGAGGCCCAGCAGGGACTTGTCGGAGAACTCGATATTCTCTTCTTTGAGCCCGTTGGCTTCACGCTGCTTCTTGAGCAGGTAGCGCTTGGCGATATTGAGCTTTTCGTTCTCGGTGTAGCCCGGGATGCGGATGATCTCCATCCGATCCTGTAACGGCCGCGGGATCCGCTCCAAGGTGTTGGCGGTGGTGACGAACATCACCTTGGAGAGGTCGTAATCGACGTCCAGGTAATGGTCGTTGAAGGCGCAGTTCTGCTCCGGATCCAGCACTTCGAGCAGGGCGGAGGACGGGTCGCCGCGGAAGTCGGTGGACATCTTGTCCACTTCGTCCAGCAGGAAGACCGGATTGCCCGCTCCCGCCTTGCGCATCGACTGAATCACCTTGCCCGGCAGCGCACCGATATAGGTCCGCCGATGGCCGCGAATTTCAGCCTCGTCGCGCACGCCGCCCAGCGACACGCGCACGAACTTGCGCCCCATCGAGCGCGCAATCGATCGGCCCAGCGAAGTTTTGCCGACCCCCGGAGGTCCAACCAGACACAGAATCGGGCCTTTGATCTGGCCCACCAGACTCTGAACCGCAAGGTATTCCAAAATTCGCTGTTTAACCTTGTCCAACCCGAAGTGGTCTTCTTCCAGGATGCGCTCGGCCTCTTTGATGTCGAGCTTGTCCTCGGTGTACTCGTACCAAGGCAGCGACAGAAACCAGTCGAGGTAATTGCGGACCACCGTGGCCTCGGCGGACATTGGCGACATCATCTTGAGCTTCTTGATCTCGCGCTCGCACTTTTCCCGTGCCTCGGCCGACATCTTCTTCTCGCGCAGCTTGTCTTCCAATTCCTGGATCTCGTTCTTGAACTCGTCCTTCTCGCCGAGTTCTTTTTGAATCGCGCGCATTTGTTCGTTGAGGTAGTACTCTTTCTGGGTCTTTTCCATTTGCTTCTTGACCCGAGTACGGATGCGCTTTTCGACCTCGAGGATCTCCAGCTCCGAGCGCATATACCCCAGAATTTTCTCCAGCCGCTCGGCCGGATTGGCGGTCTCCAGCAGCGCCTGCTTCTCTTCCAGCTTGATCCCCAGATGCCCGACCAGCTTGTCGGCCAGGTAGGCCGGATCGTCAATCGCGGAGATCGACGTGACCATCTCGGGCGGGATCTTCTTGTTCAGGCGCACGTAGTTGTCAAAGGTCGAGATGACGGAGCGCATCAGCGCTTCGACCTCGGTAGTGCGCTCGCATACCTCGGCCACTTCCTCGACTTCAACCTGGAAGAATTCGCGATCCGAAACGTGGCGCAGGATGCGCGCACGCTTCTTGCCTTCCAGCAGGGCCTTCACGGTTCCATCGGGCAGGCGCAGCAACTGTACCACCACGCCCAGAGTGCCCACCGCGTAAATATCGTCGGGCGTGGGTTCGGACACCTTGGCGTCTTTCTGGGCCGCGAGCAGGATCGGTTTCTTCAGGCTCTCGGCCTCCTCCAGCGCCTTTATCGACTTATGCCGCCCCACGAAGATTGGATAGACTTCATGAGGAAAAACAATGAGTTCACGCAGGGGCAGCAGCGGGACGACCTGCGCCGGCTGATTGTCACGATTGTCTTTTTTATCGTTGCGAAAGAGCATCTTATTTATCGAGTCTCCCCAAATTCAGGCGGTCTCAGCGGCCTTTTGGTAGACCAGCAAAGGCGGTTCCTTCTGACTTACTACCTCCTCTGAGATTAGCACTTCTTTGATATTGGGCTGTGACGGGATGTCATACATCACGTCGAGCATGATGTTTTCCATGATGGCGCGCAGCCCGCGGGCCCCGGATTTGCGCTTGAGCGCCTCGCGCGCAATTGCCCGCAACGCACCTTGAGTAAATTTCAGGTGGACGTTCTCCATGTCGAACAGCTTCTGGTATTGGCGCACCAGCGCGTTCTTGGGTTCGGTCAGGATCCTGACCAACGCGTCCTCCTCAAGTTCCGAAAGCGTCGCGATCACCGGCAGGCGGCCGACGAATTCCGGAATCAACCCGAACTTGAGCAGGTCTTCGGGTTGAACGTCAACCAGCAGGTCGGAGATCGATTTGGGGTCGCGATGGCTTAAGTCGGCGCGAAAGCCCATCGTCTTGCCCGCGATCCGGCGCCGCAGGATGTCTTCCAAGCCCACGAACGCGCCGCCGCAAATAAACAGGATGTTGGTGGTGTCGACTTGCAGGAACTCCTGTTGCGGATGCTTGCGCCCGCCCTTGGGCGGCACGCTGGCGGTCGTGCCCTCGATAATCTTGAGCAGCGCCTGTTGCACGCCCTCGCCCGATACATCGCGCGTGATCGACGGGTTGTCGCCCTTGCGCGCGATTTTGTCGATCTCGTCGATATAAACAATCCCGCGCTGGCAGCGTTCGATGTCGTAGTCGGCGTTCTGGAGCAGCGACAGAATGATATTCTCGACGTCTTCACCGACGTAGCCGGCCTCGGTCAACGAGGTGGCGTCGGCAATCGTGAAGGGTACTTGCAAAAAGCGCGCAAGCGTTTGGGCCAGCAGCGTCTTCCCCACTCCGGTGGGGCCGATCAGCAAAATGTTGGATTTCTGCAGTTCGACGTCCCCGGTGACCATCTGGGAATCGATGCGCTTGTAATGGTTGTGGACCGCGACCGAGAGGATTTTCTTGGCCCGGTCCTGGCCAATCACGTACTGGTCCAGAACACGCTTGATTTCGGCCGGCTTGGGAACCGCTGAAGTCTGCCCGAAAGCCTCCTCGCCGTCAGTCTCCTCCGCAATGATGTCATTGCAGAGATCAATGCATTCATCGCAAATGTAGACGGTGGGGCCCGCGATTAGCTTGCGCACCTCATCCTGGCTCTTGCCGCAGAAAGAGCAGACCAGGCTACCGGTGCGATCATCATGCTTGGCCATATTGCCTCCCGTCCATCACTTGGAGGATCCTCGGCTAACGATTACCTCATCAACGATCCCGTATTCAACCGCTTGCTCGGGGCTCATAAACATGTCGCGGTCGGTGTCCTTCTCAATTTTGCGCAAACTTTGACCCGTGTGTTTGACGAACAGATTGTTGAGATCTTCCCGCAAGCGCAAAATCTCGCGCGCCTGGATCTCGAGGTCAGTGGCCTGACCCTGAGCGCCGCCCAGCGGCTGATGGATCATGATTCGCGAATGGGGAAGGGCGTAACGCCGGCCCTTGTGTCCCGCGGTCAGAAGCAGCGCTCCCATGCTCGCGGCCTGCCCCAAGCACAGGGTGGACACCGGCGGCTTGATGAACTGCATCGTATCGTAGATCGCCAATCCGGCGGTGACTGAACCGCCGGGCGAATTGATGTAAAAGGCGATCTCTTTTTCGGGATCTTCGGACTCGAGAAAAAGGAACTGCGCGGTCACCAGGTTGGCCACGTCGTCATCGACTTCGCTGCCCAGGAACACAATCCGGTCTTTGAGCAGGCGGGAGTAAATGTCGTAAGCGCGCTCTCCACGTCCGGTCTGCTCGATGACGATTGGAACCAGATTGCTCATAACCCCAGTAGGCGAGACGCGCTGACCGATATAGCTGTGGATCCTATCACTAACACGATTGTATCCAGTTTGAAATTAGCGGGCAACATTGGTCCAGGCATTCTTGGCTTTACTCGGTTTCGCTCGGCTTGCCTGCGCCTTCCGGCTCAACCTCGCCACTGCCGGGCCCTTCCCCGCCGGCCTCACCGGCATCGGCGCCCGCTTCGCTTTGCGCGCGCGCCAGCAGCAGTTCCACCGCCTTTTCGCGCCGCATCGCGTTGCGCAGCGCGGCAAGGTTCTCGGCCTTGGAGTAAAAGTTTGCCACCCGTTCGCGCTCGCGGGCTGCCTGCGTGACCATTACCGCCACCTGTTCGGCAACTTCTTCCTCGCTAACCTCGACCTGCTCCTGGTCAGCCAGCGCGTCGACGATCAGTGAACTGTGGGCGCGCTTCTCGGCGCGGGGCCGGAACTCGTCGTGCCTGCTGTGCGCGGCTTCAGCCGCCTGCTCCGCGGCCATCCCGCCGGCTTGCAACGCGGAGGCAAACTCAGCCTCCAGCACGTGCATTTCGTGCTCGATGAGCGACTGCGGCACCTCCACCGGATTGCGTTCCAGCACGAGGTCAAGCAGTCCCTGACGCACCCTTGCGTCGGCGTCCTGCTTGGCCTGGGCAAGCAAGGTCCCGCGCACCTTTTCGCGCAACTCGGCCAAGCTTTGAAATTCGCCCTGGTCCTTGGCGAACTCATCATCCAGGACCGGCAGTTCGCGGCGGAAGATCTCCTTGACCTTGTAATGCCATTCGACTTCCTTGCCGGCCAGATCCTTTTCCCCGTAATCGGCGGGATAGCTGCGGCGATGAGTGCCGTCAATGCCGACTTCGGCTCCGGTCAGCACCTCGTGCAAGCCGTGTGCAATCGACTTGTCGGAAACTTCGAGCAGCCGCGATTCCAGCTTGCTACCGGGAATTGCCGTGCCGTCGGCAAAAGCCTCCAGCTCCGCGATCACGAAATCGCCGGGCTCAACCCGCGTGCGATCCTCCACCTTCTTGAGCGGCGCCATCCGCTCGCGCAAACGCTCCAGCGCGGCGTCGACTTGCTCTTCGCTCACTTCGGCCGCTTGCTGCGGCACTTTGAGGTTGACGTAATCTTTGACCACGATCTCGGGCTTGATATCGAACACCGCGGCGAAGCGCAGCGCCTTCTTCAAGTCGGTTTCTTCGGTGACGATCTCGGGTTCGGCGACCGGCGTCAGATGGTGCTCGGTGAGCGCCTTCTCGGTCGATTCCTTGATCAGTTTCTGAAGGACCTCGCTGCGGACCTGGTCACCAAAGAGGCGCTCAAGCATCTGGCGCGGAGCGTGTCCGGGGCGGAAACCCTTGAGGTGCACGTTGCGCTTGAGTTCGGAGTAAGAGCGGTCCAACTCTTGCCCGATTTCATCCTGATCGAGTTCGATGGTGACTTTGCGACGAAGCGGAGAGGAATTTTCGACATTTATGTTCATGGCTAGTTGTCAGGGTTTTGAGCTAAACATAAGGGATGGCTTTGGATCAACATCCCCCACCGTCTTCCTTCCCCCACCTTCTTCCACAACTTCACCGGATCCCATAGATATACCGGGCCACCATGGACCGGCAGCAAATTGGGGGGAGCACGATGGTAACCGGGTTGGCATGCGCAACTATTC
Source organism: uncultured Pseudomonadota bacterium (assembly GCA_963805995.1). GTDB lineage: Bacteria > Desulfobacterota > Binatia > Binatales > Binataceae > JAJPJA01. Next base: position 343,930 of record CAWDWL010000004.1, on the reverse strand, counting down.
ACCCGCAGCTTGTATCTTACCGGGTGGCTGGACTTGAGTCCTGGAAACTCGTAGGCTTTCGCGCAAAATAATTCTGGCCTTGCCATCAGCCCGGTTTCTTGGCTAAACCAGGCCGGTTAAGCGCCCTTTCGAACCGGGTTTGTTTCAGACGGCGGGATTATCAGGAGACTTTGGATAAATGAGTGAGTCAAGTATCGTTTTGCCAGTCCTTTCGGGCGGCCAAGTGCTCATCTTGTGGCTGGTGCTGCTATCAGCCTTGGTGGCGCTTGGTTACGGCCTCTATCTGGTCCGTATCGTGCTGGAAGCCAGTCCCGGCCCCAAATCGATGACGGATGTCGCCGACGCGGTTGAAGAAGGCGCGATGGCCTATCTCCGCCGCCAGGTGCAAACCATGCGCTGGTTCGTGGCGATAATCACCATCGGCCTCTTTTTCATGTACCGCCATGTCTATCATGGGCTAGCGCTGCCGCTGGGAATTTCGGTGGCCTTCCTGATGGGCGTCAGCGCTTCGTACGGCGCCGGCTTCGTCGGCATGTGGCTGGCGGTCAAGGGCAATGTGCGCAGCGCCAACGCGGCCCTGACCAGCTTCAAGGACGCGATGGAACTGGCGTTCAAGGCCGGCGGCGTTTCGGGAATGGTCACGGTGGGCCTGGGGCTGCTGGGCGCCACTATCATCTTTCTGATCTTCCGCGAAAACGCGATGAAGGTGCTGGTCGGTTTCGGCTTCGGCGGATCGCTGGCGGCGCTCTTCATGCGCGTGGGCGGCGGCATCTATACCAAGGCGGCTGACGTCGGCGGCGACCTGGTGGGCAAGGTCGAGGCGGGTATTCCCGAAGACGACCCCCGCAACGCGGCGACTATCGCCGACAATGTCGGCGATAACGTGGGCGATTGCGCCGGCATGGCAGCCGACGTTTTCGAGTCTTACGAAGTCACCCTGGTGGCGGCAATCATCCTGGCCGCCTATGCGATGGGCGAAAAGGACTTCGTCGCCGCTTATGGCGACCAGGCCGGCGCCTTCGCGGTCAAGCTGATCATCTTCGCCCTGATCCTGCGGGCGGTGGGCGTCTTTTCCTCGATTCTGGGCATCATGGCGGTGCGCGTCCCCCAGGGCAGTGCGATGCGCGACCCGATGCGTCCGATCGTCAACGGCTATATCGTCTCCGCAGTGGCTTCGATCATTGGCTTTTTCATCGTCAACTACTTCTACCTGACCGACCCGCGCACCGGCGCACCGGACTGGCGTTTCGCGGTCACCGCTTCGGTCGGAATCGTCTTGGCCGTGGTAACGCTGTGGCTGACCAACTACTTCACCCACCCCGACAAGGGACCCGTGACCGAATGCGCAACCGCGGCCAGGACCGGCCCGGCGACGCTGATTCTGTCGGGGATGGCCGAAGGGCTGGAATCGTCGGTGTGGGCGCTGATGGTCATCGCGATTTCGATTATCGCCGCGACGGTCATCTTCCGCGATTCACTGGCGCTGCAATTCTATGGTATCGCGCTGACCGGGCTGGGCCTGCTGACCACCACCGGATTCATCCTCGCGATGGACACCTACGGACCGATTACCGACAATGCGCATGGGATTTTCGAGATGGGCGGAATCCACCAGGAAGAAGCCTCGCGCACGCTGTCCTGGATGGACGCGATCGGCAACACCACCAAGGCGCTGACCAAGGGCCTGGCGATCGCGACCGCGGTGCTCGCGGCGGTTTCGCTGTTCCGGTCGTTTATCGACGAAGCCCACCTCGGAGATATCGGCGTTCAGATCAACATGCCGACCGTCTTCGTCGGGCTGCTGATCGGCGGTGCGGTGCCGTTTTTGGTCAGTTCCTTTCTGATCAAAGCGGTAGGCCGGGCGGCCTACCAGGTGGTGGTCGAAGTGCGGCGCCAATTCCGCGAGCATCCGGGAATCATGGAATATAAGGAAAAGCCCGATTACGGACGCTGCGTCGATATCGTTACCGCCACCGCCCAAAAGGAGCTGCTGGGCCCTGGAATCCTCGCGATCTTCGCGCCGCTGCTGGTGGGATTCGGTCTCGGGGCTGGGGCGCTGGGTGGATTTCTGGGGGGCACGATTCTCACCGGTCAGTTGATGGCGGTCTTCATGTCCAACGCGGGCGCCACTTGGGACAACGCCAAGAAAAAGATCGAAGATGGGTTCCTGGGCGGCAAGGGCACCGATGTGCACAAAGCGGCGGTGGTCGGCGACACCGTCGGTGACCCGTTCAAGGATACGGCCGGCCCGGCGCTGAACCCGATGATCAAGGTAATGAACCTAGTCGGCATTCTGGCCGCGCCCTTCGTTCCCGCGGTGATCGGAGAGGTCACGGCCGGGCGCATCTTCATCGTGGCGCTGTCGGTCGTGCTGTTGAGCATCGCGGTCGCCTTCTCCAAGAAGGGGTCGATTGCGGAAGAGACCGGCGCGGGAGCCACGACCAAGGCCGCTGCCTGACGCGGGCTTGATTGATGATGGAAACGGCGGGGCCGCGCGCGATGCGCGCGGCCCTGCCGTTTCATTTGTGCAGAGGTTGCGCGCCGCCTCCCTGGACTTCAATCAGCTCCCTGACGACGGGGGGAGATGGACGCCGCTGCGGCGCCCAGAAAGGGTCCGTTTTCGGCGCGTCTGCTGAGGCGCGCGATTAGGGATTCGTCAGTGCCGCATGAATCGCCGCGAGCCTTGGGTTTCCACCGCTCGCTCACGCTCGCGGCTCGCATCACAGCCCGCATGATGAGTTTGCCTGCATTCCCTAAGCTTCGCGCTAAAGCTTGATTCGCTCCGCCTGCGCCCAACCCTCTTTGAACGGAACGAAAAAGTGCGGGATCAGGCTCATGCGGCTAAATCGCCATCCGTCCTTGGTCCGGACGTATTCGTCACTGTAGCGGGCGGACACCAGGTACGCTTGCCCATTGACGATCGGCTTGGCTTCCAGGTAGCTGAACCCGGTCGCATGGTCGCCCTGAATCTCGACCACATGGTTGTGGATATATTGTTTGACAAAGGAAAAATGTGGCCGGCCAGCGGCCGGCGGCGACGACGACGGGGCCAGACTGCTGAAGAACGCACCCAGCTTCGCCCGCCCCTTGGCGTGCCCGAGTTGACCGAACTCCAACTCGCCATCCTCGGTGAACAACTCAGCAATGTTGGCAAATTTCCCCTCATTGATGTACTCGTGATAGCGATAGCGCAGGTCGCGAAGGGCTTCGCGATCGGTGAGTTCCTGTACTTTGCTTTCCAGTTCCCGTACTCGCGCCTCCATATCTGTTGCCATGAGCTTTTCCTCCCGTCCGCAGATTGAGCGAAACATAGCACAAAGGTTGGGACACGCGGTGGGGCACAAGCTCTGGCCAAACCGCGGAATTTGATTAGAGTCAAAACCGCGCTGGTTCAAAGTCTTACGGTTTTCAAGCGCGCGGCCATAGCGAGTTCACAACCGATTCGAACCAGGAGGAATGCATATATGCAGCAGCTTAAGGATCGAGTGGCGATATTGACCGCGGGGGCCGGCGGCTTTGGCAATGCGACAGCGCTGATGATGGCGCATGAGGGCGCCAAGGTGGTGATCGCTGACATTGACCAGGCGTCATCCGAAGCGGTGGTCGCCGGCGTCGAAAAGGCGGGCTCGCAGGCGCTCTTCGTCAAGACCGACGTCAGCAAGAAGGCCGACGCGCTGAACGTCGTCAAAACGGCGGTCGAGAAGTTCGGCCATCTCGACATCCTGGTCAACATCGCGGGAATTGGCCTGGGCGCACCGATCGAGGACATGAAAGAGGAAGATTTCGACCGCGTGCTCGCGGTCCATCTCAAAGGCACTTTTCTATGCAGCCAGGCGGCGATCCACGAGATGAAGAAACAGCAATGGGGCCGTATCGTTAACATCACCTCGCGTGCGGCGCATAAGGGACGCGCTGGAGTCGGCGCTTATTCCGCGGCCAAGGGCGGGATCCTGGCGATGTCGCGAGTGATGGCGGTGGAGGTCGCTCCCTATGGCATCAACGTGAACTGCGTGGCGCCCGGCACCGCCGAGACCAAGATGGTGAAGGCCAATTTTTCCACCCCCGAGGCGCGCGCACAGGAGGCCACCTTCACCGGCGTCATCACGCGACCAATCCGCCTGGCCTTTCCAGAGGAAATCGCCGGGGCGATCATGTTTCTGTGTTCGGCGCCGTCGGCGCACATCACTGGCACTACAATCCACGTCAACGGCGGCACCTACATGCCGTGATATGATGTAAAAGATGATTCAGGTTCCTGCTGCTCTTCGAACATTGGACGTGCGGATGGAAGACGGCGCACTGATTTTTGTGCGCCGGCACGGCAATCCGCGCGGACCCCGGTTGGTGCTCAGCCATGGCAACGGTCTGGCGATTGACGGTTACCTGCCGTTTTGGGGTCCGTTGTGCGAACGTTATGACCTGATTCTCTTCGATTTCCGTCATCATGGCCGTAATCCCTCCAAACCGGAGTGGGCTCACGGCTGGCCGGTGTTGATTCGCGATATGGAACAAATCCGGCAGGCAATCGATAACAGCTTCGGCAAAAAACCCACGGCCGGCGTCTTCCATTCGATGTCCGCGGTGTGTGCAATCCTTCATACTTTGGAGCGGGGGCCGCGATGGGACCTGCTCGCGCTGTTCGATCCTCCGTTTTATGCCCGCGACGGCCATCCGTTGCAGGCCGCGAACCAGGCGGCCAAGTATGACCTCGCGGCGCGGACCCGCCGCCGCCGGGAGAGTTACGACAGCCCCGAAGAATTCGCCCGCCAATTGCGTTCGATTCCCACTTTCCGGCTTTGGGTTCCCGAGGCTTATGAATTGATGGCCCGCGCGACGCTGCGCCACGACGAGAACTCCGGCAAATGGGTTCTGGCCTGTCCGCGCGACCGGGAAGCGCATATTTTCGAGACCACCGCGGATCCTACGATATGGCCCCGGATGGCGAAGCTGCCGCTGCCGGTCAAGCTGATTTGCGCGGATCCCGAAAGCGAAGACACCGGCCCGCCGGCGTTGGTCGGACGCGCAATGGCCGCCGAACTGCCGATCGAGTACGAGGCTATACCGAAGACCACTCACTTTCTTCAGATTGAGCGGCCCCACGAATGCATCCGGGCAGTGCAGACATTTCTCTCCGCGCATGGTTTTCCAGGCGGCGCATAAGGGACAAACTTTGCGTGGCGGCGCTGAACGCTCAATGATACTTTCTGTCAACCGCCGGGCATTTGCCGGATCCGGTGCCGGATGAGAAAGCGATGAAAAACCTGTTCGAAGCCACACGCTTCCTCAAGCGCAATGGACCGGCCGAAATCAGACGTCTTGCCAGAGCGAGCCGCGGAGTGCTCGACGCCAGCCTGCGCTTCGAGGTCGTGCTCAGGCGGGGATCCAGCGCGGAAAACGGCGCCCCGCGCCGCAGCTCCGAGCAGGAAAGCGCAGCTCTCGGCCTCAGTGTTATAGTTGGGGGACGCGCACAGGCAATCGGTTACGGCTACAGCGGAATGGATCTGGGACACGCGGCGCTCAGACCTGCCAGGATCGTCGCCGCGATTCGAACCGCCTTCAAGGCGGCCTTCCAGCGCGCGCAATTCAACGCCGGCCAAGGCGCCCTCCTGCTGCGCGAATACGGCGGCGCAACCGGCCAATGGATTGCCCCCACTCCCGTGCAAGCCGAAGTTCCGGCGTCGTGCGCTCGCGACCCCCGCTCGGTTGCCACCAGTGAGGTCGCGAAGCTCGTGCTGGAGTCGTCCCAGGCATTGGCTCAGCTCGGCAGCGGTTTGCGCTACAACGTGGTCTCCGCCTTCACCGAACTGCGCCAGGAACTCTTTCTGAACGGCGCCGGAACGCTCATCTCTCAGGACTTCGCGGTTACGCAGGGCGATTGCTATGTGGTCGCACAAGCTGGCGAGGGTCACCAGGAATGCCACGACACGATCGGGCAACAGCGCGGACTTGAATGCCTGACCGACGGGTGGCCGGAGCAACCAATGCTGAATCAGGACCTCGGCAGTTTCGCGCTCGATCTGGGCCGCGAGGCGCTGATGCTGGCTACCGCGCCGCCGTTCAAAGCGCCTTCGCGCGAGGCCGTAGTGGTAACCGACCCGCACTTCAACGCGCTGCTGTCGCACGAAATCGTCGGGCATCCAAGCGAGGCCGACCGCGCGCTCAAGACCGAGGCAGGCTACGCCGGACGCAGTTGGTTGCTGCGCTCGCTGCACGACAATGAGGTGGGCCGGACGATTGGCTCCGCGATGCTTTCGGCTGGTTCCGACCCGACGATTCATAGCTATGGTCATTACGAATACGATCACGAAGGCACGCCGGGGCGCCGCGTGATGCATATCGACAACGGGGTGTTCAGGGAGTTTCTTAACTCCCGGGCCACGGCGGCGGTTTTGGGCGCGGAGCCTAACGGTTCAGTACGCGCCAGCGCGGTTCAGTACGCTCCGTTGATCCGGATGTCGAACACCTTCTTCATGCCCGGCGACACGCCACCAGCCCAGATCATCGCCGAGGTCGACCGTGGCTACTACGTTTGTGGCCACCGGATTCCCTCTATCGCGGAGTCACGCGAAAGCTTCCGCATCTCGGCCCGGCGCATTTATGACATCGACCACGGCCGTGTGGGGCGGCTCTACCGTGCAGGCAGCGTCATGGGCGGTTCCAGGCATTTCTTCATGAACGTTGACGCCGTCGGCGACGACCTGCGCCTGTTCGCGATTCCTAACTGCGGCAAGGGCCAGCCGATGCAGGTCAAGCGCATGTCCAACGGCGGGCCTACACTGCGCTCGCGCGCCTGGTTGGTGGGGGAATGATGCGATGCTGAAGGCGGCGGAAATCAGGCGATTCATGACCGCGGCATCGGCGATGCTCGCCCAGCATCGCGATCTTGCGGCGTTCGAGATCTATTGTACCGGCAGCGAACAGATCGTCGCGCGGCTCAATTATACCGGGGAAATTCCTTCGCGCGGCGTTGAGGAAGTCAAATCGCTGGCCGCCGACGGCTTTGCAATCCGCATCGTCACGCGGCGCGACCAGCATGAAACCGGCAGCGCCTTTATCGCCGGCGACCTGAGCATTGAAGGCGTGAAGAGAGCGCTGCGCCAAGCTCTAGGTTCCACGGTAATCGACCCTGCCTTTCCAGGACTTGCCGGTCCGTTCCGGAGCACCAGGGTCGAAGACTTACGGTCCTGGCGATTTGCTGGAGACCTCGCACCTGGCGGTCGCCCGTGCCGCCTGGAAAACCCTGGCGGGCGCGCTGGGCGAATTCACGCGTCGCGTCCCGCGTGAATTGCACACTCCCGGCTTGATAATCGGTGGCGATTTTACTCTGACCCGCGAGCGGATTGCGGTGGGAGGATCGGGGCTGCGGGAAATCTCCTTCGATCACGACGCATACTTTACTGCCGCAATTACCGTGATCGTGGAAGCATTGCAGGCCAAGGCGACGGCTAGCGCGATGGGACGCTCGGGCACCGAGTTGCAGCGTTGCGCTTCAGTACTCGGGCCAGACGCGATCCGAAGAGCGCTTGATTCACGCCAATCCGTCAGGCCACCTTCGGGCAACTATCGCGTCGTGCTCGGCCCGCAGCCGCTCGCCGAAATTCTCAGCTACCTGGTGATTCCCTCGCTGACGGCAGGCGCATTTTATCGCGCCGATTCCGCCTACTATGGCCGTTACGGCCAGCGGGTCATGAACAACCGCCTCAACTTGATCGACGACCCGGGCTTAAGGCGCGGCGCGATTCGTCGGCGCGTTACCTGCGAGGGTTTGCCGGCCGGCCGCACGATGCTGATCCGCGACGGTAAACTTCTCGGGCTACTTTCCAATTTCTATGATAGCCACAGACTGGCTGGCGATAAGGCATTGGCCGCGAAATTGGGAGATTCCGCGCCGCCGCGGCCGAATTTCCCACCGCGCAGCGGCTATCGCGCCGATGACGGCGGCGGACGGCGCTTTGATTCCGCTCCCCACACCAGCGCGACCAACATCGTGATGAAAGCGCGGGGCGGCCGTGGCGAGGCCGAGTTGCTCAAGACTGTGCGCAACGGAATTTACGTCGGCCGGGTCTGGTACACCTACCCGATTAACGGTCAGCGGGCGGGCGATTTCACCTGCACGGTAAGCGGCGATTCGTATTTGATCGAACACGGCAGATTGAGCACGCCAATCACGCCCAACAGCCTGCGCATCAACGCGCACATAGATGACGTTTTCGCCGCCGCCAGCGCGGTGGGCAACCATCTCGCTCCCGCCTTCGTCTGGGGCCAGCCTGAATCGTTCTACCTTCCCGCACTGGTGGTGAATCGATTGCCGCTGATAAACACTACCGATACTCCGGGGTCTATCTGATACTTCCCACCGGGGAAAAAGCAACGTCCGCCGACAGAGTTATTGTCTCGCTGAGCGTTGATTTTGGTCCCTCTCTCACATTAGCCTCAAAGCGAGAATCATTCCGGGGAGTTGTTCCGCGCAGGTCGGCCATAAACGAAATTTGTGACGTGGACTAGCGTGCAACCTCGCCCTTGCTTCTTCCAGCCAAAGCGAAAATAAATTCGCGCCTTGAGCGCACGAACACATTGGCGCAGACGCCCTTTCTGTTGACGCTCCGACCAGAATTATAGGTCTTCAGGGGTTAGCTTTCCGGCCACACGATTATTTTCGCTTTAAAGTTGGGCGCTGGAGTCGGGGTGGCCCGCTTTGGTGGCGCGGTCGCGGTACGCTTCGGCGTCGGTGTCGGTGTACGCTTTGGCGTCGGTGTCGGTGTACGCTTTGGCGTCGGTGTCGGTGTACGCTTTGGCGTCGGTGTCGGTGTACGCTTTGGCGTCGGTGTCGCAGTGGGCTTCGGCGTTGCAGGCGCCGGCGGCGGATCGAGTGGGTTATCGTACTCCAGCACTCGGTTGTTGCCGGTGTCGGCAACATAGAGATTGCTCAGTTTGTCGACCGCGGCCATTAGCGGCGCACACAGGCTCTTGAGGCTTGGCGCGGAAGCTCCAAAATTGCACGAACTGGTGTAGAAACTCGGCTGTCCGAAGATCATGTCGGCGCTCGTGCCGCTGGTCAGGGGGATGTTGTACTCGAGCACCCGGTTGTTACTGGTGTCGGCAATATAAATGTTCGGACTCACGTTGACGTCCGCCGTAACTCCTTGCGCGGTGCACAGGCTGTCCGCATCAAGGCTGGCATCGTCGCCGTCAAAGTTACAATCTTCGCCGGTGAAATTGCCGAGCTGACCGAAGACGCGACTGGCGGCGGCGCCGTTCGCCGCAGGGGCGTTATACTCGAGCACTCGGTTGTTGCCGGTATCGGCGGCGTACAGGTTGCCGGCGGCGTCGGTCGCGAGCTGAGTGGGACCGCACAGTGAATTGGCAGCGGGGAAGATAAAGAAGGGAGCGGTGTCGCGGTTGCATGCATTGGCCGCGAAGGTGACCTGTCCGAGCACCAGGTTCGGTGATGGACTGGTGGCGAATGGCGGCTTGAAGCGCAGGATCCGATTGTTCTTCTCGTCGGACACATACAGACTACCATTGCCCGCCCGGGTGTCGATGGCCACCCCCGCAGGCTGACACATACCACCGATAGTGGCGGCCGCTGGCGGGCACACACTGGTGTTGGTGCTGAAATTGCCTCCTTGGCCGAAGACAGCGATAGCGGACTGATTGGCAGTGATTGCGCTCAGGAACGGCGCCGAATACTCCATCACGCGATTATTGTTAGCGTCGGCCACGAACAAATTGCCCAACGCGTCCACCGCGGCCGCCAGCGGCGCGCACAGACTCTTGGCGGTGGTGGCTCCTCCCTGATTGCAACTACCCGAATAAAGGTCGGCTTGGCCGATCACCAAATCGGCGGAGGCATAGCTAATGAAAGTCGCCGCCGTTTTGTAACCAAGCACCCGGTTGTTGCCGGTATCCACCACGTACAGACGGTTGGGGATGACGCTGCGGTCAATTGCAACCCCATTGGGAGCATTCAAGGCGGACCCATCGACCGTGTTGGCCGAGTTGTGAGTAAAATCAGGTTGCCCGAAAACCACGCTCGCCAGGCTGCTGCCGGTCAGCGGCGCGCTGTATTTGAGCCCCCGGTTATTAGCGGTATCCGCCAGCCACATGCCGCCTGTGCTGTCCAATGCAACGCCCTTCGGACCACATAGGGTCGCGTTGGATGGGGGGCCGAAACCGCCGTTGCATTGTGTGGAGCTGAAGTTATTCCCTTGTCCAAAGACCAGATTGGCGGCTGGACTGGCTGCAATCGGGGCCTTGTACATCAAGATCCGGTTATTGTTGGTATCGGCGATAAACACGCTGCCGCCGGCATCCAGCGCAACTGCCCCTGGAGCGCATAGCGTGCCGGCATTGGCCGATCCGCCGTTGTTGCAAGAATTGAGTACGAACAAACCAGCCTGTCCAAAGACCAGGTTGGCGGTGGTGTTGGTCAAGGGGCTGTTGTATTTCAATACCCGGTTATTGTTGCTGTCGGCGACGTAGAGATTATTGGTCGGGTCGATTGCCAGGCCGGTCGGGCCCGAAAGCGTCTTGGCTGTCGGTGTGCTTCCGAGATTGGCGAGATTGGTGATGAAGCTGGCGTTCTGCCCGAACACCACGTCGGCGTCGGTGGCAGCATTGAACGGGATTTTAAACGCCAGCACCCGATTGTTTCCGGTATCCGCCACGAACAGGTTGCCGTTCGCGTCCAGCGCCAGCGCCGACGGGCCGCACATGGTCTCGGCGGTGGGGGGCGCGCTGAAACCGAAATTGCATTGGTTCGAAGTAAAGCTAAGGGCCTGACCGAAGACTTCGTTGGCGGGAATCGCCGTGACTTTTCCGCTCGAAAAGGGCTTGTTGTATTCCAGCACCCGATTGTTATTGCTGTCGGCCACGTAGAGATTGCCCAGCTTGTCCACCGTGACTGCTTTGGGACCGCTCAGTGACGAGGCACTGGTGCCGTTTGAACCGCTGGAGAAGAAATCGGATTGGCCGATCACCAGGTCGGCGGGCGCACCGTTGAAGATCGCCAGCACACTGTGGTAACCGAGCACGCGGTCGTTGTTGGTGTCGGCGACATAAACTCGATTGGGCGTTACGCTCTTGTCAACTGCAATTTGATTGGGCTGATTCATCGCTTCCGGGTCCACGGTATTCGAAGCGTTGTGAAAGCCGTCAGGCTGTCCCAGCACTCTGTCCGCCACCACGTCGCCGGCTGCGGCCAACGCGATGCCGACCCGGCCGGGCAGCACAAATGAGATCGTGAACAGAATGCCAACAAAAATCCTTTCGATGCAGAGCCTTGCGGGCATGCGCATGGTTTCCCCCTTCGATTCGCAATCGCAAAAAGCGGCGGTCGCATCCGGCCCGCGCGGCCGTTCGCAACTGTCAGGACCAATTAAGCACAAAAGTGCGTCTCAGACGGCTCACTCGTGTAACATCAGAACCAAGAAGCACAGCATCCAATGCTATTTGCCATCCTTAAAAGCATCGACGCGAAAGGATGCAAAAGCGTCAGAGATTTCGCCCGCAGGTCCGAAGTGAGTCTTTTGGAAACAGAAACTTTATTGACGGCCGCTCCAGCCCGCCAGGAACTGCGGCCGCGACCAGTCCAGCATGATCGCCGGCGACGGTCCGGTGAAGTTCCACGACATGGCCTGGTGCGATAACGCCCCCTTCGCGTTCATCGCCACACTGACCATCAGCAGCAAGGCGCCAGCCATGATCATTGGATTTTGAATCCCGCGCCGCTGCGCAGGTATCGCCGCGAGCCCCAGAATCGCCAGCAGCACGAACCATGGCACGGCATCCGCCATCAGCCGGGGCCCGTAACACGCCCCACCCCACCATTCAGGATGAATCGCACATGCCATCAGGATACCGGCGCTGATGCCTAGCGCAATGGTCGCCAGAGCCCGTGCGCGCAAAGAGCGCCGGAATCGCACGATTACAAACAGCACCCACGCGACTATCGGACAGAAGACCAGAATTCCCCGCGAAGGGCTGATGAGAGTACCGTACAACCCCATTCCGACGTGAAAGCCCAGCGAGTGCGGATCGTTGCTCAGATAGTAATAGGGTATGACGCTTCCGAAAATGCTCAGCGAGTAAGCGATGAACGCGCTCAGCCAGGCCACTCCCGCGGCCGCGAACGAGACCAACTCCGAACGGCGGCACATCATTACATAGCCACTGACGCAGATGACCACTATGGCACCCGGCGGACGCACGAAGAACATCCATGACAACAAGCTCGCCAGAAGAATTGGCCGCACCGATGCGCGCCGGACCTCGCTCGCAAGCAACAGATACACGACGCAACTGCCCAGCATCATTTCCCACGTATGCGCCCACATCCCGCGCGACGCGGTGCTCCACACCTGAGTCCCCAGCCCGGCGCCGATTGCGACCACCGCACTCCACTGTGCGCTTAGAACCATCGCCGCGGTGAGAAAGAATACGGTCACCATTGACGCTGACAGCATTGCCGCAAGGAGCTTCTGAATCATCAGTTCGCCGCCAGGATCGAATCTGCGTTCGCGAGTAGCCGGCGTAACGCCGAACAGGCTGATCGCAGTCACGAACGGTATCGACAGGAACGAACTGCCATGGCCGAAGCCATAGAGCAATCGGCCATTGGTCCGCGCCAGTTGGTAAGCGTGGTGCGCACGAACTGTGGCGAAAGGCAAGTCGGCTCTGTAATCCGGGATCGAATAATAACTCAAGTCCGGGGTGCCGTTGCGAATCAGACTCGCCGCGGTGAGCATTGAATACTGTGAATCGTTCATTTGCAGCACCGGCGATTTGGCGTAAATCACGAACATGGAGACCCACAGGACCACCGCAGCCGCCCGCCTGTTTCTGCCCGCCGAGGATGCGGGCAATGGGTGCGCTCTGGCCCGCGTCCACGGGCCGGCAGACGTCCCGGCGCTCATTTGGCCGCGGCCCATGACCATTTCGCGAGACCCGGACGGCAATGCCCCAACGCTGCCGGACGCAAACTTATAACTAGGAAATGCAATGCTTCATCGGCAGGCAGCGCATCCGAATATTGGTCCGGATAAGGGTATAAAATTCGCGTCGCGTCGGCTCCGTAACGGGACACCAGTTCCCTGACCGCGGCGCCGGAAGCGGGGAGCCCAACAGTGATCGTGCCATCATCTCCGGGGCCGAGCCACAGCCCGTTCACCGTCCCATTGCCGGCACCCGCCAGCAGCAACGGAAGGTTGGTGCTCCATTGCGAGTCCGGCAAGAGTCCCAAGCTGCTCGCTCGGGCGGGGTTCAACTGGCTAAGGTTATTTCCGCTCTCGGTGAAGCGCCGGGCCCCGCAAAGCAGCTCCATGAACCAATCATCGGCGGCGCTGCTCTGAAAGGCTTCAACATTGTACTTTACCGGATCGGCATGGTGCCCCAGGCGATAAACCGAGACTCCGCCGATTCTTATTTCTTTCAGGCCCAGCGTCACCGGCAGTTGACGTGCGACCGGGGTCGCGCTGTCGGCCACCACGATCGCATCGATCATGTAGGTCTGTGTGAAAGCCTTAAGTTCCGGACCCGGGTCGGGAACCGCGATCGAATTGCTCAGCGTCACCCACAGTGGCCATCTACGGAAGTCCTCGGGCGTCGTCCCGATGTATCCGCCCACCATCCGGAAGTACATTCCCGACTGGGCTTGCCACGCCATGCTTGCACCGCCGGGGCCGCATGGGATGACCAGCACATTGTCGCCGCGCTCCAGATAGCTGCGATACAGACCTTTGGCAAAGAAGGCGGGAGTGGTATAGCGGGATTCCCGGAACAGAAAGGCAGGGTTGGGGACAATCGCGATGATCGCTATCACCGTCAAGGCTTTGGCGAAGGGAACCGTCGAACCGGAGATCCACAGACTCAAAATTATCGCGAGGACAAGGAACCCATAATTGCCGAAGCGGGCCGGAAGCGCATACCTGATTAGCGGCACTTTATCGGCCAGCGCCCAAGGCATCGCTACCATTTGGCGGCCCGCCACATGTAATAGGGGGCCAAGCGCCGCAATACCGATAACGCACAGCAATAGTGCTAGTATTCTCGCCGCAGGTTCGGATCGGCGCGGATAAATATAGAGGACGGCGATCCCGATCAGCGGCAGACTGAAGTACGAACCGTTCTCCCACAGATTGCCGGCAAAACGCGACGTGATACCAGTCGCGCCGAAGGGATGGATCAGCATCAATTCTCCGGGAACGACGAAGCTCAAAAGATCAGCGGAGAAGAACGAGCCAGGAAAGATCGGGTCGTGGGGAACGGCGTCGGAAGTAAGGGCGAAATATAGAAAGGGACTAAGGAGCAGAGCCGCCGCCGCATAGGCGCATCCAATTGGGATAATCATCTCAAGCAGCGAATCTCTCCGGCGGGGCGTCAAGATAACTGCGGCCACCAGCGCAATCGCCCCGAACAGCGTCATCGTCGCGAGCACTTCCGTTGAGATGAGGCACTGAAGAACGAGCAAAAGGGCGAGCCAGACGATAAACATACGGCGGCTGATGAGGCCCTCCACCAGCGCCAGCGCAAGAAATACGCACAGTGGCGGCACCAACACCGGCGTCAGGCTGAGATGGCCGCCGAGCACGTGACCAACTTCATAGGGCGAGAAGCCATAGACCGCACCGCCAGCGAGCGCGGCCATGCGACTACTGGTCACTTGACGGCACAACACAAATGCGGCCCAGGCCGAGAGCGCCGGAGCCAAAATCGCGGCGCAGTTGTACGACACCACTGGCCCGAACAGGGCCGTGAGTGGAGCTAACACGATCGCAACTGCGGGTATCGAAGTCGCCCAGGTGAGATTGTATCCGGCAGGCGCCCAGATCGCCTTGGTGACGAAGGGATTAAGCCCTTGCGCAATTGCATGCGGCCACCATTCCATGCACCACATCATGACGGCGGGATCGGTCAGAAAGCCGACATGCGCCGTGGCGGGATTACCCAGTACCGGCGCACCGAACAAAACGATCGCAATGAGCAGGTAAAACCCCAGCGCGACCGGGTTGGTGATTCGCACTTTCGAGCTGGTCAACTCCCCCTCCAATTCGAAGCCGCCCGCGGATCCAGCGCGATTAGCCAGTCAGATGGACACCAAGCTAATTTGCCAAGTGTATTGCCAACGTACCATCGGAAGGCGCTGTGCCGGTGGTGTCTGGCGAGCCGTTTACACCGTTGGCGATCCAGTGACCCGTGATGTTGCCGTTTGAAACATTGTCGAGCCATAACTGCGCGAAGCCCTTGATGTGGCAACAGGCACTCCAGTCCACCAAGGCAACCGTCACCGCCCGTACGTCGTTGGCGCTGTGCACCGCGTAGTTTCCAGTCGAGTCCACCGCCTTGCCGGCCGTTATCTGCTTGCCAAGTTGGGCGCTTGCCACTCCCTGAAGTACGGATTTGTCTGGTGCTACGAGGTCGTTGATTGAAACTTTGGCTGGATATCCGCCCGGAAGGTTCGACATGAACGCGATGCCGCCAAGCGCAAGGCTGCTCCAACTACCTACCGCTACCTTCGTGCCCGGGTTGGGATTGGGCACAAACGGGAGAGCTGCCACAGCTCCATCGCTGTATGGAAACGGAGTGCCAACCTGGACGCCAATCGGGACCACGCCGTAGTTGACCGACGCCGCCGGCACTCCGGCCGTGGCACTCGCCGTGACGCTCATGGTCCCGCTGTTTACACCCACCAGGCGTGCGAAATAGTACGGCACGATCCTCTGGATGGTCATCGTAAGCTTGCAGCCCGGAACTGGCGGAGGCGGCGGAGAGCCGGGCGCGGGACACAAGCTGGCGTCATAGGATGTGGTGGTGGAGACGATCTCAGCCGCGGCGATGCTGTTGAAACTGGTCGCATAGGTAGTCGCGGTGGAGATCGCCGCACCGGGCTGGTCGGGAAGATACTTCACTCCCGACAGCACCGACGCATCCGCCCCCGTCTGCACTCTGACGTAGTTGAAGTAAAAATTAGCGACATCCGTGGCCAAGCCCATCGCCCCTATGAGGACCGGCAACACAAAAGCCAGCAGCGCCAGGGTCTGGCCTGCGGGACGCGATGACTTGGCCGGCGGGCTGAGCGTTTTCATGCGTGCGCCTGAAGGTTGGCTGACTCCCTCAGCCCGTCAGTGCACGTTAAATGTGCGATAAATCTGGGTCATCGCGGGTCCCACCAGGATCAGCATCATCGCGGGCAGCAGCAGCAAGACGAGCGGAAATACCATCTTGACCGGCAGCTTTTGCGCCGCTTCCTCGGCCCGCAAACTGCGCTTGACGCGCAGTTGGTCGGCGGTTGCGCGCAACGCCTGACCGATTTCCGTGCCGAGCCGTTCGCTCTGAACCAGGATCGCGGAGAAGGTCCTGAGGTCTTCCACCCCGGTCCGCTGTGCGACTCCGCGCAAACCATCGCTCAGCGAGCCGCCCGCGGTCAGCTCTGCCGAAAGCAGCGCCAACTGGGCGCCGATGCTCCGCTCCTTGCGTTCGCACTCGCGGCCGACGATACGGATTGAGGCCAGCAGTCCGAGCCCGCATTCAACACACACCACCAGCAGATCGATGACGTCGGGCAGTTCGCGCATAATCGTGACCTGACGGGTCCGGGCACGCGCGCGAATATAGTAAATGGGGCCGGCGTACCCGGCGGTCACGCCGAAGAACATGAAGATGGGTGCGGAACGGCCGATCGCGTGAGCACCGCAATAGCCGATCAAAGCGCCGATGACCGTCGTGAAGAAGCGGCCGGCCTGAAATAATTTGGCCGCCGCGGGATTATAGAAGCCGGCATACTGGAGTGTCTGGACCAGTTTTTCAATCGCCGGCTTTTCCAAATCCGGGGCGGGCAAACGCCGTTGGGCCCAGTTCAGCAAGCTGTCGCCAACACCGCGGCCGGCCAGTTCCGGCTCGTCGTAGCGCCCCTGGCTGACTCTGAATCTAACCGCGAGTTCCGACAGACGGTGCTGAAGCGACCGATTGCCTCGGTCCATTCCCAGGAACAAAGTCGCACCCGCCGCGAAGGTCAGCAGGAAGAACCAGATCACCGGCAGGAGCGCGCTTGCAGCCATCTTAATATTCCACTCGCATCATGCGGTAGATAACCACCAGCGCCGCCATCTCCAGAACTGCGGCGGCCTTCGTAATCTTCAGACCGACCGGGTCGTGAAAAAGCATGGTCACGGCCTGGGGATGGATAAAGTGCAGCACCAGCAGCAGGATAAGCGGCATCAGTCCGCCGATTACCGCTCCCAGTCTAGGCTGCGCAGTGAGCATCCGGACCTTCAGTTCCAGACGCTGCCGATCGCGGATGGTCCGGCTCAACTGCTTGATTATCCCCGCCAGGCTGCTGCCCACTTCGGTTTGGATCCTTATTGCCACCACCAGAAAACGCAGGTTTTCATCTGGCATCCGCTCGAGCATGTATTCCAGGGCACGCGCCAGCGGCACTCCCAACCGGTTCTGCTCCAGTACGATCCGGAGTTCGCCGGCGGCAGGTTCGGCACACTCCTCGACCGCGGCCAGGAGGGCGCGCTGCAAGGTATGACCGGCGTCGAGCGAAGCCTTGAGCAGGTCGAGGATTTCCGGCAACTGCTGGTCAAAGGTCCGAAGGCGCCGCTGTCCGCGCCAGTTGACATAGAGCAGCGGCAACAGCGCGGTTCCCAAGCCCATCGCAATGGCGGGCAAAGTAAACACGCCGGTCCACACCGCGACGGCGCCTCCTCCCGCCAATCCCAGCACCACCATCAGAGCCAGGAGGTCGGATGCCTTGAGGCTAAGGCCGGCCTGCCAAAGCCGCTCTTCAAGCCCGCGGATGACCTGAAACTTCGAGAGGAGATTGCCCAGGATTTCGCGCTCACGAGTCCGGGTCACGCGCGTGATGTCAGACTCCTCCAGACCCTCGGCGATGGGGCGCGAGAGCCGACCCAAGACCACCTGTTGGCGGCTTAAGTGGTCATGCCGGCGCACTATTATCAGCGCAAAAACCAGGACCGTCAGGAAAACGACCAGCACGATCAACAGCTCCATCTCTCGCTCCTAGCAGTCTGTTGAAAAGGGGATTTTCACGGCCTGCGCCCTCTCTCTTGTCTCTCCCACAGGGAGAGAGGATTTAGGAATGAGGCCATCTTTCATGCAGGGTGTTGAGAGCCAGCATCTTTCCATCGCAATCAGCCTTACTTTCTCAACACCCTGCTAACGGGCAAACCACTGGGGATCGAGCCGAATGCCGGAGGCCTCGAGCCGACGGTTATAGTTTGAGCGGATGCCGGAGGGACGAAAGCTGCCCAGCACTTTGCCCTCCGGAGTCATCCCGGTGCGCGCGAACTCGAACAGGTCCTGCATCGTGATAGTGTCACCCTCAATCCCGCTGATCTCCGTGATCCTGACCACCTTGCGGCTGCCGTCGGGCAGGCGCGTGAGGTGGATTACCATGTTGAGTGCCGCGGCTATTTGTTGGCGCATCGCGCGCTCGGGCAGCGCGAAACCCGACAGCAGCATCATTAGTTCCAGGCGGCCCAGGCTGTCGCGTGGAGTATTGGCATGAATGGTGGATATCGAACCGTCATGACCGGTGGACATCGCCTCCAACATTTCGACCACCTCCAAGCCACGCACTTCACCCACGATGATCCGATCGGGACGCATCCGCAGCGAGTTGCGCAACAGGTCGCGCTGGGTGATCTCGCCCTTGCCCTCGAGGTTGGGCGGTCGGGTTTCCAAGCGCACCACGTGGGGCTGCTGCAGGGCCAGCTCGGCGGAATCCTCGATAGTGATGATTCGCTCGTCGGCGGGGACAAAACTGGTCAGGCAATTGAGCATCGTGGTCTTGCCCGAACCGGTGCCGCCACAAACCAGGAGATTGAGCCGCGCCCGCACTACGGCGTGGAGAAACTCCGCCATCTCGGTGGTCAACGTTCCGTTGCGCAGCAGGTCATCGATGGTCAGCGGATGGCGCCCGAAGCGCCGGATGGACAAGACCGGGCCGTCCACGGCCAGCGGCGGGATGATCGCGTTAACCCGCGAGCCATCGGGTAGCCGCGCATCGACCATCGGCGAGGCCTCGTCAACTCGGCGGCCGACGCTGGCTACAATCCTCCCAATCACGTTGAGCAGGTGCGCGTTGTCCTGGAATCTCACCTCGGTTGGATACAGCTTGCCTTTGCGCTCGATGTAAACCTGGCTCGCCCCGTTGACCAGGATGTCGCTGACGGTGTCGTCGCGCAGCAGCGGCTCCAGCGGGCCCAGGCCGAGGATTTCGTTCTTCACCTCTTCGATCAGCTGCGCTCGATCGCTGTCGGTTACCAAACGGCCCTGCTGCTGCAGGTGATCGGTGACCGCGGCGCTCAAGCGGCTGTTCACCGCGGCCGGGTCGAGCAACTCCAGCTTGGCGACGTCAACGGTTTGCAACAGATGTTCGTGAAGCTGGCCCTTGAGTTCGCGGAACGCCGCCGCTTCGCCGGGATCGGCAATTTCGCGCCGTGGCGAAATCAACGCCAGAGAGTGAGCCGGCGCCGCGACGCCGCCGTTGACCTTGTGGGTTAATCGCTCGCTTAGCGTCATGGTTAATTCACCGGATGGACACCGTTGCGGGAGAAAATTTTCGACAGGAAGCGGCTTGGTTTGGCCGGTCCGCCAGACTGTCCGGCGATTTGGCGGGCCAGGATCTCATAACTGCGGGCCAGCGGTGAACGGGGTGCGACTTTCCACAAGGCCTCTCCGCGCACCAGAGTTTGTGCGATCGCCGCGTCGTCGCGCGGGATGCGTCCCAAGAGCGGCCGGCCCAAGGTATTTACAATGTGCTTTTCACTAATCGGATGGCGCGCGACCCAGCGGTTGAGCACGAACCGGGGTTGCGGGCAGGACAGATCGAGCCGCCCGAACAGATCCAGAAACCGCCACGCCCCACGCATCGCGGCGATCGTTTGGTCAAGCACGTAAAGCAGTTGATCGCAACGCTCCCACACCACCACCGAGGTGTCATTGATGTGCCGGCCGACGTCGACAATCACGACCTCCACCATCTCCGCCAGCAAGTCCAGCAGGACGCCCACCTGGGCGGGCGAAATCTGCTCGCTCTCCTCGATACGTCTGGGCGCCGCGAGCAGATATACCCCCGAGGGATGGCGGGTGAGCACGGATTCAATCTGGACGGAGTTAAGCCGCATCGCGGCATCATTCAGATCCAGGATGCTGCGCTCGGGCTCAACATTCAGCGCGGCCTCGAGGTCGCCCGATTGGAAGTCGAGATCCACCAAGGCAACCTTCGTAGCCGCGCGATGGGCCAGCGCGAACGCGCAATTCGCCGCCATAGTGGTGACTCCAGCGCCGCCCGTCACGCTCACCATGGAGATGAGTTTGCCTTTGGCGGCGGGCGCCTCCACCGTGCGGGTCTCGCTGACTTTGAGCAGCGCACGAGTCACATCTTCGTGGTCCAGGGGCAGAAACAGCACCTCGTCCGCCCCCGCGCGCAACGCCTCGCGAATGGCCCGCGCGGAGCGGTCGCGCACCAGGGCGATGCGCACCGGGCGATCAGCGCCCGGCGCCGCCATAGCGATGGCGGCAACCGGGCTGTTGCGGGAATGGTCGCATACAAACATGATTACGTCGGCCGCTACGCGTTGAGCCGCCCGCGCCCCGTTGTTGTCCGCATCGCGCAACTCCAACGGCGGCTCCGCGATGCCCGCCAGCACCGCCGCAATCCCGTCACGCTCAGTCCGATCCGCAAACACTAAAACGCCAAGCTTACGGTGCAAGCCGCTCAGTCCTGCCGGCGGCGGCTGCCACTCGTCGGCCATCGGCTAAAACCTCGGCCGGGCGGCGTCGGGACTCACCAGCGGGCGCGTCTGGACTTCCGCTGGTGTCAGCGGTCCTTGCCGTTGCGTCGGCAGCGAGACCTCGCCACCGGGTGGAAGCGGGCGGACAATCTCCGGTGTGACCGCCATCACCAGCTCGGTCTTTTCGTGATTCCAGTAGGTTTGGCGGAACAGCGCTCCGAGCAACGGCAGGTCGCCGAGGTAAGGGACCTTCTGGACCGTTGCACGGCTGTCGTCCTGGATCAGGCCGGCGATGATCAGGGTCTGGTTGTCCTGGAGCCGAACCCTGGTCTCCGCGCGGCGGGTGACGAATGCGGGGACGGTGAAGCCGAACAGTTGAACCCCTTGCGTATAGTCGGGTTTTGATACTTCCGGACGTACCAGGAGTTCGATATCCCGGCTCCCGATCACGGTGGGTACGAAAATCACCGACGTGCCGTATTGCTTGAATACGATCGTG
Source organism: uncultured Pseudomonadota bacterium (assembly GCA_963805995.1). Lineage (GTDB taxonomy): Bacteria > Desulfobacterota > Binatia > Binatales > Binataceae > JAJPJA01. The sequence continues at coordinate 322,672 of CAWDWL010000004.1, read as the reverse complement.
CTGGTCAGCGCCTGCGTGATTACGATCGGGATTTCGCCGCCGGAGAGGAATCGGGCTTTCTCGCCGGAGTTAGCCAGCAACTGCGGCCGCGCCAGGATCCGGCCCAGGTCGTGCTCCTCCAGGAACTGGAAGAACGCGAAGGTCGACACGTTGGAGTTCTGGCCGGCGATCGCGTAAGTCAGGTTTTGGGAAAACAGCAGCGGCAACGTACTTCCGCCGGGAACCATGCTGGTGGGTCCGATACCGGTGCTCGCCGCGTTGAACGGGGTGCCGACCAATCCCGGCAGGCTGACGAAGGTCAGGCCCAACTTGGTCAGCGCTATCGAAACATTGGCGCCCATCTGCTCCAGCCGGTTGAGGTCGACCTCGGCCACGATCGCGTTGAGCATGACTTGCTGATGGCCGGCGATCTCGGTCCAGATCTGGCGCTCCACGTAATTGCCCTGACTGTCCCACACCACCAGCGAGGAAAATCCCGGCTGATGGCCGACAATCATCAACTGATGGGTGCCCAGGATTTGAACGTCGGCGACCCGGGTGTTGGCCATCGAAACCCTGCTGATGGGCCCGCCGAAATCGTAAACCTGTGAAGTCCCCGCGGTAATCGAAATGGTATCAGGCGGCAGGTTATGCCGGCCTCCGAAAGCAAGGTTGGTGACGTATCCTTCGGGCCGGACCGCGCGCGGATTGGTCGAGTATTGCCGGCGGATGACCGAAGTCGGCTGTTCATGCCATTGGCTGGCCGTACTTCCGGCAACATTGGGCGAGAGCTGGGAGGCCATCGCCGGAGGATTGGCGGACACCGGATCCGCATTGCTGCGGTCGCCGCCCACATATTGAGAAGGCGCCTCAGCGCCGCCGCGAAACGCGGGGCTTACGGTTTCGGTTTTGGTCGTCCGCGCTTCATTGGCGTTGCCGATTGAGGGGCTCGAGGCCGTTGCCGCCACCGGTCCGCCTCCCGGATTTCCCGGATAACCTGCCGTGCCGGAGTCCTTTGCCCCGGGCCCACTCCCATACAAAGTGGACGAATCTTTGTCACTGAGAGCCGGCGGCGCGGTGCCCGGCGACAGCGGATGAACCCCATTGATTAGTCCGCGGACCACCACGCGATAAGTTAAGTCTTCGCCCCCAACCGAGACCTGGATAGTGCCTCGGCCGGGCTGGAAGGTGAACACGGTGAGCCCGCGCAGCCCGCCTCGCTTCACCGTAAAGGCGTTGGTGTTGTTGGCAAAACTGACAACCGCGGGAGTGTCCGGGTCGACATCGTGAATGATATAAGTCTCGCCCGCTTGCAGATCCAGGGTGACGATCCTGGCGGCCAGCGCACGGCCCGGCGCGATAGACCCCGCCACGCTGAGCACGAGCATGGCAAGTGCGGCAATCAACGCGGCTGGCAGGATGCGGAAAAATGAGTTTTGGTGGGCAATCCAACCTTTGATGCTTCCGCACCCTGGAGGATAGATGGCTGCATTCCGGCATCTTCTCTCCCCTCTGGGAGAGGTAAGAGTGCGGGCGCAGGCTGTGAAAAAGCGCAATTCCTTGTTTCCGCAGCCTGCCGGACGCCGAGGTCTTTTCCCAGACGATCCATTCATTGGTTTTCCCCGGCGTTGACACCGGTGCCGCCGGCGCGCATTCCATCCTCCGGCGCCATGGTTTCGACCTGATACCCCGGCCCGCTGCTATCATTCCCAAGTTCAGCGATCCGGGCTCCTGAAGCTTCCGGTTGCAGTTCCAGCGCCGCCGGATTCCCATCCAAGGCGCGTCCGTCGCGGCCAATCATCACCGCCTCGCGGCTGCGGCCATTGCGCAGCACCTCTACATGTTCCAGAGCTTGCGGCCGGGGCGCGACGCGACGGGGTGTCACCCTGACCATCGTTGATTCCTGGCGCACTGGAACCGGCTCGGGAAGCGCGGAACTATAGGCGCTCATCACCTTGTGAACGTCGCTGCCGGCGGTCGCAACCACGGCATTGTCGCCGTAGCCACGCAGCGCCAGATGCAACCTGCCCTGAGTACTGGCCACCGCCAAGCGCTCCGCTCCCTCGGGGCTGACCAGCAGGGTAACGACCCGCACTGGCTGGGGACTGTCCTTTCGCTCCAGTATCTGCGCGACCGCCAGAACCCGAATGTTCTCCAGAATGATCTTGGAACGCCCCGGCTCTTTGTCGGTGCCGGGCAGGGAAAGGAGCACGTCGACCTGGGTATCGGGAAGGACGAAACCGGCCATATCGGCGACTTCATCGACCGCCACCGACATCGCACGCATATCGCTTGGGATCATCAGCGGTAAAACGCCGGCGGTCTTGTCGCCGGATACCAGCCGCGTGGCCACGATTGGCTCGTTTTCGACGAACTCCGCCCGTGCGACGCTTCCAATAACCGAATTAAGATCGGTAATAGCGGCCGGCGGCAGACTGTTGCGCGGCCAGCGCGCCAGCTTTATCGCAGCGGCGTCGAGCTTCGCACCTACCGCGATGTCGTGCGCCGCAACCACGATCGGCACCGTCTGGGTCAGCGCCCTTCGAAACTCCTCGTCCTTTTTCTTCAGCGAGGAGTATACGATCAGCGCGGCCAGCGTCGCGGCCAGTCCGGCAAGCAGAAAAAACACGATAGACCTGTTCATTGCGCTCGTCCCCCCGCAGCGGTGCGCGGTGAGCGGCAGATTCTTGCGATCAAGACGGCTGCGCTTCTCATTCGGCCATCTCCGAGCTTGAGTTGGTGAGCGAAGTTGGCAACAAAAGAGAGAACCCAAGGAACGAGGCCGGCAAGAAGAGTTTGCCGCAGGTCGACAGGCTATAGGTGACGGTTACCGTGATCTGGCTGCCGGAAACGATATTACCGCTGGGGTCGGTGCTGGTAACTACCGGCCGGTTCAGACCGGTATCACAGATGGTCGGCGATGGGCTGACCGGCGCCGTACAGGTTGCCGAGCATGATGCGGGCAACGTCGGCAGCAAAGTTTTTCCATAACCCGACGCTGGCGCACCGCTGCCATGCACCGCGGCATAGCGCACCGCCGCGTATGAGTATTGGCTGAGAGACAATGCGGTGTTGAATATCAAGGCCATTTGCAGTCCGCCGAACACTAACAGCAGCAGCGCGCTGGCCAGCAGCGTAAATTCCAACAGGCCCTGTCCGCTCCGCGCCCGCGGCGCACTGGCGCTGCTGCTTGACGGTAAATCCGCGGCTTTAACCCCTCCGGGCCACGCATGACATGTAATTTGCCTTCGCGGCTTCAGACCCGGCCGTCTATTCGGCAACCAATCGCCGGATGGCCGCGGCAAGGCGAGCGCGATTATTGGGCGCCGACGGCCTCCTGGCGTGAGCGCCGCGCCACCCGGCCCTCCCCCCTACATCGCATCGTGCTCAATGCTCAACGCGGCCCAACGATTGCGATCCACCCTGGCAGCGTGGCCGTTGCTGTTTCCTACACCTTGCCCGCAACATCGTTGAGAGCCGTAGAAATATTGGTGCCGAGTGCCTGCAGCGCCACGATTGCCGCAATCGCAATCGTGGCGAGGATCAGAGCGTATTCGGTGTACCCTTGGCCGTTGACTTCGACCATTCGGAGATAGGCGCTAACAACGCGCCGTTGAATGCTTTCCATTGTATTCCCCCATTTCTAACGTGGCCGTTTGCATAACCAGATCCGCTCCGGCCGGGCTCATCGCGCGACCAGCCAACTTCCAATCGAAAAATCATCGACCAGCGCCGCCCGCAGCGTGACCGCGCCAGCCCCTTATCGGCTGCGGCAGGCTTTGCGCCGCGTCTAAACCTGTCCGGCGAGATTGTTGAAGGCGCCGCTGATGTTGGTGCCGAGCAGTTGCAAGGCCACGATCGCCGCAATTCCAATCGACGCAATAATAAGGGCGTACTCGGTGTAGCCCTGTCCCCGCTCCGCTTCGCGAACCTTGGTGGCGATCTTTAAACTGAGGCGAGTCAGTGTCTTCATGGCAATCCCCCTTGGGCGCGTCCGTCAGAGTCTACGTCCGGACGCTTTAGGTCTTTCCGACCTATTCCATTTCAACGCCATCGATTAGAGCCCAATTATCAGCTAAGGTCAAGGCTGACATTTTAAGATAGTAAGGACACAACTGGACACACATTTGAACAAACGGGCAACGGTTTTCTAGCTGATAGCTTTTCAATTAGTTTCTAAAATTGTCTTAGAAATGACTAAGCTGATAATCACGTGATAATGTATTCATCGGGAGAGGTTTCGCGATGAGTCGCTCCCCGCGGCCCGGACGCATCGGCGGCGCCTCGCGCGAGATCAATTGGAGGTTGGGGGCGGCCCTGATGTTGTCCGCGGGCGCCGTCTATAGCCTCCATCTGGGCCGGACCTTGAGCGCGAGCGAGGCCTTTAGCGCACTCGCCGCGGACCAGCCCGGCTATCGCGCGGTAATCCATGCCGCGCTGCGCTTCGATCCCGGCAAACCGCCGTTGTATCAAATGCTCCTTCACAGCTTCGTCGTGGTCCTGGGCCACAGTGAGGCGGCGCTGCGCGCACCGTCCGTAATCTTCTCCATGATCGGCGTTGGCCTGCTACTGGGGTTGGGTAGTGAAATGTTCGGCGTGGCCGAGGGGGTCGCCGCCGCGATTTTGTGGGCGCTCGGTCCGCTTGCGATCAGCTATGGCAGTTGGGCGCGCATGTACGCGATGCTGGTGGCGCTGTCGCTGGGTCAGTTGCTCATCCTGTGGCGATTGCGAACGCGGGCCGCCGTCGGACCGGTTGTAGCGTGCGCTGTGCTGGAAGCCGCGATGCTTTACACCCATCTGGGCAGCGTTCTGTTCCTGGGCGCGGAATCGGCGATGCTGGCGCGTGGCGCGTGGCGGGGCGAGCGCAACGGTGCGGCCTGGGCGGCGCTGGCGTTGGGCGCGATCGCGTTTGCGCCGTTCGTCCCGATCGCGTCGCTCCAAATCCACGAACTTCTGGCCGGCCATTGGCTGGACTGGCTCGGGGTACTCCATCAGACGACGCTGACGCGCAAGCTCGCGGCGTTTTCCATCGCAGCTATCATAACGGCGACGCTGGCGTTCGCGCCCCGAGTGGAAACCGACGCTGCCGAGCCGATCCGCTGGTGCGCGGCGATCGGCCTCATTCCCATCGCGGTGTTGACGGCCGGCTCGATCGCGATCCGGCCGATGTTCGCGATCCGGTATGTCGCGCCGTCCGGCGCGCTCTTGACCTTACTGATAGCGCGAATGCTCGCCTCTCTGGGAGAGCGCAAATTTCGCCTGGCCACGGTGGGAATCGCAACCTTCCTGGCCTGCCTGCTGCCTTATTATCCCTGGTACGATCCGTGGCGCGACTTCGCCCGGATCGTTGCGCGTGGCGCCGGCCGCGAGCCGGTATTTTTCGAATCGGGTTATGACGCCAGCCAGGCGCCTGAAAGCAACCCCGAACAAGGGTTTCCCGAAGGCTTCCTGCGGGTGCCGTTTGACCGCTACTTCGCCGGGTCCAATCCACGGCGCGTGATCGATCCATCCAGGCCGGACCAGGATCGCCAAACCATCGCCCGGTCAGCATCCGCCGCGCGCGGCGCCTGGCTAATTACCGGGTTCGGCGACCAAACCGCGCGCGGCGAGCTGCCGTCGCACTGCTTCACCGTCGAAAAGAACCGGGCCCAAAGCTATTACGCGCATCTGTATCACGTCGTGCCACTGGCCAACTGCGATCGCACCGGCAAGCTCTAACCTCAAAGCGCAGGCGCGGATAGGTTCCCTTGAACCTACCTGGCTCGCGGCTGCGGACTTGGGCACCGCAGGCGCACGCCGGAAGAGGTAAGTGAAACTACTTCCGCTGCAGGACGAAACTGCTGACCCGCGCGACCGCTTCGGCCAGATTCTGCTCCAGCGTCCGGCCCGAGCGCTTGGGCGGTTTGAAGGAATGGTCGCCCGCCTCGATCCACGCGATTTGCACGCGTGGCGACAGCTCATATGCGTCAACGTCCTCGCGGCTGCCCAGCGAATCGCGGGTCCCTTGCACGATTAGAGCGGGAGTCCGCAGGTTGCGCAGATGCTCGACGCGCAAGCGCTGCGGTTGTCCGGGAGGATGGAACGGATATCCCAGGCACACCAGTCCCAGGACGCCGGCCTCGTCGGCGACCATGCTGGCGATGCGGCCGCCCATCGATTTGCCACCGATCACCATGCGCCGCGCGCCGCCCAATTCTTCGATGACCTCTTGCCATCCGGCGCGCAGGGCCGGTTCGCGGTCGGGCGCCGCCCGTTTACCCGTGCGGCGCCGCGCGCTCATGTATGGAAACTCGAAGCGCACGACCCGGATGCCGGAGGCGCCAACCCCTGCGGCGATCACGTTCATGAACGGCGAATCCATCGGCGCTCCCGCGCCATGCGCCAGCACCAGCGTCGCCGCGGCATCTTTGGGTCCGTCGTACAGGAGCTCGCTCATGAATACCTCGTCCCGATCGCATCATTACAACGCCCGTCTCAATGAGACCAGCAAGGCGGCTTGACTGCCGCAACCCAAACGTCAATGCTGCCTGAACGCGGAGAGGTTCGGGAGTCCGGCTTAACCGGCGTGACTCGAAATCACGTGTCCCCTTGTGGGACCGAGGGTTCAAATCCCTCCCTCTCCGCCATCCGATTTTCCCCACAAATCAAGCGTCTTATCGGCTGAATGCAACGCGTTAAGCCGTGCCTTTGTGCGCCTGACAAATACCGATCTTGTCCGTAATTTGTCCGCGTCCGTTTTCGGAGGTTTCATGCCGATCGCTAGACCTGGCGAGCGCATGGCTGCACCCCTGTTACGGCTAGCTCGATCCCTTGCGACCGCCCGGCTCAACTGAAGCACCAGAGACGCCCCGCCCCAGTACGCATTCGCGCTGATTCGAAAAATCGGCGATGCGACGGGAGGGTAACGGACTTCGCGTTTGCAACCCCATGGTCTCTTCGAGTTAGAATCGGAATCTCAAAAATGGAAATTCCGGTAGATGATTCATAGCCGACGGAGGGATCGCCATGACTGACCTACTGAAGCGAACGCTGGGGCGAACGGACTTTCAGGTAACAACTCTGGGCTATGGGGCGATGGAACTACGCGGAGCGCCGTCGGGGCCAGATATTTCTGATGAAACGGCCGAGCAAGTGCTCAACACTGTTTTGGATGCCGGCATCAACTTCATCGACACCTCTATCGACTACGGACGCAGCGAAGAATTGATCGGACGCTTTATCGCGCATCGCCGGGTCGAGTACTTCCTCGCTTCCAAATGCGGTTGCGTTCCGGATGCGCCGATGGGTGCTGATCATATCCACACTGCCCAGAACATCCGGGCAGGGGTGGAACAGAGCTTGCGGCGGATGAAGACGGATTATCTCGACTTGGTCCAATTCCATCGCAGTCTCACCCGAAGCGAGTTCGAGGAGCACGGCGCGCTGGAAGCGGCGCTGGCACTGAAGAAGGCGGGTAAGGTGCGCTTCATCGGCGTTTCTGGCACCTTGCCAAATCTGGTCGAGCAGATTGAGATGGGCGTCTTTGATGCGTTCCAGATTCCGTATTCGGTACTGCAGCGGGAACACGAGGAGGTAATCTCCCGGGCCACCGCGGCGGGGGCAGGGATCATCATTCGCGGCGGCGTCGCGCGCGGCGCGCCGACCGACTGGCAACGCCGCTACTACATGCTGCCTGGAGCCACGATGCGCGAGCTTTGGGAAAAGGCGCGCTTGGATGACCTGCTCAATGGCATGAGCCGTCTCGAGTTCACCTTGCGGTTCACGCTGTCCAACCCGGATCTGGATACAACGATTGTGGGCACGAGGGACGCTGGTCACTTGCGCGATAATATCGCCGCCGCCCTCAAGGGGCCGCTTCCGCAAGACCTCTGGCAGGAGGCCAAGCAGCGCCTCGATATGGCTGCTTTTCGCGCGGTTCCCAATTCGTGAGCTTTCGGCAACGCCGCATGAAATCTGCTGGTCATAGTTGCTGGGTCATTCCTATGTCTGGCAGACGCCGAGAAGAGGCGATGCTCCACGGCCAAACGCGAATCGCGCCACGTTCGGTATCCCATTGTTCGCTCCGCGAGCGCGAAGGCAATGCCCGAAGGCACGTCGGTCGCGCCGTGCTAGCAGGCTGCGGAAAAAAAGGATTTCCGCTGCCTGCTCCCTCTCTCTTATCTCTCCCGGAAGGAGAGAAGATTAAAGAATGAAGCCATCTTTCATGCAGGGTGCGGAGGCCAACAGATGCTCCCTTACCCACGAAACTTCCTTTTTCCGCACCCTGCTACGACTCCAGGGAATTAGCTTCAGCCGCGGCCACCTTGGGCTTGGGATTGTCCGGCTCTTGCATAGCCTTCTTGAAGGCGCGCTGTCTCTCCCGGAAGAAGGGAAGATTAAGAAATGAAACCATCTTTTATGCAGGGTGCGGAACCGGCATATGCTGTAATGCTCACCAAACGGTTTTTTCCGCACCAGGCTAGTGGCCGGAACGGCTGAGCCTAACGAAGTCTTCCAGGGCGCCGCGGTTCACATCGGAGATTGCCCAATAATTCATTCCCGATTCTATCCAGTGAATGACATTGTAGCCGCGCTGGCTGGCAGCTACTTCGGGCGCTGAAACGACGGTGGAGGGCCACACAAACAGATTGATGTAGTGCTTGTTGCGCCGATAGACCAGCGCTGCCACGGGCTGATCGTTCACCAAATCTATCCTGCCGCCGATCAGCGGATAGCCGTCGGCGGCAAAGTCCTGCACCTGTGGCGAAAAGTCCACCTTGCCATTGAACCAGGGCTTGACCGTGTGCTGATCGGTGGAGGCCACGTCGGCCAGATGGCTAACCATCAGCGAGCGGATGTGGTCGGAAACCACATCGTGCATCGTTCGATCTTCCAGAGGCGCCAGATTAAGCCGGGCGATGATCCCGGCGCCCAAAACAATCAGAAATGCGACCGAGGCGGCCAGGCTGATGGAGCGCCATAAGTGTTCCCGGCGCCGCGGCAAGGTGCGGACCGGCGTAGGCGATGGTTCTTCGGAAAACTCAAGTGCGCCTTTAATCCCATCCAACAGGCTCCTGGGAGCTTTATGGTACAGCGAATTTTCCGCAATCGCGCTGCTAAGCGCCCTCTGATTGCGGTAGGAGGCCGAGCACCTGCCGCAAGTCTCAAGATGACGCTCGACTTCGAGCGCCTCGGTGAGGCTCAATTGAGCATCGGCGTAGGCTTGCACCAGCTCCGGCCTGCATTCAGAAATTTGATTCATACGTTTTCCCCGAGCCCCGAGCCTCAGAATTTCCTCGAGCTTCTTGCGGGCGCGCGCCAGGCGTGACATGACCGTGCCAATCGGTATGTCCAGCAAAGCCCCGATTTCCTTGTAAGAGAAATCCTCCATCTCCCTGAGGATTAGCGGTTCGCGATACTCTCTGGGGAGCCTCTCGATCGCTGCGGCAAGCACGCGATGATCGGCATTGCGCAGCACCTGCGCTTGAGGGTCGGCCGCGTTCTCCGGCGCGCCCGGAGTTTCCTCCTCCAATGATTCTACCATCTCCACCGGCCGGTTTTTTTTCAACCACGTGTAGAAGGTGTTGCGTACGATGGTCAGCAGCCATGGCCGGATCCGATCGCCTTTGAAGCCGTCGGAGTACTCCAGCGCCCGCAGCACGGCATCATGGGCCACGTCTTGGGCGTCGCTATCGTTGCGGGCAAGCCAACGGGCGTAGTTGTACACCGCATCCAGGTGAGGTTCCAAAAGCAGCGTGAAACGCGCCCTCTTCTCGCGCGAAGTCAAATTGGAAGCACCTTTTCGCTGTAGTAGCGGAAACTCAATCGGTTTATTCCCGTTATGAACGTAGGCTTGCCGCATCTCGCACGCTAACGCTTTACGCTATGCGAGGGGAGTCTTTCGCGCGGCGCAGGGGCCGCCAATGCCTCATGCCGCTTGTCTTGATCGGAGCCAACCGCCGCCAGGCCGGCGTCGTGTTGCGAGGTGCCGGATGCGCGGCTGATGCCCACGCCATGCTCGTAAACGAGTTCCCCGCCGGTCTTTCCCTGGTAGAGAAGCGCGCCAACCGCTACGCCGGCCGTTATCAGGAACGCGATTCTCCAGCGGGCAACCCGCGGCGACAATTCGATCCAGACACGCCACAGGGCGAGAATGAGAAACGCGTACATCAGGTACTGTCCGAGAACCGCGTGCGACAGATACTGCCCAGATGCATCCGTGGATGACAGGATCTGTTGTGCGGCCGGCGACATCGAATCCCACAGCCGATCGGCCTCGATGTCCCCGGTGTAGTAGGAAAGGATGGCGGCGCTCGCACCGCCGGTTATAAGCACCAGCGCAGTGGTCCTGAGCTTCTGACTCCACGGCGACAGCCAACCAGTCCCGCCGCGCAAGCCAAGGGTCGCCGCGGCTGCGAGGAATTCCGCAGCGACCCCGAAGGCCAGGAGAGCGATCGTGAAATGGTCCACGATCGGATGCAGATGGTACTCGCTGATCAGTTGATCCAGCATTCAGGTCACGCAGCCTCACTCGACCACGGTCAGCTTCATCTTCATGTTTCCGTGGCCGGTGCCACAGTAATGGTCACAAATCACCAAATACTGTCCGCTAGCCGTGGGTGTGACCGCGATGTCAGTGGCCTTGCCCGGGATGATATCGGTATCGATCTTGAGCGGCTTGAGCAGGAATCCGTGCGTGCGATCCTCGCTGGATAGCCGCAAGATCACCGGTTCACCCTTCTTCAACGTAATCTCGCTCGGCGAAAACTCGAATTTTTTCGCCTTGATTTCGATCACACGCGGCTCCTCGGCCGCATTTGCTCGCTGCACGAAGCGCACAGTCTTGGTTCCCGGTGCTGAGACCATCAGCGCAATCGCGCCGGCCGCGGCGAAAACTAAGGCGCCGATTAACTTTCTGTGGTTCATTGTCATTTTCATTCCCCTGTGGCGTCTGCCTTTCCATGCTTGAGCATCTGGTCCATTCCGACCGTGCCCGAGTACTGGTTCATCGTCAGTTCGACGTCCTCGAGACGCAGATCCCGGCCGCCGCGCTTGCCGTTAACGAACCGCAGTCCGAGGTTCTTGAAGGGCTGCGTTTTGTCGAAGGGCATCGGTTTTCTCGGGCCCGGCGTCTGGGGATCGGGGAACGCAAAGATCAGCGAACGGGCCGCGTACATTTTTGGCGTTGCCCTGCTGATGGAAGTTCTCGCGATGTATATGGCCATAGAGCACCGTGACGTTCTCATACGGCGCCAGCGCGTTCATCACCTCGTCGCCATCGCTGGTGAACCATTCCCAGTCGGGCCTAAGGTCGAACAACGGGCGGTGCGTGAACACCACAATAGGTGCGGTCTTGGGGAACCGCGCGAGGTCGGCCTTCATCCAGGCAAGCTGCTCGGTGCCGACTTCTGGCCGTCCGCGGGAGACGTTGTCGAGCGCGATGAAGTGGACACCGCGATGGTCGAATGAGTAATGCGTCGGCCCCATGAATTCGCGGAACATCTCGCCACCGTCAAGCGCCGCGTCGTTCTCGCCCGGGACTACCTTGACTTGCGCCGCGCGAATATTGCCCGCGATCTGCTTGAACAGCTTGTAGCGCTTGGCGTGTTCGGCGGGAGAGTCAGCGTCGTGGGTCAGATCGCCGGTGATGATTACCAGCTCCGGCCGCTGCTTGAGCCGGTTGATAGTTGCGACGGCGTTTTCGAAGGCCCGGGTACCGAGCGGATCGGGCGGTCCATTGAAGCCGACATGGGTGTCGCTCAATTGGATGAACGAAAACGGTGCAGGCGCCTCGCCGTTGTATTCGGCCAGCGTGCGCGTAAGCACTTCGTTCCCGGCGCCATGTGCGAGCGGGGCGAACACGCTGTAAAGAGCACCGATAGATAGCGACGTGCCCGCAAGACGCAGGAACGATCGACGGTCACACTTGCTTTCCATCAAGTCACCTCCAGGTAAGTCGCGCAGTCGCGCGCTTCTGGCTGATATACTCGGCCGACGTGAAAAAAATTCCCGCGCCTAATCAAAAAATGCGCGGCCCCTTTTTGGGCGTGATTTGGTGTGGAATGACCCGGAGTTTACTCTCGATAACGTTTGGTACCTGGAGCCTTGGATCGGCGTGGACCACTGCCGCGGGATGAAGGATCGTGCTGTCGCCGAATGCGACGTCGCGTACGGCTTGGGCAAAAACCTCCTCGTCGGTCGGTCCCCGCACCAAACCCGCGGATATAGCAAGTACCACCAGCAATGCGAGTGCGATCGACTGTAGCTGGCTTCGCCTTTTAGTCGGTGTCACTGGAGACTCGCGGAGGATGCGTGGCTGCTCATTAAAGCGGCTCAGCCCTGGCTGATCCCGAACTGGCATCAGTGGCCGACCATGCCGGCCTGCCATCCCCTCTGGATTCGTGATTTTCATTACCGTCCCTTGGGGTCCAAGCTACGTTTGCTACGACTTCTGCCAGTTTAGAAAAAATGCTTATGGTTTGTGGCTATAGTCGTCGGCGAGCCTGTGGCCCTCTCGATGCGATCTACCGAGGAGGCGTAGCCTTTATTCCCGGCGAGCGATCCGCGCTTGGCGGAAACGGGGACCGACGACATGCAACCGCATCGCCACGCGCCGCAGACGCTTATCCAAATCCAGCTAGGTCTCTAAAAACCGGGCTCCTCTACGTCTCGGGTAGTCGCCCACCGCGCCGAACCGTGGAGGTCCGACACAGGCTGAGACTATCCTGCCGGATCATCGCAATCGCTCCGGCTGCCAGAGCGACAACCGCCCAGCGGACAAAGGACCCAACGGATGCAGACGATCTCGTGACTCCCGATACTTCAGGCCGGTTCCCTGAGGGACTTTCCCTTGTGGTACCGAGGGTCCAAATCCCCCCCTCCGCCATTAAAACCGGGGTTAATTGCTCAGACCCAACGACGTTGCGCCGCGCATGGCCGCGCTGGAATCACGGTTCAGCGTCGCGCATCAAAGAAGGATACTTGATTGAGTCATGCACCCGGTTATCCTTCGGAGTAGCCTGTAAAGGATTTATCGGCCATGGATCTTGATTCAGCAGAAGATTCAACCATCGTCACGATGGCGTCCGGCCTGGCCGTGATAGCTATCTGCCTGGCAATCGGCTTTCGCTCCGCGCTCGACCGCTCGCTGAGCAAATTGAGCCCTTCGCTGGAGCGCGGCTTCGCCGTCGTCGAGCAAGCCGACGATATCCTCAGCGACCTTGATCGCCTTAGAATCAGTCAGCGCGCTTTTCTTTTTACGGACGAGGATCGTTTTTCGCAAAACGTCATCGACAGTGCCACGGGGTTGATAGAACACGTCGATGCGCTCAAACAATTCCCCGCCCCGAGCCCGGCATTGCGGCGCCAGATCGCGCGCCTGTCACACTCCGTGGATTGGGTGCTGGATACGGTCGGGCAATCCAACGAACTTCAGCACTCCTTGGGTACCGCGGTGGCGCTCGCGCTGCTCGATGCGGATGGAGATCATTCGATTCAGGACGCCAAGCTGGATGCGATGGAGCTCAAGAAACTGGTGACCAATCGCGTTGTGGACCGGGTCGGCATCGAACACAAGCTGCGGTCGATCCTCGACGTATTGTTCTGATCCGGGGCGAGAGCGCGTGGAGACAGGCCGATGCAGACCTCCAATTCCATTGTGAAAGAGATGACAATCGCCGCGGATGCCGCGACCGTCTTTGCCTTTTTTACCGACGCTCAACGGCTCATTCGCTGGATGGGAGCGTCGGCTGAGCTGGAGCCGAAGCCCGGCGGTCTATTGCTGATCGACGTACAACAGGGCTTCACGGCCCGGGGCGAGTTCAAAGAAGTGGTGCCGGTCTCGCGTCTGACTTTCACCTTTGGCTGGGAGGGAAGCAGGGAAAACGTTCCGCCCGGATCCTCTTTGGTAGAAATCGATTTGACGCCGACCAATGGTAGTACGCTCCTTCGGTTCCAGCACAGCGGGCTCCCGGTCGAGGCGGTGCCAGGGCATACCGAAGGCTGGAACCATTATCTCGGGCGACTGGAACTGGCGGCCAGGGGCATCGATCCAGGGCCTGATCCGCGACGATCCCAATAGAAATTCGCACGAGTAGTTGAGCCATCATCGTCGCGGACGGCCGGGTGCACGTGGTCGACTCGTGCATGGTTTGAGTGCGGAGACCGCGACTAGACGGCAATGGGAAAGGGCGCATCGAAGGATATGGGCGCTCAGCGCACGATACCGGCAACACCGGCGATAAACTGGCTTTTGCTTGATAGCACCTTGGTCTCGGCGCCAGGCACTTTGCTCGGCGATCTCTGCACCAGGCTCGTGCAGGAGGGATTATCGATCTCCAGCGCCTTGCTGACCGTGGCAAGCCTGGATCCGATGGTTTCCCGGACGCGGCTGCATTGGCGGCGTGAAGGCAGCCTGGTCCTCGAAGAAGTGTTGCTCCACGGAATGGCGATCGAGGCGGCGTCCGCCGATGCCGCATGTTTGCGACTTGCCTTTCCGGGAACCGGCCATGAGATTGAATGGCGCACCGAGCGGATTGGCGGCTTCGGTGGGCTTGAGCGCACCTACCTCGAAGCACTCGTAATCATGATGGCAGCACCGCTCCAAGTCGTTATTGAACGTGGCATGACCCGCAGGCTGCTGCAGGCGTACCTTGGCCAACGCAGCGCCGATAAGGTTTTGAGCGGGGCGGTACGCCGCGGAAGCGGAGAAGTGATCGAGGCAGTCATCTGGATTTCCGATTTGCGCGACTTCACCGCGTTGTCGGAAACGCTGCCACACGATCAGATCATTACTGCGCTGAATGACTGTTGCGCGCGACTGGTCGGCGCGATCCATCCCTTTGGCGGCGAAGTGCTGAAGTTTATCGGTGACGGGCTCCTCGCAATTTTCCCGTTGACCGAGCGCGGCGAGAAGGCTGCCTGCAACGCGGCGATATCCGCGGTGAGAGCGGCGCGCGAAGGAATGGCCCGGCTGGATGCCGAGCGCCTTCGCCTGGGCTCGCCGCCCTTACCGTTCGGCATTGGGCTCCATCTCGGCGCGGTTGTTTACGGCAATATAGGATCGCCTGATCGTCTCGACTTCACCGCTATCGGTCCGGCCATCAATGTGGCAAGCCGCATTGAAGGATTGTGCCGGCCGCTGGCCTGTCCAGTGCTGATTTCCGGGGACGTCGCGACCCGAGCTGATACGCCGCTCACGGCGCTCGGTCACCATTCGCTTCGAGGTGCCGCACAACCGGTCGCACTGTTTACGCTACCCGAGCTGACCGCCGGACGGAGCGATCGGTGATCGTTCGACCCGCCCCTGATTTCGGGCGACGGACATTGTTTACAACTGGCCGGCGCCGGCTTTGACGATGGTGCTCCCTTCGATTTTGGGCGCCCGCGCAGCGGTCTTGCGTTTCATCACCTGTTCGACGATCGGTTCCAGGCGCCGGGCCTTTTGTGTGACCAGGCCGGGATCGCGGTCCTTGAACTCGGCCATCACTTCGCGTGCGAACAGATTGTAGGATTCGCAGATGTCCTCATGGCGGTTGCGACCGCCCTGCGAAATAAACACTACCTGGTCCACACCCACCTCTTCGTACAGGCTCAGGGCCGCACGAATTTTGGCCGGAGTACCGACGCAGATTCCGCCGCCGTTGGATCCCTGCTGCAACATCGCACGCAACGCCCCCGACTGACGGGCCGCGCGGTAGCTATTCCAGATGCTGGTCTTGCCAGGGTCGTGGCTGCCGAAGAAGTAGTAGTGGCCCAAGGCGTACATGAAAAAGCTGGAACCATTGAGGTCCATCGCCTGCGCCTTCTCCTGGGTCGGCGCGCACATCATCGCCTGCACCAGGGCGATCGAAGGGTTGACCGTGTAGCCGATCGGCTCGCATTCCTTCGCGAAGGTCTCATGATAGTCATGGACCCACTTGCGGGCTTCTTCCGGGCTGATGAAGGCAAAGGTCAGCGCGCCGATCCCGAGGCGGGCCGCCAGCAGCATGGTCTCGCGCTGCGAACATGCCACCCATAATGGCGGATGGGGTTTTTGCACCGGCTTGGGGACCACATTGCGCACCGGCATGTTGAAGTGTTCGCCCTCGTGACCAAGGAACGGCTCTTCCACCATCATGCGGCAGATCGCGCCGAGCGACTCCTTCCACATCTCGCGCTTGGCGCCCCGCGGGATACCGAAGCCGCCCAGCTCGATTTCCGACGACGACTCGCCGGTGCCGAATTCAACCCGCCCCTTGCTCACCAGGTCCAGGGTCGCGATCCGCTCGGCGACGCGCGCCGGAGGATTGTAGGCCGGCGGTAGCAGGACGATCCCGTGGCCGAGCCGCAAATGCGTGGTGCGCTGGCTTACCGCCGCCAGGAATACTTCCGGCGAGGAGGAATGCGCATATTCTTCCAGGAAATGATGCTCGACCGCCCAGAGCACATCGAACCCGAGGCGATCGGTCAACTCCGCCTGATCCAGCGCATCCTGAAACAGCTTCAGCTCCGCGCCCGGCTCCCAAGGCCGCGGCAACTGATGTTCGTAAAAGGTCCCGATCTTCATTTATGGGGCCTCCCGGCGCAGGCAATCACTCTGCTCCGTACCCTTATTTGTAAGGGAGCGGGTAGGGTGAGGGTTTCTGGACGCTGCGAGACATGCAAATGCACTGGTGGAGAAGCTGATTGCATGCGCGATGTCCAGGGATGCCCGCTGCCCGAAATAGCATTTGCGCCACTATGCTTTGACGGTGACGCGGCAATCCTTTTACGCTTCAACGTTCAATTCGGACCCGGGCGCAGCACCTTTCCTGGCAGGCATTCGTTGGGCTTCTGATGCTCATAGAGCACCTGGCCGTTGACCACGGAATACTCGATGCCATGGGCCGGGACCACGACGCGCCGGCCGCCGCCGGGCAGATCGAAACGTACCTCGGGATGCTCGGAATCCGAACCGACGGTATTGAAGTCGAAGATCGCGAGATCGGCCGCCTTGCCCGCCTCCAGCCGGCCGCGGTCCTTGAGTCCGAAGAAGTCGGCCGGCTCCGAAGTGATTCTCTTCACCGCCAATTCCAGGCTCAGCCGCTGCTTTTCGCGCACCCACTTGCCCAGCAATTCGGTGCAATAGCCGGCGTCGCAGAACAGGTCGACATGCGCGCCGCCATCGGACAGACCCAGCATCACGCGCGGATCGGCGAGCAATTCGTCGGCGACTTCAAAGCGCGCCGCCGAGAAGCGCAAGTCCAAATCGGCCTCCAGCGCCAGGTCCAGCAGCGTATCGAGCGGATCGGCATGGCGTTGCGCGGCGATTTCCGCCACCGACTTGCCGATCAGCGGCTTTACTGCCGGATGGTTGGTTTCATTGACCCAGACCAGCTTCAGGTTCCCGTGCCATTGGCGGAAGGTCTTGATCTCTTCATGGAATTTTCGCCGGAACTCCGGATCGCGATAGAGCCGCTTTTGCACTTCCGGACCTTGATTGAAAGCCGGCCCCCAGGATGGGTACGGCGAAAACATGAAGGGCGAGCGCAGGTCGATATCCCCGATCAGCGGCACCGCCAGCAGCTGCGGACGGCCGCCGCGCGCGACCAGCGGCTCCAGACGCTGGATCAGCCGCATATGCGCGTCGGGCACGTCGTAACGCTTGGTGATTGCCAGCCAGGTCACGTGTCCGCCGCTGGCCTCCAGCAGCATGTCGAGCATGTCGTAGTCTTCTTTGCTGTTGCCCCCGGTCTTGGGCGCGATCTCCATTACCCCGTGTCCCAGTTCCTTGAGGATGCTCGCGTATGCGTGCAGTTCATCGAGGCTGGCCAAGCGGCTGCCCAGCGGTTTGCCCTGGTAGCCGATATGATTGGGCACCTGGCTGGTCGAGAAGCCGGCCGCGCCGGCCATCACCGCTTCCTTGATCAAGGCGCGGATTTTCACGGTCTCATCGGCGGTGGCCGCGCGCTGGTTGGACTCTCCGCCCATCACGTAGTGGCGGAACGGCGTCAGCGGAGCCAGGAAGGCTAGATTAAGTCCGCTGCCACGCCGCTCGGCGGCATCCAGGAACTCGGGAAAGGTTTCCCATTCCCACTTGATTCCCTTGTTGAGCACGTCGAAGGGGATCGATTCAACATTGACCAGATCCCAGGTCGCAACCTCGCGTGAATCGGGCCGGCAGGGCGCCAGGCCCACGCCACAGTTGCCCATCACCACCGTGGTCACGCCGTGCCAGGAGGAGCAGCTAATCAGGGGATCCCAGCAGATCTGGGCATCGTAATGCGTATGCGGATCGACGAATCCCGGAGCCACGATCAGGTCGGAGGCATCGATCGTCCGCGCGGCCGGACCGCTGAGCTTGCCGATCTCGGCGACTCGTCCATGCATGACGCCCAAGTCGGCGCGGTAGCCCGGACGCCCGGTGCCATCGACAATTGTTCCGTTTTTGATTAGCAGGTCGAAAGCCATGGCTCGAATGCTCCTTTCCCTCAAAACATTACGCTTTAACGACCTGAATATACCCTCGCCCCCGCGGTTGCAAACTTGCGCCGGCGCCTGTTGAAGATTGCCTGCTGACGTGGTCCGCAGGCGAAGCGAGTTCGGTCGCTCTGCGATAATACTCCAATGAGGATCAGAGCAGGGCGGAAGGGGTGAAGAAAAGCGACCCGCAACGAGTCAGGCGATTTACGACTGGCTTTCGCCGGTGCCGTTTCCCGCCGCGAGCAGGTCGTGGATAGTGAGCAGGCGCGTGACCGTGTAAGAACGCTTGCCCTTGGGGGTTTGCACTTCGATGTCGTCGCCCGATCCGCGTCCGATCATCGACTTGCCCAGCGGAGAAGCCAGCGAGATCCGATTGAGCGAGGCGTCGACCTCTTCGGGGACCACGATCTCAAACTCGGTCCGCGTGCCTTCATCGAGGTCTTCCAGTTCGACCTTGCTGCCCAGACCTACGGTGTCCCGGGGCACCGAATCGAGATTGATACGGGACAGTTCGGCGATTCGAAGTTCGTAGTTGGACAGCCGTGCGCGCAGGAACTCCTGACGCTGCTTGGCCATCGCCCATTCCGCATTCTCCGACAGATCGCCATGGGCGCGCGCCCGTTCCAGTTCCTTGGGCAAGTCCACGGTCAACTCGCGCTTGAGGTTCTCCATCTCTTTTCGCAGCCGCTTAACTACCGGTAATTCCGCCATTGCTCCATCCTCCGCCGCCTCTTCGCATCGCGAATCGAAAGCGCCCGCCGCCGGGTCACGATGTGCGGGCGCTGGCGTGCGAGGTTGCTTTCAAATTTCCTCGCCGCGGGCAGCAGGTGCAACACATACCCTCAACTCGCGCGACTCCCATCCACACCCGGCTACGAACTGATCCGGACAGCCGAACCCGAAACGTGCCGAATCCGGAGCGGCCAGCAGAAACCGGGCGCGCTTTCAGTCTGCGACGATCGAGGTCAAGCTCCGGTTGACTCCGGTGACGCTCTGGATTTTGTGCACCACCAGTTCCCCCAGCGATGAAACGTCGGCGGACTCAACCAATGCGATTATATCATGCGGTCCAGTCACAGTATGCGCATAGTTGACCCCGCTGACTCCGCGCAGCTTTTGCGCCACCTCCTTGGCCTTACCCGGGGAGGTATCGATCAGGATGAAGGCTTTGACCGTCATGTTTAAGCCTCTTCTTGGATGCGCAAGCCGACCTCTTTGGCATCGCCCGGCGCCGCCTTCAGACCGCGGCGCGGATCAGTTTTGCGGCAGCGGCGGGATCAGATTGCCCTGTTCGTCATAGCTGTAAAAGCCGCGCCCGACTTTGCGTCCAAGGTAACCCGCATCGACGTATTTTTTGAGCAGCGGGACAGGGACGGTACTTATCGTCACCCAACACCCGCTGCATCACCTCCATAATCGCCAGGCAGGTGTCCAATCCGATCAGGTCAGCCAGCTCCAAGGGTCCCATCGGCTGGTTGGTCCCCAGCTTCATCGCGGTGTCGATGTCGGTGACCCGCCCGACGCCTTCGTAAAGTGTATAGATGGCTTCATTAATCATCGGCAAGAGCACCCGGTTGACGATGAAGCCGGGAAAGTCCTCGGCGACCATGGTGGTCTTACCCAACTGCTCGGCGAGTTCGCGGGTCGCGTCATAGGTCCGCTGGGAGGTGGCGAGACCGCGGATGATCTCGACCAGCCTCATCGCCGGCACCGGGTTCATGAAATGCATCCCGATAACGCGGTCGGCGCGCGAGGTTCGCGCGCCCATCTTGGTAATCGAAATCGAGGAGGTGTTGGAGGCGAAGATCACCGGCGGCGGACAAATCTGGTCGAGCTTCTTTAACAACTCGA
Organism: uncultured Pseudomonadota bacterium; assembly: GCA_963805995.1. GTDB lineage: Bacteria > Desulfobacterota > Binatia > Binatales > Binataceae > JAJPJA01. The sequence goes on along the minus strand of CAWDWL010000004.1, from coordinate 302,422 downwards.
TCTTGGCATCCTCACTTTCCAGAATCGCTTCGATGACGAAGTCGGCTTCCGCCAGGTCCTCCATCCCCGAGGAGATCTCGATTCGCCGCATTATGGCATCGCGCTGCTCGGGCTTAATCCGGCCGCGCGCAATCATGCGGTCGACGTTGCGCGCGATCCCCTCGACGCTGCGTTTCAAAACCTCATCGTTGACATCGTGCAACAGCACGTTGAGCCCGGCCTGGGCCGCAACTTGCGCGATTCCCGCACCCATCTGACCCGCACCCACGACCCCGATCTTCCGAATACTCATCCGGTTCTCCCGCCGCTCAAAGGTAACTGATGTAATTCTTCAAAGACTTCAGCAGCGCTTCCACGTCGCCGTGCTCACTCAGCTCACGGCATAGCAGTTGATAGTAGCCCCGGATCCGCGCCTGCGCCTGCTGTTCTTCCGGGACGGCCAGCAGCGCCTGGAATTCCTTGAGGATCGCCTGCACGTCAAGCTTTTTCTTGACCGGGATCTGCTCGTCATCCACCGCGATCAGCAAACGGATGTGATCGATCATCCGATTCATCACCGCGAAGTCGCTCCGATCCTTGCTCATGTCATCACCGTACGCATGCCATCACCACCGTACGGAGGATCGCGCCGGCGCGAATTCTTTGAACTTGCCTCACTGTTCGCCCGGGGGTTTCTCACCGCTGCCCCAGGTTCCCTGACCGCCCCCTGATGCCGCCGCCAGCCGCACCCGCCTGACGTCTTGCGGCGACTGCCGGCCCGGCATCCCCAGGCCCCGCATCAGGGCATTCGCCATCTCCGCGGTAAGGCGGTCACGAATTGTGGGCTGACTCCCCAAATCCGCGTCCAACACCTGGTCGACTTGCTCACGGGTCAGTCCCTCCGCGGCGAACAAATCAACCAGTTCGCCCATGCCGACCTGTCCCGCGGCCTTATCGACGATGGCTACGACCTTTCCGCAGGTAGGACAGACCTTACGAAAGAGCATCGTTCTGGTCTTGCAGAAAACGCAGCGCATTCAATCCCGTACCTTATCTGATGAGACCGGACGTCCTTTGCCGAGGTGAAAATCCCCCTTGCGCTCACGATAGTGACTCGCAATCAAAGCACCATGCGCGCTGCCCAAGCCCCGGCGCGCGGACGGACCCTTCCCTCAGGGCCAACTTACTCCACGGCACTCAAGGCGGCAAGGTAAAGTCCGGCGGCGAGGGGTTTGCGACGCGTCGATTCCGGTTGACGAACGGCCGACGTCGGATGTAAATTGAGAATCAGTTTCATTAGGCGGACAAATATGACGGCAACGCCTGTGCCATATTTCTTTTATGCCTTTGGCATCCTGCTCCGGGAAGGCCTGGAGGCGATGCTGGTGGTGGTTGCGCTGGCCGCTGGAGTCAAGCAGATGGGCCAGGGCCGACGCGTGCGCGAGATTTATACTGGCGCGATGCTCGCAATTGTCGCCAGCATATTGCTGGCCTGGGGTGCCGACCGGCTCATCTCGGACGACGCGAACGACACCATGGAAGGTATTTTTCAGTTGGTCGCGGCAGGCACGCTTTTTTATGTCAGCTCATGGCTGACCGCCAAGACTCAGGCCGACCGCTGGCGCGAGTTTCTGTTCTCCAATCTCAAGGAAGCCGGGCGCCAGGCAATGCCTTTCGCGCTCGGTGTGACGGCATTTCTGGCGGTGCTGCGCGAAGGCGCCGAAACCATCGTATTCTTCCAGGCGCTGCTGGCGGGAGCGTCCAGAGGCGTGGAGCACCACGCCGTCTGGGCCGGGATGGTCCTGGCAGTGGCCGTCCTAGTGATAGCGTTCTTCACCTTGGAGCAATTCCTGGTTCGCATCCCGCTGGGCGCCTTCTTCCGCGCCACCTCGGTGTTGCTGTACGGGCTGGCGATCGTTTTCGTCGGCCAAGGCATCGCCAGCCTGCAGGAAGCCGCCGTGATTAAGGCAACTTTCGTTCCATTCGTACCGACGGTCCAAGCCTTGGGGATTTTCCCGACGGTTCAGACCCTGGGTGCGCAGATGCTGCTCTTTGCGTTCTCGGCTGGCGCGTTGATTGCCCCGCGATGGCAGGAAGGCCTGGCCGGACACGGCCGCAGCCTGATCGCCAAAATGAAAAAGGGCCAGCGCACCGCGCCGGCCCCTACCACGCACTCGCTTTCTTCCCGGCCCTGATGCTCAGGCGGCGTCCTCGGCTCCATAGCCGAGGGCTTCGAGGAAATCCTTCTTATCGGCGGTCTGCATGATATAGATGCCGTCCCAGCCGCAGACTTCCTCGCACAGCATACAGCCGACGCAGGTCCGCTCGTTGACCTGCACCTTGCCCAGATAGCTCGCCAGATTCTCGGGCGACGGCGCGATGCAGTCGAACGGGCACACGTCGATGCAAACGCCGCAGCCGTTGCAGTTATCCGGATGGACCACCGCGATCGGACGCTCCGCGCGCTTGAGCACGTGCGTGATCTCATCGCGATTGTTCATGATCGCCTCGTCGGGACAGATCACCCCGCAGGCGCCGCAATCGATGCACATCGCGGGTTCGATGAAATAGACCTTCTTGGACTCACCGGAAATAGCGCCTGTGGGACATCGCTTCTCACACGCGCTGCAACCGGTGCAACTCTCGGCAATTATCGTAAAAGGCATGACTAATCCTGCAATTGGTGCGCTTGCGGCCTGCTACTTGCGCATCTCCTCGATCACCTTGTCGCGCATTCCATGCTCGATCAACTGATCGTTGCGCCGGGCCTGCTTGAAAGACACGTAGGTGAAGAACAGGACCAAGATCAGCATCGCGCCGATCGGGATGTTATCGGGTTGCGAGACGATCGTCAGAAACTGCTGTAGGCCGGTCATGTGTTCCATAATCGGGGCCTCAATCTCCCTAACCAGGTTCCGCAATGGCGGACGCTCAGGATTCCTGCACGCACTCGCCCTAAGTTTCGTCTACCAGCCGATCCGACAGGTGTCAATGTCGGTCAACCCTGCGCATGATAATGAGGATACTGCATCTCGCCAGTGCCACACGAAATAGAACGGGTTACCGAGGTGGTTCAAGCGTTCTTCGCTCTCTATGCGTTCGAGCGGGGCTGGAAGGTCCTGAAGGAGCGGAGTATGGCGACGATTCCCCTGCCTTTACCGGGCGTCATACATATCCACCCGCCGTTCCAAACCGATCGGTGCGCGATCGCGCGATTGCACAGTTTACCCAGCGTTTGATGAAACCCACGGACCGATCCCGGAGAAGCGTGCCGGCGTGATTCGGGTGATGTAACCGGGAGTATTCCGCATGGAGGCTGGCGGAAAGTCAGCCTTGGGCCCGAGGTAAATTGGCGCCAGACGTTGCAAAAGCTCTATTGCGCCGCCTTCGGTCACCCGCGCGTTGCCGTAGACCACCAGGTATTCCCGCAATCCTTGCGCGTTGGTCTTGTCACCCAGCAGGGACAAAGCAACTCTCGGATCGCGTCGGATGTTCTTGACCTTCTGGTGGACAGCCAGGTGGCCGATCACGAATTCTTCGTCTTCAATTCCGACCCACACCACGGTGACCTGCGGGCCGCCGCTTGAATTGAGCGTGGTCAAATGGGCGAGCGGTCCCGCTTCGATCAGTTGGCGTATAGATTGTGGCATCTTCATATGCGTCTCTCCTGCTGCCGCTGAAAATGGCTCAATTTGCCTCTGAAGTTTTTCCCGGCTGGCGATTTGGTGCAAACAGGCCGGCTCGTTTCGCAACAAAATCGCGGATAGTCGTCGCGAGCCTTCCTGTAGGCGACATTGGTGTCAATTATTCGAGCCTTGCGACGCCTTCCACAACGATAGCGTAAGGTGCTTCGGCGCGGAGATCCAGCCGAGCATTTTCAGAATAGAGTTGAGGCCCATCCGCGTATGACCCAAGCTTGGGCGATAATTCGGCGGACACCGGCTTCAATAGCCGCCGCAACCAGATTGCGCGTTCCCTCGATGCGGATACGCGTAGTGCGAATAATCTTCTGCCCTGCCGCCCGGTTTGAGATTAGCGGGAGATCCGTGAGTTGATGTATGACGATTTCCGGACCAACCGCAGTCATTGCGCGGGACAGGGCGGAGCATCGAACACATCTACGACGATGGGTGTGACGCCGGCGGTTTCAAGCTCGGCGACTTTTCTGTCTGAGGCAGTTCAAGTGCTTAAACTAAAGACGCACGCGCAGCCCGTGAGAAGGAACAGCGCCTCTGTAAGCGCTTGAAATACCGCCCCGGCGGCCAAGTCCGCCGGCATGGGTCGCGACTCCGTGAACTCTGTCATGCGGAGCGCCGCAATGGTACAAGCAGCTCATGATCAGAATAGGAATCGGCCTGTTTGGCCTGCAGAACTGGTTTGATGGCGACTTCAGCGGGGCGTTGGAGGTCGCGCGTATCGCCGATCGCAAAGGTATCGACCAAATCAATGTCGTCGACCATGTGATCATGAGCGAAAACACTGACAAATATCCATACGGCAAATTCCCCGCCCCGCTTTCCTTTCCCTGGTATGAGCCGATTACGGTGCTGGCGGCGGTGGCCGGCGCGACCGAGCATATCCGCCTGTCCACTGGAGTGGTGATCTCGCCGCTGCGCTCCGCCGTTCTGCTGGCCAAACAACTTGCCACGCTGGACGTGATGTCGCGCGGGCGGGTCGAAATTGGCCTCGGCACCGGCTGGCAGCGCGAGGAGTACGACTCGAGCGGCATCCCTTGGGAAGGACGCTTCACCCGGATGTGGGAGCAGGTCGCGGTCTGCAAAGAGCTGTGGAGCAAAGCCCCAGCCAGCTTCGAAGGCAAGACCGTTTCCTTCAAGCAGCTTTACTCGACGCCTTTCCCGGTTCAGAAGCACATGCAGATCTGGTTCGGCGTGGCGCCCACTGCGCGCAGTATCGAGCGGATCGCCGAACTCGGCGATGGTTGGCTGCCGATGGAACGCGACCCGGCCAAACTCAAGGAGCCGATCGCGCGGCTGCATGCCGCTTTCAAGGCGCGCGGACGCGATCCAAAAACGGCAACGGTACGCTCCGCCTTGCGGCCGGTGTTCCGCGCCGATCGCAGCGCCGACCTCGAAGCGACGCTGGCCCAGATGCCCGCCATGGTCGACGCAGGGGTCAATCTGATCGAGTTCAGCCCAGTAGTCTTTTGCCAAGGGGTCAACGACCTGGACCCGTTCTTCGAACGAATAGTCGCGCTCAAAGAACAATATCGATGACGGCCGTCCGGCGCCGCGGGTGCGTTGTACACGCCCCGAGCCCGGTATAAGCTTGCGCATCGGCATGCCTGAACCGATTGAACACGAAGCCCCGGCATCCGACGCCGCGCCGCCGCGCGAAAGCTCGCGCTCGCTTCCGAGCCGATGCTGGGGCGCAGCGGCCACCATCATGGCGGTGCTCTATACCGCGGTGCTGACGCCGATAGCCGCATTGGCGGCGGCAATGGGATACGAGGATATCGTGGGCCGGATTGGCGGCATCTGGGGCCGCGCAATAATCCGCACCGCCGGCATCAAGGTCGAATTCGAAGGCTTGGAAAATATCCAAAATCTTTCCTCCTTCGTCCTGATTGCCAACCATCAGAGCATGTTCGATATCATGTCCCTGCTGGCCTACTTTCCGCGCACAGTGCGCTTCGTGGCCAAGAAGGAGTTGCTCAAGATTCCACTGTTCGGCTACGCGCTTAAAAACGGCGGCCACATCGTGATCGACCGCCAGACCGGCGGTCAGGAAGTGCGCAAGGCGGTGGAGGTGGCCAAGTCCGGGTTATGTATCGTTTTTTTCGCCGAAGGCCATCGCTTTAGCGACAACCAAATCCATCGCTTTAATCCCGGCGCGGCCTGGCTCGCCCTGCTTACCGGACTGCCGTGCGTGCCGATGGCGATCAGCGGAAGCGCGGCCTTCATGCCGCGCGGCGCCAAAACCGTGGTACCCGGCAAGACCATGCGCATGACTCTGGGAGCACCGATCGCGACCGCAGGCTTGCCCTCCTCGGACCGTAACAAGCTTACACGCCAGTTGGAGCAATCCGTCCGCGACCTGTTCACCCAACGCGGCATCCCCGCCTAGCGGCGCACTTAATCGAGTTTCGTCAGTTTGTGCTTGATCGCGTAGCGAACCAGCGCGGCAGTTGACGGCAAGCGCAGTTTGGCGGCCAGGTTGGTCCGATGCACCTGGACGGTTTTCGGGCTGATGCCAAGGCCTTGCGCGATTGCTTTGGTCTTCGTCCCCTGTGCGATAAGTCTGAGTATCTCGCGCTCGCGGCTGGTCAGTATGGTCTCGGTTCGATCTTTGCCGTTGACGTTGTTGCGCAATTTTTCCAGCACGATCGGGGCCACCGCGGGGCTGATATAGCGCTTGCCGGCGGCTACTGCGCGAATTGCACTGAGCAGCTCCGAGCCGGCGTCGGACTTGAGCAGGTATCCGGCGGCGCCCGCCTTGCCGAGAGCTTCCAGGACATATTCCTGGTCGTCATATTGGCTCAGAATCAAAACCTTCGATCCCGGTGCCTGCTTGCGCAGTCGATGTGCCGCCTGGATTCCGCTGATTCCCCGCAGTCCGATATCGAGCAGGATCACGTCAGGCCCGGTCTTGGCCGCTAATCTGATCCCCTCCAGCGCATCGGCCATTGCTCCGGCCAACTCGATGCTTCCGTCCTGCTCCAAGAGCACGCGCAGTGCGTCGCGAACGATGCGGTGATCGTCGATGATCACGACTCTGATTGGCCGGCTTTCGCTCATCGGCCGGCCAACAGACTTTTGGCGCTAGGCCGCGTCTGCCCGGGCTTGGATTGCAAGTCGCAACTGGCAACGGGCGTCGCCACGCCGCCGGTCGCCGTCGGCGGGCGCGGCCATTTCGGAAGAATAACTTTTCCCGGCCACCTTTCCCCCCTGGAAGTGGCTAGTCTGGCTAGATCATCAAACTACTTGGCGCCACTACGATTATGCAACGATTCTCCCAGCTTCTGCATCTCGGCGCCAAACTGCGACCAATCGCCGGCGCGCAAAGCCTTCAGCGCCCGGTCATAATGATCGCCCGCCGTGAACAAATCCGCGCCGGCTATCGGTCCTTGAAGCGGCGGACCGCCTCCAGCCGCGCTTACCGGCGGCGCCGAGGCTTGGACCACGTTGGGTAACAGCCCCTCTCCTGGCCTGAACAGCGCGGCCAAGGTCAGTTCAAGATCGTCGCCCATCACCACGCGATCGCTGTACGACGCAATCACCCGCTGCAATTCCGGTAATTGGCCGTTTTCCGCGCGCAGGTACAAGGGTTCGACGTAGAGCAGGGCGTCCTCGATCGGGATGACCAGCAGGTTGCCCAAAATCACCCGCGACCCCATCTGGTTCCACAATGACATCTGACGCGAAATCTCCGGGTTCTGATTGATCCGGGCCTGAATCTGATAGGGGCCGTAAATCAGCTTGTCCTTGGAGAAAGCATACTCGATAAGATGGCCGTACTCGTTACCGTCACAGCGCGCCGCCAGCCACGAAATCATGTTGTCGCGCCCCCGCGGCACCATCGGCTGCATCAGGATGAATTCCTCGTGCGCCTCGTTGGGCAACCGCATGATCACGTAATACGGCTGCATCGGACCGGTCTCGCCGCCATAGTTCTCAGTCGGAAAGCCCCACACGTCCTCGCGGTTGTAGAACACCTGCGGGTCGGTCATGTGGTAGGTGGAGTAGACGTCGGCCTGGACCAGAAACATGTCCTCCGGATAGCGGATATGCAGGCGCAAATCCGTCGGCATCGCGGACAGCGGCTGGAACAGCGCGGGAAAGATCCGTTCCCAGGTCTGGATCACCGGATCCTCGGGATCGGACACGTAAAGCGTCGTTTGGCCGGTGTAGGCGTCGATCACGACCTTCACCGCGTTGCGGATATAGTTGATTTGCTCGCCGTTGCGCTGGGAGTAGGGAAACCGATCGCTGGTCGTATAGCAATCGACGATCCACGCCAACTTGCCATCGTGCAAAACGATGTACGGATCGCGATCCTGAACCAGGAACGGGGCCAGGCGCTCAATCCGGTCGCGGATGTTGCGGCGGATTAGAATCTTACTGTCCGACTGGATCGTGTCGCTGACCAGCAGATTGAGGTCCTTGAAGTAATAGCTGAACACCAGGCGGCTGGCGATTCCGCTCATCTTGATCCCGGCGTCAGACTGATAATAGCCGAATACGTTATCGGCCCCATGCGGATAGTCGAATTCCGGGGTGTTGGCCTTGACCACCACGTAGTTGTCCTGCTCCTCGCCATAGTAGATGCCGGGCTGATCTATCTTGAGGCCAACCTTGGAAATGGTGGGAATGTCTTTGAGGAAGAACACCGGCAGACCCTCGGTATCTTTCGCGTTGACCGGGCTCATCACGATCCCGCTGCCGTGGGTGAATTTAAGATGCTGGTTGACCCAGGTATGGGCGTTTTCGGGCAACAGGTCCGGATTGAGCTCCCGCGCCGAAAGCATCACCTCCCTGTAATCACCCTGAATGTGGTAGCGGTCAACTTCGACGTCGCGAAAATCGTAATACAGACGAATTTCCTGCAACTGCCGATAAGTGGCGATTAGGGGGCGCGGGTCCCACAGCCGGATGTTCTTGATCGTGGGCGAGTCCTGCTGTAGCGAAGCCCGCGTCAAGCGGCCCGCGGTGGTGAACGGCACCACGTCGATCGCGTCCAGCTTATAGGCATGGCGCGTCAGCCGGATATTGTTGGCCAGATACGGTTTTTCAATCCGCAATTCATCGGGCTTGACCCGCAGGCTTTCGATCACCGGCTGCAAGAGGTTGAGGATCAGCCCCGGGGCAAACACGATTACCGCGGCCGCCACCAATCGCCGCGCCCCGCGGGCGCTGAAATTGCTGAAGCACAGTATCGCCGCGGCGACCGATAAGGCGATTAACAGCCAGAAGCCCGGCCGCCACAGGACGTCGTCCACGTAGCGGAAACCGTAGACCACGCCATCGGTATGGAACAGCAGGTCAAACCGGTTGAGCCAGTACGTATAGGCGCGCTGCAGAAAGAACAGCCCGAGCATCACTGAAAATTGGCTCACCGCCGCGCCGGAGATGCGCGGCGGGGCTTCGCGGAAATCCAGCGCGCCGCGCGCCCAATAAATTCCCGCCGCGATCGCCGTGCTCAGAAAGATCAGCAGCAATGCCAGATCGCGCAGGTCAGTCAGCAGCGGCAGGGTGAATACATAAAAGCCCGCATCCTTGCCAAAAGCCGGCTCGGTTATACCGAACTTAACCCCATAGATGGCCTTGAGGTAGACGTCCCAGTTCGACGCCTCGCCGACCGCGACGAAAATCCCCAGCAGCACGGCCGCCGCACCGATCAACAACCGCCACGGCACCCGTTCGCCCAGCGAACGAATCACCTCGGGCAGGCTGAGCTGGCGCAGGTCCTCGGGGAAGCGCACCACGCGCAGGCGTTCGCGGTCGGGCGAGGCCCGCAGGGCAATTATACCGCTCAAGTAGAGCGCGCCTGCCGTCACCACAAAGACCACGGCAAACACCACGACCCGGGCAAAGAACGAGGTGAGGAACACCGAGCGGTATCCCAGCGAGGAGAACCACACCATGTCGACCAGGAACTCGTCGGCTACTCCCAGGACCACCAGTACGGCAATGACTGCCGCGGCCAGCCCGATCAGAATCAATCTGCTTGGACGCATCGGCGATGCTCAGGCGCGGTGCGCGATGCGGGCTACATGCTCGCGCACGACGTCGGGCGGACACAACCACACGAAGACTTTCAGGGTTATAACCATGAGCAGGAGGAAATCCATCTCGCCCAGCACCGGAATAATCTCCAATTCCAGGTTGGGAGGTGAAAGCGCCACCATCAGGCCGATCGCCGGAACCAGCTTGACCAAAAAGGACACTCTGGGGTCGGTGAGCAACGCGTAAAAGAGCCGCAAAAAATGAGGCAGATACGCCAGCAAGCGCGTCAGCCGGATCGGGTTCAGAAAGTGGGGCCTTATGGCGTCACGTATTGTCATTGGACTCTGCCCTCTAACCTACCACTTTCCGGCACAAAAGTGAGCACCGGCATTTGCGCCATCGTAAAGGGCCTTTCCCTGCTACAATCTACAAGTGAGGAATGGAAGGTATGAAGAGACGGATGACCCTGGGCGACTTCGTGGTCGCCTACCTGCGCAAGATCGGCGTCACCCACGTTTTTGGCATTCCAGGCGACCTCGCGCTCAAGCTGTTCTTCGCGCTGGGCCGCAAGCATGGACTCAAGATGCTGACCCTGTCGCACGAGCCGGGGGTCGGCTTTGCGGCGGACGGCTACGCGCGCGCCACCGGCAAAATCGGGGTCGTGTGCGTGACCTACGGCGCCGGCGGACACAACCTGGTCAACCCCGTCGCCGGCTCGTTTTCAGAGCGGGTCCCGGTCCTGGTCTTTTCGGGCGGACCCGGCGAGGGCGAGCGCAAGCTGGGCACCTTGATCCATCATCAGGCCCGCGAGATCGAGTCGCAGCAGCGGATTTACCGCGAAGTGACCTGCGCGCTGAAGGTCCTTACCGATCCGCGGACGGCGGCCGAGGAATTACACGAAGTGGTTCAGGCGGTGTGGGCCGAGCAACGCCCCGGATACATCGAAATCCACCGCGACATGGTGGATCAGGAGATCGAAGTGCCGGCAGAACTCATCGCCTGGGACGGCCAACTCCATTTTCGCCCTTCCGATCCCCGTCAGGTCGAGGAGGCCGCCCGCGAGACCGTGGCGATGTTCAACGCGGCCCGCAAGCCGGCGCTGATCGCGGGCATCGAGATTCATCGCTATAAGCTCGCCGGCGAGTTAATCGCGCTGGCCGAGCGGATGGGCGTGCCGGTGCTGAGCACGGTGCTGGGCAAGGGCGCGTTCCCGATGGACCATCCGCTGTACATGGGGGTCCAGGTCGCCGATATCAGCGCGCCTCCAATCGTGGAGCGGATGGCGGAAGCGGACCTGGTAATCAATCTGGGTTGTCTGAAAACCGATATGAATTTCGGCAACCAACCGCCCACCATTGTCCGCGAGCGCAGCATCTGGGCGGTTGACTGTCACGTCGACGTGCGGTTCCACACCTATACCGATGTCTCGGTCCGTGATTTCCTCCATGCCCTTTTGCAGCACGATTTCAAATACCGCGACGAATCGGTTCGCTACGCCGACAACCTTAATGACGCGCGCCGGCACCCGAAAGCGCGCCGCTGCGGGTACATGACATGCTGCTCGAACTCAACCGCTTCCTCGCCGATCATGCAAACTACGGCGTCGTGGCGGAATCGGGCGACATGCTTTTTGCCGGTCTGGACGTGCGCGTGCCGCGCGGCGGTCTATACCTCGCCCAAGGCTTTTATGCGTCGATGGGCTTTGCGGTGCCGGCTGCGATGGGCGCCCAGGCGGGAAGTGGCGTGCGGCCCGTGGTGCTATGCGGAGACGGCGCTTTCCAGATGACCGGGCCGGAAATCTCCCATGCGCCGATGCTGGGCGCCAACCCGATCGTGATCGTCGTCAACAACAGTGGATGGCAAATCTTCCGTCCGATCGTTGACCGCCCCGAGTTATTGGAAGTTCCGCCGTGGCCCTATGCCAAACTGGGCCAGGATTGGGGCGGAGCCGGCTTCGTCGCGCGCACCCTGGGCGAACTACGCGCCGCGCTGGAGGCCGCGCACGCCAGCAAGACCTTCGCGATTATCGACGCCAAAGTCGCGGTCGACGATCTGTCACCGATAACGGTCAAATACATCCAAGCCGCCGCGCTGCGCTCCCAAGCCCCCGCCCCAGCCCATCCCCGCGGTCGCGCGTGAGTGATCCTCCACCTTGTTCCGTCGGAGTCCGACCTGCGCCCACGCCCCCGCCGGCAGGTCGACGCTAGATCCCTGATGCCCTCTCCCTGACCAGGGAGATTCGAAAAATCACCTCGCCCGCGGCTGCGGACTTGGCGCGCAGCCGCAAACCGAGAGAGGTCGGCGCGCGATTTGTGCTAAATTTAGCAAGTCGCGTGACGGGCGAGGGTGTTTTTTTGCGGCCCGGCATGCCGGCTTCACATCCGCCCCTACCGGTAGCAATACCGACTATCCAGTGCTATATTCTGCACGCTAAAGCTACGATTGGCGTTTTTTCAGGGGGCTCTTGGAGGCGGAGCATAATCCGGTCAAGCCGGGCGAGATACTCAGCGGTTCGCTGTTCAACGAGCCGATGCGGGTGATCACCGTCAACCCGGTCAACGGCGATACCTGGAGTTGGGCCTCGTCGGGCGTTCAATACCGAGCGTTTTCCGCAGCGTACCGCTGACCTGCGACAGATCTGCAAACCTGACGACCCAGGACGCCGCGCTGCTCCTACGCTGGCGACTGTGACTTGCTCCGGCTGGGCCTGCAAGCTTACGCGCTCGGCATCGCCTACGAGTTCGATCCCTACTTCGGCCTTTCGATCTCGCGCGTCGATCCGCTCCCTCACCAGCTTGAAGCGGTTTACGACTATCTCCTCAAGTCTGGCGCGCGTTCGTTTTCTGCTCGCCGACGATGCGGGCGCCGGCAAGACGATCATGGCGGGTCTGCTGGTCCGGGAACTGAAGCTGCGCGGCTTGGCTGACCGGGTTCTGATCGTGTGTCCCGGCGAATCTCGCTTTCCAATGGCAGCGCGAGCTGAAGGAAAAATTCGACGAGAAGTTTATCGTCCTGAAGGGCGGCGATATTCGCGAGCAATTCGGCATCAACCAGTGGCTCGAAAACCGGCAGGTCATCACCTCGCTCGATCTCGCCAAGCGCGACCACGATCCTGCCCGGCCTGCAGCAAGTCCATTGGGACCTGGTGATCGTCGACGAGGCGCACCGGATGTCGTGGTCGCCGCCCGCCAGAAAGACCGCGCGTTATGCTTTGGGCGAGCTGCTGCGGGACATCTCGGATCATTTTCTGCTGCTGACCGCCACGCCCCATAAGGGCGATCCGGAGAACTTCAGTCTCTTCCTTCAACTGCTCGATCAGGATGCCTATGCAGATGTGAAGTCGATTCGCGAGGCCATGGACCGCCGCTCGCGCGCCTTTCTACCTGCGCCGCACCAAAGAGGCGATGGTGTACTTTCCCGAGCGGCAGCCGGACGGCAGTTGGGTCGCGCGAAAGCTCTTCACCAAGCGCGATCCCCGCACTGCCGATTTCGACGATCGATGGCGATGAGTTCGACCTCTACCGCGACGTTACGTCCTTTCGTGAAGCGCAATCGCTCGAGCCGCGGCCAATGGCGACGACCCGCGCGCCCGCGCCGTTGGCTTCCTGATGGCCCTCTATCAGCGCCGTCTGGCTTCGAGCGCCTACGCCCTGCGACACTCGCTGGAAAACCGCGCGCGCCGGCTCGACCGAAAGTTTGAAGCGCGCCCAGGAGATTGCCTCGTACTGCGCCGCCGGACCTTCCCGACGCGGAAGATCTGGAGGAAATGGAAGAAGCCGAGCGCGAACGTTTCGAGCATGATCGAAGCAGTCACGCTCGCCGCAGAACCCCGCGCAGGTGCGCGAAGAGATCGCCGATCTCGAAGCAACTCGCCGAGCAGGCCAAGGCGCTGGAAGACGCCGAGGCCGAAGCCAAGCTCGCGAAGCTCAAGAAGTTCTGATCAGGAGCAAGGATTCTTCGACGACCCGGATGAGCGGCTGCTGATTTTCACCGAGTTCAAGGACACGCTCGACTACCTGGTCAACAAGCTCGCGAACTGGGGTTTCAACGTTGGCTTCATCCACGGCGGGATGCAGATCGGCTCGCGCGATGAGAAGGGCACGCGGCTTACGCCGAACAGCAGTTCCGCGAGGGCGCGATCCAGGTGCTGGTGGCGACGGAAGCGGCCGGCGAAGGCATCAATCTTCAATGCTGCCACATCATGTTCAACTACGACATTCCGTGGAACCCGAACCGGCTTGAGCAGCGGATGGGCCGCATCCATCGCTACGGCCAGACCCAGCGACTGCCTGATTTTCAACTTCGTCGCGACCAACACGGTCGAGGGCCGCATCCTCGATCGGCTGCTGGAAAAGCTCAAGGAAATTCGCAATGCGCTTGACGACGATGCCGTTTTCAATGTCGTCGGCGAAATCCTTCCGCCGGCGCAGATCGAGCGCATCCTGCGCGACTACTATGCCGGCAACCTGGGCGACGCCGATCTGGAAGATCGCCTGCTTCGCGATGTGAGACGAGGATCGTTTCCGGGCCATCTGCCAGAACGCCCTTGAAGGACTCGCGTCCAAGAAGCTTAATCTGGAGATGCTGATCGAGCGCCGCGCCCGAGCCCAGGAACACCGCGTCGTCCCCGAGACCATCGCGCGCTTCATGTGCCAGGCGCGCGCCCTACGTGCCGTTTACGCTGAAGACCGGTGCCGTCGCTGCCGCACACTTTCGATCCGGCGGCGACGCCGCAGGCGCTGCGACGCTACGAAAGCGAACCCGACTGGAAGCTGCCATCTCTCGCGGCGAGTATCCGCGACTTTCCACCGACCGCGAGACCGCCGACAAGAACAACCTTGAATGGGTCACGCCGGGCCATCCGCTGTTCGAGGCGCTGCGCCGGCACGCCCTTGACACGGCGCGCGAATCGCTTGCGCAGATGGTGCCTGCTTCTACTCGCTGGACGTCGACGCGCCAGTGCGGATCGATTTCTACCGCGCCCGCGTCGTCGATGGGCTTGGGCGACGTGATTCACGAGCGGATGTTCGCTGTCGAGATCGCGACGACGGGCACGACCGACCTTCGCGACCCCGCAGTCCTTGGCAACCTGACGCCCGCGCCGAGCTCCGGAGACCCTGCCCGCCGTCGCTCATGCTGCCGGAGCCTCGCGCATGGCTGAACGAACACGCACTGCGGCCGTTTCTCGACGAAGTCCGCAAGGAACGCGCTCGCCGAAGTCGAACGCATCGCCGCACACGTCGAGCTGTCGCTGACCGAACTGATCTACCGCGAAGACCAGCGATCGGCCGCTCGCCGGAGGATGTCGAGCGCGGCGTCGAAGGCGCGGCGGGCAACCTGACCAGGCCGAGACTCGGCACGCCGAACTGCTGGCGCGCCGCGAACGCCGGCGGCAGGAACTCGACCGCCAGCGGTCGCTCACGCTTCAGGCCGTCGAGCGGATCACCAGTCGTCCTCGTTCTGCCCCATCCCGAACGGGACAAACCCGAAATCCGCAACCTGCGGCCCGACCCTGAAACCGAAGCAATCGCGATGCGAGTCGCGATCGAATATGAGCGCGCACAGGGCCGCGCAGGTCGCCGACGTTCACGAGAAGAACCTCGGCTACGACATCACCAGCCTGGACACCAACTCCGGCGAGCTGCGGCTGATCGAAGTGAAGGGCATCGGCCGGCAATGAAGGCGTGGTCGGGTTAACGCCCAACGAAAAGCGCACCGCCGAGGATCGGCGCGACTGTTATTGGCTCTACGTGGTGAGCCGCTGCAAGCAGCCCGAAGGCCCCAAGCTGTTGCAAATCGCCGATCCGGCCCAAATGGATTGGGCCGAAGTTAGTACGGTGGACCACTATGCCATGCGTTTCGCTGCGCTGGAGAGCAAAGGTGTCGCGTCCTGAGACGAACTTACTTTATGAGAATTCCGCGGGAGCCCCATTCCGTCATCCTGAACGCAGTGAAGGATCTGGCGCGGTCCTCCGCGCGTCCAAGCTCTTCGTACAGCAACCACGTCTCCTTCGTGAGCAACAGATCGCAAACGGTTCGACCAACGTGCCAGGACGCAGAAGACCATTCAGAGGACGCTACTTAAAATGAACGAAGTATCATTCCTCGGCCAAACCCGGAATGCTGGATAACGCGCGGGGGACCGCGCGAGATCCTTCACTACGGCAGCCTCCGTTCAGGATGACGGAAAGAAAGCCGAAGTTCGGAGAAAACGAGCAAGCGCCATCCCAGATAACGACAAACGGGCGGAGACCTGAGATGAAAAACGGGCTCTATGACTTCTGCGTTTCTACAATAGTGGACCGGCATAGGCTGGAGGAATTTGCGTTGAAGGGAAGCGGCAGCATTACCGAGCGCCGCGCCTGGAAAACTGCGAAACGTTTGCTGGACGAAGCACACAAGCAAGAAAAAGATATGCCGGTTATCTTTTCGGACGCAGCGCATAACAGCGAACACCTGTTGCTCTGGGGAATTCTGAAAAAAGTCGAAATCGACGGCGATCAGACCATGGTGCAGTTCAACGACGTCCAGAGGATTCGTGGAAACCACGGCCGCCAGGATTTGGTTCTCAGAAGTTCGGGTGAAGCGATCAAGCCAAACTTCATACGGCCCTATGCAATTTGCCAGACGCCCCCATTCCTGAAGTAGATGATCCCCAAAGAATGTAAGCGGCTGGCGGAGGTGGATTTTCCGATTGCGGTGGTGAGCCGCCATTCGGCGCGCGAGAAGTCCATCCGTCACGGACATCCGAGCACGCTGCATCTGTGGTGGGCGCGCCGGCCGCTGGCGGCGTGCCGCGCGATGCTGCTGGCGCTGCTGCTGCCCGATCCGTGCGATCCGAACTGTCCCGACCGACTTCAAGAAGAAGGCGCACCGGCCACTGCTGGGGAATACGATCAAGCGCGAAGCCGGCGATGAGGATTTCGACTTCGGGCAGGCGCTGCTCAGATTCATCGGCGACTTTGCAAACTGGGACTATGCCGCTAAGCCGCGCTACCTCGAAGCCGGGCGCGGATTGGTCAAGGCGGCCCATGGCGAGGAAACCCCGCTGGTGGTCGATCCGTTCGCGGGCGGCGGGTCGATCCCGCTTGAGGCACTGCGCCTTGGATGCGATGCTTTCGCGTCGGACCTCAATCCTGTCGCATGCCTGATTCTCAAAGTGATGCTCGAAGACATCCCGCGCCACGGACCGGAACTTGCCGACGAGCTGCGCAAGGTCGGCGCGGAGATAAAGGAAGCGGGCCGAAAACGAACTAGCCGCAGTTTTACCCGCCTGACCCTGACGGTGCGACGCCGATTGCCTACTTGTGGGCGCGGACGGTATATTGCGAATCGCCTAACTGCGGTGCTGAGATTCCGCTGGTTCGCTCGTTCTGGCTTTGCAAGAAAGCGAGCCGGCTCCGGGCGCTGCCTACAAGGCGAAACGGGAGGAGGGTAAGCCGCCGGATATCGAATTAGAGGTTTTCACCCCAAAGAGCGAGAAAGAATTTCCTAAGGGCACCGTGATGCGGGGCAACGCGACCTGTCTGGCGTGTGAATACCTCCTCTAGCGCTGGATCGTGTACGCGCGCAATTGCGACAGCAGCGCGGCGGCGCTGACACGTGTTTTCGACGACGAGGGGAACCGCATCGGCGGCGCCTGTCTACTCGCGGTAGTGACCCTGCGAAAGACGACAAAGTCGGGCCGCCAATATCGGGTTGCCACTGAGCGCGATTACGAATTCGTGTGTGGAAGGCGCAGAAGGCGGTTGGCGAAGCTCGCCAATAAGAAGCTGCCGAACGGGATCAGCGTGATACCGGACGAGGCGTTGCCGCCGCAGGGCACGCTCGGATTTCGCGTTCAGCTTTATGGCATGACACAGTGGAGTGACCTGTTCACTGCCCGCCAAAAGCTTGCACTGACGACGCTTGCCTCGAAAGTGAAAGCTGCTGCGGACAACTCCGGAGTTAACGACCTGTTAAGCCTCGTCGTCGACAGGGTGGCAAGCCGGAGCTCCTCCCTGTGCCTCTGGCGTTACCAGGCGGACCAAGAGAAAGTCGAGCACATATTCGGCAGGCAGGCGCTTCCTGCTGTGTGGGATTTTGCAGAAAGTGTTATCACCTCGGAGTCTACAGGAAGCTTCTCTGACGGCTTGAGTGTCGTTGCGCGAGGCCGTTGAGTTCCTTACGCGAGATTTTGCGAGGGCCGGTCACGTGCAACTTCTTGACGCCACTACGACGCCGCTTCCGGACGACACTGGCGACGTTTGGTTTACAGATCCGCCTTACTACGACGCGATTCCATATTCCGATCTGTCCGATTTCTTCTTTATCTGGCTGAAAAGAACATTGGGTGCCGAGTCGTTACTCCGCGACCCATACGACACTGAGAATCCGCTCACTCCTAAAACTCATGAGATTGTTCAGGACGAAGTTAAGAACTTTGAGGGGCGTCCAAAAGATCGCGCCTTCTTCGAAGAAATGATGGCGCGGGCCTTTGTTGGGGGCAGAAGAGCTACAAAAGAAGACGGAATCGGATCGGTCGTTTTTGCGCACAAAACGACCGAAGGTTGGGAAGCACTTTTGTCTGGGATGGTGAAGGGCGGATGGATCGTCACAGGTTCTTGGCCGATCGTGACCGAAGCTGCCACGCGCTTGAGAGCGCGAGAGTCCGCGGCCCTCGCGACGAGCGTGCACTTAGTTTGCAGACCGCGAAGCGTTGACTCCGTAGGCGATTGGGTCGAGGTCTTCCGCGAGCTTCCGAATCGCATCGGCGACTGGATGGAACGGCTTTCTTCTGAGGGCGTGCGCGGCGCTGATCTCGTTTTCGCCTGCATCGGTCCCGCGATGGAGGTGTACAGCCGTTACTCCAGGGTTGAGGACGCCGAAGGGCGTGAGATCCCGCTTGGGGGTGATCCCGAAGCAACCGACCCGCACGAGCGCGGCTTCCTCGCCTACGTATGGGAGATCGTCGGCCGCACCGCGCTCGGTCAGGTGCTTGGCACCGCCGAGGCGCGCGCACGCAATGGTGCGGCAGGGGCGCTGGAAGAGGACTCGCGTCTGACCGCGCTATTCCTCTGGACGATTCAATCGACCACCACCAACGGCTCTGAATCCGAAGCGACGGCACATGAGACGAGCTCGATGACGTTGATGATGAGGATGATACGGCCGGCAAGGCGAAGAAAGGATTGACCCTGATCTACGACGTGGTGCGCCGCTTCTCGCAGCCGCTCGGAATCCACCTCGAAAATTGGGAAGACAGCATCATCGAGACGAAAAAGGGCATCGTCCGCCTGCTGCCAATCAGAGAGCGCGCCGCGGCGCTGCTGGGTGAGGACGGCGCCGCAGGCGCCGCCGACCTGATCGAGCGCAGCGGGAGCGGCCCGCTCCAGTTGAAACTTGGCTACGACAGGGACGCCGAAGCCCCGCCCCGCCGCGCGGCTGGGAAAAAGTCCAAGCGCGGCGCGGGACCGGACGAAGCCCCCGCCGTGGCTCCGGGCACGACCACGCTTGACCGCGTCCATATCGCGATGCTGCTCCAAGCCGCGGGCAAGTCCAACGCCCTTCGCACAATGCTCAAAGCCGAATCCGAGCGCGGCCAGGACTTCGTCCGTCTGGCCAATGCGCTCTCCGCCCTCTACCCCCGCGACAGCGAGGAAAAACGGCCTGGTCGATGCTATGCTTCTAGCAGTGCCGAAGTGAGGCGGAAGTTATGACTGCCGACCGAATCGAAATCAATCCGCAGGTGATGATGGGAAAGCCGGTAATCAAGGGCACCCGAATCACGGTCGAGATGCTCCTCCGAAAGCTCGCGGAAGGTGCTTCAGAGGACGATCTGCTCGACGCCTATCCCCGGCTCACCCGCGAGGACGTTCGTGCGGCTATTGGCTACGCCGCTGATTTGCTGGGAAACGGACACAACGTCAGCAGCGCCGGAGGTCCGAGCGGCAACCGCCGTCATGAATTGGAGCGGCTGATCGCCGCCAAGTTCCCTCCCGAAGGAAAAGAGCAACGCGTAGCCGCCGCGCTCCGCGTTCTCGAAACGCTGCGGTTCGGTATCCCAATCGATATTGAAACCGCCAAGTGGGCCGCGCAAGACCCGGAACTCGAGGACTTCTAAATGCCCGCGCAAGTGCTGAGCGATCTGCCACCTGGCTCGGAGGTCCTGATTGACGCAAATATTTTCGTTTATGCGTTCCTTGAAATCTCGCGGCAATGCATCGAATTCCTGCACCGGTGCTCGGCTGAGGATGTTCTTGCGGTCACTACGGCTGACGTTGTCAGCGATGTCTGTCATCGGTTAATGCTGGCCGAAGCCGTCGCGACTGGAGTTGTTCCCAGGCAGTCGGCGCCTCTGCTCAAGCGCAAACCTGAATTCGTCCGCAGCCTGAGCAAATATTGGCTTCTCACTGCGGGTGTTTTTCAACTCGGTATCCTCGTTCTTGAACTTGACGACACTAGGGTCCGGCAAGCCCATGAGATGATTGAGCGCCATGGCCTGCTCACGAAGGATTCTCTCGTACTTGCCGCTGCCGATGAGTACGGCGTCGAAGCTTTGGCCAGCCTCGACAGCGATTTTGACAACATTGACTGGTTGACGGTTTACAAACCCACCGACGTGCCGTGAAGGACATGGAACCTTGGTACAAAGTCGTTCAGCCGCGGGCTGAAGTTCGCGAGGGGCGGTCGTTCAATCCCGATGAGTTTGCGATCGCACTGGAACAAGTCGTGGCCGGCACCGCACCGGACGATTACACGAACCCGGCGAACTTCTTCGCCCGCACGTGCTTCACTAAGGCACTGCGCGAGCATATGGGGATGGTCGCACGGCGGCTGGTCGGCGAGACGGTCAATGCCGCTCCGGTGCTGACTCTGATTACGCAATTCGGCGACGGTAAGACGCACACGCTCACGGCTCTGTACCACTTGGTGAAGAATCACGACTACGCCAAGGCTATAGGGGCGGATCTTCGCGGAGCTCTTGGCGTAGAAAAGCTTCCCCAACAGACCAAGGTAGCGGTGTTCGTCGGCAACGCGTGGGACCCCACGGATACGCGCGAGAATCCATGGATCGACGTCGCCCGCCAACTCGCGGGCGACGAGGGTGTGGCCGCTCTCGGCTCCGCCGCCAGGACCACGCCGCCCGGCACTGAAGCGATCGGCCGTGTCATCGAAAAAGCCGGCGGCTCGGTCCTGATTCTGTTCGACGAGGTGCTGAACTTTCTCAACCGCCATCGCGCGTTTGGCGACGGTTTTTACGCCTTCATCCAGAACCTTACCGTGGCAATGACCGGCGCACGGGGTAGCGCATTTGTCATCAGCCTGCCCCGCAGCCAGGTCGAAATGACCGAAGGCGACCTGGTTTGGCAGGAACGCATCACGAAAGTCGTCAAGCGGGTTGCCAAGGACCTGCTGGTCAATGACGAAGCCGAGATCAGCGAGGTGCTGCGCCGCAGGCTGTTCGAGGACCTGGGCAAGGAATCGGCGCGCAAGGCCGTGGCTCTCGCCTACGCCAATTGGTGCTTTGAGCATCGTAGCGAACTGCCGCAGGAATGGACCGCGGTTGACAGCTCGGCGACCGAAGCCAGGGCGCGTGATTATCTGAGAGGGCGCTTCGAAGCCTGTTATCCGTTTCATCCCGCCACCTTGACCGTCTTCCAGCGCAAATGGCGCACACTCGGGCAGTTCCAACAGACGCGCGGAACGCTGGCGATGTTCGCGCAATGGATCTCAATCGCGTTCGGCAGGGAGCATCGCCAGGCGCTCCCGGAACCGCTAATTACGCTCGGATCCGCTCCACTCCATGAACGCGCGTTCCGCTCCGTGGTTCTGGGCCAGTTGGGCGAGATACGGCTCGATCCGGCAATCGACAGCGATATCGCGGGAGAACGCAACAAGGCCGCCGCGCTCGACGCCGATGCAAAAGGGGCACTAAAGGAAATCCATCGCCGCGTCGGCGGCGCGATTCTCTTCGAGTCCTCCGGGGGACAGAGCGAACAGCTTGCCCATCTGCCGGAGTTGCGGTTCGCTCTTGGCGGTCCCGAGGTCGACACGACCTCCGTTGACAACGCGGCAAAGGCCCTGGAAGCGAAGGCGTTCTACATCCGCAAGGCTGGAACCGACGGCTACCGCTTCGGCCTCAAGCCCAAGCTGGAGAAGGTGGTTCACGACCGGCGCGCCTCGCTGGACGAAGCCGAAATAAGGAAATCGATTGAGCGGCTGGTTGACGGACAATTCCGTGGCAGCGCCACGCTCCACGTTCAGAGAGCGTTCCCGAAGGACAGCACCGACGTCGAGGATCTGGCGCAACTGAACCTGGTCGTGGTCGATCCCGACGAGGCGTGGAGAGGGTAACGGCAGCCTGCGCGGCAAGCTCGCCGAATGGACCAGGATGCGGGGCCGCTCGCCGCGCCTTTATCCGGCGTCGCTGATCTGGTGCATCCGCAAGACCGGGCGCCAGTTGCGCGATCGCGTCGAGGACTCGCTGGCGTGGCAGCGCGTGCTGAAGGAAATCAATGACGGGACCTTGGGCGGTGAATTCGAGACCTCGGAGCTCAAGGATGTAGCCGCGAAAGTGAGGACTGCCGAGACCGAGGCACGGGAGGAAGTCTGGGCGAGCTACCGTTATATGGTCTTCGCCGATCCCAAGTCGCCCGACGGTCTGCGTGAGATCGACCTGGGCGCGGGCCATTCGAGCGGGTCAAAATCACTGTGCGACCGCGTGCTCGGCGCACTGAAATCCAACACCCTGCTCAACGAGTCGCCGGGCGCCGGCTACCTGGATCGGCGCTGGCCGCAGGCGTTCAAGGAGACCGGTGCATGGCCGCTGCGGAGCCTGCGTCAGGCGTTTCTAGACGGCTCGCTCGATCGCCTCATCAGTCCCGACGAATATTTGAAACGCAAGATTCCGGAGTTCGTCGTCAATGGCGACTTCGGCCTGGCCTCTGGAGATCAGGTTGGCGGTACTTTCGAGCACGTGTGGTTCAAGCAGCCAGTCTCCCCCGACGAAGTGTCGTTCGATCCCGGCGTTTACCTGCTGAAGAGAGATCGCGCGACAGTGTTGAAGGCGGGGCCTTCCGAGGTCATCAAGGACGATGGTGGAGCGCCGGGCGTACCGCCGATAGTACCTGACGACGGCGGGCCTGGGGTCGGGTTCCCGCCAGGAGAGCGCGGGGACGAGGAGACCCACGCCAAGACGCTGCTGCCGACCGGCTCGATTCCGCCGGAGTCGTGGAACAAGGTCGGCACGCGGCTGATTCCGAAGCTGCGGTCGGGCACTCAACTGAGCCTTGGAGTGACCTTCTCCGTGGAAATCGACGCGGCCGAGGCGACGTATCTGCTCCGGGAGTTGCAGCAGATACTCGCGGACCTCAATCTGACCGACAAGATCAGGATCGAACCGCTGTAGCGCGACGAGAGTCCTTTTCATAAGGACCCTCACCCGCTCACCTTCAGTGCGCGTGCGCACTACGGCCTTCGGTTTCGCGACCTCTCCCATCGAATCCCATCGAAATGGGGAGAGGTGTTTCGGGCATCGCTTCGCGTTGATCCCTCCACTGCGCGGCAGAAAGAATGCCGCTGCGGTCGGGATGACATACCCTGCTCGAATCGCCGGGCGAAGGATGACAGGCTCGAAAGCCTGTCCCACGTGGCCAACGCAGATAGTGGCACAGGCTTCCAGCCTGTGATTTTTTCCGCAGTGCCTACCTCGACTCCCCCGGCGCCAGCAGGTTGACTTTGCCGGCGTATTCTTCGAGATCGACTTCGGTGGTTTCCAGCAGCCGGGCGACCATTCCCCAAAAGCCGATACTCAGGATCAGCTCCACGATTTCGGTGGAACCGAGATGTTTTTTCAGCGCTGCCAGAGTTTCGCGCGAGCCTTTGACGTTGAGCGCGACCTCGTCGGTGAAACGCAGGACGGTGCGCTCGAGGTCGCTAAAGCACTTCGCGCCCTCCCAGTTGTCCATCGCGGCGACTTGCGCCTCGGTTACGCCGACGTGCTTCGCCATCGGCACATGCTGGGTCCACTCGTAAACCGAATGGCTGACCTTGGCGGTGCGCAGGATCGCGATTTCACGCAGCTTGGGGTCGAGCTTGGTCTTCATCACCAGCGCGTTGGCCATCCGGGCGAACGGCTTGGAGACCGCATCCGAATTGCCGATCATGCGAGCGACATTGAGCTTGATCGGCGCGTTGGCCACCGATTCCTCGCTTCCATAGGGCAGTAGAGCCATTTGCGCATTCCTCCTGATTTCCGATTAGCGGTTAGGGGTGCCCTCGAGCAGGTTGACCTTGCCGGCGTACTCCTCCAGATCCACTTCGGTGGTTTCCAACAGCCGGGCCACCATCCCCCAAAAGCCGATACTCAGGATCAGCTCGACGATTTCCGCCGGCCCCAGATGCTTCTTGAGGGCCTCCAGCGTTTCGTGCGTGCCCTTGACGTTAGCCGCAACCTCATCGGTAAAGCGCAGCACCGTTCGCTCCAGATCGTTGAAGCATGACGCGCCCTGCCAGTTGTCCATGGCCGCGACTTGCGCTTCGGTCACGCCGACATGTTTCGCCATCGGCACATGCTGGGTCCATTCATAGACCGAGCGGGTCACTTTGGCGGTGCGCAGGATCGCGATCTCCCGCAGCTTGGGATCGAGCTTGGCCTTGCCGATCAGCGCGCCGCCAAGCAGATTAAAGGGCTTGAACACGGCGTTGGAGTTGGCAATCATCCGCCCCACGTTAAGCTTGACGCGGCCGCTTTCCAAAAGCTTGACGGTTTCCGCCGAAGCCGCGCCTTCATCGCCGTAAGGTAGTAGAGCCATATCGAGCATCCTCCCGATTCTTTTGCAGATGGAGATCGCGTTTAGCCGGATCTGCCGACCAGGGCCGGCTCGCGGCACGCTACCATCGGCGGTCGCGGACGCGCAAACGGCGCTGGGTGGCATCGCGGATAAGAAGCGCCCACCCTGCTCCTTCATCAAACTCCGAAGCGGGATTGTTCTGGTCAGTGGTTTGCGGAAGGGCAGTGGAGGTAGGCGAAATCTGTGCCGTGAATCGGAGCGTGTCACCTCTCCCTTGCCCTCTCCTGGGATAATGACAGGGAACAGAAAGGGCCTGTGCGCCGATGCGTTTGTGCTCCTGGCAGGTGAAATTGTTTTGGTTTCAAGAGCCGACTTGGGAGTTGGGGCGCCAACGATGGCGCAACCATAGCGGATAGATGGCGAGGGCGCCGCCCGCGGCGGCGGCGATCATGACCCACTGTCCGGCCCGATGGATCTGGGCGGCCACCACTTCCCATTGGTCGCCGAGCACGAATCCCAAGTACGCGATGACGGCGCACCACACGATCGCGCCCATTACGTTCCATCCAAAAAAGCGCCAGAACGGCATCCGCATTGCACCCGCCATCGGGCCGGCCATAAAGCGCAACCCGGCAATGAAGCGCGCCAGAAAGATCGTCTTGTTGCCGTGGGCGTCAAAGAAGGCCTTGAAGCGCCGATGGCGCCAGCGCAGCCAACTTGAGGAATGGGCCAGCCGCACCACCACCTGGCGCCCGCCCGTGCGCCCCAGCATGTAGCCGAAATTGTCGCCGACCACGGCGCTGGCGAAGGCGACCAGCATCACCAGTTTAAGGCTCAATACGTCGCGGCCGGCGAGAAAGCCCGCAGCCAGGACCACCGATTCTTCGGGTACCGGGAGCCCCAGATTCCCGACAAACACGAAAATGAAGATCCCCAGGTAGCCCCAAGTTTCGATAACCTGGGCGATGTTGCCGGGATTCAGATGATGCATCGCTCCAGCCTGCTCAAAACTTCCGGTTTTTTATCGGCACGGAACAATTTAGCATATCATGGCTACCACCGCTCCCGACACTACCCGATCCGTGCTCCAGTCCTCAATGCCCGAGTTTCTTGAACGGCCGGTCGCGCTCTTCCAGGGCTTCGCGCAGCCCCTTTTCGCGGCACAGCATGAGCCAATTTTGCACCACCTCGGTCTGATGGGCGATCACATCCAGGTCGCAGGCGGATTGCTCAGCCGCGCGAATACCGGCCACCTCCGCGAAGCGGTTGACGGCGGCTTTGTGCAGGGTCAGAAGCTCGAGCGGTACCAATGCGACGCGGCGCGCGTACTCAAGCGTCGCCGCTTCGAGCTCCGGATGTGGAAAGATGCGGTTGACCAGCCCCCACTCAAGCGCCTGTTTCCCCGTAAAGGTGTCACCGGTGAAAAAATACTCCTTGGTGCGGCGCGGACCCATCAGCGCCGGCCACATCGCCATCGTCGGCAGAATTCCCAGGACTCGTCCGGCCTGATTACCGAAAATCGCGTCCTCGGCGGCAAACGCGACATCGCAGTGACCCGCCAGTTCGTTGGCCCCGGCGATACAATAGCCATGGACCTGGGCGATCGTGGGTTTGGGCAGGTCCAGCAGGCGCATCCACCGCGCAGCCAGGCGATGCATCGCGCGTTGATCGGTCGAGACCCGGAATCCGCGCCCCGAAAACTGCGTATCCTCCAGGTCGTAACCCGCGGAGAAGCAGCGGCCGGCGCCGCGGATGATTAGCACGCTCGCGTCCGGGTCGCTTTCGAACTGGTCAATGACCTGATCGAACTCGCCCAACAGTTCAAGCGACATCGCGTTGAGCCGTTCAGGCCGGTTGAGCGTCAGACGCATCACGCGGTCGGCGACCGCTTCGTAAATCAGCGTTTCGTACTGCGCCATTTTGACGCCCCCTGCCGCCGCGCGCGCGGCTAATGCGGAAACTCGATCAGGACCTTGGCTTGACTGCTCGGCTTGCGCAGCGCTTCAAACGCGGCCGGCACGCCGTCCAGCCCGATCACGTCGGTGACCATCGCGTTGGCGTCGAACCTGGAGGCCGTCAGCGCGGCGAGGGTCTCCGCGAAATCGGCGCGGGTGTAACCCAGCGCAAACTCCATGCTCACTTCCTTGAAGATGCACTGAACCGGCATGATCTGATCGGGCTCCATGCACACGCCCATCACTACGACCTGACCCAGTTTGTCAACCAAACCGATCGCCTCGTTGAGCGTTGACTTGACTCCGATGCACTCGAAGACCACC
This sequence comes from uncultured Pseudomonadota bacterium, assembly GCA_963805995.1. Classification (GTDB taxonomy): domain Bacteria; phylum Desulfobacterota; class Binatia; order Binatales; family Binataceae; genus JAJPJA01. Next base: position 275,707 of record CAWDWL010000004.1, on the reverse strand, counting down.
TGCGGCAAGCGGCCACAGTGCTCTTTGACCACGGCCGCGGGATTGCGCTCCTTGGGATTCACAACCGCGGTCGCGCCCAGCTTCAGCGCCATCTCGCGGCGGCCCGGCGTCAGTTCGGAGACCACGATCGGACCGGCGCCCTTGGCCTTGCACCACATCAGGGCTGCCAGTCCCACCGGTCCCGCGCCCATGATGACGCAGGGCGAGCCCGGTGCAATCCGCGAGCGGTTAACGCCGTGCAATCCCACCGACAAGGGCTCGACCAGCGCCCCTTCACGCGAGGTCATCGTGGCAGGCAACTTGAAAAGCGCTGACGACTGACACACCACGAATTCCGCGTAGGCGCCGGGAAGTGCGCCCAAGCCCAGTGGCCGCAGCTTTTCGCAATGGCATTGCTGCCCCTGGCGGCAACGTTCGCAGACTCCGCAAAAGCCGAACGGCAAGGCGGTTACGCGCTCTCCGGGGGTAAAGCCGCTGACCTCGCGGCCCACCTCGGCAACCTCGCCGCAGAACTCGTGGCCCAACACGGAATTGGGCTTCAGCCCGAGCCCCAGCTGCACGCAATGGAGATCGGTGCCGCAGATCCCGCAATTATGCACCTTGAGCAGGACCTCGCCGGGACCTGGATCGGGCCGCGGAAGCTCGCCCAATTCGAGCTGGTTGGGGCCCTTATACAGGATGGCTTTCATGGCTAGGCGTCACCTCCGGAATGGTCCTCGACAAGTTCGATACGGTAGCCGTTGGGGTCTTCGACGAAGGCGATTACCGAGGTGCCACCTTTCATGGGACCGGCCTCGCGCACAACCTTGACGCCCTTGTCCTTGAGAGTCTGGCAGGCCCGGTAAACGTCATCGACGCCAATGGCAAGATGTCCGAACGCATCGCCCACCTCGTATTTATGCTTGCCCCAATTGTAAGTGAGCTCCACCACGGTCGTGTCGCGCAGACCACCGTAACCGATGAAGGCCAGGGTGAATTCGCCGGCGGGATAGTCCTGCTTGCGCAACAGCTTCATGCCCAGCGAGTCACAGTAAAACTTCAAGGATTCGTCCAGATCATTGACCCGGATCATGGTGTGCATCAGGCGCATAATGAGACCTCCGTGAGGCAGCCGCCTCCGCGGCGCCGGTTTCAGCCCTGCTGTCGGGTTGGCCGTCACGCCCATGGCTTCAGGCGGGCGGGGATTCGCTACTCAATGACCATAGCGCCCTCGATTGCCGGGCCGCAACGACAGCCGGACCGCGGCCTGGCAACTCCACTCCTTCTCGGGGGTGACAAAGCGCTGATCGTTCCCGGCGAGCTTGGCATCAAAACTGCTTCTCAAGCTTTAACGAACAATCAACGAGTCGGTGCCGATAATCGATACGTCCTCGGGCAGGGGCACAGGAGATTGGTATGAAATTCGGGATGCTTCATCTGTTTGAAAATCCGGCGGGCAAGAGCGAGCACCAGGTGCTCAAGGAAGAGATAGACCTGATGCGCCGGGCCGAGGATCTCGGCTTCGACTCGGTGTGGGCCTCGGAGCATCACTTTTCTGAGTACGGCTTTTGTGCGTCGCCAGCCCTGACCTTGGCCGCGCTGGCGCCGGTGACCAAAAACATCCGTCTGGGAACCGGAGTGACGGTGCTGCCCTTCAACCATCCGCTGCGCATCGCCGAAGACATCGCCCTGCTCGATCTGATTTCCGACGGCCGGGTTGATTTCGGCGTCGGACGCGGTTTCCAGCCGGTCGAATATCACGGCTTCCACATCGATCAGGCCCAGTCGCATGAAATTTTTGACGAAGCGCTCGATATCGTGCTGCAGGCGTGGACCCAGCAAAAGATCGACTACCCGGGCAAGCATTTCAGGTTCCAGGTCGAGCATGTGATGCCCAAGCCGCTGCAAAAGCCCCATCCCCCGGTGTGGGTCGCAGCCGTGAGTCCGGACAGCTTCGGCGCGGCCGGCAAACGCGGACTCAACCTGCTCTGCGCGCCAACTTTCGGCTTCTATGGCGAGGCCGCCCGCAAGATGGTCCAGCGCTACCACGATGGTCTGCGTCTGGCGCCGAATCCGACCGTACCGCGGGAGATCGGCGCGTTGTGCATGGTGTTCTGCGGCGAAACCGAAGAACAGGCACGGCGCGACTTTACTGGCCCGGTGCTGTGGACCTATCGCACGCTGGCCAAGTACATCGCGCCCCCGCCCGGCCAGCAGGCGTCAGAGGGCTACGAAATTTACGAGCAACTTCGCAGCATCTGCGCTTCAATCAAATGGGAAGAGATGAAGGCCGTCGGCGCGGTGATCTGCGGCGATCGCGACTCGTGTATCGAGCAGATCGCCGCCTTGAAGGAAAGGCTGGGCGCTACCCAGTTGCTGTGTTGGACGCGGATGGGTGGCCTGGACAGCGCCAAGGTGCTCAAGAGTATGGACCTGATGAGCAAGCATGTGATTCCGCACTTCAAGGCCGAGGAAGAAGGCAAGCAGCAATCACCCGCCCACTGATGCCGCTGGAGGCACCTGGGTGGCGCCGATAGAGCCACTGGCTCCTCCCGGCCGTCGCGTCAGCTGGCTTCTGGTTCGCATCGCGCCCCGTTGCATGCGTCGCGAGTTTGGATATAAGTACCTCGCGAACCCGCATCGGGGTTGATCGGAAAGGCAATTCGATGGCGAACAAAATTCTGACCGACGAGATGTTGAAGGCGGTGGGCTTCAAGACCCGGCCGGTGACTTTTGAAATCGGGCGTGGTGCGATTCGCAAGTTCGCCCAGTCAATCGAAGATCCCAATCCGTTGTTCAACGACGAGCAGGCGGCGCGCGAGACCCGTTTCGGTGGCATGATCGCTCCGCCCACTTTTGGCCGGATGCTCGGCGGCATCTTCCTGAAACTCCCCTTTCAACTTCCCAAGCGCGGTTTGGACGGCGGCTCCGAATGGGAGTTTTTCCATCCCATCCGCCCGGGTGACCGGATTACGGTGCAGACCAAACTTGCCGAACTGCGCGAATCCGAGGGTAAGATGGGCTCGATGATCTTCCACACCTACGAGGTCAGCTATACCAACCAGTTCGACCAGGTTTGCGTGCTCCAGCGCTTCACCCTGATCAGTTACTGAACCCGCACAGTTCGGCGGACGCGTTGCGCGCGGCCCAGATTTCCCCGCGGATAGCGCCGCGGGTCCGGCGGCTCCCGCATTCCCGCGTCCTTGCGATCCCAGCCCGCCACGAACAATTCGCCCTCCCTACTTTCAGTTAGCTTTTTGCTTGCCATATCAATACATGGAGAGAAGACTGATTACTTTAATGGATAACTTCTAACTCCGATGGATTGTTCTTGCCGACAGCCGGCCAGATCCGCGGGCGCGTTGAAGTAATCCTGAAGGAGGGCATCGCAATGAAATGGGACTACATCAGCTCGGTCGTAAGTCCGAGTATCGTCTCGATCCTCGACGAACTTCTGGGAATCAAAATCCTGATGGTCACGGACGGCTCGGGCGCCCATGTCGCGACGTTCGGACCGGGCGACCCCGCCGATACCTGGTTTGGCCTGTCCGAGGTGCTCCGGACCCTGGACGACACCGCCAAGTTTATCACCAATTTCACCGTCACCAGGGCCCATCGCGATACCGATCCCGGCAATTTCGCCGCGATGAGCGCGGCCGACCGGGCGCTGTTCAAGCCGAATTTCGAAAACTTCCGCTTCGACCAACACGACCTCAGTCAGTATCACGAAATTTGGCTGTTCGGGGTCGGGACTTCGTATGAAACCAGCCCGCTGACCGACGCCGAACTCGCTGCGATCGCCACTTTCATGGACAATGGCGGCGGTGTCTTCGCGACCGGAGATCACGAGGATCTGGGTCAGCCACTATGCGGCCGCATCCCGCGGGTTCGTTCGATGCGCAAGTGGTATCATCCCAACCCCGGTCCCTTCGGCGAGCCGGTCGCACCCGACGCGTTGGGCGCCAACCGCTACGATACGACGATGCCCGGGCATGACTCGGTGGTAACTTTCGACGACCAATCCGACGACGTCCCGCAGCCGATCGCCCCGGCCATTTACTCGGTCATGATCGCGTTGTTCACCCGCGCCGATTATCCACATCCGCTGCTATGCGGCCCCAACGGCACCATCCAGCAGATGCCCGACCACATGCATGAGGGCGAGGTGATCGTGCCGTGGGAACTCAACCGGACCTTCACCTTTGCCGGAAAAAGCTTTGTCGAATACCCCAACGATCCCAGCACCGGAGCGCCGCAGGTGCCGGAGATTGTCGCGACCAATCAGGTCCTGAGCCATGGCACCCCCTCCACCGAGTCCGCGCACGTTGGCGATTCGACGCCGACCACTCCCCGGATCTTCGGTTCGATCGGCGCCTACGATGGTCATCGCGCGGGAGTCGGGCGGGTCTCGGTGGATTCCACCTGGCATCATTTTTTCGACATCAACCTCATCGGCGACCCGGTCGCGCCGCCGCCGAAAACTCAGGGCTTCAACGCGTCGCCCGCCGGCCAGGCTGTTCTGAAAGACATCCAGGCCTATTACCGCAATATCGGGGTGTGGCTGGCCCCGGCCGCCAAACTCAAAGACCTATGGAGCGGAATGACGCTGGGAGCGCGGCTCTCCCATCCGCTCAACGAGGTCTTGCGCCACGACCGCGATTACACCGTGACGGCGACCATGCAACTCGGCGCCTGGGCACGCGGATGGCTGCTTCGCGTCATCCCCGATTGCGCCGTCTTGGACTCGTTGATTCCTCACTTCGTGGACGGACCGCGCGTCGTGATGCCGTGGGAACCGGTTGAACAGCGCAAGGAGGCGCCCGCCGTCGATCCGATGTTGCTGGTGGATGCCGCGCTCGGCGGTGGGGTGACCGCGCTCGCCCGCGACCTTCCATTGCGCGGCGACCTTAAGGCGGACCCGCGGCAAATTGTCGCCACCGGGGTCAGGCGGGGACTGTCGATGCTGGCTACTGAAATGCGCCAGCAGAGCGAATTGCTCGGCCGTTTCGCCGCCGAATTGGGTTCCGACGCGGCCGGCGCGGCGCGCCGCTGATTTATCAGTCGGGACGGCACCAGCTCAACGACGGCAAAGAATCGGAACTCCACCAGTTCCCCGGTTCCTGGCGGATAGTCGTGCCGGTGAAATCGGAGGACCAGCCCGGCCAACTTCGCTATTGCGCGGCTTGCGGCCGCGACGCTCCGGTCTCGGCGGCAGCCTGGTCGGTTCTTGCGGCCATGATGAAATCATTGCGATGCAGTCCGCGGATTTTGTGGGTCCACCACGCCACCGTCACCCGGCCCCATTCGGTAGTCAGCGCTGGATGATGGCCCTGCTCTTCGGCGATCGCGCCGATCCGGTTGGTGAAGGTTAGCGCGTCGACAAAATTGGGGAACTTGAAGACTTTCTCCAGCCTGGGGATCCCCTCACGCTCACTCACCGTCCAATCAGGAATCTCGGCGGTCAGTTCCTTCATCTCGGTTTCGGTGACGCGCGGCGAGTCGCGGCGGCAGGCAACGCACTTTTCTTTGACCAGTTCCGCCATTTGTTTTAGCTCCCGGTTAGGGATTTTCCTTTCTTATCGCCTATAAAAGAGGTTATACCAAGGGCACCGCGCCGACGCGCCACTTCAATCATCCGGAGGTCCAGCAGCCGTGGGAACACTTACTGACAAATACTGTATCGTTGGAGTGGGCGAGACGCCCCACTTGCGTCCTTCCAACCGGACCACGTTCTCGATGGCCTGTGAAGCAATCTCCAAGGCGATGGCCGACGCCGGCCTGCAAGCGCGCGACATCGATGGGATGACCAGCTACCAGGCGATGGATTCGATCAGCTCCAACCACGTCGCCAGCGCGCTGGGCATCCGGCTGAATTATTCGCTCGACATCATGGGCGGCGGTTCCAGCACCGAGGCGCTGGTCATGAAATCAATCGGCCTGCTGGAGGCCGGATGCTGCGACACGATGGTGGTGTTTCGCTCCATGAACGGACGCTCAAACCGCCGGATGGGTGGGCAGAGCCCCGGCGGCCCGGTTCGGCAGGCGCAAGCCGCGGCCGACGGTCAATTCAACATGAACTGGGGATGGACCACGCCGGCGCAGCGCTTCGGGATGTCGGCGATGCGCTGGCTGCGCGACACCGGCAATACCACCGACGCATTCGCCGAAGTCGCGGTCGCCCATCGCTACCACGCGACGCTGAATCCCAAGGCGATCATGCGCAAGCCCATTACCATCGAGGACCATCACCGCTCCCGATGGGTATCCAAGCCGTTCCGGCTGCTGGACTGCTGCCTGGAAACCGACGTGGCCGCGGCCCTGATCATTACCTCGCGCGAGCGCGCCTACGATCTGCGCCAGCCGCCGGTCTTCATTATGGGCGGCATCGCCCGCATGACCACCGACAATCCGATGTGGAACTACTCGCGTCCCGAGATCCATTACGTCGCCGGCAATTACGGACGGAATCGGCTGTTCGGGATGGCCGGCGTCAATCAGAAGGACATCGATTTCGTATCGGCCTATGACGCCTTTACCTTCACCTCCCTGATCAACCTCGAGGCGTACGGCTTTTGCGGCCGCGGCGAAGCGGGCGATTTCGTCAAGGGCGGACGCCTGAAGATCGACGGCGCGCTGCCGTCCAACCTTTCCGGTGGCCATCTCTCCGAGGGTTACACCCATGGAATCGCGATGGTGATCGAAAACGTCCGCCAGTTGCGCGGTCGCGCCGACGACTACTGCCCCAACTGGGCGGAGGGAAAGCACACTTACGATCGCGCCGCCGGATGCCGCCAGGTCAAGGACGGACATATCGCCGCCTGTATGGGCTGGGCCTTCGAAAACCAGGGCAGCGCAGTAATCCTGCGCGGAGTATAATCTTCGCCCGAGGACAAAGCCAGGTCGTTTGGTATCGCTGCCGCGTGATGGAAGCGTGATTCTGTTTCCTCGCCCACATTCAGTTGTGGGAGAGCGGTGAGGGTTCTGATACACTTCAAGCAAGTTCAAACACACTGGCGCGCAGCGAGATTCTGCTTGCCTGACAAATCTTTGCAGGGCCGCCTGCACCCTCGACCGTCCCGCGACTTGCTGGCGCAAATCGCGTGACGACCGCTCCCGGCGCGCACCTGCGGACCGGAGCCGCACGCGCGGGCGAGCTAGGTTCAGGAGTTTATCGACAGTCCGGGCAAACAGAGGTACAGAAATAAACAGCCGATGAGCCTGAAGGCCGAAGAACTGCGCCGCAAGCATCCTCGATTCATCTACGAAGGTTTCGGCCTGGAACGCACGGGCAGCGACTTGAAAATCACCTTCCGCTTCAAGCTCGAGCCCGACATCGTCTTCACGCCCGCAAATCGTGATCGAATCGATCGACCGCTCCAGGATCGATTCGCTCGATCCATCCACGCTCGAACGCCTCGCCTTTCATCTGGGGCTGATCGAGATGCTGAGCTACTGGAAGACCGCCTGCCCCGCCGAGGTCGTAATCGAGGCGGGCGCGCTGGACCAATGGCAGATCCGATGGTGGAAAGACCTGTGGCTGCGCGGAATGGGCGAATTCTTCTATGTCAATCAGATCGATTTCAGGAGCCCCGACTATCTGAAGATTTCCGCGCCTACTCCCGCAGCTCGCAACGCTGAGGTATCGCGCGGTGGCCACCGGCCGGCGCGGCGCAGCCTCGTGATGGTCAGCGGCGGCAAGGACTCCGCGCTTACCGTCCATGAACTGCGCGCGGCGGGCGAGGATTTCAACTGCTTGCTGCTCAATCCGCCGCCGTCGGCGATCGAGGTCGCGTCGATTGCGGGCTGCCCGTCGCCGATCACGGTGCGGCGCAGGCTGGACCCGCGCATGCTCGATCTCAACCGCCAGGGTTATCTGAACGGGCACACGCCGTTTTCCGCCTTGCTCGCGATACTGGGCCTGAGCTGCGCGACGATCTTCGACTACGACCGCGTGGTCGTCTCCAATGAGCGCAGCAGCGACGAGAGCAACGTCGAGTTCCTGGGCGCCGAGATCAACCATCAGTATTCCAAGACCTTCGCGTTCGAGACCGCGATACGCCAGTACGCGCGCGCCGGTCTGGCGCCGGAAGTGAGTTACTTCAGCATCCTGCGGCCGTTGTTTGAAATCCAGGTGTGCCGGCTGTTTGCGGCATGTCCCGAATATTTCCAGGCGTTCAAAAGCTGCAACCGCGAACAGCAACAAGGCACCTGGTGCGGCCGATGCCCAAAATGCCTGTCGGTATTCATTTCGCTGGCGCCGTTCGTTTCGCGCGATCAACTTTTGCGCATTTTCGGCAAAGACGTGTTCGAGGATACCGCCGCGATGGCGCTGCTACGATCGCTCCTGGGGATCGAAGGAACCAAGCCGTTTGAATGCGTCGGCACGCGTCAGGAGCTTCTGGCCGGGCTGTTCCTGAGTATCAAGCGGCGCCAGGCCGAATGCGCCACGCTTCCGGCCCTGCTCGAGCGCGCCGCGCGCGAGATCCTGCCATCGGTTGGAATATCGGCGGATGAACTCAACCGCCTGTCCACCTCAATCCTCGCGGCCTGGAGCGACCGGCATTACCTTCCCCCCGAGTACGTTGGTCCGCTGAAATCGCAACTTGCCGGTCCCCAATGACGCTATCTGAACTGGCGCGGGCGCGAATCCTGATCCTGGGCCTGGGCCGCGAGGGCCTGGAGACTTACAAGTTTTTGCGCGCCGAGTTTCCCGAAAAGCCGTTGGGCCTGGCCGACCGCCTGCCGATCGATCGTCTGGCTCCCGAAGTGCAAAGCGCGATTGCAGTGGATGCCAACCTGGTGACCAATCTGGGAGACGGATATCTCTCCACTCTGACGAGCTACGACGTAGTCGTCAGGTCGCCGGGGGTGCCGCTAATCACGCCCGCGATTGCGGCGGCGCAAAGCGCGGGCGTGCGGATCACCTCGCATACCGAGATTTTTCTGGCGAACTGCCGGGGCACCACAATCGGTGTCACCGGGACCAAGGGCAAGAGCACGACCGCGTCGCTGATCGATGAGATTCTGCGCTCCGGCGGTCTGGACGCGCATCTGCTAGGTAATATCGGCACGCCCCCGCTGGGACTCTTGCCGCGTCTGAATGCGCAAAGTTATCTGGTCCTCGAACTGTCCAGCTATCAGCTTGATGGGATCCGGCGCAGCCCGCACGTGGCGGTCCTGCTCAACGTCGTGCCGGAGCATCTGGACCTGCATGGCGGCTTCGACAATTACGTCCGCGCCAAGCGCAACATCACGCGGTTTCAAACCGCGGACGACATCCTGGTTTATAACGCGACGTACCCGATTCCGCGCGCGGTCGCGTCCGCAACCAAAGCCCGGCGCCTCGCCTTCTCCCTCGAAACGATGGCGTCTCCTGGCAGTTACCTCGATTCCGGCCAGTTGATCTATTGCGCTGCAAGCGGAATTGCGGAACCGATAATGCCGGTCAGCGACGTGACGCTGCCGGGCCGCTTCAACCTGCAAAATGTGCTGGCCGCGATCACCGTCGGCGCAGTGATGGGAGTGGGCCGCGGCGCAATCGCGAAGGCGGTGCGCGATTTCAGGCCCCTGGCGTACCGGCTGGAGCGAATCGGAACCTGGCGCGGCGTAACCTTTTACGATGACCCGCTGGCCACTATCCCCGAAGCCACGATCGCGGCGCTGGACGCGCTTGGCGACGACGTCGCGACGATGCTGCTGGGCGGCTACGATCGCGGACTCGATATGAGCGGGCTCGCGCGCCGGCTGCGTCAAAGCGCGGTCAAAACTGTCATCTTATTCCCGCAATCAGGATCGCGGATCCGGGCGGCAATCGAGCGTGAGTATCAGGGCGCGACGCTTCCCAAGTGCTTTGAAACCACCGACATGCGCGAAGCGGTATCATTCGCCTATGCGAACACGCCGGCCGGCAGAATATGCCTGCACTCGCCCGCGTCCCCCAGTTTCGGGCTGTTCAAGGACTATGCGCAACGCGGGGACCTATTCAGACGTTACGCCAGGGAACTGGGTTCGGAAAACGGATAGACCCATCTGCGGAGGCAAAACGATGGTCAGGAGAGTCGTCAGCGGTATCAATGCTCAGGGCGCCTCATGCGTGAGCGTCGACGGCGAGCCAGGAAAAATTCTTTCGAATAACGGCTTTGTCCTGGCCGAGGTTTGGGCCACCGCCGCCCCTGCCCCCGACCTTAAGGATAAGCGGGACCTTACGGCCGGGATCGAACAGTTCAGCATGGATGTGGCGCCCGGCGCCACACACTTTCGGGTCGTCGAGTTCCCGCCGGGCCACGCCAGCATGATGCATAAGACGCCGACGATCGACTATCTCGTGGTGCTCGAAGGCGAAATCGATCTGGTTTTCGAAGACGGCAACGAAGTGCACTTGAAGCGCGGCGATTGCATCGTCCAGCAAGGCGACATGCATGCCTGGCACAATCGCAGCGGCGGGCGCGTCAGGATGGCCGCGGTGGCGGTCGGCGGTGTCGGCGGCGAAAACACGCTCCGGTGAAGCCGACGGCCGCGCTGCCGAAAGCCCACGTCTGATGCACCGCGCGTGATTGGACAGGCGACGGCCGTCGAAAAGCAACCGCTGGAGGTTTTGCCCGCGCAGCGCCCATGGCATTATTTTAGCGTGGAGAATTTGTCCCTCCTGCTCGTCGAGGACGAGGCCCGGCTGGCTGATAAGCTTCGGCGCGGACTTGGCGAGGAAGGCTTTAGCGTCGACTGGGCGGACAGTGCCGAGACCGCCGAAGCCGAGCTGGGCCGCAATTCCTACGATCTGATCGTGCTCGACCTGCGCCTGCCGGGGAAAGACGGTCTGGATTTCCTGCGCCAGCTCCGCGCGCGCGGCAATGGCGTCGCGGTGCTGATTCTGACCGCCCGCGGATCGGTCGAAGATCGCGTCACCGGACTGGATTGCGGCGCCGATGATTACCTCGTCAAGCCCTTTGCATTCGCCGAGTTGTTGGCGCGCGTCAGAGCGTTGGCGCGGCGCCGCGGCGCTGCGCGTGGTGCGATACTGACGGCAGGCGACCTCGAACTCGACAGCGTCAAGCGCCTGGCGTGGCGGTCCGGGCGGCCGCTAGGCCTCTCGCCCAAGGAAATCATCCTGCTGGAGCTGCTGATGCGGCACGCCGGCCAGGTGGTGACCCGTGCGATGATCGCGGAAGTCGCCTGGGGCTCGGGTTACAACGAGTTCACCAATTTGATCGAAGTGTTTGTCAATCGATTACGCCAGAAGATCGACTACCCCGGCCGCGGTTCGCTGATCGCCACGGTCCGCGGAGCCGGCTACTCCTTGCGCAGCGAGTGAGCGATCGCTCATCACCAACATGAGTATCAGGCTACGACTGACGCTCTACTGGGCCGCGGTGCTGGCGATCATAATGGCGATCTCGGCCTGCGCGGTGTTCGTGATTTTCACGCGCCAGCAATGGGCCGCGCTCGACGCCGCGCTGCTGGAGGAGGCCGACACCAGCGCCGCCGCAATCGCGCATGCCGACGAACCCACCGCAGCCATGATGGTGCGCCGGTTGAGCGAAGAGCGCGACATCGGTCCCGGCCGGCGCGTGCGCCTGATCATAGGTGACCGGATCGTGGCGGATTTTGGCAGCCGCCACGCCGATCTGCCGATTACGCAGGGCCGCAACGGCATCTTCGACGGCCGCGCAAAAGTGTACCGGTACGCAATCATGCCGCTGTCGATCGGCGATCAAAAAGCCTTTCTGGAAGACGGCGTCGACGCGAGCCAAACCAGAAACTCAACCGCGCGGCTGCGCACGATTCTCTTGATCGTGACCCCGATGCTGCTGTTCGTATGCGTGGTGGGCGGTTACTGGCTGGCCGGCCGCGCGCTGGCTCCGATTGTCGCGCTTTCAACCAGCCTAGCCGCCATCGAGCCAACCAACCTGCGCGATCGGCTTCGGATTGGCGCCGTTCAGGACGAAATCGCGCGCCTGTCCGGCGCGATTAACGCGCTGCTGGAGCGGCTCGAAGCCGCGTCGCTGACCGAGCGGCGGTTCATATCAGATGCGGCCCACGAACTGCGCACGCCGCTCACCGTGCTGCGCACCGGGCTGGAGGTCACGCTTAATCGCGAGCGCGGCGCCCGGGAGCAGCATGAAGCGTTACAGGCGGCGCTCAAAGAGGTCGTGGCCCTTTGCCGGATGACGGATGAGTTGCTCACGCTGGCGCGGCTGAGCGAGGAAGCCCGTCTGGAGTGCGTGGATTTGGACTTCGGCGCGCTGGTGAACGAGGTGCTGGAGACGCTTGAACCGTTAACCCAGGCGAAGAATCTGAGGCTGACGGCGAGCGGCAACGGCCACTTGACGGTATATGGCAATCGCGAGCATCTGCGGCGCCTGGTGGTTAATCTGCTCGACAACGCGATCAAATTCAGCCCGGATTCGGGACGTGTCGCGGTCACAGTTGGCGCGGCGGGGAAATCGCGCGCTCTTTCGCGTCCGGGACAACGGACCCGGTATTCCCCAGGCCGACATGCAGTTTATTTTCGAGCGGTTTTTTCGCGGGAGCGGACCCAAGACCAACGGTAGCGGACTGGGCCTGAGCCTGTGCCGCGAAATCGTCCGGCTCCATCACGGCGAGATTGCGGCGCATAACAATCCCGGCCAGGGTTGCGAGTTCGTCGTGACCCTGCCGCTGAAGGACTGCGCAACGAGCCCCGATGTCTGATTGAATCTGGCACCCCGCGCTCACCAGTTTTCGTTTGCGGCCGATCCCTCAGCCAAACCCGCTCCCTCGGCCATCGCTTTCGGGAGCCGCGCTCCCGGGCTGTTGCCCCATTTTGCAATCCGCGCGCATCGCCAATTATGAACATTTATTAATTAGGCTGGGCGGCTGGGCGTGGTAGGATCGGCGCCATGGGCCGCTCGAAGGTGGGTATCGTGGGCGCATTTGCTTTGGGCGCGCTATTCGCGCTTCCCACGAGGGTCTGGTCCGGCAACGTTATAACTTTGGCCGAGGCCATCGGCCGTGCGCTGGCGCTGGCGCCGGCGGTTTTATCCGCCAGCGCCAGCAGCGATTTGAACGCCGGCAAACTCACCGAGGCGCGGGCAGCGTTTTATCCCGACCTGTCCGCCGCCGGCGAATATAATCAGGCGCCCGGCTACGATCAGCGGATCAGCAATCGCGGGCTCACGCTGGGCCAATTACAGGCCATCTACACGGTTTACGACGGCGGCCGGCGCGAGGCGCTGGTGCGGGCCGCGCGCTATGCCGAGCAGGCCGCACGGCTGGGGGTTGAAGCGGCGCGAGCGCAGATTGTGTTCGATACAACCGTGGCCTATTTCGACCTGCTGCGCAGCGACGAGGCGGTACTGGAACACGAAAAGCGGTGGCAGCGGCTGAACAAGTATGTTTCCATCGTGGGGGCCCTCGAGCGCAGCGGTAGCGCGATCGCCAACGACGTGCTACGCGCGCGCACCGCGCGCGACCAGGAGCGGCTCGCGCTGGCGGCGGCGCGCCAATTCCGCGCGCACGGATCGATTGTGTTGGGTTCCCTGATGGGCATCTTCGACCGCACCGACCTGGAGATCGCCGCCGTCAACGAACTGCCCTCGATGCCCGCGGGGGATTTTACGCAAAGCCCGACCCTGCGCGCCGCGCAGCGCCAGGTAGCGTCGGCCCGGGTGGCGATTGCGGCCGCCCGCGCCGAGCGGATGCCGACCTTCAAGCTCGCGCTGACTTCAGGTTATGAGGGCGTCGATCCACCCCAGACGTTTGCGGACCATCTGGGCGCCTCTTACGATGGCGCCGTGTCGGTGCCGATCTTCGATGGCGGCCTGATCACGTCCCACATCCAACAAGCCCAGGCCGCCGAGCACGCCGCGATCGCCAATCAGAAACTGATCGAACTCCAGCTCCAGCGCGACCTCGCCGACGCGTTCTCCAACTATCGCAGCGCGTTGCGGCAGCTCCGTATTCTGGCGGATTCCAAAGCCACGGCCGACGATGCGTTCGCGCTGGATTGGACTCGCTTCCTGGGCGGCGGCAACGTGACGATGCTCGAAGTGCTCGACGCCTTCCAGCAGGCGGAGAATTTCCATCTCTCACGCCTCGACCAGGAGTTCGCGGCGCGCCAGGCGGCCGCCCAGGCGGCGCTGCTGTTGGGGCTGCAGTGAGGGGCCGCCTGCGCCGGGCCGCGCTGGCCGCGGCGACACTGGTGGCGCTTAGCCGATGTCAGAACAGCGCGCCCGTTCCAGATAATGCTGCGGACGTGGCGCCGGTAGTGATGTCGGTGACCGCGGCCGAAGTCAAGCTGGCGCCGATGCATAAAGAGCTGCGTCTGCTCGGCACCACCGTGGCCTTGCGTCATATCACGCTGCGCGCGCCGGCGGCCGGACGGGTAACGGGCCTCCATCTGGAAAGCGGCGATCTGGTCAGGACCGGACAAGTGGTCGCGCATGTGATCAACCGCGAGATCGAGGCGGCTGAGCATGGGCTGGAGGTCGCCCAACAAATTGATCCGGCTGAAGCCGCGGCGCTGGCGCGGTCGGTCAATCGATACGCGCGCCAGCCCGGAATCGCGGTCGCCGTGCCGGAAAATGCCATCGTCTCGCAACGCCTGGTCAGCAGCGGCCAACTCGTCACCGATCAGGAACCGCTCGCCGATTTGATCGATCCGAAAAGCATTTATGTCGAGGCCGCAGTGCCGGTCGATGACATCTCGCTGGTCCGGCCGGGGATGAGCGCGACAGTCACTTCACCGCTGGATCCGGGAGTCGACTTTCCGGCCCGGGTGGCGGCGCTGTCGCCGAGCTTCACGCCCGGCGCCGCGACCTCGCCCGCGCGTCTGGAGCTGACCGGCGCGCGAAAAATCACTGAAGCGGGGGCTCCCGTGGAAATCCGGGTGACCACCAAAAGCGCGCCCGCCGCGATCGTGATCCCGGCTGCGGCGTTGTTTCAGGACGCCACCAATAACACCTATTACGTATTCGTGGCCGCTACCGGCGGCATCGCGCATCGAACCTCCGTCACCGTCGGCATCCGCAATCCTACGCAAGTGCAAATCACCTCCGGACTCGCACCGGGGCAACTCGCCATCACGTCGGGCGGCTATGCGCTCTCCGACGGGCTTAAGGTGAAAGTGGCGGTCGCGCAAAATTGAAGCTCAACTCCAGCCTCGCGTTATGCGCCGTGGTCGCGGCTTCGATTCTGGGCGTGCTCCTGGCCCGCTCGATCCCCAGCGCGGTGTTCCCGCAAGTGCAGTTCAATCGCGCGATCGTGCTGGCGGACAGTGGCGATCTGCCGCCCGAGCAGATGTTGGTCGCGGTCACGCGGCCGTTGGAAGAAGCCGCCTACGGCGTCATCGGGGTGCAACTGGTGCGTTCGACCACCACGCGCGGCAGCTCCGAAATCGACGTCACGTTTAACGAAGGGACCGACCCGGTTTCGAGCTTTCAATTGCTCAACGCGGCAGTGGGCCAAGTCCGCGCGCGGCTGCCCGCCGATACCAAGGTCGATGCGCGCCTGCTGACCAGCGGCGCCTTTCCGGTACTCGACATCAGTTTGAGCTCGCGGGTGCGCGACCTGGCCGAACTGACCGATATCGCGCAGTACGATTTGGTGCCCGGCCTGCATCGAATCGCCGGCGTCTATCGGGTCGAAGCGGTCGGCGCCAAGTACCGTGAATATGTCGTGCACCTGGACCCGGCGCGGATGCTGCAGCACAAGCTCACCCCGCAGGATGTCGTCGCCGGACTGGCCAAGGCCAACGTGATCGAATCCGCCGGGCGCGTGCTCGACGCGCATCGCATGCTGCTGACCGTGGTAACCACGGACCTGCACGGGGCGGAGCAGCTCGCGACGGTGCCGATTGCAAACGTGGGCGGGCAGCCGATCTACACGCGCGACGTTGGCAGCGTCGAGCTCGGCATCGTCGAGGACTATATCCGCACGGCCTCCGAGCATGGCCCCGCGGTGTTGGTCGAAGTGTCGCAGCAGCCCGACGGTAATACCACGGACATCTCGAGCCAGGCGCACGCGATCATCGCCGATTTCGGCGCCCGTTATCCTGACGTATCGTTTTCGTTTTCCTACGATCAGGCACTGCTCGTCCAGGAATCCTTCAACAGCGTGCGCGACGCGATTATTCTCGGCCTGATCCTGGCGGTCGCCGTGGTGCTGGGCTTTACGCGCAGTCCGCTAAGCGCCCTGATCGCGGCTATCGTGGTGCCGTGCACGATTTCGATCACCTTCGCCGTGATGAGCGCGATTGGAATGACGTTCAACATGATGACGCTGGGCGGTCTGGCCGCCGGCATCGGGCTGTTCATCGACGACGCGATCGTGATGATCGAGGCGATGCACCGGGCGCATGCGGGCGGCGCCGGTGCGCAAGTCGCGGTGCAAAGCGCGCTGGCCGAATTGACCCGTCCGCTGATCGCCTCGACCGCGACCGTGATCGTCGTGTTCCTGCCGCTGATTTTCCTCTCTGGCGTGACCGGAGTGTTCTTCCGGGCGCTGGCGTTTACGCTGGGGAGCGGGCTGGCGGTGTCGCTCGTCCTGGCGCTGTACTTCACGCCGGCGCTCGAAGTGCTGGTCGAACGGTGGCGCGGCTCCGCACGCGGCGCGGGATACCTGCTCGGATTGGTCCAGCGCTTCTATGTATTCAGCCTCAGACCGTTTATGCGCATCCCCGTTTTAGCCGTGATCGTGGCCGCGGTTTCACTGGGCGCAGCCGCGATGCTGTACCGGAATATCGGCAGCGATTATCTCCCCAACCTCGACGAGGGCGCTTTCACGCTTGACTACACCACCCCGCCGGAAAGTACGCTTGACGATACTCAGGCGCTGCTCGCCAGGATTGAAAACGTGCTACGCGCCACGCCCGAGGTGGCGGCCTTTTCGCGCCGCACCGGCACGCAACTGGGTTTCTTTCTGACCGAATCCAACCGCGGCGATATCTCGGTGCTGCTCAAGCGCCAGCGTACCCGCGACATCAATCAGATCATGGATTCGATTCGGCGCCGGATCCTCGCGACCGTGCCGGCCGTCCGGATCGAGTTCTCCCAGGTGCTCCAGGACCTGATCGGCGACCTGTCCGGGACGCCACAACCGATCGAGGTCAAAGTCTTTGGCGCCGATCAGGCGACGATCGAGGCCAGCGCCCGCGAAATCGCCGCGCGACTGCGCACGATCCCGGGTTTGGTCGATCTGTTCGACGGGCTCGTGCTCAGCAATCCGGAGGAAGAGGTGGCGGTCAATCAGACCACGGCCGAACGCTATGGGCTTTCGGCCGGCGATCTCCGCACGACGCTCAGATCGGTGGTGGAGGGTACGGTCGCGACTGAACTGCGCGTCGGAGATCGGCTACTTGGAGTTCGCGTCCGTTACCCCAATGGATTCCATCAAAGCCTCGACACGTTGGGACAAACGCTGATTGACACCCCGGGCGGCGGACCGATCCCGCTGTCGGCGGTGGCTACGCTGCGATTTGGCGGAGAGCGCACCGAACTCGATCGCGAGCGGCTGCGTCCGGTGGTCCACGTTACCGCCCGGATCGAAGGAACCGATCTGGGCACCGCGATGGCCCGCATCAAGCAGCGCCTGCGGGACTTTTCGCTGCCTCCCGGAGTTACGCTGGAGTACGGCGGCCTGTATGCCGAGCAACAGAAAGCGTTTCATCAACTGGCCCTGGTGTTGGTGGCGGCCACGGTAGCGATGTTCCTGGTACTGGTCTGGGAGTTTGCCGCGATCCGACCGGCATTGGCGGTATTGATCGGCGCCTTGTCATGTTTGGCGGGCAGTTTCATCGGGCTGGACCTGACCAGCATCACCCTGAACATCTCCTCATTCATGGGCATCATCATGGTTGCCGGGATCACCGCCAAGAACGGAATCCTGTTGCTCGACCATGCGCAACACGATATCGCGAAGGGCGCCGAACCGAGGGCCGCGCTGGTGACCGCGGCGCGGATCAGGTTCGCGCCAATCCTGATGACCACTCTGGCTACGGCCGCCGGCTTGTTGCCATTGGCGCTCGGCCGCGGCGCGGGCGCCAAAGTCCAGCAACCGCTGGCGATTGCGGTGATCGGCGGGCTGGTCTATGCGTTGATTCTTTCCACCCCACTGGCCGGCGGCATCTACCTGATCGGTGCGCGAGCCCGAAAGGATCCGCCGCCGCATCGCGCGGAACAAACCACCACAGCGTAAAAGACTATCAACCGAAGGAGACTATTAGAGGGCTGACACGAACGCATTTATCGCACGGACAGAGACGCCCTGGAGCGCTCTGCCAGCATCCGCGCGCCGGCCTGCTCCCATAGGAACGTCGCGATCGCCTGGTTGGCCGCAGGCGATGGATGTCGATCAAGTTGAGTGAGCGGATGTTTCTTCAGGTCGCTCTTCGCAACTATGGAGGATAACGCGATTACATCAAAGTGATTCGCCCTCAGGGTCTTCATCATCATCTTGGCAAGCTCATTTTGATCCCATAAGACGATTACAAAACGAGTCCCGTTTGCCTCCAGCAGAGTTCGGGTCCGCTTCAATACCGCCAGGAATAACGGTACGTCGGAGGGCCGCGAAGACTTCACGAAATGATTTTCGATAAACTTCCCGGTCCAGGTCCGGTCGAGCCAACGGCGGCAGGTTTCATAGTAGGCACTATGAAAGGGTCCTGAGTAACATGCTTCATCGCCCCGGCATAATACGTACTGTGGCCCACTTTCCCACGGCGCCCTCCCGGCGACCCGGCGCAGATGATCCGGGATTGCCTCATAAATCGCGAGGTCGGGCGCACCTGCCACCCGGCGAACGAAGCCGGTCTCAATCTCCCTGAGCATCTGATGTGGCCCCCATCCTTCGCCGGCGAAATTAAACCCCTCAAAGGTGCCCCTTGCTTCCCGAACGAAGTAATAGGGTAGCGTCTGGCCGTCCTGGACCCCATGACCAAACATAAACGAACAACCGAAGAAAGCTACCTTAAGCGGCCGTCCTTGCACCGCGGCGGGGATTTGTCTCAGGCCGCCGGCGTCGATTCCGTACCTCACGTCGGCAATCAGCCGGCCATCGAGGAATTCTTTAAACTCAGTCACCGTATTTGGCACTGGCAACAAATCCAGGCCCACGGCATTTCGGCGCCACTCGCGCGGAACAGTCTGTGTAATGACGACCTGCGACTTGGTCGCGTAATACAGGCAGGTCTCGACGACCGCCAGACCAATCAATACTGAACCACACAGAATCGCGCCGTTGCGCAAGGATTCATTACGAGCTAGCACCGCGATTGCTATTGCCCACGCATTCGCTATCAGAAAGAAGGCTATAAAAGGAGCATCCATCCTCGCTGCATGTTCCAGAAACAGTAAGCCAGTTTGCATGACAGCCGCGCTATTCCGTCTTGGAGATAACGCCAGGCATGTAGCCTACTGTTCCATGGAATCGGCTACCTCCTCGAGATCCTCAAGCGGCGGCGACGCTATCTCTCTGGACGCGGCTTAACGCCCGGCGCAATCCGCCCGGCGACCGCGGCCAAAATGGTTGACACCATCAGGTAAGCCTTATCGGCGGCCGTTGGAGATGGCATCAAAGACGGCGCCCCATAAAGCCGGGTGCGGATTCGGGATGCGTTGAAGTCGCCGCACCAGGCAAGCCCATCCGACCATACTGGATCCGGCTGAAGTCTCGATCGTCGAATTGCAGTGGCCAGCGCCGCGGCAAACCGCTGTTCCCCGAAGTTGGTTCCGATGGCCGCACATTCCGACAGGCGAAGGTACTCGCACCCCGGCATGCCAACGCGTCGCATCATGCGCCGGAGAGCAGCCTGCTGTTGCGCGAAAGAGAACTTGTAGAGGCTGGCGGCCTGCAATTTCTCCCGCGCAATAGGTGTCTCAAGCCGGAACACCACCGACCAGTCGCGACCCGCCTCGATCATGGTGAAGTGGTCCCATAGGAAGTCCATCACCACCGGCAAGATAAAACGCGGTAGGGTGATAGAAATCCTGGTGAATAACGATCGATTTTCCCGGGGTCAGGCGCGCAAAAAATTCGGTCAGCACCTTGCCGCTCAACGCCAGCGTTTTTGCCACGTCGACAAAAAGTATCTCGATCGGCACCTCGTCGGGCCAGGTTTGCTCGAGCAAGTCACCGGCATGAACTTCTATTAAATCGGCAAACTCCGCCGTCGCGCGCCGAAAAATCGCCGCGAAAGACTGCCCCATCCCGACCGCCTCACCGAATTGGGTGCGAATGAAGTCCACGAGGTATGGCTCATTGGCAATGAAGCGATCGTAAGAATGGACTCGCTGGCCCGCGGCTCGTCGATTGTCTCTCAGGCCCGCGGCGAGGCAGCAGGTGGATGCCCCGCAAAACGCTCCGAGCTCCACCACGGCGCCTTCGCCGGTGTAGATATTCCGGGCCAGCTGATAGAGCAACTTGCGCTCTTCCAGCCCCAGCATGCCCAAGGCATAACTCCCGGCTTGCGCATCCGGAGCGAGCCACGGCTTAGCGTCCATCATGCGGGAGTCTGAACTTCCCACTCAGCACCCTCGCGCACTTAGAATTGACCTCCGCAGGCTAATCCAGGGTCGAGACCAATGCCGAGAACTCGGAGTCCCGCAGGCCTTTGACGAGCCCGGCATAGTTCGACAGCAATCTGGAGTATGGAATATTTATCGCCTTTTGCAGACGACCGTCATAGCGAAACTTGAAAGGAACTCCAAGCGCCTCCGCGATGTCCCGCAGAGGCCCCGGCGCTTCAGGTATCTCTTCCTGAGCGCCGGCTCTCCCGATGTCGTCGATCAGGTTTTCGTAGCAACAATTGACGGCCTTGCAGCCGTGTGCGGACTTCAGAAAGGCATTGCGATGCAGGAGAACCGTTCGTGCATGGGCCAGGCACTCTCCTACGTCAACGTGAAAATCGCGATCGATTACGGCGCCGTCATAGTTGTGCCAGACATTTCGCTGTGACGCGATCAGTGCCGATATGGCACTGTGTATTACATTTCTTGCCGTATGAATCAGAGTAGCTCCGCGGGATCGCAGGTAGCACAGAAGAAATGGGGAAGCCGCGGAATTCCAATTGGCTGGCGCGATATCCGTCAGTTGATTGTATTTGATATCAACGCCAAAGGCGCGGCTGCGGTTCTTCTTATTGCCTGCCCAATGATTGCGAATGCGATATTGCACAAATTCGAAGTATTCATCGAGCAGCGATTCGGCCTCGCCGGGAGTCGCGGGAAGAACACTATGAAGCGGGAGGCCGCGGCGGAAGTTGTCCCAGTGCGCCGGCGCCGGGCTCGGCGACAGCACCTCCCCGAGCATCGCGATCTGCTCGTTGGTATTGAGAATCTCGCGCAATATATTGGTGCCGGTTCGTTGAGCCCCGATCACCACAAACAGCGCAACTCCACTGTCTCGTAAAGAGGTGCCGCCATCCACCGGGACTCTCACCATGAGCCGCTGTCAGAGGATTTGCCAGACTGTCGTACAAGCCGCTTTGTTGGAGGTTTCATATTGCCTGCTACCCTCGCCTGATCGCCCGCCACTCCCCGCGTCAAAATCGGTCACCCGGAAGTGGCGCCGGCCATTAGTCTCGCAACGGCCTGACGGCTGCTTTCCCAAGCCGACCAAAATTGAGGCGAATCAGTCGCGATTCGGTCGGTCGCCAGCCAACGAAGCCATAGGTATGCCTCCCGGGTCAGGGGGCCGAGGTTAGGACTCGTATCAAAGTCGGACTCGTTGAAGAAGCTGTGACGTAAGTCCGGATCGAGAAAGCCGCTGGCGAACTGCTCGATGCCGGCTTTGTTGGTGTCATTCAACGCAATCTTCAGACCGCATGCGATACGTTCAAGTTGACCCCGCGGGTCCGCCATGACCAGGTCGTAGTCGGCAACAATGAATGTTCTATTGGCGATCTTACTTAAATATGGGACGACGTAAACCAGCCACAGCAAGTGCGCGGTTGCCCCATCCATACCGTGGCGCCGTGATAGCGAAATGGCGACGCTACGCGGGTTCCTGATCACCACCAGGTAGCATTCATCCGCTTCGAGACGGCGGAGCACTGAGTGCCAGAACGGCAATAGCCGGAGAGTACGCGGATCCTTGAAACCCCACAACGGATGACTTACGAATTGCGATCCAAGGTATTCGACGGCCTCGGCACGCAGGGCCTCTACCTTGGGTTCATCCCATCGGGAATCGTCAATCAGCGCAACCTCTTCCCACTTGAGCCCGAAGACCGCCAGAAGGCGTTCGTTAAGCTCATAGATGTTCTTATCCTCCCAATAACCAGTGGGGTTATCGGGCTGCGGGCTTAGAAAATTATTCCCCAGATAGACGCCCAGCATCTGTACACCGCGAGCGAGCGCGCTGGTTCCGCTGCGATGCATGCCAAGTACCACTACGGCGCGTGAAGACGGCATATCAAATCGATCGACCGAGTTTTAGTTCTTCCCCCGAAAAAGGTCTCAGCCACGTACCCACTACGCCGTACGTCTCAGCCGGTCACCGCGGGCCCTTGTTCCCCGCGCGAGAGCGGCGTGCCGGTGTTAGCATCCCGCTCAAATTTCAACCCCTGACCGAATTGTACGACCTTAAACAGCGTCTGCTCCATGATAGGCGCGACCTTGCGCCCCGGCATAGTGTAGGGGCGGGCGCTACGAACCGCATTGACCAGCGAGTGCACCAGACTCTCTTGATCCTGGTCTTCGCGCTGCCACACGAACACTTCCGGCATCGTTTCGATCCGCAGGCCCATCAGGGCCGCTTTGGCAAGCAATTCCCAGTCATCAAGGGTCGACACGGCTTCGTCGCTGAATCCTTCGACGGTCTCAAAGGCGTCGCGCCGGACCAGCGCATTGGTGCTGCCGAAGCAGTTGACGAAAGCACCGGTAGCGGCATCACCTCCGAGAAACGGACGGCGGGAGTGCTCGAGCCGGCCTTCCGACGATCCGTTCGACGACCCGAGAAAAAAGCTGATCGCCGAAGTCAGGATATCGGCGTCAACTCGCTGCGCCACCTGTACAAAGACGGAAATCGCATTGGGCGCCAACAACAGCGTGTGATCGTCGACGAAGAACAGGTATTCCCCTTTTGCCTCGCGTACCGCGGCATTTCTGGCTGCGCCGATCTCAGCACTGCGCCGATAAATCCGGCGCAGTTCGTGGTCTTTGAATCCGTCAGCGGCGTTCGACGAATTTGCGGTAGCTGAACCCTCGCCTCCACATTCCGCCAGGATGATTTCCAGATGCGGATAGTCCTGCTGCTTTAGCGATAGTAGCGTGGCGGCGGCACCCTTCTCCCGGACATTGTACGCGAAACACACGCTGACCAATGGGAAGATCGATTCTCTGCCCGCCTGCCGGCGAACCGGCTTTTCATTCCTCGATCGATTGGGAAGGCCCGCGTGCCACTGCACCCATTTACGCTCGGTGTCAGCGAATGAGGCCGAGGGCCGCGCCGAAGGGGCGCCCCGTTCAAGCGCATCCCGGATACGTTGCGCCAGAACGTCGGGCCGCGGTTCGAAGCAGACGTGCTTTCTATCGGCAGAATCGATGATCTCGGGAATCCCTCCAACATTGCTGGCTAGAAGTGGTACACCCGCGCCAACGCACTCCAGCACCGTGTTAGGGAAATTGTCGATCAGGGACGAGATCACCGCTAACCGTCCAGCTCCTTGAAGGTACTGGATTGCCGCGCCCTGATATTTGTTGGAGACGATGTGCCAGGGAACCGTCCACGCCTTGGACCGGTCGCTGATGTAACCGATGCTCGAACGACCATAAAGTTGGGTTTCTTTTCCCAGGAAGGTGACCTCGAACTTGCGATCGGCGCGATCGGCGCAAAGTTCATCCAGCGCGTCGCAAAACATCTTGAGGCCTTTTCTGATCTCCAGCCGTCCGAAGAATACTATTTCATGAATCTCATTTTTCCCCTGACGCGGCGCCGGGTTTTCTGAAAGTAGCATGCCCTGGGGAAGAACGTAGGGAGCAACGTAAGTCTGGTCGGGGAGTTCCCAGCCGTTTTGTTGCATCCAGCCAAGCAAGTACTGACTGGGGCTGACAACGACATCCGCGGCTGAGACGCTGGTGCGTTCCATGAAGTCGATCTCAAGCTCTCCGAGATTGCGTATATAGTCCTGGCTGCCCTCCTTTACCCAAAACGTCGGACCGTGAGCACTAACCACGAAGGCCGTGTCAGGGAAAGCGAGCCCCTGGCGCTTTGCCAGCAAACTGTAAAATCCCAGTCCCTGACATTCGGGAAAGTGAATGATGTCGAACTCATGCTGATGCTCTCTCAGCCAAACGTACGTGTGATATGACACACTGGAGGCCCAGGCGGCGTGAATTCGCGGCTCGTGAGCCATGGGCAGCGGAATCAACTTCAGGCCTTTTTGTGTCCGGTAATAATCAACCCAATCGATCATGTTTCCGTCTGTGGGATGGCATCCGAGAAGGAAGAGGATAGTCACATCGTAGCCGGCCCGCTTCAACGCGTCGGCCAGGCTGGTGTACGCAGTACCAATACCGGCATTACGAGATGGCCCCTCGATTTCCCACGTAGCAATGCAGACGCGGGGCAGGCGGGAACCGGGGGCGACGTCAACCTTGGGCAATGACGGAAACATGGCAGTCACTTGCTTATGCTCTCCTTTACTGGATCGGGCGATGATTCACATAGTTTTCCTCATCATAGACCCGTGTGGAAGATACGAATTTTCTTCGGATGGTGCAAGAGATTCCCATGGTTGTCAAAATGAGGCTTCTTTGGCATGCTGATGGCGAACGCCGTCTACGACAGACCGGGAGGGCCGGCCGCAGGAAGGTGGCGCCATCGAGGAGCCGCCACCGCTGCTGAGCCAGGTCGAGGAGCTTCGGGACGCCATCCACAGACCCGTGGACCGGGGAGCCCGCGTGCGTGGGTGTCCGTTCAGGAACCGAACCGGCGGACCGCGATTCGCTAACACTGGTGGCGCGCAAGCGCTTCGAGTGCCCGCGGAAAATCGAGGAAGGCAATCAGTCGCGTCGCGGGTCGCGTCCGATTGGCCGCCAGCAATTCGATTGCAATGGAGTCTTTGCCGCGCAGGTAGACGCACTCGCCCCGAGACCGGTAAGTCGTGTGATTTTGGTCGGCGGCAGTGCAGCCGCCTTTTCGCCCGGCAACCTTCGAGCACCGCATCCGAAACAATCTGTTCGAGCTCTATTGTCGCGCGAGCCTCTCCTGGCGTACTGTGTCGCGATGCTGGTTACCGTCGAGCGCTTGACCAAAACCTACGGCAACTTCAAAGCGGTCGACGACGTGTCGTTTGGCGTCCAGGCAGGAGAAATTGTTGGCCTGGTCGGTCCCAATGGGGCTGGCAAGACGACCATCATTCACATGATGCTCGGCTTGATTTCGCCAAACGCAGGCACGGTCCGTATGTTCGGGAAGAGTCTGGATGCGGATCGCGAACAGATACTTCAGCGATTGAATTTCACCTCGCCATACATGGCATTCCCGGTGCGCTTGACCGTTGCGGAGAACTTGACGGTCTTCGCCAGAATCTACAAGGTTCGCGACCCCGCGGCGAAAATCAGTGAACTGCTGGAGCGATTCGGAATCGGGCGACTGAAGAACAAACCGATTTCGCGATTGTCTTCTGGTGAGACCACGCGGGTTGGGCTGTGCAAAGCATTTCTGAATAATCCGGAATTGCTGTTGCTCGATGAGCCGACTGCTTACCTTGATTTTCAGGCGGGGCTGCAGGTGAGAGACGTCCTGCTCGAGCTACAGCGGACCTGCGGAACCACGATTCTCTATACGTCGCACAACATGCACGAGGTCCAGCGCATGTGCAACCGGATCATCTTTCTGAGCCGTGGGAGCGTCATGGCGACCGGAACTCCGATCGAAGTAACCCGCGAGATCCTGAAGGAGGACCGCGACGCGCCCGCTCTCGACGAGGTCTTTATTCGTATCGCTGAGCGTCAGCCAGATGAAGCCGTATCGAATTAGAGCCGTTATCCTGCGGCACGCCTACGAGGTGTATCATAACGCGAATCACATCACCTACATGGTGTACTGGCCGGTGGTGAACATTGTAGTCTGGGGATTTTTCACACTCTATCTCCGCCACGGCGATCGCTTGCAGCCCGGAGTCATTAGTTGCCTGCTCGGCGCGGTCATCCTGTGGGGACTGTTCAACGCTTTCCAGCGCGACATGGCGGTAGGTTTTTTGGAAGAGCTGTGGTCGCGAAATCTGGTTAGTCTGTTCGGTTCGCCCCTAAGCGTATCGGAATACGTGACCGGACTGATTATCGTGACCCTTGCCAAGGCGATGGTCGGCTTGATCGTCGAATCCCTGATCGCCGGTCTCTTTTATCACTACAACATCTTTCCGATGCTGCCGGCGTTGATTCCCTTCATACTGAACCTGGCCTTGTTCGCACTTACGATGGGCATCGTAATCACCGGCTTGATCTTCCGCTACACCACCAAGTTTCAAGCCATGGCGTGGAGCTTTGCCGGTCTACTAATGCCGCTGTCGTGCGTATTCTATCCGTTGAGCTCCTTGCCAGGCTTCCTGCGGCCGATGGCCTCGATACTCCCCACTACTCACTCATTCGAAGGCATGCGGGAGGCTATTGAAAAAGGAGTCTTTTCGACCTTGCATTTCAAATGGGGTCTGGAATTGAACGTAATTTATTTGATCTTCGCCGTCGTTTTCTTCCGATGGATGTTCGAGGCGGCGCGATCGCGCGGACTGTTGGTGAAGATGGAATAAAGCTAGCGCTTAACCCGGTCGATGGGCAGGTAGCCGATCTCGCCCCCGTTCAGGAGACAGCGCTGACTTGAGCACCTTCAGCCGTTCCTCCATCGGGCCTTCGCGTGCAGCGGGCTTACCAAGGTGGTGATGAACGCGGCGGGAGTAGTCCTGGAATCGGATGAAGATTTGTGGGCCTGTTTCCAAGCGGTTCGATTCGCCCGCGCTAGGGTATGGCTTGCGCGAAGTACGCTTTAAGCGTACAGTCCCTAAGTGAAGTTCGAGTCGGACGAGGCCAAGCACGCCAGGACGCTGCGCGGACGCGGCATCGGCTTCGACGATGGCGCCCGAATTTTCGAAGGACCGGCCATGATCTGGCAGGACGCCCGCGGCGACTATGGCGAGGAGCGCTTCCGGGCCGTGGGCGAGAGCGAAGGCGACCTTCTGCATGTCATGTTCACCTGGCGCGGCGACGCGGTGAGGGTTATCTCGGTGCGGCGAGCCAATCGAAAGGAAACTAAAGCATGGCTATCACACAAATGACGCTCGATGAGATCAAGGCGCGCCCATCGAAACGTGACCGCGCTAAGATCAAAGCGACCACCGAACAGGAGATTCGCCAGCACATGATTGAGGACCGCGAAGACCCGGACGCAGAATTGCGTGAGAAAGACATTATATCGCCGTGGTATATCCGCAAGCGGTTAGGAATGTCTCAGCAGCAATTTGCCGATACGCTGGGCATCCCGGTCGCAACGTTGCAGAACTGGGAACAGAACCGGGTGATGATGGAGCCCGCAACGATCGCGCTCATGCGCATTTTGGCACATGAGCCTAAAGCTGCGCTTCGAGCGCTTCGCCGCCGCGCGGCCTAACACCACAAGCCCCCCAAATGGAACACTTGCGAAACAGGAGCTGGTCTGTGGAGTGAGTCGGTGCGCAGTATCCTGCTTTGCTTTTAGCGCCGAGATTCGTTTGCACCCTGGCCCGCCTTCAACACTTTATAGCGGTCGATCAGTTCAGGATCCGATCTTACTCATTATCCCCCGTTGGCTTCAGGCAGGTTCGCCGGTTGGCGCTGTCAAAGGCGTAGGCGACTTCGCCCCGGGTGGTCTGCTTCCTCTGCCAGCCGGTTCAGTCCGCTATGAATGCGTGCGATAGTTCCCGCTCTTGAGTCAACGGCCCCGGTCATCCAGTAATGCACAAGGTCCCGGTGCGATGCGCGCGCAACCGCCCAGGCCGCGGACCAATCGCTAAAAATCGGATCCTTCCGCGGCGGTGCGCAAATGGATCTGCAAACCGCTGGCCTTGACGTTGGCTTCCTGTTTCTGGCGGCGCTGGAAATAGGCGTCCTGGATGGCGCCGTATTTGTCGATGGAGTAGGTGTCCAGGTATTCGAAAAGGCCTTGATTCTGAGTGCGGGCGTTAACTGCCTGAACTGCCTTAGCGGCGTATTTGTAATAAACGGCGCTGCCCGGCGCCACATAATCGATCGGATCCATCAACCCATCCGCGGCCATCCCGATAACGTCGCGCACGCTTGAGGGACCGAGGCCTGGCAGCATCAGATATGGCCCCTCTCCTATGCCGTATTTGGCCAGCGTCAAGCCGAAGTCGTTCTCCTCGCCCTCCAGACCAAACCACTGATGCGCCAGATCGAACCATCCGCCCAAGCCGAGAGTGCTGTTTATCCCGAATCTGGCGGCCTCGATGTAGGCCTGCTTGAGGCGAAATTGAAATAGAGCGTTCGCAAACCGGGGTATCACCGCGGCATTATGAAACACTCTGCCGATGCCATCACGGGCTGGCGGAGGGACCACCGCGGAGTAGCCTGAGACTACGGGACGGACGACCCATTCGTCGGCCTTTTCATTAAAGCTCAAGACGCGGGTGTTGATTGGCTCGAAGGGGTCCGACGGTTCCTGCTGATTTGCTTCCGGGGCGCTTTGTAATGGCGGTCCCAGATCGTTCGACACCAGGACGCTACCGTTTGACCGCGCCGCATCCGTATCGGGGGCCGGCCCTCCAGTGATGTCCGACTCCACCATCGTACTGGTGTCCGGCGCGGCCGTGCCGATGTTGGGCGCCGCCGGGCCGGTTTCCGACGCGATAGTCCCGAACTGTCCTCCGGAATTGCCTTGGGGCATCGCACAGGCGCTCAGCGCGAGCAGGAACAAAATCGTCGCTATTGATATAGGTCGCTTCATATCGGCTGATACCCCCCGTGATAGAATCACGTCTCGCCGGTCAACTGCAAGGGTCCGGAATTCGCATTGCGAGATTTTCGCATATTAGCGTAATCATGGCCCGCTCAGGTTATTCCCATACCGCAAATCTCTGCCACCAGCAGCCGCGATTTTCGGCGCCCGAGGCCGCATTAACCGGCTCTGCGGATCAGGTAGGACGCGGAGTAAACCTTACTGGCATGTGTTTGATTCCGGGCACCTGGGTCGATTGCGTCCATTCCACCGCGCCGTTGAGACGCAGGTCCGGGAGGCCGTGGATCAACTCGGAAAACATCACGCGCAACTCCAGCCGCGCCAGGTGAGCGCCCAGGCAGTAATGCTCGCCATATAGAAAGGAAAGATGCTCGTTGGGCGTGCGTCCCACGTCGAAGCGTTCGGCGTCCGCAAAGACTTCCTCGTCACGGTTGGCCGACGCGATCCAGACCACCACCCAGTCGCCTGCGCGGATCTGGCGTCCGCGCAATTCCACGTCGCGCGTCGCCTCGCGCCGGACGTGGGCGATCGGGGTGGTCCAGCGCAAGGCCTCTTCGACCGCGGTGCGCATCAGCGATGGATTTTCCTTCAGCCGCGCGAGTTCGTCTGGATGGTTGATGAATTCCAGCATCGCACCGGCGGTGGTATTGCGGGTGGTATCGATTCCGCCCAGCACCGTCAGGACGCCATTGAACGCGATCTCCCGATCGTCCCATTGGCGGCCGTTGACGTTGGCGTTGCCCATCGCACCGAGCAGGTCTTCGATCGGCTTGCCGCGGCGCTCCAGCGCCAATTGATGGCAATAGGTGCTGATGCGCAGGAAACCTTCGCGCCGGGTCTCTTCCGACGTGCCGATCTGCCACTCCGGCTCGTCGCTGGCGATCGCCATATGGCTCCACTTGAGCAGCAATCCCCAATCCTCGCGCGGCACCTTCATCATCTTGCAAATCATCGCCAGCGGAAACCTGGCGGCCACGTCGGTCACCAGATCGCACTCGCCCCTGGGCGCCACCTCGGCGACGATTTCCCGGGCGATCTGGCGGGCGGATTCCTCCAGCCTGCCGACCGCGCGCGGCAGGAACGACGCGTTGTACGACTTGCGCAGCGCCGTATGCAGGGGCGGATCGGTCATCACCAGGATCGCGCCCTTGCCGTCCTGACGCTCGTGCTCATGCGCTTCGGCGAACGTATCGACCGGAAGCAGGGGCGAAACCCGCTGCGAACTGAAGATCAGCGGGTTGCGAAAAACCGTCAGCGCGTCCTCGTGCCTGGTCACCGACCAGAAGGGCGTCTTGATCCGGCCTCGGCTCAGATGCACGGGGTCCTCAGCCCGCATCCGTCTCCAGATTGCGTATGGATCTCCGCTCGCGAAAAATGCCGGATCGGTCAGATCGTAGGCGTAGTCCCGCTCATCCATGCCCTTCCCTCATCAGCGCCAGCGGCCGGGCGCTCACAACTTGTAGAGTTTGGCGGCGTTGCCAACCAGTAGCTTATGCCGGTCTTGCTCGTTGACCCCCTGGAAAGTGTCTTCGATGTATTTGCGTGAATTGGGCCAGGTAGTGTCGGTGTGGGGATAATCGGACGACCACATTATGTTGTCGACGCCGATTCGATGGCGCGCCTCGATTCCCGCCCGGTCCTCGATGAAGGTCGCATAGACCTGGCGGTGGAAATAGAAGCTGGGCGGCTCCTTGAGCTGCAGCTTGCTCCAGTGGCGATGGCGTTGGAAAACGTTGTCGGAGCGTTCGAGAAAAAAGGGCAGCCAGCCGATTCGTGACTCGACCAGCACGAACTTGAGGCGCGGGAACCGTTCCAGCATCCCGCCGAATATGACTTTGGAAAGGGCTTCGTAAGTGCCCATGAAGTTGTCGTTCATGGCCGCAGGATAGGCGCCGTGGATATGCGGATTGTCGTTGCCCAGCGGCTTGCTCAGCCGCGGGTCGCCAACCGCCACATGAACGTGCACGGGAAGCTCCAGGTCCTGGACCACGGCCCACAGCGGATCGTAAATGTCGCTGTTGAGCGGGTCGGTGCGCGGATACAGCGGCAGGATTACGCCGTGCAGCCCGGGCAGGGCCGCCACGCGTTTGGCCTCCCGCTTGGCCTCCTCGATATCGTCGGCGCAGACCATCCCGATTCCCACCAGCCGCTCCAAATCGGTGCTGCAGAACTCGGAGATAAAGTCGTTGTAAGCGCGCATGCAGGCGGCTTGGAGCTCGACGTCCGCGACATGCAGCAGCCTGAAGGTGCCGGTGTTGGAATACAAGACTTGGGCATCGACGCCGTCGATATCCATGTCCTTGAGCCGCTCGACCGGGTCGAAAGAGCCCTTGCGGATGGACTCGTAGGTCTCGCCGGTGGCCTTGTATTCCTCGAATTTCTTGCCTGCCTGGACTTCCATGCCCAGGATTGTTGCCTGGCCATCGATTACCCAGGCGTCGCCCTGTTCGGTCCGCACCACCTTTGGCGCCCGATCGCGAAACCTGGCGGGAACGCGCTTTTGCCACGTATCGGGCGGTTCCTGCACGTGGTCATCGGCGGAAATCAACTGATACTGCTTCATGTGGCCGATCCTCCTGCGCTGCTGGCGAGGAATTCTCGCACCTTTTCGTGCGGCCTTAAAGCCTGAGGGACTGAAAACCCTGGCGTCCCGACAGGCGCAAGGAGCACGGCGCGATCCGCAGAGGCTCGGCGCCCTTCAGGCAGTCCCCAAACCGGCCTTTACTAGATCAGGCCGGGGCTTCAGTTCCGAACCCAAGGTATCAGGAGCCGGTGAAAACCGAAGAACATCTTTGTTCAGCATCTCCAACAGCGGCGGCAGCGTTAACGAGTCGTTCCTGCGCGACGCGCTGAATTAGTTAAGTTGCCTTTATGGACAGGCGCTTGACGAGGATGTAGTAGTAACACTAATAGGGTGCCGGATCGGCGGCGCCGCCGCGCGTCCGGAGAGCTTTGACAACAGCGGTAACAGCGGTATGCTACGCCGCGGTTTTAATCAGGAAGGGGACCCAGTATGGCAAATGGTGCGGTGGGGGCGATTCGGCCCGCCGATCTCGGAGTGACCACGCGTAAAGACGCCTGGTGGGTGCAGCCGCTGGTCGTATTTCTCGCGCTTTCAGCCTTTGTGGTTTACGCCACGTGGGCGGCGTTTCAGGGCAATCATTACCGGTTCGGTCCCTATTTATCGCCGTTCTATTCGCCCGAGATATTCGGCGATCCCAAGACCGCATGGTTCGGGGCCAAACCCGGATGGTGGCCGGTATGGCTGGTGTTCTCGCCCGCGCTGCTGATTCTGCCCTTTCCGGCCGGGTTCCGGGTGACCTGCTACTATTATCGCGGCGCCTATTACAAAGCCTTTTGGGCCGACCCGCCCTCGTGCACGGTCAAGGAACCGCGCCGCCATTATCGCGGCGAGTCCTCCTTTCCGCTGATCATTCAGAATGTCCATCGATATTTTCTATACATCGCGCTGTTGTTCATCCTGGTTTTGGCGCACGACGCCTGGGATGGCGTGTGGTTCGCCGATGCGGCCGGCGTCAAACATTTCGGCCTGGGCGTCGGATCTCTGGTGCTGATCGCCAACGTGGTGCTGCTGGGCGGCTATACCTTCGGATGCCATTCGTTGCGGCATCTGGTCGGCGGCAAGATCAACCAGCTATCGCAATGTCCGATGCGTTCGCGGCTTTACGGATGCGCCAGCATGTTCAATATCCGTCACATGGGATGGGCGTGGCCCAGCCTGGTCTTCGTTGCTTTCACCGACGTCTATATACGGCTGTGTTCGATGGGAATCATCACGGACTGGAGGTTTTTCTAAATGGTCCAATACGAGACCCACGATCACGATGTCCTGGTGATTGGCGCGGGCGGCGCCGGTCTGCGCGCCGCAATCGAGGCCTCGGCCTGCGGCGCCCGGGTCGGGCTGGTCTGCAAGTCGCTGCTGGGCAAGGCCCACACGGTTATGGCTGAAGGCGGCGTCGCCGCGGCGCTGGCCAATGTGGACGACCGCGACAGTTGGAAAGTCCATTTCGCCGACACCATGCGCGGCGGCCAGTACGTCAACAACTGGCGGATGGCGGAACTGCACGCCAAGCAAGCGCCGGAACGGGTGCGCGAACTGGAGGCCTGGGGCGCGGTTTTCGATCGCACTCGCGACGGCCGCATCCTGCAGCGCAACTTCGGCGGGCATCGCTATCCCCGCCTGGCCCACGTCGGCGACCGCACCGGCCTGGAAATGATTCGCACCCTGCAAGATCACGGGATTCATCAGGGCCTCGACGTGTTCATGGAGTTCACCATCGTCGGCCTGATCAAGGACGGATCCCGGATTGCCGGCGCGTTCGGTTATGATCGCGAGCGCGGGCTCTTCCATCTGTTTCGCGCCCGGGCCGTGGTGCTCGGCACCGGCGGCATCGGCCGCGCCTACAAGATTACCAGCAATAGCTGGGAATATACCGGCGACGGGCAGGCGATGGCTTACGACGTTGGCGCCGACCTGATGGACATGGAGTTCGTACAGTTCCATCCCACCGGAATGGTCTGGCCGTTGAGCGTGGCCGGCATCCTGGTCACCGAGGGCGTGCGGGGCGAGGGTGGAATCCTGGTCAACAAGGAAGGCCGCCGCTTCATGTTCGACGACATCCCCGAGAACTACCGCCCGCAGACCGCGGATAACGAAGAAGAAGGCTGGCGCTATTGCCAGGGAGACAAAAACGCACGCCGTCCCCCGGAACTGCTGACCCGCGACCACGTCGCGCGCTGTATCGTGCGTGAGATCAAGGAAGGACGCGGCAGCCCGCACGGCGGCGTGTTCCTGGATATCGCCTGGATCAAGAAACGGTTACCCAACGCCGAGGAACATATCAAACAGAAGCTGCCCAGCATGTACCATCAGTTCATGAAGCTGGCGGACATCGATATCACCAAGGTGCCGATGGAAGTCGGTCCGACCACCCACTACATGATGGGTGGTATCCGGGTCGACGGCGACAGCCAGATGTGCAGTGTTCCCGGCTTGTTTGCCGCCGGTGAGGCCGCCGCCGGGCTTCATGGGGCCAACCGCCTGGGCGGTAATTCCCTCTCCGACCTGCTGGTTTTCGGCAAGCTTGCGGGCGAGTATGCCGCCAAGTTTGCCAAGGAGAATGGCGCGGTCACGGTCGCTCAGGAGCAGATCGAGGAGCTGGGCCGGCGGGCGCTGGCGCCGTTCGAGACTCCTTCCGGAAACGCCGAGTCCCCCTACCAGATTCAAAAGGAGCTTCAGCGGGACATGCAGGAGTTGGTCGGAATCGTGCGGCGAGAAGAGGAGATGGTCCGCGCCCTTGAGATCGTCGACAAATTCAAGGAGCGCGCGAGAAACGTCCGGGTGGAAGGCAACCGGATGTACAACGCCGGATGGCACACCTCGATCGACCTGCACAACCTGCTGACGGTTTCCGAGGCAGTCACGCGTTCGGCCCTGATCCGCAAGGAGAGCCGTGGCGCGCACTTCCGCGACGACTATCCCAACAAGGACGCCGCCCTGGGCGGGTTCAACGTGATCCTGCGCAAGACTCCCGAGGGTATGCGGGTGTCGATGGAGCCGCTGCGGGAGATGCCGGCCGAACTGAAACAGATAATCGAGGATCAACAAAAGTGAGCGCGACTACTGCAACGTTTAAAATTTGGCGCGGCAACGCCGAAGGCGGGCAGTTCCGTGAATACGAGGCCCGTATCGACGAAGGCATGGTGGTGCTCGACGCGGTTCATCAGATCCAGGCCGAACAGGCCCCGGACATGGCGGTGCGATGGAACTGCAAGGCGGGCAAGTGCGGATCGTGCTCATCCGAGATAAATGGGATGCCCAAACTGATGTGCATGACGCGGCTCAGCGATCTGCCGCTGGATCAGCCGATCACGGTCGAGCCGATGCATACCTTCCCGCTAATCAAGGACCTGGTGACCAACGTTTCGTGGAACTTCAAGGCCAAGAGGGCTCTCAAGCCGTTTACCCCGCGTCCGCCCGACGCGCCCGACGGCAGCTGGAAAGTACAGCAGGAGGATATCGACCGCATCCAGGAATTCCGCAAGTGCATCGAATGCTTCCTGTGCCAGGACGTGTGTCACGTCCTGCGCGAGCATCATCTGGAGGAAGAGTTCATCGGGCCGCGCCTGTTCGTGTTCACCGCGGCGCTGGAGATGCATCCGCTGGACACCGAGAATCGCCTGCCCCAGCTACGCAAGCTTAATGGGATCGGCTACTGCAACATCACCAAGTGTTGCACCAAGGTCTGCCCGGAAGACATCCACATCACCGACAACGCGATCATTCCGCTCAAGGAACGCGTCGTGGACGAGTTCTACGATCCGGTGACGCGGGTATTCAGGGCCATCACCGGCGGCGGCAAGCGCTAGACGCGAAGCCACCCTTTCTTTGTGAGACTGAAAAACGTGCTAAGGGCAAAGAAGCTAGGTGGCGGGGGGACGTGGGTTTATTCCGTCTCCCAAGTTCAGTGAGGCGGTCGAAAACTCTCTCAAAGATAGCCTCGCCCGCGGCTGCGGACTTGGGTACCGCAGCCGCACGCCGGGAGAGGTCGGCGCGCGATTTGCGCCAGCAAGTCGCGTGATGGGTGAGGGCGCAGATACACCTCAAGTAACGCCAAACGCATTGGCGCAGGTGGGACCTCCATCATAGCAGTCCCGCCTATCCTCTCCACGGTCAGGGAGAGAGCATCAATCAAGCCTCACCTGAAGCGGTTTCAGGGAGTGTACAGGTCAGTGCTGGCGGTTGCGGTATGTCCATCGCCGCCACCGGCGATCAGGACCTTGCCGTTGGTTAGCAGCGCCGCGATGTCGTTTTCGCGCGCGACGTTCATAGGCGGCGCAACCAGGCTGGCGCATTTGGTGCCGGTATTGCCGGCAAAGCAATTATTCACCGGATCATAGAGCTCGGTGCTCGATAGACTCTTGGTGGTATCGGAACCGCCGGCAATCAGGACCTTGCCATTGGGTAGCAACGTTATACTGGCGGCTTGGCGGGCGACGTTCATCGAAGGAGTTGTTTGACCCGCGCAGGGAGTGCCCGGATTACCTGCAAAGCAATTGTCGGCCGGATCGTACAGCTCGGCGGTAGCCAAAACCCCGTCGGCAACATTGAATCCACCTGCAATCAGGACTTTGCCGTTGGGCAATAGCACCGCGCTGGCCAAAAAACGCGCGACTTTCATGCTTGGCGCGCTCTGAGTCTGGCATGGCGTTCCCGGAACTCCAGCGAAGCAATTGTTGGCGGTATCATAAAGCTCGGTCGTATTGGTCGCGTCGGCCACGGAGAAACCGCCCGCTACCAGGACCTTGCCGTTTGGAAGCAGTGTGGCGGTTGCGACGTCCCGCGCCCGGTTCATGAAGGGCTGTTTTTGCGCTGCGCACGCGGTGCCGGCATTTCCAGCGAAGCAATTTTTGACCGGATCGTACAAATCGCAGCTGTTGATGTTGCCAAAGCCGTCGTTGCCGCCGGCGATCAGAACCTTGCCGTTGGGGAGCAGATTCGCCGTCGCCAAATCGCGGCCGTCGTTGACCGCAGGCGGAGGCGCCTGCACCGCGCACGGCGTGCCCTTCTCTCCGGCGAAGCAATTGAGTTTCGCGATGTAGAGATCGCTGCTGCTAAGTGCCGACGGTAGTTTCGCCGAGCCACCCATGATCAACACATTGCCATTGGGCAGCAGCGTCGCGGTTGCATAAGCGCGCGCGGAACTCATCGTAGCGCTCTGCGGGTTGGCGAATCTGTTGGTATTCGGATTGTAGAGGTCGGTGCTGGAAAGGATTCCTGCGGGATTGAGCCCGCCCGCGATCAGGACCATGCCGTTGGTAAGGCGCGTCCCAACCGCGTTCTGACGCTCGGCATTCATCGCCGCAGTTTGCGGGTTGGCGAATTGGTTGACCGAGGATGGCGCGGCATTGGAAATCGCGGCGTCGATCGCGGCCGGCGGCGCGAGCGGGTAGACTTGGGTGCCATCAAGGGCGACGTTGGCGACGTTGTTTATCGTCAAAATGTTGCCGCTGCCGCCGAAATCAAAAGCCTGGGTAACCGACGCGAGTTGCTGCAGTCCCGACAACGCGTCCTGAAACTGCGTGATACCAGCCAATGCGCTGAGGGTACTGCCACAGTAAGAGATAGAGGCTCCGGACACAGTTCCGTCGAAAATGCCATCCTGGATATCGGATGACAGGGCCGTGACCAGCCCGCCCGGCGCCGTCGGACACAGGTATTGGTCCTCGTTGATGATCGCACCCAGAATCAGCCCCAGGTTGCCGGCGTCAGTGCCAACCGTCGCGGAAGTAAAGTCCGGAAGAATTGTCGCGGGATCGGCGTTCAGGGCGTAGTCGCGCTCAATCGTAGCGGTCGCGGAGAAAAGCGCACCGGCGAACGTGGCCGTTCCCGCTTTCAAATTTCCAATTGTCAACGAACTGACCAACTCGGACAGAGGGTTAATCGAGATTCCCGAGGTCATGGTTGTGGGGTTCGCGACCAGCACTGAAATCGGGCTTGGCGATATGATAGCGATGCCGTTCATTTCGCTGACAAAGCCTCCGCCACTCACCGTCAATCGAATCGGTTCCGTCGGCGCAGGGCTCAGAACGAGACGAAAGGCGCCATTAAGATCAGTCGTCGCAGAGCCGAGCTGCATGCCGTTTTGCCCGTTCGTCGTGTCAACGGCATACGCGGTGACCGTCGCGAGGCCGACCTCGTTCTGGACCGCGGTTCCAAACAGCGCCACCACCGTCGGATTTCCACCGCCGCCTCCGCCGCCACCGCAACCCGAAGCCATTGCGAGGAACACGACCACGAGCCCCGTGGCGGCGCAAGATAGCGCCGAGTAGTACATGATCGGGCGTTGAAACACGGTCCACTTCGCACGACGTGCGGGGCTGGCGCCAATGTGCGCGGTTCCAGTCATGTCTGGTTCGCCTCGGTTCAAGAATTTTGCGGCAGGATAACGGCCTTTCGGGCGGACTCTCAATAGCCCGTAGTCAGCTTATGAACATCCTGACGGAATGCCTGCCGCCTTGACACGTGGACCAGCGGCAGTGAGGCTGGACTTTGATCGATCTCACAAACATGAGCGCCAAAAGCCTGATGATCATGGGGACCGCGTCGGACGCGGGCAAGAGCGTGGTCGTGACCGGGCTGTGCCGGGCGTTTGCGCGCGCCGGAATCCGCGTCGCTCCCTTTAAGGCGCAAAATATGTCCAACAACGCGGCCGTCTGCGCGGGCGGTGAGATTGGCCGCGCCCAGGCCGCGCAGGCCGAGGCTTGCGGACTCGAGCCGACGGTCGACATGAATCCGGTGCTGCTCAAACCGGAGAGTGAACTGGGATGCCAGGTCGTGATACACGGCCGCCCGCGTTTCCACATGAAGGCGGATGAGCACGACCGCTATCGCGCCCAAGCGTGGCCGGAAATCGTCAACAGCTATGAGCGGCTGGCCCGCGCGTTTGATTTGGTCGTGATCGAGGGTGCGGGCGGCGCCGCGGAGATCAACCTGCGCCATCGGGATCTGGTCAACTGGGCGGTCGCCGAGATGACCGGCGCGCCAGTCCTGATCGTCGGCGATATCGACAAAGGCGGTGTCTTCGCCGCCCTGTTCGGCACCGTCGAGCTGCTCGCGCCATCCGATCGAGCGCACGTCAAAGGCTTGATCATAAATAAGTTTCGCGGCGACCGCGGCTTGCTGCGCGACGGCTTGCGGATGCTCGAAGAGCGCACCGGAGTGCCGGTGCTGGGCGTCCTGCCTTATCTGCCCGGCCTGCGCATTCCCCAGGAAGACAGCGCGGTGCTCGACGGGCTTGGAACGGGCGGAGGCGCCGGCCGCGATATCGTCGCCGGCGTGGTGCGCTTGCCGCGAATATCGAACTACACCGACTTTGCGCCGCTCGAAGAAGAACCCGACGTCGCCCTTCACTATCTCACCGAGCCCTCGGCCGCGCCGGACCTCGACATCCTGCTGCTTCCCGGAACCAAGAACACCACCGGCGATCTCAAATGGCTGCGTCAGGCAGGCTGGGAAAATTACCTCGCACGCCATCGCCAGCGTGGCGGCTGGGTGGTTGGCGTGTGCGGCGGCTACCAGATGCTCGGGCGGCGCATCATCGACGCCGATGGCGTCGAATCCAGCGTTGCGGAAACGGCCGGTTTGGGCCTGCTCGATTTGGAAACTATCTTCGAGCCTGAAAAGATAACCGCCCGCGTGGCCGCATCGCATCTGGCTTCCGGACTGCCCGTTGCGGGTTACGAAATCCATGCCGGGCGGGCGATTCGTGGGAATGGAGCCAAGGCGCTGCTGCAGATCGTCGAGCGCGAAGGTGTCGCGATTGACGAGCCCGAGGGCGCGTTGTCGGAGGATGAACGGGTGCTGGGAACCTCGGTTCACGGCCTCTTTGACTCGGCGCATTTCCGGCGCCGCTTGCTTAACGCGGTGCGCGCGGCCAAGGGACTCGGCCCGATGGCTGAAGCCGCCGAGGATTTCAAAGCGGTCCGGGAACGCGCTTACGATCGGATGGCGGACGCGGTCGCGGAGTATCTGGATTTGCAACAACTCCTGGCGCTGGCAGGATTGACCTGAAACGAGCTATGGTTCGGTCAACTCGTTGCTGGCCGGGCACGCGGCCGAAGGGCAGGGATAAGTCATGAAAATAGGACTGAGCTGGTTTTTCATAAAACCGATGCCATTTGATCGCGAGGTGCTGCTGCACTACGCGAAGGAAGCCGATCGGTTGGGTTTTGAATCGATCTGGATTCCGGAGCATGCCGCCATTCCCCATGGCTACAAAACTCATTATCCCTATTCGGTCGACGGCAAGCTGCCGACCAACGACGAAGAGATGCCGTTTCCCGATCCGTTCATCACCCTGGCATTTGCCGCCGGCGTGACCAACCGGATCAAGTTCGGCACCAACATCGCGATCCTCCCGCAGCGCCATCCGCTATACGCGGCCAAGGAACTGGCGACGCTCGATGTGCTGTCGAAGGGGCGTGTCATCCTCGGCATCGGCTCCGGATGGCTGAAGGAGGAGTTCGACGCCCTGGGCATCGACTATCACAAGCGCGGCGCCCGCACCGACGAATGCATCCAGGCGCTGCGCACGCTGTGGCGCGACGATCCGGCCAGCTTCGACGGCAAGCAAATCAAGTTCGGACCCATGAGGTCATTTCCCAAACCGTTCCAGAAAGGCGGGATACCGATCCATGTCGGCGGCGTCTCGCCAGCGGCCATCCGGCGCACCGCGCGTTATGGCGACGGCTATCTGCCGGTGCCGGTCGAGGACCTCGCCGGGCTGTTCAAGCAGGTGCGGGACGAATGCAAGAAGATTGGCCGCAATCCCGCCGAGATCGAATTCAGCTGTCCGGCCCAACCGACCATGGACGGCGTCAAGCAGGCGCAGGATTTGGGCGCCGCGCGCGTGACCACCGGGATTTACTTCAGCCGCGACCTCGATCAGATCACCCGGGATTTGGAGAAAATCGCCAACGACGTCCTGGCCAAGTTGTAGCGGTGCATTACCAGGCAGGCACTCGCGGCCATCTCCGGGTCACGAGTGCCGGCGCGCGTTTCCCGGTCACGAGGACCGGGGATGTTTGCCCGGTGGGGCGAAACCGCTTAGGCTGGTAGCAGGCGGGAGCAAGATGAAAATCGGAATCGTATCTGACATCCATGCCGATCCGCTCTGCCTGCGCAGGGCGCTGGACGACATGGGCTCGGTCGACATGATGGTATGCGCGGGCGATTCCATCAGCGAGTATCGCTTTTGTCCGGAAACGGTCGAGATTCTGCGCGACCGCAATGTGCGCTGCATCCAGGGTAATCACGAAGCCGTGCTGCTGGGCGGGCGCAACCCGCATTATCTGAAGAAATGTCAGGCGGAGTTTTCATCCGAGTTGCTCGAATTTCTCTCCACCGCCCCATTCTCGATTGAGATCGACGCCGAAGAGGCTGGGGCGCGGATTCTCATCACCCACGCCAGTCCGCTTGCCCCCGTGCGAAGATTACGTTTATCCCGGCAGTCCGGTCCTGCGCCAGGTCGGCGCGCTGCCCTACGAGTTCATCATCCTGGGACACACTCACATGCCGATGGTCCACAAGACCGACAGCGTAACCGTAATCAATCCCGGCTCATGCTCCCAACCGCGCGACCAGGACCGGCGCGGTTCCTACGCGATTCTCGACACCACCGCGATGGAAGTCGAAATCCACCGCTTCGCCCGCGACTGAAATCTCAGATCGCGTAGTGCACGCCGGTTAGCTGCTCCGATACTTCCCACAGTTTGGCAGCCGTGGCCTGGTCGTGGGCGCGCCAGGTGGTCCGCGCTTTGCCTGGTAATCCGCGTTGAAGCTGCTTGGGAGCGATGTACTCACCGCCGTGGACGTCAGGGGATACGGCAGCGTATAGCGTCGGCAGTGCGCCCATCGCCGCGCTTACGGCAAACTTGTTGAACAGGTTCCATATCGATTCCTGCATGCTCGACCCTTCCATCTTTGCGCCCGCCGTCTGCAGGTTGGTGGCCGCATAGCCCGGCGCGCAAGCGACGCTGGCGAGCTGTTTGCCACCCCGCTCTGCACGCCGCTGCAACTCAAAGGCGAACAGCAGATTGGCCAGCTTGCTCTGGCCGTATGCCAGCCATTTTGAATAGCCGCGCTCGCGCTGAAGATCATCGAAACGGATCCAACCCATGTGCTGCGCGGAGCTGCTCACGGTGACCACGCGCGCGCCGGGGGTGTCCAGCAGCAAGTCGAGCAGCAACGCGGTCAGCGCGAAATGCCCCAGATGGTTGGTTCCGAACTGCATCTCGAAGCCGTCCACGGTGCGGCGGTATGGAATCGCCATTACACCGGCGTTGTTGCATAGCACGTCGATCTGCCGATGCTGCTGGCGAAAAGCGTCGGCGAACGCACGCACTGACGCCAGTTCGGCGAGATCGAGTTGCATAACGCCAAGCTTCGCTCCGGCATGGGCGTCGCGGATTGCGGCGGCCGCCGCGCGCCCCTTCTCCATGCTGCGGCAGGCCAGCACCACCATCGCCCCTTTGCGCGCGAACTGCCGCGCGGCCTCGTAGCCGATACCGCTATTACCGCCGGTAACGATTATCGTCTTTCCGGAAAGATCCGGCAGATTTGCGGCGGCCCATGCGTCTGGATCCGGCATTTCGGAGACTCCTGCTGAGCGTTGATTTAAGAATTACGATTCAGAGTTAGGGAAAGTTCATCACCGCGTTTTCCAACACCAGCGAATCGCTCACCGGACGCGCCGCTCCTCCGTCGAACACATAACTTATCTCTGCGGCAGACTCGTTGGGGTGGCCGTGCTCAAGCGCAAAGTGGTCGAACGCATATGGCAGGCCATTACCGCCCAAGGGCGAGGGCCGGCTGATAATGTGGAAATGTAGATGCGCCTCGGTGGAATTCCCCGAATTGCCCAGCAATGCGAGCACCTGGCCGCGTTTGACGCGATCGCCCGCTTTCACCTTGACGCTGTCCGGCTTCAGGTGCGCGTAAAATGCATAGGCGCCATTTCCGAGATCCTCGATTACGTAGTTGCCACCGATAGTGGACAAGGTAATCGGACCCGCCGTGGAGCCCGGGATATTGTCGGGAATGCCATTCTTGACATCGACCACTTTGCCGTCGGCAACCGCCAGGATGTCGGCTCCGTAAGCGTGATAGCTGTGGTTGTCCTTCGCGTCGCCCTTGTAGCTCTTGCCGTCGGCGCCCAGTTGCACGAAGTCGATTGCGTAACGCTCGGGAAAATAGACGTTGCCGTTGGCCAGGAAAAAGGCACGGCGATGCCCGGTGGTGTTGGATGGTGCGTTGCCCGCGAGCCAGTTGTTTCCTCGCAGGGGCGGCCCGATAATCAACGGTGCGAGCTGGCCGACGCGCAGAGCATCGGTTTGCACTCTCATGTTCCTGGCCTCCGCGGGCGATTTGCTCTCGGCAAGGCTGTAGAAGATTTTATGTACGATGCGATTGGGCACCTGCTGGAGCGAGCCAAAGGGCAGCCACATAAGCAGTATCCGGTTCTTCAAGGGTTCGATGGTCAAGTCGTCTCCGGATCCGGCGTAACGAGGGGGCAGGTCGACCATCGACTTCATTACGGCGCTGCCCTTGAAATTGAATCTGGCTCCCGGACCTCCGTCCGCTTCAATGGAATTCATAACGACAGGCGCGGTCTGAAAGTTGGTCACCATCAGCTCGTAGACGAGGTAGGCTTTGCCCTCGACAATCATCGGACTCGGGGTCCATATGGGAGCCACGTCAAGCAGTCCCGGTGGGCCGCCCGGCGCGGTCAGCGGTACATCCGCGTCAGCCTCGGACCCCGCATAAGCCTGCGCGAAAGCGCCAAGCACCATTAGCGCGCAAATCAGTACCATCGTTACGAAGCGTGAGGGAACTGTGTGGCGAGCTGGTGCATGTGCAAGAAGCAATTGCATTATCTGGTTGCCTGGGGAATTTAGGTTCAGGATCGCAGATTATCGGCGCGAGAAGAAGCCACCGCCTTCAAACCTCGAACGGGCCATGCGCAACTTCTGACCAACGTCGGGACAGAGCGATCGAAAGTGGCCTTGAATTCAAATAAGCGGCGGCAGGGAGAGAGCCCGAACCAGGCGAGCCCCCGCCCTGCTTCAATTACGGCGAGTACGGAGCCTTGACCATCAACTGCAGGAATTCTTCTTCTTGCATCAGTTCCAGCAGTTTCGGCCCAACCGCTCCCATCGTGGGATTGGCCGCGAGCGAGGCCATCAGGGCCGGAACCGCGTTGGCGTCTTGCACTTCCCAGATATCGACGATGGTGCTGGTTTGCCCGATCAGGCCCTGGTAGGCGCCGAGCAACTTCCATCCGGCCTTTTCCATCTCCGGTACGATTTTGCCCAGTAACTCATAGGCCTCATACATTTTTCCCGGTTTTATCTTGATTGTGGCATGCACATACATTGACATAGGCGGTCTCCCTTTGGGGAATCATCCTTCGGTCTTTAGTCCAGCAGCGATCTGTTTTGCAATCTGGACCATCGGCGGTTAATCCTGCTACCGGCTTGACATTCGCAAAGCCGGCGAGATTAACGTAGCGAAATCAATCAAAGGTCTATGGGAGTGTTATGGAAGCTCAGGAATTGCAACTTATTCACGACCTCGCCGATCGCGAGGCGATTCGAGATGTCATGTACCGCTACGGCCGCGGCGTTGATTCGGTCAACCTCGAAGCGGTGCTGGCAACCTTTGACGATCCGTCAAACCTGGTGGTCCAGTCCGGGAGCGGTCCTCAGGAGCGGCACGACGGGCGCAAGGCAGTTGAGGATTTCTACAAAGCCAGAGCCGTGCATAATAAAACCAACCGCTTGATCAGGCATCGCTATAAGAATCCCCTGATCGAACTCAATGGCGATTTTGCGACCGCCAGCGTTTACTGGGATGAGATCCGCGAGGAGAACAACCAGTTTATCCAGGCCGGCGGGACGTATTTCGACAAGCTGCGCCGCACCAAGGACGGATGGAAATTTCAGGAGCGCTTGATCAAGCTCGCCTACCGGGTCAAGCTCGCGCGCAATACCGATGAGGCGATCAAGGCCGGAGACCTGGTCCTGCCGCCGCGGTGACGCGACGCCGTCACAGTTGCAATCAATCCAGACGCAACGGCAAGTCCACCAGTC
This sequence comes from uncultured Pseudomonadota bacterium, assembly GCA_963805995.1. Lineage (GTDB taxonomy): Bacteria > Desulfobacterota > Binatia > Binatales > Binataceae > JAJPJA01. Next base: position 231,136 of record CAWDWL010000004.1, on the reverse strand, counting down.
CGCGGCCGAAAGCCTGGACGGCGTATCGCGGTTTCCATCCTTCGGCGATCCGCAGCCGCGGAAAGCGTTCCAGCAGCATCTGGACCGCGACTTTGCCCTGCACTCTTGCGGGTGCGGCGCCGATACAGAAATGGATTCCCTCGCCCAGCCCCAGATGGTCGTTGGGATCGCGCGTGATATCAAAGGTATCGGGATCCTTGAACACCGCGGGGTCGCGATTGGCCGCACCGGTCACCACATAGACCGGCGTGCGAGCCTTGATCGGCATCCCTGCGACTTCGACGTCTTCGGTCGTCACCCGAAACAAGGTCTGTACCGGACTGTCGTAGCGCAGGTTCTCCTCCACCAGGTCCGGAACCAATGACGGGTTCCGGCGAATCCGCTCGAGCAGTTCCGGACGGCTGACCATCTGGTAGATGGCGCCGCTGATCGAATCCGCGGTGGTGGAGATGCCGCCGGTCACCAACACCATTACCATCCCGAACAGTTCCAATTCGTTGATCTTTTCACCCGCCTCATGAGCGGCGATCGCCAGGCTGATCAAATCCTGGCCCCCGCTCTGAGCCCGGCGGCGCGCGATCAGATCCGTGATGTAGGCATGGCGCGAGGCGAGGTAATCTTCGGTGTAAAGGGTCTTGCCCGGGGCGCCCACACTGCGGACGATCTCCTGATCTTTTTGGGGAATATCGAGCAGATGTCCAAATATACCGACCGGAAGGTCAACGGCCAGCTCATTGACCGCATCGGCCTCGCTGCGGCCCGCCCAGCGATCGAGGATGCGTCCGCAGATCGCCCGAAACTGCGGCTCCATGTCGTTCATTCTGCGCACCGCCAGCGAAGGGGCGGCGACGCGCCGCAGGCGGGTATGAATTGGTGGATCGACGAAGGTCATTACCGGCACGCCCCTGAACGCGTCGAAGTCCTCGGTGCCCGGGAGGTTGGGATTAACGCTGGAGAAACGCTTGAAATCGCGCAGCACCTGCACGCATTCGTGGTAGCGGGAAACGATCGCCCACGGCACCCCGCGGCGCTCCACGATCACCGGGGGAGCAGCCAACAGCGCTTTGTAATAGGGGACAGGATTGGCGCCGACGGCGGGATCGGATGAGTCGTATTTGAACCTGAGGCCGGGATCGATCCGCTCTGGTTGGGTATCGGCACGATCTTCACTCATTGCCACATTCTCCCACGCCCGCGTGAGCTTTTGACATTCGCTTGGTTAAGCCTGCGGATATCTTACATTCAAGGGTACGGTTGACAAGCCGCCGGCAAAATCCTTTGTTAGCGTCGATACAGCGCGCGCCCGCAAGCCGGCTGATCGAAGGAAGGAACCATCATGAGCCTCAAAGGACAAGTGGCACTCATAACGGGATCGAGCCGTGGAATCGGGAGAAGAATCGCGGTGGCGCTGGCGCGGGAAGGCGCCGACGTAATCCTGAGCGCGCGCACCCTCAAGCCCGGCACCGGCGACCATCCGGGCAGCCTTCAGGAAGTGGCGGCCGAATGCGAGGCCTTGGGCGTCAACACGGTGCAACTGCAGTGCGACCTGACCAAAGAGGATGACGTGCGGCGGATGTGCCAACAGGCGCTGGAGCGTTGCGGACATGTCGATATCGTGGTCAATAACGGCGCCTATTTCAGCGAGGATCAGCACTACACGCCGTTCCTGCAGTTTCGATGGGAAAACTGGCACAACTACGTCAACGCCAACCTGCTCGCGCCGGTGCTGGTGTGCCGCGAACTGCTGCCGCACATGATCGAGCGCAAACACGGAATCATCATTAACGTGACGTCTGGATTGGCGACGATGGAGATGCCCGTGCTGCCCGGTAAAGGCGGAGCGGCAATCGCCTATGGCGCCGTGAAAGGCGGCGTCCACCGCTTCTCGCAAGGTCTTGCGAAGGAAACCGGGGTCCACGGTATCCCCACGATTCTATTGGATCCGGGCTATACGCTGACGGAAAGAGTTGAGAAGAATAGCGGCCGGCTGGGCGGGCTCGACACCAGCCAGGCCCATTCCATGGAACTCGCGGCCAAGACCGCGGCCTGCCTATGCACACATCCCAATATCATGGTCTTCAACGGCAAGACCGTGGTAGCCGCTGATTTCGTCAAGGAGCACGCCCTGTAGCCGCGCGCTGAACATCGGTGTGCGCATAAATCGGAAAGAATTTTCCGGCGGCGAACGCAAAAACCCTCACCCTCCCCTATCCCCTACACCTGGAGACTGTCGATTAACTCCTAAAACCTACCTCGCCCGCGGCTGCGGACCGTCCGCAGCCGCACGCCGGGAGAGGTCGTCACGCGATTTGCGCCAGCAAGTCGCGTGACGGGCGAGGGTGCAGGTACACTTCAAAGATGCCCTACGTTTACCGAATCTCAGTCTGCGCCAACGCGTTAGATATTACTTGAGGTGTATCAGAACCCTCTCCCTCACCCCCTCCCACAACTAAGTGTGGACGAAGGAACCGAATCAAACCTCTACCGCCACGCAACGTTGCCCAGCCGCCTGAGTTTGCCATTCGGTCGTTTTTCGACGGTCTCACACATAAAGGGAGCGGGTATCGACTTTCATTAAAGGTGTTTTCTCACCCCCTTTTTATGCACTTTGAGTGCGGCGAGAACCCCTTTTCAGGACTTGATGAAAGCCTCTACCGTACTCCAGTCCACAATCGGCTCCAGTTTCCGCTTCTCCACCATCCCGCTCCCTACCGCGTTGGAGAACGCGGTGAAGCTGTGGCTGTGATCCTGCATGTCGAGAACCACCACCAGTTTCAGTTCTTCGTTGGAATACCAGGGACCACCCTTGACCGTCACCCCTTTGGGCAGCCCGCTTCCCGTGCTCAGGCTCTTGTGAATAGTAGCCAGAGCCTCCTTGAGTTTCTCCGGCGACTGCCGGGTGAAATAAATGGTGTCGAGAAACAGCGCCATTGCCTTACCCTCCTGGATTCCGCGCCCCGCTGTTAAAGTTGCGGCGCGGTCAAAATCATGGTCTTACTCATTCGCCATTCGTTCGAGGCTATTAATTGTCGTCCTCCGGCGCCGGCATCGGACCCAGCCCGTCGGGCGCGATGGTTTCGAGATCTGTCAGCATTGGCTCCGGACCTGCGGTGAAGTCCCGCGTGTTGCCGCGAATCCGCCATGCCACGGCGGCGCGTTCAGGCTGAAACACCCAGCATCGTCCCATCGAGCGCCCGCCGTCAGCCGCGGACACCCGCTGATCCATGTCCTGCGTCTTGACCCCCGAGATATGGGTGGCGCGGCGCAGCACCACTACCGCTTCGTAATCATCCGGATCGGGTAAAGCGGTTCTGGCCCAGCGCACAACGGCACCCAAGTCCTGTCCCGCGTAGCGCGCGGGCGAAGTGATTACTCCGTTGTTGACGGTCCAACGCAGTACCAATTGACCGTCGCGATGCAACGTCACGGTTTTAGGCGCCTCCACGGAAAGCACCGGGTAGGGAACGTCGATATCGTACTGGCGCTGTTGGGTACCGCGAAACGCGTGGGCTATCGCCAGGCCGGCGACATCGAACGCATGGGTACATTGCTGCGTGCCGTCGGCGTACTTGTAGATGGCGGCGGCATCGGGCGTCAGTGGCATCCCAATCAACCCGTTCACCAAGCGGGCCGCATCGATACATAGCGTCCACGGCGTTCGCAGGCCCTCTCCCCGAATTGCGATCACTTTCGCGCCGTCATGGACCAGCGCAACTCCAAAGCGATGAGCATCGTCCTCGATATCGGCGCGCGCCTTACCGGGAGCGGTGGTTATGCGAATGCGCCGTCTGTAAGTGGGGACCGCCATCAGGTCATCTCCGCGATAATTCAAGTACGCGACTTACAAGTACGCGACTTTGGATGTTCACGCTTTCGTTTTGAGCCTCGCAGGATTCAATCCGCGGGTCAATTCACTCCGGATTAGGGCAAAAGCGCCGCCCTTCGCGCACGATGATTTTCCGGTCTGTCGCGAGATTGACGCGCGCCGCTGATTAAGTGTAGGCGAAATGCTGGGCCGGCGAGCGATCGGCCGCTGATCCATATCTCCGCGGAGGGACGGGAAACAATGGGCAAACTGGATGGCAAGATTGCGCTAATTACCGGCGCCGGATCGGGCATCGGCCGCGCGACTGCGATTCTATTCGCGCAGGAAGGCGCCAAGGTCGCCGTTGTGGACATGGACGAGAGCGGCGCCGATGGTGCGGTGGCCCAGATAACGAAGGCGGGAGGACAGGCCTTTGCCTTCAAGGCCGACGTTTCCAAGGCGCGCGACGCGGAAGCGATGGTGGCGGAGACGGTCAAGCGTTTCGGCCGCCTGGATGTCATCTATAACAACGCCGGAATTTTCTTCCCCGCCCAGGTCCACAGCATGACCGAGGAAGAGTGGGATCGCATGCTCAGCATCAATCTTAAAGGCGTGTTCCTGGGATGCAAATACGCGCTGGCCGAGATGATGAAGCATGGCGGCGTGATTCTCGCCACCGGGTCCATCGCCGGACTGGAGGGCCACAACGGCGAACCTCATTACGGCGCGGCCAAGGCGGGGGTGAACAACCTGATGAAGTCCATTGCCATGGATTATGCGCATTATAACGTCCGCGCCAACTGCATTTGTCCCGGCGGAGTCCAGACCAATATCGCCAAGGACATCGTCTCAAAGATTCCCCCCGAGCAGCTGATCAAGATGGGACAGCTTGCGCTTTCACACAGTCTGATCAAGCGCCAGGCCCAGCCCGAGGAAATCGCGCGGGCGGCGCTGTTCCTGTGCTGCGACGACGCCAGTTTCATCACCGGCCACACTCTGGTGGTTGACGGCGGCTGGACGGCGGGACATCGGATGGCGTTTTTCGAATGACGGCCGCCGCCGCGCGGATGTCGATATTCTCGACACGAAGCCGGCAGGCTGCGAAAATCCGGTATTCGGCAGCGCGCCGGGGGACGCCGTGGAAAACCGGATCTGTCTAATCGATTGCCGTGACGGCTTGACGCGTGAGGCGTTTGCGGCCCCGCCGCAAATTTCCAGCAACCATTCGCCCTGGAATGGTATCCTGTTGGAACGCCATCTGCTGCCGCCCTTCAAAGCCCCGGAAGTGATGCTGCTGGAGCCGTTCCTGACCATCGTCGTGGACGGCGAAGGCGAAGTGCAACTCCAGCGGGAAGGCAAGAGCGAACGTCTGGAGATGGGCCCCGGCAGAGTTTGTGTCCTGGGGGCTGGACCGGTTCCGCCAATGCGTATTGGCGGCCGCATGACTTCAATTTTTATCAGCCTGAGACCCTGGATGTTCCCTGAGTACGCGGCGGACTCGATCGATCCGGCCACGATGCGGCTGCGGAATTCCTATTCCATCCCGGACCCGCAGTTTTTCCATATCGCGATGGCCCTGAGCGCCGAAATCGAACAAGGCTACCCGGGCGGACGGTTGTACGGTGAGTCACTGGCAGCCGCGCTGGTTACGCATCTGCTTACGGGTTACGCACTGGACGGTCATGCCATCGATGCGGGCCCCAGCGCGATTGGACAGCGGCGGCTGCGGTTGGTCCTGGATTACATCGATCAGAATCTCGCCAGCGACCTTTCGCTCGCTGAACTCGGGGCCGTGGCTGATATGAGTCCGTGCCGCTTCGCGCGCGTTTTTAAGCAAGCCGTCGGTCTGCCGCCTCATCAATTCGTCTTGCGCAAAAAAATCGCGCGGGCTCGCGGAATGCTGGAGGCCAGCGCCACTCCGCTTTCAGAGCTTTCGGCCAGCCTGGGATTTGAAAGCCAGAGTCACTTTACGGCGGTATTTCACAAGTTTGTCGGCACCACTCCCAAAGCCTATCGCGCGCGGCAACGCGGATAGCTGTCCTGCTCGTGCCGGCGGCGCCACGAGGGCGGCCATCAGCGTAAGGGTTCCGGAATTGTTCGTTTTGCGGCACGATTTCTACAAACACGGCAAGAATCGGAAAGACGTTTTGGCCGGCGGCTTATACAATTGGCCTCGGAAAATCACGCTATGAGCAATGAAGTTGAATTCAATCCGTTGGACCCGCGGATCGTCGCGGACCCTTTTCCCTTCTACAAACCACTGATGCAGGGGCCGCCCAAGCAGGTGTTTCTCGGTCAACCCACCACCCTGATCGCGCGATATGATCACGTGGTTAAGGTGCTCAAGGATTTCGACAACTTCAAAAACGAAATCCCCCGCAACGACGCCAACGCCGCGCTCGATGTTTTTGGCGGCGCCAAAGTAATTCCGTTCGCCGACGAACCCGACCACGGCCGCTTGCGCAAACTGGTCCGGCGCACTTTTTCGCCCCAGAGCGTCCGCACCTACGTCCCCAAAACCCAGGAAATCGTTGACGCTATCATCGAAGACGTCCGCAAAAAGAAAGAGGTCAATTTTGTTACCGACTTCGCGTATCTGGTCCCGCTCTACGTAATCTGCTGGATGATGGATATGCCCCTGGATCATCGCGACTTGTACCAACGATGGGCCAAGGGATTAAGCGCGATCGGTACCACCGAACCCGGAAATGAAGTGCCGCAGACTTTTATGCAGGCGCAGGCTTCATGGAAACAGTACTTCAGCGAGATGGTCGATCGGCGCCTTAAGGAGCCGCCCCAGGAAGACTTCCTGGGCGAGATGATCGACTTTTTCCGGCAGAACCTGATGAGTTACGAAGATGCGGTCAACATGATGATGCTGGTGCTGCTGGCGGGCCAGGACACCACCGCCGGGCTGCTGGGCAATGTCGCGAAGAACCTGCTGACGCATCCCGATCAGTTGGACTTGCTGCGCGGCCGCCCGGAGCTGGTCAACGACGCGGTCGAAGAGACCATGCGTTTCGACAACTCGGTCCTGCTGATCACGCGTTATACCAAGGCCGATATCAACTTCGAGGGGACGGATATTCCCGGCGGTAGTCCGGTGTTTGTGATGCTGGCGGCGGCCAATCGCGATCCAGCCAAATTTCCCGAACCGGACCGCTACGACATCACGCGCAACACCGAAGAGCAACTGGGACTGGGCTTGGGAATCCATTTCTGCCTGGGCGCCTATCTGGCGCGGATGGAAAACCAGATCGCGCTCGCTTCGTGGCTGAAGGCTTTTCCCAACCTGCGATTGTCCGATCCTGCAGCCCCGTTCAACTATAGGGGCGGCCATCGTAACCGCTCGCTGACCGAACTGATGGTCAGGGTCGATTAGCCGGGAGGATCAGCTCCATAGCGAGTTCATCAGCAGCAAGCGACGACGCTGCTGGCTGCGGATGAATCGGATCAGGTCGTAATCATTAACCCGCGGACGACGGCGCAGGAAGCCCTCCGCGTAGCCGGCCATCATCATAATCGAGCCGAACAGGAACGGCCGCTCAACGGTCCGCCGCATCGCAGCCGCCAGCAGAAACATCGGCGAGTAGCCGACGTACCAGGCCGACTTGCCCGAAGCAAAGCGCCCGCGCAGCAGACCGCGGGCGCCACCTTGCGGACGATGGTGAAAGCACCTGATGTCAGGGAATGTACGCGTCGTAAAGCCCGCCCTGAGCGCCTTGGCCCCATCGATCACGTCCCAGCCCAGTCCCGCTTCGAGTTGACCGACCACTTCAAAGCAGGATCGGCTGTAAAGCTTGGCGGCACCGCGCGTGTGCGCTGATCTCACCGGGACATCGTGCCATCGGCCGCTGCTCGGTTCGGCGAGAATCGGGCTGGCGATGCCGAGCTTGGGATCGCGGGAGAATTCGGCGATCAGCGACTCGACCAGGCGCGGACCGAAGCTCAGGTCGGCGTCGAGGCGGAGGATAAAATCCATCGGGCGCCACACGTCCTCTTTAAGGAACTGCGTGATCACGGATTCGCCGCCCGGTTGGCGCGGGCGATTGGTCTTAAGGTGATGCGGCTCCAGCCACGGTGTAACCCTCGCGGCCTGGTCGAGGATCTCACCGGTGCGATCGGTGGAACCGTCATTGATCACTATCCAACGGGCCGGCGCAAAGGTCTGCGCGCGCATACTCTCGATCAATCCGGGGAGAAGCCGCTCCTCGTCCCGTGCGGGGGTTATCGCTACATAACGAACTGTCATGTTCTATTACGACTGCCTTAGCAGAGACGGAGATCCAGTATTGGGCCGGCCGCGGCACGAGCCGCGGATTGAAAATCGATCCGTCAATCTGCGAGCAAGATTCCTTTCATAGTGCATCAGAATATAAGTAAGTTATTCCAAGTTAAAATGTGATTCAAGAGCAGGGCGCCAATGAATCAAACCGGCTTCATAACCGGTCGAAAGCGCCCCAGGGTCTGTTCCCTCTCTCACGTTCAGTGAGACTGTCGAAAAATGTCCAGAGATAACTTCGCCCACGCCTGCGGATCCGGTCCGCAGCAGCACGCCGAAGTCGGCGCGCGATTTGCGCCAGCAAGTCGCGCGCCGGTGCCGGCGCAGAGGCACGGTCAAGATGCTCTATGTTTATAGAATCCTATTCTGCACCAACGCGTTGGTATTGCTTGAGCTGGATCAGAACCCTCACCCTGCCCTCTACAACTGAATGGGGGCGAGGGAACAGAGCCCGGCCTCCACCGCGCGGCTGCGGTACCCAGGTACCTTGCTTTGCCCTTCAGTCGTTTTTGGCAGTCTCCAGTTGTGGGAATGGGGACAGACCAAAGCCTCCAAGGGCAGGAAATTGAACCGGCGCGTCAATAGCCCGCAAATCCCATGTTGGTGGTCGCCTGAGCCTGGGGGTCGGTACAGACATTGACCAGCGCGGGCCGTTTGGTCGCGAGCGCGCGTTCTATAGCGGGCCGGATGTCCTCGGGCTTTTCGACGAACTCGCCATGGCCGCCCAGCGCCTCGACCAGTTTGTCATAGCGCTGGAAGCCCAGTTCGCGGCCGACATTGCCGCCGGTCTTGCGCGAAGTGAATCCCGCGTTGTTCGACATCACGACCACGATCGGCAAATGATGGCGAATCGCGCTATCCATCTCCATCCCATTCCAGCCGAAGGCGCCGTCGCCGCTGAGCACCACCACCCGGCGATCGGGCCGGCCGGCCTGGGCGCCGATCCCGAATGGCACGCCGATTCCCATACATCCATGCGGACCGGCGTTGAGACTGGTGCCGGGCTGGTAGATTGGAATCGACTGGCGCGCGAAATTGAGTATCTCATGCCCATCGACGACCAGGATCGTATCGCGGGTGATGACCTCGCGCAGTTCCCCGCACAGGCGCAGGGGATGAATCGGCACCTGATTGGAATGGAGCAAGACGGTGTCACGTTCGTCGTTGGAGCGCTGCTTGGCCGACAATTGTGAGATCCAGGCGGTCTCCTCACGGGGGCGAAATTTGCCGGCTGCTTCCTGGGTAAGTTGTTCCAGCACCATCTTGGCGTCGCCGATTATCCCCACTTCGACGCCGCGATTGTGGCCCAGTTCCTTGCCGTCGATATTGATCTCGATAAATTTTGCATTCGGGGAGAAGCGCGGCGAGCGTAGATGCGAGAGCATAGCGTTGGCCCGCGCTCCAATCACCAGCACTACGTCAGCCTCCCGAAACGCCATCGAACGGGCTGAGGGAAATGCCCGCGGATGATCTTCGGCGACGACTCCGCGCCCCTGCGGCGTAGTGTAAAAGGGAATACCGGTGGTCTCGACGAACTGGCGCAACTCCTCGCTGGCCCCCGACCATAAAACGCCGCTGCCGGTGAGCAACAGGGGCCGCTCGGCCCCTTGCAGAAGGTCGATAGCGCGCCGGATCAGGGCCGGATCGCCCGCCGGCCGGCTGTCCACCCGGTATTGCGTCGGCCAGTACACGCGTTCGGCGTCAAGCTTGGTAAACAGGATGTCGCCGGGCAGGTCCAGGTACACCGGGCCTTTCTTACCGTCCATCGCTTCACGGAACGCGATACTGACATACTCCGCAATGCGATCGGCGAGGTCGACGCGGTAGGCGGCCTTCACCACCGGCCTCATCATCGCCACCTGATCCATCTCCTGAAAGGAATCCAACGTCGTACCCCGCATCGGCGATGAGCCCCCGATCGCGACAATCGGAGTCGCATCCGCCCAGGCGTTGGCCAGACCGGTCACCGCATTGGCGGTGCCGGGCCCCGACGGCGTGATGCAGATTCCGGGCTTGCCGGTGACGCGAGCGTAGGCGTGGGCCATCATCGCGGCCGCCTGCTCATGCCGGACATAGATGCCGTTCATGCCCAACTCGAGACAGGCCCCGGCGGTGCCGCTGGTAGGTCCCCCCATCATGAAGAAGATGGTATCGACGCCCTCGTTCTTGAAACACCGCGCTATGACCTCTTCGCCTCGTAGTGTTGCCATTGTTGACGCGCCTCCCGGTAAAGCAAGCTGGTTAAATTCAACCGGTGGTGCGGCCCGATTACGCCGCCACCGATGCTGATCCGAGCCCCACCGATCCACAAAATCGCTTCCCGACCTTTGGTCCAATAGCATGAATTGCCCGCCAAATAGAAAAGCGCGCAATAGCGTGCAGGCTCGTTGCGGCTTCAATATGTAGAAGTTGAGGCGGCGCGGCATTTACCCTTGGCATCATGATCAAGTTCGTGACCATCGCGAGGTTCTCGCCTTAACGCATCTTGGATGAATAGTGTTTCGAATTGGTTTTAAGCGCATTCCAAGGACCACCAACGGCAATTTCGTTCGCGCGCAATAAAAAATCTTCCGCTTCCAGGCTGCATCGTGGATCATGATCTATAGGAATTTCATCGACTCGGACTGGCACCCCCTTCGGCCATCCAAGAGGAGCAGTACTTTGGATAGTTTCAATGACGGCAACGGCAGGCGGCCGCTATCCGGACTATCGCGTTCGGGAAAGCCACCGCTGCGCATCGCCCAGATAGCACCACTGTATGAACGAATTCCACCAAAACTGTATGGCGGCACCGAACGGGTGGTCTCTTACATCACCGAAGAATTGGTCCGTCGCGGACATCAAGTAACGCTCTTTGCGTCGGGCGACTCACAGACTGGCGCGAGACTCGCGCCCGGATGTCCACGGGCGCTGCGGTTGGAGGGAAAGCCGGAACTGGGCGCTTTTCTGCAGCTTCCGATGCTTAGCGAGGTTTATGAGGATGCGGCAGAACGCTTCGATGTGATTCATTCCCACATCGACTATTGGAGCTTCCCCTTCGCCCGCCTGATCGAAGTTCCGACCGTTGCGACCATGCACGGGCGGTTGAATATCGACGAACTGCGTCCGGTTTACGCGCGCTATCGCAGTACTCCGCTGGTTTCGATCAGCGATGCCCAGCGGTGTCCGCTTCCGGACATGAACTGGCTGGCGACCATTTATCATGGACTTCCGCGCGGCCTGCTTCAGTTCCGCCCCACCACGGGAAAGTATCTGGCGTTTCTGGGCCGAGTCTCGCCCGAAAAGCGCCCGGATCTCGCCATCGAAGTTGCTCGCCGGGCCGGCGTCCCGTTGAAGATCGCCGCCAAGGTGGACGTCGTTGACCGCGACTATTTCCAATCCGTGATCGAGCCTCGCCTCTGCCCGCCCGATATCGAATATATCGGCGAAATCAGCGAATCTGAAAAAAGTGAATTCCTCGGGAATGCGCTGGCTTTGCTATTTCCGATCGATTGGCCCGAGCCGTTTGGGCTTGCGATGATCGAGGCCCTGGCGTGTGGCACTCCCGTGATCGCGCGGCCCTGCGGCTCGGTGCCCGAAGTGCTCGCCGATGGAGTCACGGGTTTTGTCGCCGCCAGCGTTGACGAAATGGTGGCGGCGGTTCACAAAATCGAAGGGCTGTCGCGTCAGCGATGCCGGCAGGAGTTCGAAACCCGGTTCACCGCGGAAGTGATGGTCGAAAAGTACGAACAAGTGTTCCGCCGGCTCATCGAACAAAGATCGGGCAGATACGCGCACAACGCTAACGGCAGTTTGGCTTCAATCGATCTGCGATAAAGCCTGAACCGCCGCCGGATTTCGCGCCACGCTCAAGGCTGCACGCAGCCAGGTTTGCGAAACCGTGAGGGTCACCCGCTTGAGGTCCGGATACCACCAAGCAACCGGTCCACGACGTTGCTGACATCGCGGCGGGCGGCCTGTTCGTCCTGGGCGTGAGCGATCATCATCGCAGCCTCGTTAAGCGCGCCCAGGATGACCCGCGCAAGCGCCTCGATCGGCTGCGCAGGAATAATGCGATCGTCGATTGCGCGCTGAATAAAGGCTTTCACGCCATCGAGGTAATACATCGCGTCTGCTTCGTGGCAGCCCTCCCAGCCCAACACCGCGGGCGCGTCGATCAGCAGGATTTGCCGCACGGTTGAATCCAGACAAGCGTCCAAAAACGCATGGCATCCCGCCAGCAGCGCGCGCCACGGATCGGACTCGCGGGCGGTGACCTCGATAATCGAGGCGGCCAGTTTCATTTGCTCTTCGTGAAGAACCGCCTTGAACAAATCCTGCTTGTCACGGAAGTGATGATAGAGCGCGCCGCGGGTCACCCGCGCGCGGCGCACCACTTCCTCAGTCGCGGTGTCGGCGTAACCCCGTTCGGTGAACAGCTTGCGTGCGACCCGCAGCAGGGCGGTGCGGGTGGCGGCGGCGTTTTTGGCCTGGCGGCCCTTGACTGGCATATCGGTTGTCGGTTACATACAAACAATATGTATTTTAGCTGAACCGTTCATGATCGGAGAATAGCAATGAACCCGAGACAATTCCATTGCAGCCACCAGCTCACCAAGGCCCGTCAGCAAAACGCCGCGCTCCTTCCACGCCACTGGCGACCCGTCGGGTTTCGTCAAGGAGCCGCGTGATCCTCGTTTTCGAGCCGTCTTCGAGGTCGATGGAGCTGCCTTCCGGCCTCTGGACAGTTCAAGCTTCGTCAACGCGTCGCGATGGTTTGCCAATCCGCCCGGAAGAGCGCGCGGCTTGGCCAGGAGCAGCCGGCGATGAACTGGTCTTCAGAAAAATACCACTGGTTATCCCTTTGGCTTGGTTTCGCACTGGCGTCCGTATGGGTCATGGTTTCCCTGGCCCACTCGTACGATCTGAATCTGACCAGGGTGAACGATTCTTTCACCCAGGGGTTCATCGTTACCGGACGGCTCGGCGCGATCCTCGACGCTCTGGATCGCCTCAGCGTCGATCAGCAAGCTTTCCTGTCCACCGGTGACGCGCGCTTCCAGGACGGCGTGATCGAAAGCGCCGAAACCCTCGAGCTCAACATAGACATGCTGAATGCTCACGCAGCCGGGAGTAAATCGCCATCCCCCGTCCTGAGCGGCCTGTCAGATTCAATCAAGCAGGTGCTCGACTCGGTCGGCGAGTCCGACCACATCAGAGACGCGCGCAGCAGGGCCGCTGCGAGCGCTTTCTTCGAGTCCAGGGACGGCGCGATTTCGCTGGCCAAATGGCAGGCCAACCAGTTGAGAGTCGAGACTACCCACTCGATGTCAGCTCAAGTTCGGCGAGCGCGCGGCAGCGACGTATTGCTCGAAGCCATCCTCTATGTCGGGCCGCCCGCAACCGCGCTCGGGCATGGCGTGTCTTGGTCGAATTCAATCCGTTTGACGGGCCATTAGGGGACGCTCAGGTGCTGGTTCTGTTCCCTCGCCCACATTCAGTTATGGGACAGGATTGATCAGCCCGAACAGCGCCTGCGCCGCCGCCTTCCCCAAGGAGGGCGAGGGTGAGGGCCCTGATACACCTCCAGTAGGATAAACGCATTGGCGCAGAAGAGGAATGTAACACAGTTGCAGGCCCGCCTGCACCCTCACCCGTCACGCACTTGCTGGCGCAAATCGCGCGCCGACCTCTCCCGGCGTGCGCCTGCGGTACCTAAGTCCGCAGGCGCGGGCGAGGTAGGTTTTGGAGTTTATCGACAATCTCGTTGTATGTGGAGAGGGAACAGAATTACGTCAGGGCTGGTTCGGCGTCGGCACCGGCGTCCGCGTCGTGGCCGGTGAAGGGGCCGGGACCGTCGTTGACGTAGCGCTTGGTATCGTAGTCGAAGTTGACGTGCGGATCGCAGTGTAAGTAGGAGTTGGAGTTGGAGTTGGAGTTGCTGTCGCCGTCGGCGTCGGAGTTGCTGTCGCTGTCGGCGTCGGAGTTGCTGTCGCTGTCGGCGTCGGAGTTGCTGTCGCTGTCGGCGTCGGCATGAGCCAGTTTACCGGCCATCGCACTCGGATTAATTTTGCCACCTGTCCAGCCCGCGTCTCCGTCATGTTGGCGACCGCAATGAATTTCCGCGCCCCCGGGTCGTATAGTTCCGCGCTGGCAAGCGGCTTGTAAGCGGGGTCCCATCCACCGGCAATCAATACCGTGCCGTCGGGCATGAGGGTGGCCGAATGTCCGTAGCGGCTGGCGTTCATGCGGGAGGTCGCGACGAAGCTGTGCGTCGGCGGGTCGTAAAGTTCGGCCGAGTTGTCTTCATGCCCGCCCGCGATAAGTACCTGGCCGTCGGTCAGAAGCGACGCGGTGTGGCCGGCGCGGCTCTTCTTCATCTCTGGTCCGGGCTGGAAACTACCGGTTTTTGGATCGTAGATTTCGGTAGAGTCGAGCGCGGCGCTTCTTGCATATGGACTGCCGCCGGCGATCAGCACCCGCCCATCCATGAGCGCAGTCGCGGTGTGATAAATCCGGCTCTGACTCATCTTGCCGGTCGTCGTGAACTTGCCGATACCGGGATCGTACAACTCCGCTTGCGGAGTCCCTCCGCCGCAGATGAGAACTTTGCCGTTGCCCAGCAGCGTTGCCGTCTGACCATAGCGGCTTTGCACCATATCGCCGGTGGAAACGAACTTGTTGGTCACCGGGTCGTACAGTTCCGCACTGCTCCCGCCGCCTCCAGTGATCAGAACCTTACCACTGGTAAGGAGCGTCGCGGTCGGCTCGTCCCGCGCGGCCGTCATGCTCGCCGCCACCGTGAAACGGCCACTTACCGGATCGAACAGCTCGGATGAAGAAAGAATCCACGGCACCGACGGACCCGGAAACGAAACCAGCGGCACCAGAGCGGTGTCCGCGCCCCCGGCTATTAAAATTTTGCCGCCGGGCAGCAAGACCGAGGCCTGGCGGTCGCGACGCGCGGTCATGGGTCGTATGGGCACGAAGTCGCGGCTGACCGAATCATAGATCTCCGCCGACTGCAGGACCGCGAAGCTCTCGCCGGTCGTCACCTCCACGGTTCCGGTTCCGCCAGCGATCAGAACCACCGGCCTTAGCGGAGCAGCGGTCGGGTTGGGCGAGGGCTTCGCTGATTGCGACGGCGCAGGCGGCACCGGGCTGCGACGCTGCCGGCGACGTGCCGCGTTCGCATTGGCGCACAGCGCGGCAAACAGCAACGCGACGGCCAAGCCGGACGATTTGGCGCTGACCGTCATCTGACGGCCCCGTCTCGCAGTTGCACAGCCGGCTCTTCACTGACGGCAGGCGGACGCTGGAGTTGCTGCGCCAGGAACCACTCGTCTTCGCGAGCGGCGACATCCAGAGGCAACCCGCGCGTCTCGTCAATAAAAGCCCCGAACAGTGCGGCGCTCGGAATCCCCAATACAGCGAAGTATCGAATCACCGTGGCGAGACCGCCTAGTGGTCCGATCAGCGCCGCGATCAGGATCTGCGCAAGCATCGAGAAAATCGCGCCAGTAATTCCCTGCCATCCGATCATCGTGGTGCGCAGCGCGGAGGGAAACAGTTCGGTGGCGGCTGAATTCGCGCCCACGGTCATCACCGCGGAAGCGATCTTGAACCAGCAATAGCTAATCAGCAGCCACAAAAAAGGCCAGTCCAGGGCCGGCGGCGGGCCCCAATAAAAGGCCATCGCGCCAAGCCATGCGGCGCCGCCAACGTACACCACGGTTGGCACCCGGCCGAAATGCTCGGAGGACCACGCGCCCAAGGGAAAGCCCAGCATCCCGACGGCCATGCCTGAAACTACCAGCGTGCTGGCTTTCTCCGGCGAAAGGCCGATTATCGATACCACTTCGAAGTAGAGCCATCCGTTGACCGCGGTGCCGGCCACCGTGTCGAGCGCGGCGCATGCAAGAAGGGTCAGCGCGCGACGCCGATAAAGCGGATGAAAGATGTCATAGAAACGGCCTTTGGCCGTGGAACCCGACGCGGCCGCACGCGCCCAGCGCGAGTCCGCCGGCAACATGCGGGCGACCGGAGCAGCCAGCAGGATCCCCGCAACACAAGGCGCCAGCAACCATCGCCACGAGTATCCCCACTGGAGCAGGAATGGAATGACCACGTAGCCGAGCACGCCGCCGACCGCGCTGGCAAAGGCCGCGAAAGCCTGGCCCCGAGCGCGCTGCTCCACCGGCAGTTCCTCGGCTAGAAGGACGATCGCGGAGGAAACCGAGCCCCCCAGCAATGCCGAAATCATGATTTCGCACACCGCGAACAGCGGCGGGGCAGACGCCAGCGCCGCGCCGGCCGCGCACAATGGACTGAGCACGAGGCTGGCCAGAATGATTCGCCGCCGGCCCACCCGATCGGCCAGCCGCGCCAGGATCAGCGCGCCGAAGGCCGACACCGACATCCACGCGAAGAGTTGCGCGAGCCGGGCCTGATCAAGAGCAAAACTCTTGGCGATCCAAGGTGAGGCGATCCCGACGACCGATAGGCTGTAGCCTTGATACACGAGCAGGATGACGATCGCGGCGATGATCGTCGTCGTGCCTCGACCGCGCTGAACCTGCTGAATCTTCACACCAATCCTTGGCCTCGGCGATCGCGCCCTCCGCTGCCTCGGCGGAGCAGGGAATCACCGGAAAAGCCAGAAGCATGCCAGACTTTCCGCAATCTGCGGATAATGTACCGGCTGCGTTTTTTGGATCGCCTGAATTAAGCATAGCTGGACCGGCCAGCGGCAGGCCCATTATTTCGATATCGGTTAGCGGATGGACGATATGGTGCGAACGCTGATTCCGGGGTCGGACTCGCGACTCGATTCCGATCGATGGTGCTAAAAATCACCTAAAATTGCGCGAACCGGATGGCGGGCATGGCGGTTGCGTGGTTCAGAGCCAAACCACAGATTGTGCGCGCAACTGCGAGGCTCCGTAGCGTATATGAGTAGTCGGCATGTAGTATTTTCAGGGTCGCCGCTGGCGCGGTTTTTCACCTACGTGAAGCCGCAGATGCGATTCGTCGTCGGTTCGGCGCTGATGGGCGTGGGTAAATTCACTCTGCCGCTCGCCTTTCCGCTGGCCTTCAAATACATCGTCGACGTGCTGCTGGCTTCGCAGCCAAAAGTGGACGGAATCAGCCGCATAATCGACCGCGGATGCATCAACCTGTGCCATCTGACCGGGTTGGCAGCGACGCCTCAAGGCAAGCTCGCTGCACTGAACATTGTATTGCTGCTGCTTTACGCGATTCAGTCAGGCGCGAGTTATTTGCGCGGCTACTGGGCCGGGATCGCGGGTAATCGCCTCATTTTCAGTTTACAGTGCGAGCTGTTTTCGCATTTGCAACGCCTGTCGCACTCGTTCTTCGACCGCAATCCTGCCGGCGCCATCGCTTCGCGAGTGCTCAACGACGTGGCCCGGGCGCGCGAACTGGTGGATTCGGCGCTGATCGACGTGTGGATGGACGGCATATCCCTGGGGCTGGTGATTTGTGTCCTGTTCGCGCTCGACTGGCATCTGGCCCTGGTCGCGCTGTGTATCGCGCCAGTGTGGGTAATCTTCATGCGGTATTTCTCACCGCGGATCAAAGCCGTGAGTCATCGCATGCAGGAAACCGTGGAGGAAATCTCCGGCGAGGTTCATGAACGGATTGCTGGCGCCAGCACCATCAAGGCATTTGGGCGGGAGGAGCACGAGACGCGCCAATTCAGCAAGCACAGCGAGCATCTGTATGAGCGCACCATCGACAAGGTCCGCCTCGCGGCCACGCAGGAGATGCTGATCCAATTGCTGACCCGTACCGCGCCGGCGGTCGTAATCTGGGTCGGGGCCCTGATGATCATGCGGGGCACCATGACGCTGGGCACTTTGGTCGCTTTCTTCACCTATCTGGGCTTTTTATATTTTCCCCTGGAACGCTTTGCGCAGCTATCAGTGGTGCTGTCCGCTGCGCTGGCCGCGATCGAACGGATTTTCGACTTCCTCGACCTTCAGCCCGAAATCGCCGACAATCCGGCCAATCCTCCATTTCGGGTTCGAAATGGCACGGTCCAGTTTGAGAATGTTTGCTTCAGCTATCCGGCGCGGGATGGAGCTTCACGTCGCGAAGTCCTTAAGGACATCAATCTGCACGTGCCCGGCGGCGCCAGAGTCGCACTGGTCGGTCGTTCAGGCGCCGGCAAGACGACCTTGGCCAGTCTGATTCCACGCTTTTACGACGTCAGCGGCGGCCACGTTCTGATCGATGGCGCTGATGTAAGGGATCAGGAGTTGAAGTCCCTGCGCGACAGCGTCAGTATCGTCGCCCAGGATGCGCTGCTGTTCAGCGCCAGCGTCCGCGACAACCTGCTTTACGCGCGCCCCGACGCACGGGACGAAATGCTGTGGCAAGCGCTGGAGATGGCCAACCTCGATCGTTTCATCAAAGATCTGCCGCAAGGGCTGGATACGGTGATCGGCGAGCGCGGAGTGAAGGTTTCGGGCGGACAGCGCCAGCGACTCGCGTTGGCCCGGGCTTTTCTGAAAAACTCCAGGATAGTAATCCTCGATGAGGCAACGTCAGCGGTTGATTCGGAGTCCGAGAACCTGATTCACGAGGCGATGGAACGCCTGATGCACGACCGCACCGTCTTTCTCATCGCGCATCGTCTGCGGAGCGCCATCAACGCCGACCTCATTGCCGTAGTGGATCAGGGGGAACTGGTCGAAACCGGCACGCATTTGGAACTGCTCAATCGTGGCGGCATGTACGCGCGCCTGGTATCGGAACAAACCCGCAGCCTTACCATGCAACCGCAAACGGTGGACCGCGGCATGGGCGATGGGGTAATCCTGGAGTCGCCGTGACGACGGTTCGCACCACCACGCGGTTTCCTGTTTCCCTCTCCTTATCCGAGCCCTAAAGCGAAAATCAGTTTGCGCCTTGAGCACACGTTTCGTTCACTGCCACTGACATTTCGCGCCCGATTATCCTTCGCTTCAGAGTTAACCGGGACTAACCACTTGTTTCAAAACCTGCTAAGCGCCGGCGTTTAGCGCATTGATCAGTTCTTCGCCCAGGCCCGAAAAGCGCTCAATTCCGCGCGCGATCCCTGCCTGCAACAAGTCTTCCTGACCGACAATCACCACCGACCTGCCGCTGCGGGTTACACCAGTGTAGAGCGCCTCTCGGGTCAGGATCGGAAGGTCGCGCTCCGGCATCACTATCGCGACGGCGTCGAATTCGGAGCCCTGGGCTTTGTGAATCGTGGTCGCGTAGCACAGTTCCAGCGATTCGCGCAGCGCCGCCAGATGAAAGGCCTCGAACTTGCCGCCGCGTTTGAATACCGCCATCGCCGACGCCCGCCCGCCAGACCGCCGAATCCGCAGGATCACTCCCTGATCGCCGTTGAACAGCATCCGCTCATAGTCATTGCGCACCACGATCACCGGCTCTCCGGGCACAAAATCGGACCCGGGCGAGAAGCCCGCAACCGCCGTGCGGCGCCGATGGAGACTGGCGTTGATTCGCTCGGAACCGGTCGATAAGACCCGCGTAAAGCACAGAACGCGGGAGGCTGCGAGATGGCCGAAGATGCGCTCCAGAGCGACGCGCGTAGGTTCGTCGAAACCGTGTTCGTCTTCGATCAACGCCTTCCCAACCATTTCATCGATTTCATCCGACCGCAGTCGCGCCGCGTACCATCGATCCAGGAAAGCCTCGAGGGCGACGCTGCCGGCCATCAATTCGACTCCTTCAAACCGCAGATCGTCGGGCCGGCTCCGTCTCATGAACGGCAATCCGGCGCTGCCCGCGTGAGCCGTTGCATCAAAGCCGTTGGAATTGATCGCGCTCGCGAAATCAAGTACCGCGCGTCCGGCCGGATCGGTTGTATCCATTCGATAGCTGTGGGTAAGCCGCGTGCAAACCGATGGATGCCCAGGCGCTTGCGCCGCGGATTGGGCCGCCGCGGAAACCAGGTCGCGGAAGACGGCGCCCGCGGCCACCGACGGAAGCTGGTCGGCATCGCCCAGTATTATCAGACGGGCATCCGGTTTAAGCGCGCCCACCAATCGCTCCATCAGCGACAGGTCGAGCATCGAACCCTCGTCCACGATAACCGCGGCGGCATCCAACGGGTTGTTGCGATGGTAGTTAAAGCGCCTGCGGCTGGGCGAGTAGCCCAGCAGACGATGAATCGTGGCCGGATCGGGGCAATGCAGCTTCAGCAACCGATCCGCGTCCGCGGGATCGTCGATGCGCGCCAGACCTTCGGCGACGCTTTCACCCATCCGAAACGCGGCTTTGCCGGTCGGCGCCGCCAGCGCGATCTGCTCCGGCTGGATTCCGATTCGGACCAGCACGCGCAGGATCGCCAGAATAATCGAGGTCTTGCCCGTACCCGGTCCGCCGGAGATCAGGGCCATCTTGTGTCCCGCGGCCTTCGCCACGGCGTCGAGTTGTTCGGCGGAGAGGACCACCTTGCGCCCACCTGATTGGTGCGGCCGTCGGGCGACATCGGCAAGCGCGATACTGAGTCGATCCGGGCCAGTATCAGCCGGATACGCGGCACTCAGGCGGCGGCCGAGCAACCCGGCAAGCCGAACTTCCGCCCGGCGCACGCGATGATGGTAAATGAACGGGTGCAGATAGATCAGCGGCCGATAGGCGTCGGGATGGCGGCCGATCACGTTGGACGCATCGCCGCTATCCAGCAGGGTTTGGATCGCGGCGCCGATCGTCGCGGGACCTGCCGGACCAAACGCGTCGCCGCACAGCGCGCCCAATATCCTGCCCATCGGTGCGAGCGCGTGCGGCCCTACCACGGGTAATCGCGTGCTGCCTTCCTGTAATGCCACCATCGAGGCCGCGATCAACAGGATCAGAACGAGTCTGCGCTCGTCATCGAGATCCGGCTCAAGCGCGGCGATTTCGGCGGCCACATGGATTGCCGCGGATTCCAGATTAAGCGCGCTGGCGCCGGCTTCGATCTGGCGCAAACGGCGGCGGAATTCGCCCCCGTCGTCGCGAGCATCGCCGGACGCTTGATCGCGCATCCACGCGGTAGTGAGGCCGAGATGGCGGTAGCGTTCGTCCATCAGCCGGCAGGTCCTCCAGCCATCTCCATCAGGCCCGCCTCATAACGGCAAAGCTCTTCCCACGGTGGACGATGAAAGTAAACGCCGCGCCGCCCTCCACCGTCCATGCCGCGCAAAAACAGATAGAGCAGGCCGCCAAAACGCCGCTCGTAGTCGTCCCGATCACGGATTTGCAACAGCCGTATCACTCCGATCGAGTAAATGCGCGCCTGAAGCCAGTAATGGAGCGCAACGTGCTCGGTCATCGCGCCGGGTTCGTAGGACGGCAAATGATCGCTCTTCCAGTCGGCGAAATAGACCAACCCCTGGTCCTCGAAAACGAAATCGACGAAGCCTTTGAGATAGCCTCGCTCGACCGTCCATGCGCCTTGCGCCGCGGCGGAGAGCAGCGGATGGCTTGATTCCGGAATCGGATAAACGAACTCCATTTCGCGCACGCTGCGAAGCTGGTGAAGCGGGCCCACGATGCGGCCATCGTCAATCGCAAGGGGCGCCGTCAAGGTGTTGAAGACCGCTTCGGTTCCGCGATCGAACCAGGGATTTTTTATCTGATGGCGATGCATGGCGGCGCGAAACAGACCGATGATGTCCTCGCGCTTGCGCCACGAGCCGAGGTCAGGCGCCTGCGCAAACGAGTTCATCGCGACCTTTTCAATCACCTCGTGCAGAAAGACGCCGACGTCGCGTCCGCCGGGAAGATCCCGTTCGTCGGCCGGCATTTCGAGGTCGGCCTTGAACTCCTCGGCCGGAATGTCCCAGCGCTCGGTCTCATCGCGGCTGCGCAGCGAGGTATAAGAACGCATCGCCAGCGGAGCATGGTTTCGTCTGAGCTGGCGGAATTGGATCTCCGGCTCGACGCCCGCTTGATCATCAAGCAGGGCCGGCGGCGGCCTCCACGCCGCGAGCCGCCTGGACAGATCGGCAGCATCCGCATTCTGGCCGAAGTCCTCCGCGACCGCCTGAATGGCAAACAGGCGTGCGTGGGCGCCATCTTGCCCGTCCGTAGCAATTTCAAACAACCGCCGATTGAGCGCCGCGTAATACCCGTTAAGCGCCCTTTTTGTCGACCCCGGTGGCAGCATCGGCAGGTACACCCGCGCCTGCGTCCGCGTCAGCGCCACATACAGCAGCCGGCTGTTCTCACCTTCTTCTTCGGTATCCAGGTGTTCCTTGATCGCGCCCTTGGCGACCTTGCCGATCGCGAACCGGCGTTCATTGTCTTCGTGATAGACATATATATCGCGCCGGTCCTGCGGCTTGCCCAATCCTCCGAACAGCACCACAACGCCCGCTTCCAGCCCTTTGCTCATATGTACCGTTATCACCGAGACGGCGTCGCGTTCGCTTTCCAAACGCTGGACGTTGCCGTCCTCAACCTCGGGCAAGGCACGCTCGGATACGTAGTCCTCCAGCAGTGCGATGATCTCGGGCAACGCCAGGCGGTTCGCGTTGGCGCGTGCAAGCAGAATTTCGAAGATGTGCAGGTAGTTGGTCAGGCGGCGCTCGCTGGCGGAGAGAAAAAGCTCGCGATATGCCAGACCGCTCTGATGCAGCAACCGGTCGAACAGATCCGCCAACTGGCCGCGTTCCGCGATTGCTTTCCATTCATAGAGCCGCTCGTTGAGCGGATGGGTGGGAGGGACCTCGTCGATCAGCGCCAGTTCGCGCAGCGGCACCGCGAAAAACGGCGATACCCACGCCTTGAGGCGATTGGATCGCAGGTGGGGCCCGGCGACCGCCCGCAGGACGTCCAGGACATAATAAGCCTCCGAAGTCTGGAACAATCCCTCCTGTTTGTAGAAAGCAAACGGCACCCCGGCTTCGCGCAGGTATTCACCGATCTCGGCGCTCTCCTGGCGGGTGCGGGTCAGCACGAAAATGTCCTTCGCGGTTAAGGTGCGCGGCTCGGCGTCGTGCTCTTCGATCGTGATTTTATGCGCATCATCGGAGAGCAGCAGATGCAATTGTTCGGCGACGTGGCGTCCGAGCGCCGCGCGAGCTTCCGGAACCGACGCCTTACCGCCGTCCGCCCGCTGATAGCGCATCAGGATGACCGGCGCGACGGGCCTGCCCACCGCATCCAGCGCCTTGCGATCAGGCCGGCCGCATCGCACCGGAGCCTCGTAACGAATCGGTCCGGAAAACAGCGGCTCCGATGCATTCTGATCGAAGATGTGATTGCAGGCGTCGATTAGATCGGAGGTCGAGCGGAAATTCTCCAGCAGTTGGACCGCGGGCTTGCCGTCCGCGGTCAATTCGTCGCGTGCCTTGAGATAGGCAAAAACGTCGGCGCCCCGGAAGGCGTAGATCGCCTGCTTGGGATCGCCGACCACCAACAAGCGGTTGTGCGCTCCACCCTCGACGAACAGACGCCTGAAGATTCGCCATTGCAGGTCGTCGGTGTCCTGGAACTCGTCAACCAGCGCGCAGTGAAAGCGCTCGCGCAGGACTTTGGCGAGATCCGGGCCGCTGCGGCCGTCCAGCGCGCGCCATACCCAGGCCAGCATATCGTCGTAATCGATCAGGCCCCCCTCACGCTTGTCGCGCTCCAGGCGCTGCACCACGGGAGGCAGGAAAAGATCGACCAGTTTCCACTCCTTGGACCTGACGGCGATATCGACTTTGGCTACGCTGCGGGCAAACTGCGCAGCGGCGGGAGAAAGCCGGTAGCCCGCATCCTTTTGGTGCTTGGTTGGCCGCAGAATCGGTTTGACCAGTGCGTCGAAATCAAATGCTTCGCCAAGCGATTCCAGCAACCTTTCGCTATCGCCACCGACGCCGCCAATCATCTCGCCCAGATCGTCGAGAAGCGCCAGAGCTTTGCGCAACGCCGCCGAACCTGCTTTCAGCCCAACACCCTGATACGCCTTGCGCAGCGCCGCGGCGCCGGCCTCATAGCTTGCGATCAGGTCCGCGCCGGCCCTTTCCCGCGCCCCGTAATCGGCGCAATCCAGGTAGCGTCGCCGATACGCGTCGAACAGCAGCGCCTCCAGCTTATCCGGAGTGCCACTCTTGGGCTGGTCCGGGCCGCCCGCCAACCATTCCTCCAGTAGTGAGAGCGTGCCAGGGTTGACCGCCAGATACTCCCGCAACTCGGCGCGGAAGGCCTGATGGAAGGCGTGCCGGCCGTCGGTCAATTCAAGATTCAGCAGCGTGCCGCAGTGGAAGGCGAAGTCGGTCAGCACGCGATGGCAAAAGCCGTGAATGGTGAAAATCGGCGCCCGATCGAACCCGTAAAACGCGTCTTCAAGCCGCTTGCGCCCGGATTCGTCAATAACCACCGGCACCGTGTCTCCGGCAGGCTCCGGATCCGGTCCCCCAAACAGGATTTTTTCCAGCGTCCGGCGCACGCGCAGGCGCAACTCGGCGGTGGCTTTCTCGGTAAAGGTCACCACCAGCAGTTGCTCGATCGAGCATTTGCCCGACAGTAGCAAATCGATCACCAAGTGTTCGATCGCGAAGGTCTTGCCGGTTCCGGCGCTGGCCTCGATAACCGCGTGGCCGTCGTGCCCGATGCGCCGCACGATGGAAGGTTGCCGGTAGATTAGTTCCGCCATCGCCGCGTTCCTCACTTTGCGAAGATGGCCTCGATTAGATCGAAGCGGCGCCGGATGATTTCCAGCACCACCGCGGGCATTGGCGGGCTGAAGGAGCGCGGGTTGCGAATCGGGCCGTAGTCCGACCGGCATGGCGCCATCTCGTTGTCACGCAGATCTTCGATGACCTCCCATATATCGCGAGGCTGTGGCTCCTTTTGCCCGGCGATCTTCTTCAGCACTTCCTCCACCGCGTCGATCGGCAAAAAATAATGGTTGTTGGGGGCAAACAGATCCTCGGCGAGAGCAGTGAGATAAGCCCGCGCCACGGCCGCATTGGGCAATCGCAGCTTGCGTGTGTACTTACTAAAGTCGGTATCGTCCTTCGCCCCGCCGGCGACGATCGCGATAAACGAATTGGTATTGGTCTGGCCGGCGGCGGCCAGCGCGATTGCGCCGAGAAAGCCTTCCAGGAAATCACCGGCCTTGGCCCCGCTATCGCGCGCGATGCAACGAATCGAGGCGTCGCGGCGCGGCGAAACCGTGACGGTTCCGCGCAGGCTGATGCGCAGCCTCGTGTCACCCGCGGGACGCCGCATGCGCACATCCAACAAGATCGGTGGCAAGGTTATATCGGCGTCGGCGATTTCCTGCGCGCCGCCGATTCGAATGCGCTCCCATCCGTCAAGGCCGGCAATCTTCAGGGCCTGGGCCTGCTCGATGCATAGATCGAGCTTGCGTGAGAACGTCCTTTTGGCGGCGTCGGCAAACGGGCCCACCGGCGCCCTGCCCTGGAGCTGATGCAGTCGCAAGGCCCGCTCGAAATTCTCCCGCGCGGCATGATTCATTCCCCGTCCTGCCCAAAAGGCATCGCGCAACAGCACGACCAAATCGAGCTTCGACTGCGTCAGCGGTTCATTGTCCAGGTCCTGATCATCCTCGTCATCTTCGTCGATCATCCCCAGCGCGTAACGCGCGGCGCCCTGCAGCGGGCACTCCAGGTACCTTCGAAGCGCGCCAAGTGAGAGCGGGATTTCACGGGGATCGGTCGCCGATTCGGCGCCGGTGGAAGAGGGCATCTCGATGACGCGCAACGCGGGCGCAAGGCCGGATCGAACCTGCGGGGCCAGCGATTCCAACAGACCTTCGCCCGGAAGCGCTATCCCGTCGCAGGCGGTTGCCAAGTCCGTGCGCAAGGCCGCCATCCGCGCCCCGTGATGGGCGTGGCGATCGAAGCTCACCAGATTGCCGGCCGGGGCAGGACCACGGAGGTCGGGAAAGTACTCGCGGTCGTAGCTGCTGGCGGGATGAATCGTGGTCAGCCGGTCAAGCTCCGCCGCGCCGAGATATCCGCGCAAGATCAACTTCAGTTCACGAATCACCGGCGATGGTTCCAGCGTCTGTCCGGTCAGCGCGTCACGCGAAATCCAGGAAAGAAAAATACGCTCGCGAGCGGCCAGAATCGTTTCCAGGAACAGGTAGCGGTCGCGCTGGCTGGCACTGACATCGCCGGCGCGCCGGCGCGCGAGCCTTAAGTCGAGCAGGTCGTATTTCTCGCGTTCGGGAAATGTGCGTTCGCCCAGTCCCAGCGCGAATATGACACGAAAGGGAATTGATCTGAGGGCGGAAAACGAACCGACCGCGACGCCGCTTTCCGCATAGCGTCCCTGTTCGGTTTGCGCCGCCGACAGCCGCGCCCGGGCGCTCGCGTAAGCGACCGGATAGCCGACCGGTTCGCCGCGCAATTCCTCCGACGCCATCGATTCAATCGCGGCCGCGCAAAAGTCCGCCACCGCCCGGCCCGCCGGATCGGCGGGCTTGATATAAGTCCGCACCAAATCGCTCAGCAGACGCGCCCACTGCACCATGGTCAGCCGGCGCGAACGCAGGTCAAGCGCCTCCGCGATCAGCTTGCGCACGCTTTCGATCAGCGCGGCGACGCTATCCATCTCGTCCTGCGCGGACTCGCACGGCAGATATTCGTTAACATCCGGCGCTAATACCGGCGTCAGGCCGCCGCCATCAGCCTCCATGAACACTCCCAGCGCGAGCCGCCGCAACCCCTGGTCCCAATGGTAATGATTGGGCGGGATGTAGGTATCGGCCAATTCGCGTTCGTCGGCGCCGAAAAAGACCCCGAGGGATTGGCACCAATGCTCCCAGCTTTCGGTGTCAACCGGAGCGGCGCCAATTAGTGCCGGATGCGTCACCAGATGGAGCACTTCGTCGCGCGCGAAATGTCCCATCGCAAGCGCCAGCAGCAACTCGACGGCCTCCACCACCCGGCCCTCGGCGGTAAACGGGCGGTCGACCAAATCCAGAGGGATCTGATGGCGTTGCGCGAAAACCGTCTCAACCTGCGGCAGATATGAATCCAGTTCGGCCTCCGGAAGCAGCACGCCAATCTGATGAAACCGCAGCGGATCCGATCCGCCACGCTTCTCGTCGTCGCGGATCAGCGACCAAATCGAATCGGCCACGATCTCCACTTCGCGCCGGATTCCAGGACAGCCGAGCAAGCGGATACTCTCGTCATCCGCGAATGATCCCGGTGGGGATACGGAGGACGCTTCCGGCTCGCGGCACAGGATACTCTCCTGGAGGCGCGCCAGCATCGTGCCCGGCGGCGGATGCTTGAAATGCGCGTCGAAATCGCAGTCGGTCAACTCGTTGAGCAATCGGATGTATTCGCGTCCGGGCTTGCCCCATTGCCGTAATGCGGCATTTTCTCCAGAGGCGTCCAGGCTGAAAGGATCCTCCACGCGTTCCAGCGCCTCACCAATTTTGTGTCCGCGGCGGACAAAGCGATCGCGGCCGATAGCATCGGCGCCCTCGACGTCCTCCCAAAATTCGAGGCACGGATTAAGCGCATAGACGTACAGGTCAATGGCTTCACCGAGCTTTGCAAAAATGCGGGCGAACTCGGGTCCGGCGTAGGAAAGGCCAAAAATATGCAGCGGCTTGGCGAGCGCGGAGCACAGCCGATCCGGAGCGATCGCGGCCAAGGCCGAGGTCAGCAGAAAAAAGCGCGAATTCTCCGCGGCGACCCATCGCGGCAGCACGCGATCGTCGGGCCCGAAAATCGACAGGTAAAGATGGCGCTGCCAGCGCTCGCTCTCGCGCATGGATTCAAGCTCGGGCGCCGGGCCCGCACGCCATCGGCTAAGCATCGCCGCGCGCGAAATCGCATATTCGCGGAACAGCCGCGCGGTTCGCACGCTCAGCTCAAACAAACGCAGTTCGCGATCCTCCGCCCGCTGCGAGCCGCCCGATACATATTGCGCGACCGCGCTGAAGTCGGGCGCGGCGCGGTCCACGCCGGCCCGCAAGCATTCGAAAATCACCAGTTCAAGTTGATCGGCGTCGAGCACCCCACAGCCCGGATCGGCGGCTTCCACGACCCTGCCCAAATAACGGCGCAGGAACGGAAACTCGATGTTGGCGGCGACCCCGGCGGCTTGAGCCAGCCGCAGCTTCAGAAATTCCTCGACGATTCGATTCGGTACGACGACCACCGCGCGCGCCAGCGGATCGCGGCGCTGCTGCATGCCGATAGTCTTCGCCAGCGGCGCAATCAGTTCCTCGAGACGGTTGGAATAGTGGAGACGAATCATCCGATCAGTACCGGTTAGCTTATACCCACTGAACCAAAAAAATAAGGTCGCAACCGCACCCGCTTGCGGCTCGATCACGACGGCTTCACTCCTGCCAAGGAATCCACCTTCAATATCCGCAAACAGGGATGGACCGCCAGCCTTATCCCCTCCTTGGGACGTGTCCTTGACGGGATGGCTTGAGAGTTTTTCGCCTTACACGCGCGGCGCAACGCGCCGTCGCCCATCGGCGGCATCGGAACTCGGCCATCGCTCGATGGACCCATTGTTGGGCTTAAGACGGGGGTCGTTGTCTTCGACGCATTTGGCAAACGAGTAGGCCACCGCGCCGGCGTCGACGGAATTCATTCCCAGGCCTTGTGACTCGAGCTTTGACCGCCTCTGGTCGCATTCGGCTGCGGTCGGATAATGGCCGTAAACGGTCCACTGGAAGAGTCGATCCTCGAGACCAACGCGTGCCGGATGACCGCCGCGGCCAACGTAGAAACTATTGGTCGCAGGTGTAATTGGCGGAATTATCAGCATCCAGCCAACCAGCACGAGCATCCAGAGCCAGATAGCAGAAAGCAGGGTGTTGTCCAGGTCCACCCTCCAGGGGCTGGGTCCGAATTCGGACGCCGGGGTTTCAACCCGGCGCTGGAGTTTGTACATGGTCGCTGTAATTTCTCCCCCGGACAGGGGGAGATGGGCGCCGCCGCGGCGCCCAGAGAGGGTCCTTTGTCAGCGCGCCTGCCAAGGCGCGCGATTAAGGAAACCGGCAGCGCTGCATAAATAGCTTCGAGCACAGCTTCGCCGATTAACTCCTAAAACCTACCTCGCCCGCGGCTGCGGACCGGGTCCGCAGCCGCACGCCGGGAGAGGTCGGCGCGCGATTTGCGCCAGCAAGTCGCGTGACGGGTGAGCGACTGTGTTGTTTGTCAAGCGGGGGGAAGCGTTGCCCACAGGGTCCACAGGCTCTGGGAATGAGTTAGGAATCCCGCCTGTGGACTTGTGGGCAACCACTTGGTGGCCAGCGGGATTGGCAACGGCGCAATGCTTACGATGCTTGGGAGTCAAGCGAGGGTTGGACATGAGGGCCTCCATGGAGTGCGGTTTTTGACCATCGCATTGAGCATGATGGCCAATTTGCGGATGCAGGCAGTAAGGGCAACCTTCTTTTCCTTGCCCTGCTCGCGCAGCCGGCGGTAAAAGGCCCGCAGATGAGGATCGCCGCGGATCGCGCCGAGCGCCGCCATGTAGAGGACGCAGCGCACATCGGCCCGGCCACCAAAGATATGGCGGCGACCGTCCCATTCTCCGCTCTTGCGGTCGTAAGGCGCGACCCCCACCAGTGCGGCGATTTGGCGGCGGCTGAGGGTGCCTAATTCCGGCAGCCGCGCGATCAAGGTAGCCGAAACCACGGCACCCACTCCCTTGGCGGTCTGCAACAGTTGATCGAGCTTTCGCATCCCAGCGTGGCTGCTCAAATGCTTCTCGATGGCCTGGTCCAGCGCCTTACGCTGGCGCTCCAAAAACCGAATCACGGTTTGGATGCTGCGGCGGTTGGCAGGGCTTTTCGCCTGCTGATGGCGGTTGCGTTCGGCAGTGAGCATAATCGTAAGCTGCTGGCGCCGCTCCACCAACTCCCGCAGCCGCTCATCCTCAGCCGCCGGCGCGAGGTCGGGCTGGGGACGTATCTGGGCGGCGAACAGCACCAATCCGCCGGCGTCGAGGCCGTCATTTTTGGCCAACTGACGATGAGCCTGGGCAAAATGGTAGGTGTCGCGAGGGTTCACCCGCGCGGTCGGAATTCCCGCCTCTAGCAGGGCCAACCACACTTTGCGCTCGTACCCGCCAGTGGCCTCCAATACCACCAGCGCAGGAGCCCGTTTAACCAAGTCCCGGACCAGCTTCGCAACGCCCGTATCGTCATTGACTACAGTTAGACGCTCGCCGCTGCTTAGCGCGACCTCAAGCGTCCGCTTGGCCACATCGATTCCCACAAAAAGCTCAGCATACTGGCTCATCACCTTGACCCACTTTCGTCCCGGCCCCGATCCGGCCTTGCGCAACTCGGGCTCGACTTTACGGCCCCTGCGACTGTTCGGATTCTCGACCGGTTTGGTAGTGGCGCGGCGATCCTGCTCACCCCCAGGCTGGTTTACCTCAAGGGTTCTCGACCTACCGCGCCCCTGCCGATTTTGGGTCGTTTCCCCACCCTCTGACAACGTACAAGGGTGCAGGTACACTTCAAGGATGACCTACGTTTACCGAATCTCAGTGTGCGCCAACGCCTTAGTACCCCGGTTCATAAGTTTGGCAACGTATGACGCTAGGCTGCGGGACGGAGCATAGTGGGAGCAGGGTCGATCTTTTTGACGAGGTCGTCGAGGTCGGCGCGGCTGAATTTCCACTCGAAGGGCTTGGCGATGGTCTCGTAGTACTGCTGGAAGCGAAGCAAACGGTCCTCGACATCAGCGAGCGAGGAGAAGTCGTTTGGGGTCAGCGCTTTGCGCTGGACGATCGAGAAGTAGATCTCGATTTGGTTGAGCCAACTGGCGTGGACCGGGCCGTGGACCAGCACGAGATTTGGGAAAGCCGCCTGAAGGCGTCGGACGGAAGGTTGGCCGCGGTGAGAGGAGCCGTTGTCCACGATCCAAAAGACGTGGCGCGCATCGCGGTAGGGCGAGTTGGCCATGACCTGCGCGACGAGGCGGTCGAAGGGCTTGATGCCGGTGGTTTCCTCGCAACGGCCGAAGACCTTTGCTCGGTGTACATCGAGCGCAGCCATATAGGCCCAGGCGCCAGCGCGAGCGTACTCGTGCTCGATCCGTGCAGCCTGAGCGGGACGCGGAGGCAGGGAGAGATGTTTGCGGATGCGGGCCTGGATGCTGGTCTTCTCGTCGGCGCTGATCACGAACTCATCGGATTTCAGGGCTCTGCCTTGCCATTGGCGGGCGTAGAGGTCGAGGATGCGGCCGGCCTTGACGGCAAAGTCCGGATCGCGCGGGAAGATCCAGCTGCGGTGCCGCCAGGGGCGGATGGCGTCTTGGTTGAGCCAGCGCCATACCGTCTTGTCGCTGATCGTGGCCGCGATGGCGCAGCGCTGCGCCTCGCGAACGATGTCGGCCGTGCTCAGGCGTGAAAGAGGCAAGCCCAGCGTGGCCGGTAGCTCACAGGCGATGGCCTTTATCTGCACGATGAGTTCTGGGGGGAAAAACCGGGGGTCGGCCCGCACGCGGTCGCTCCTCCAGACCACTGACGCGTTCGTGGAAGAACCGCTTGCGCCACAGGCTCACTACGTCGCGGCCGACGGAGAGCGCTGCTCCGATCTCATCATTGGACCGGCCCTCGGCGGCGAGGAGAATCATCCTGGCGCGCAACACCTCAAAATATGGCAACGTATACTTACGCGCTCGACTCTCCAGAACCTCCCTTTCCTGGGGCGAGAGTTTGATCTCGAATGGGCTTTTCCTCGGCATACAACCACGTCCTCCCCGCCGGGAAGACTAGCCGACAAGCTCCACGCAGGCAACATTTCTACGTTGCCATATTTATGCGAATAGGTACTTAGATATTACTTGAGGTGTATCAGAACCCTCGCCCTCTCCCACAACTGAATGTGGGCGAGGGAACAGACCCCGACCTCCATTGCGCGACCGCGCTACCAAGCACCCTGGTCTGCCATTCAGTCGTTGTTCGACAGTCTCGGTCCGGGGGAGAAAATTAAAGCAAACTGTGGAAACTCCAGACGCCGGGGTTTCAACCCGGCGCATCCCTCAGGATCGAGACGTCCGGGTTCCATCACCATTGTACCTAGTCGCCGCCGGGTTTGTCCCAGTAACGTGCGGCACCGCAAGAAATGCCCCAAAGTCGCGCGCCGGGTCGCACAGCTAGCCCACGGTCTTGCGGCCCCGTCGGCAGAAATGACAGATTGCGGGGTTGCTCCTGGTTGCTGAAACCCGGAAAACATGAATGTAGAACTTGAATCTTTGTCGGGGAACAAACCATCACGGGATCGCTTCACTGCAGGATATGACGCTATGGGATCTGAAGACCTAAACCCGCATGCGGCGGCGTTGGCTAGACGATGTGTCGCGGCGGCACAGCAGGTTTTTACCGCGCGGGGCGCCGTCGCCGTGGAAGTGTTGGCCAAAGGCGGCAGCTTCGAGGCGATCTGCTTTGATCGCAACACCCATCGCTTTGTCGCGCGGCCGGCACGGGCGAGTGCGGCAGGCCGCAGGCCGGCGGTGCGGCTGCATACCGACAAGGGCAGCTTCGCACTGAGTTCCGATCAAGCGGCACTGCTTGAAGACGGAGCAATCCGCCTGGCCAGCGAACTGACCCCGGGAACACGGCTTCGCGCCTGCACGGTAAAACCGGAACTCGGCGATCTGGTGACTTCGGCGGATGTGGGCAAGGAACGAATTGACCTGTCCCATCTGGCCGCGGCCGATTGCGCCGTCGCCAACTGGTACCCGGTACCGTCAGTCGATGCGCTCGGGGATTTGGAGGTTTATCAGGTCGAAATTGCGGGCGGCGCCGCCGACAAAGCGCCCGGACCAGAGGCGAACTTCGTGGTCTGGACCACGGGTCCGGGTGGCGGAATCGGAATCGTGATCCTGGCCTGAGCTCGAAACACCGGCTTCCAGGAACCGGCACTGCGGCTGGCGCAACGGAACCAAAATCGGCTCGTGGCCGCGTCGCTCAATTCTCTTTCAGAGGTGGGAACCCGATGAAACTCGCCAACAAAGTCGCACTTATAACCGGCGCCGGTTCCGGGATGGGCCGGTCGGCGGCGATCCTGTTTGCCGGCGAGGGCGCCGCCGTGGTTGCGGTCGATGTCAACCAAGCCACCGCCGCCGAGACTGCAAGCCAAATCGTCGCCCAAGGCGGACGCGCGCTTGCCCTGCGCGCCGACGTATCCAAGACCGATGATGTCAAAGAGATGTTCCGGCACACCGTCGAGAAATTTGGCCGTCTCGATATCGTTTACAATAACGCCGCTATCATCGAGGAAACCGTCGAGCTGGGCGAACTGAGCGACGAAGACTTCGACCGCGTGATCGCGATCAATTTGCGCGGCGTGTACCTGGGCATGAAGTACGCTTTGCCCCATCTGATAGCGGCCGGCGGAGGAGCGATCATCAATACCGGCTCTTTGGCTGGAACCACGTCGTTTCGCGGCACCGCGGCCTATACCGCCGCCAAGGCCGGCGTCGTGGCGCTGACCAAGGTCGCGGGCCTGCAATGGGCCAAGCACAAGATCCGGGTCAACGCGATCTGCCCCGGTCCAGTTTTCACCCCGATGGCTGAGGGGATACACCGGCGGATGACCGGGCGCGAGTTGCGGGCGAACACCCGGATGCCGATTTCGGCCAGCGGCCGGATGGGGATGCCGGAGGAAGTCGCCCGGGTCGCATTGTTCCTGGCCAGCGACGATGCGTCCTACGTAAACGCGACGCTCATCACCGTCGACGGCGGATACGGATGAGACCCAGCGAGACGGCCGGGGTTCTGCAGCGTTGTTCGACGCCCTTTGGCCAGCGCAAGGCATTGATTATCGATGAGGCTACCGGTCAATTGGGGCCGGCGGCTGCGCTTCTTCGCGCTTGAGAAGATTGCTTTACCGGCCGGAATCGTGCCGCTGCGGATGCTGGTGCGGACGTGGCGGGCGCGCGGCTACGACGATCCCAATTTCCTGGCTGCGATGGCGGCGCCGCGGGTGGTGGTCGCCACCTACCACGGCATGTTTCTCCATCTGCTGGCCTATGCGCATATCCCCGCCACGTATGGCCGCCGCCTGGTGGTTTTGATCAGCCCCAGCCTTGACGGCCGGCTGCTCGCCGCGGCGCTGACACATTTCGGTGTCGATCATGTCTTCGGCACCAGCCGCGCGCGCGGCGTAAGCGGGGCCCGGGAGTTCATCGGGCGGATTGTGGCGGGAGACATCGGCGTGATTGCGGCCGACGGCCCCCGCGGTCCCTGCTGCGAGGCAAAACCGGGTTTATTGGAAATCGCAGCCCTGGCGGACGCGCAAATCTTTTTGACTTCGACCTCGGCGCGCCGTGGAGTGACGCTTCCTTCCTGGGATCGCAGCCATCTGCCGGTCCCGTTCGCCACCATCGATCTCAAGGCCCAGCCGTTCATCCCGCAAGCTGCCGCCGGTTCGGACCGGCAACTCGCGGCGATGCAGTCCGATCTGCTCGCGCTGGCGCACTCTATTGCGAGTCCGATCCTGCCCGCGTCGCATCGCGGCTAAGGCCGATTCACCCACCATCTGAGGTTTTGTAGAGCGCGGCGCGGCGAGTAAAATTCCGATGCGCGGAGAAGGGAGTCAGATGGCGCAAAAAACGACCCTCGCACAACTGCTGGCGGACCCCGCATCGCCCGCACCGGCGATAATCGCGGCCGATCCGCTCAGGATAGTCAGCTACAAAGCTTTGGCGGAACAGATTGAGCGGCTGGCCGGACAGTTGCGCAGTGCCGGACTCCGGGCGGGCGAATCCGTGGCGATAGTCCTGCCTAACGGGCTGGAGTTCCTCGTCGTCTTTCTCGCCCTGACCCGCGCCCGCCTGGTGGCCGCGCCTCTCAACCCGGCCTACAAGGCTCACGAACTGCGTTTTTTCCTGGAGGACGGGCAGGCACGGGCAGTTATCGCGGACCGCGACAACGCCACGGTCAAAGCGATGGCGGCGGAGCTTGGGTTAACGGTATGGTCGCCGCGCGTGGACTCAACCGGCGCCGTGGAGCTGGCGGAACTTCAGCGGGTCTCGAGTACCGGCGCGGAACCTCCCGATCCCGACGACGTTGCGCTGTTTCTGCATACCAGCGGGACCACCAGCCGGCCTAAAGGCGTGCCGCTGACTCATGCCAACGTACTCGGCTCGTCGCTCAACATCGCCGCGCATTATGCCCTGACTCCCGACGACCGCAGTCTGGTGGTGATGCCGTTGTTCCACGTTCACGGATTGATCGGCGCGGCCTTTTCCACCCTCGCTTCCGGAGGCGCGGTAATCGTACCGTCGCGCTTTTCCGCCTCCGAGTTCTGGGGTCTGTTTCGCGAGCATGATGCCACCTGGTACTCCGCCGTGCCGACGATTAACCAGGTGCTCCTGACCAGGGCTGACCGCGACGGCGCGCCGTCAGGCGGCCCGCGGTTCATCCGCTCCTGCTCCTCCGCACTGGCGCCGGCAATTCTGGCCCAGCTGGAGCATCGCTTCGGAGCGCCCGTGCTTGAAGCATACGGGATGACCGAAGCGTCCCATCAGGTAGCGTCCAACCCATTGCCGCCGCTTGCTCACAAGCCGGGCACCGTCGGGCGCGGCACCGCGGTCGAGATCGCAATTATCGATGAAACGGGCCGGCCAATGGGCGCGAATACCGCCGGCGAGGTCGCCATCCGCGGGGCGAATGTGATGCACGGCTACCGCAACAACCCTGAAGCGAATGCCGCCGCCTTCATTGATGGATGGTTCCGCACCGGCGACAACGGCGTGCTCGACGGTGACGGCTACCTCAGCTTGATCGGCCGGATCAAGGAGTTGATCAATCGCGGCGGCGAAAAGATCTCACCGGCCGAGGTCGACGCGGCGTTGTTGGACCATCCGGCGGTGGCCGAAGCCGCCGCCTTCGGAGTGCCCGACTCCAAGTATGGCGAGGAGGTCTGGGCGGTAGTGGTACTCAAAAGCGCCGCCACCGCGGACCAACTTGAGGCGCATTGCCGCAGCCTCCTGGCCGACTTCAAGGTACCCAAGGCCATTCATATCGTATCCGAACTACCCAAAACCGCCACGGGCAAGATTCAACGCCGCGACCTGGCAGCCTTGTTCAAAGCCGCCTCGAAATAATGATCGCCTACTGGCGGTCGCATAGCTTTTCGCCGCGGTCGTCCCGACTCAACCTAATCCTGAAACGAAAACAGCTCCTGATATATGTCGAGCGAAATATAGGTGGCAGTAGGCGAAACGCGTGCCGTAAATCAGGGCGTGTGACCTCTCCTCGTCCTCGCCACGGACAAGAGACTGTCGATAAACTCCAAAAACCTACCTCGCCCGCGCCTGCGGGCCCGGTCCGCAGGCGCACGCCGGGAGAGGTCGGCGCACGATTTGCGCCAGCAAGTCGCGTGACGGGTGAGGATGCAGGCGGGCCTGCAATGACAGCCGCGTGCAAGATTGTCCCTGCGCGCCAGCGCGAATGCGTGACTTCAGGTGTATCAGTCACCCTCACGCTAGCCCGCTCCCACCTAGGATTGTCGGCTAGGGATGGGCTGGGGAACGGAAAGCCTCTTGCCCCAATGGGTTTGAGCTCCGAACGGATAGGCTATTTCCGCCGAGATTTAGCTCGGAGGATGAGGCGCCACGCGGGCCAGCAATCGATCCAGCAGATGGGGTTCCACCGGTTTGGCCACCACCTCGTCAACCCAACCGCGGCGGGGGTCGTCGGCACGGATCTCTTGCGCCCAACCGGTGACGAGATAAAAGACCGGCGGCTCCGCCAGTGATCTTACCTGCCGGGCAATCTCCCATCCGGTAAGTCCCGGCATGCCGAGATCGCAGAAAACCACGTCCACGGGACATTGCTCACGCATTAGTTCCTTCAAGGCTCCAGGTCCTGAGTTGGCAGCCCTGACGCTGTGCCCTTTCGATTCGAACAGGGCGCTGAAGGCTTCGAGGTTGTCGGGATCGTCGTCGATCACCATCACACGACGCGGCGGAACTTTTTGTGCCAGGCCGGGCGCCGCGCCGCGCGAAATCGCAGGCGCGACAGGAAAGCGCAGCGTGAAGATTGCCCCGCCCCTTGCGCGATTGGCCGCGGCGATGCTGCCACCCAGGCGGGCCATCGCGCCATAGGCAATGGATAATCCCAGACCGGTTCCGCGCTCGCCCTTAGTGGTGAAAAATGGATCGAAGATCCGGCCCATGAATTTCTCGGGAATCCCCTGTCCTTCATCTTCAACGGTCACCACAACCGCTTCCTTGCCAACGGTCGCACCGATGCGAATCGCTCCGCCTTCCGGCATCGCATCCTGCGCATTCAATAGAAGATTGAGAAAAATTTGACGCAACTCGGCCGGCTCGCCGAGAATCGGCGGCAAGTCGGGCAGGTTCGCTTCGACCCGGCTCGAGCGGCCCAACAGGGAGCCCCTCTCTTCCAGGGTGCTACGAGCCATTTCGACCGACTGGCTCACGACCGCCTTCAGATCGACTGCCTGCACCGGGCGGTCATGGCGGCGGCGCGCGAAATCCTGCAGGCGGCCGATGGTTGAAGCGGAATCGTTCACGATCCGGGAAAGCAGGCCGAGCCTGGCGCTTTGCTCCGGCGTGAGGGTTGAATCATCGCGCATCAGCTCAACATTGAGCCGCAACGCATTGAGGCTGTTGTTGAGATCGTGGGCGATGCCGGAAGCCAGTTCGCCGACGGCTTTGAGCCGTTCCTGATTGAGCATCGATTCACGGTTGCGGCGCAGCTCCTCTTCCGCTTGTACCCGCGCCGTGACGTCTTGTCCGACGACCAGAACACACGCTCGATCGTTCAGTTCCAGAGTGCTCCAGGAATAGACGCAAGACACCAAACTACCGTCTCGAGCGTGAAAAACCTCTGGCTGATCGGTGGCTCCCGAATCGCCCATTTTCAAGGAGCTGATCCACTGCGCGTGGGCGTCGCGGTCAGTCATCAAGCCCAAATCAGCCGGCACCTTTCCGATTGCCTGCGTCTGGGCGTAACCGAGGGTTCTTTCCCACGCCGGGTTCACTTCCAGGATGCGGCCGTCAGCCATGGAGTAAATCGTAATCATCGAGCCGCTGGTCTCGAAGATCCTGCGGAACTTTTCCTCGCTGCGGGTCAGCGCCTTAAGGTATTCGTTGATTCTGACGCGCTGGCGGCTGAGCGCGCCGTTTACCAGGTAGGATCCCAGGATCGAGGCGATCATCGCCGACCAGGCCGAGATCACCATGCTGTTGCGCCAATCCAACCGGCTGGCGAACAGGGAGCCAAAAACCACACAGATGATGCTCATCCCGGCCTGCCAACGGCCTTCCCATGGGAGGCAAATTCCACCCACCGGAAGCAGCACGAGCAGGAACAAAAATGGCGCCATCGAGGCACCCTTGATCGCCAGGATCCCCGAGCTGAAGATCAGCGCCGTCGAAAAGAGCAATATTGCCGGCTTCCAGATCCGGGGGAATCGCGGCAGCCAGGTCGCCGCCAGCAAGCTGACCGTCAAAATGAACCAGATCGCTTGAATCTTGATCGACAGCCAGTCGGGCTTGGAAAAGGTGGTGGCCTCGAACAGAGGAAGAATTATCTCCGCGACCAGGCTGACCGCCGCCGCCATGCGCAGGCGGGTTACAGCCTCCTGATCCGGCGGCTTGAGCTCTAACAGTCGAGCTTGCAGCGTGGTTTGATGAACCGGCCCGGAAATCGTTGACACGTCATCCCCGACCATGGCGATCTGAGTGCTTCGCCAGGCTGCGAACCAGCGTAGCGCCGCATTGTAGCAGCGATATGTTCCGGCCGGTAGACATCAGCGTCGGAGGTCCAGAATGCCGCTCAAGAATAAAGTCGCCCTCATCACCGGGGCCAGCCGCGGGATTGGTAAAAGCGTTGCGATCGAGTTGGCCAAGGCTGGAGCGGACATTGTCCTCGCCGCCCGAACGGTCGAGGCTGGAGCCGGCGATTACCCGGGAACAATCGAAGAAACCGCTGCGCTGGTCAGGGCCCAGGGAGTCAACGCGTTCCCCATGCAATGCGATCTGACCAATTTGGAGGACACCGCAAAAATGGCCCGAGCGGCGCTGGAGCGCTGCGGCCATATCGACATCCTGATCAACAACGCCTTTTACAGGAACGACCAGCATTACGCACCGTTTCTGGACCTGCGGATGGAGACCTGGCAAAACGCCATCAATGCCAACTTCATGGCGCCGGTGGTACTCTGCCAGACTTTGCTGCCAAAAATGGCGGAGCGCAAGGAAGGTATCATCATCAATCTGACCACGCTCCACGCCCACTCGCCCACGCCGCTTGGCGGATTGCCCGGCAAAGGCGGAGCCGCCGCGGTTTACGACGCGACCAAGGGCGCTTTGCACCGCATGTCCCTGGCCCTGTCCAAGGAGGCCAAGGCGATGGGTATCCCGTTGATTCTGGTGGATCCCGGCTACACCGCGACCGAACGCGTCCTGAAGGACAGCGCCCGGCTGGGCGGCTACGATCCGAGCCTGGCCCATTCGATGGAAATCCCGGCCAAGACCATTCGTTATCTGTGTGAGTGTCCCAATCCGATGTACTTCGCGGGCAAGATGCTGACCGCGGCCGAATTCGTGCAGGAACACAACTTGATGTAAAGCGGCGGCGCCGGCTGAAGTACATCGGTCATTATCATTACCGAGGACAGGTCGCGGACCAGGAACGGGGCGTCAGCGGCCGCGCAGGCGGTCGAGCACGATCGACGCCGCGGCGCGGACCGAAAGATGATTGTAGTCGCCTACGCCCAGAATTGGGGCCAGCATCCGGTCGGCGCGGTCGGCGACTGACGGCGCCAGTCCAAACCCGGTACCGAACAGAATCAAGTAGGGCGGCCCCTCGCGTTCCAGTTCAGTGCGCAATTGCGCGTAACTGACTCCGCCGTGCGTGCGCGCCGAGGTGTGCACGAGCACCGGCGGCGTGCCGTAAAGTTTGCCGATCGAGGCGATCGCCTCGTCCAGGTCGCTTACTATCTCGACCCGCTCAAGCGCCTCCCGGCGCAGGGAATCGAACTGGCGCCCATGGCCCTCGAGCCAGCGGTCGCGGATGTTTTGGGCAAAATCCCGCAGTTCCCTTACCGGATGCGCGACGTACATCGCGCGAACTCCGTAGGTATGCGCCGAGCGGGCCAAGTCGTGAATATCGAGACTGGTGATCGCCGACGCGACGATGGTTCCCCGCCGATCGACTACCGGATGATGAATCAGCGCAATGAAGAGGTCAGCCACGCCCGGTTTTCGCCAGCAGATCGGGACGCCGCTTCAGGGTCCGCGCCAGCGCCTGATCGCGGCGCCATTGACGGATCTTTTCATGATCTCCACTAAGCAGCACCGGCGGCACCGCGGCGTCGCGGAAAATCTCGGGACGGGTGTATTGCGGATACTCCAGCAGTCCCGAGCCGAATGATTCCTCTTCCAACGACGCGGAATTGCCGAGCACGCCGGGGATTAGCCGCGCAACCGCTTCGATCACCACCATCGCCGGCAATTCGCCACCGCTAAGCACGTAATCGCCGATCGATAGCTCCTGATCGACCATCGCCCTCACGCGTTCGTCCACTCCTTCATAGCGGCCTGCGATCAGCAGCAGACCCGGTTCGCGACCCGCCAGGTCAGCCGCAATCGGCTGGCGAAAAAGCTCCCCTTGCGGGGTCAGCAGCACCCGCCATAGCCCCGGATGTTGCTCGGTGATGGCGTCGATCGCGGCCGCAATCGGCTCCGGACGCATCACCATCCCGCTGCCGCCGCCATAGGGTTCGTCATCGACCTGCCGGTACCTGCCGAGCCCGTATTCGCGCAAGTTGCTAGTCTCGATTTTCACCAGGCCGTTGCGCAACGCGCGGGACATAATCCCGCTGGCAAAGGGAGAAGCAAACATCTCGGGAAAAAGTGTGACCAGGTGAAATTCCATTTTACCCGAAGCGCACCCGCGACTGCTCAATGCGAGCTTTCCCGCGGATCGACAAATTTCCATTCTGCCGCTGGCACGGTGTTGCGAGAATTAGATCGACTCCGTAGCAAGGATGCTCGCCGCAACACTCTGCATAAAAACTGGCTTCCTTCCTGAATCCCCTCTCCGCCCCGGCGGAGACAAGAGTGATGGAGCAGGCTATGAAATCCTTTTCTACCAGCCGGCTAGCTCATGACCGCGCCGACGTCGACGTTGATCGATTGTCCGGTAAGCCCATCCGACATATCGCTGGCCAGAAACAAGGCCGTACGCGCCACCTCTTCCTCCGTGACCATCCGCCCCATCGGACTGCCGCTGGTGAGTCCCTGTTTGGCCCGCTCATAGGTGATCCCGAGGTTCTCCATGCGGGCCTTGATCGCCCGTTCGATCCGTTCGCCCTGCACCGCGCCCGGACAAACGCAATTGACGCGGATTCCGGCTTTGCCCCATTCTACCGCCCAGGTCTGGGTTAGCCCAATCACCGCCCACTTGGCAGCCGCATAATGCCCCCTGAGCGTATAGCCGCGTCGTCCGACCGTGGAACTGATATTGAT
This sequence comes from uncultured Pseudomonadota bacterium, assembly GCA_963805995.1. GTDB lineage: Bacteria > Desulfobacterota > Binatia > Binatales > Binataceae > JAJPJA01. The sequence goes on along the minus strand of CAWDWL010000004.1, from coordinate 189,606 downwards.
GATGTTTCCAAATTTCTGCTTGATCATGGCGGGCAGGACGGCGCGAGTCATCAGCCACGTGCCGGTCAGATTGCTGTCGATCACCTCGTTCCATTCAGGCAGCGTCATTTCAACGGTATTCTTGGTTACCCCGAACAGCCCGGCGTTGTTGACCAGGATGTCGATGCGCCCGAAGCGCTTGAGGGTTTCATCCGCCAGGTGCGCGCAATCGCTTTCCTTGGCGATGTCTCCGGTCACGCCGATGACTTCTCCGCCCAGCTTTCGGATTTCCGCGCAGGTGGCTTCCAGCGGGCCCGATGAGCGCTGAGCCAACGCCAGCTTCGCGCCGGCGCGAGCAAACGCCAGCGCAATCTGTTTGCCAATTCCCTGACCGCCACCGGTGATGATCGCGACCTTATCTTGAAGTTCGGGCATGCTCATCATCCCTTGGATTTGATTCTCGCACCTTCAACATAGCGGCAACGCCAATGCCGTCAAAGCCGGTGCGATCGACGGCGCGCCACCGCTTTATTGCGCGGATTAGCGGGCCTGGCCTGAGAGCGCCGCTGGAGATACCGCGGCGGGCAGCCAGGTCGCATGACCCGAAGTGGTCACCTCAACCTGTACCCGCTGGTCGACGCGCAGGAACAGCAAACTCGGGTCTTTCACACCCCACGCGACGTAGGGGATCTCAAAGCGGCTGGTCGCCGTAAAATCGTCACCCTTGCGGTTGATCGCGACCTCCAGGGTGGCGTCATGTTGAGCCCCATGCAGCAGGAAGGTTCCGCTGACCTTTACTACAAAAACGCCGTGGGGAAAGGGATGGCCCTGGGCCTGCCGCGGGATGAAGCTGATGTCCGGATAGCGCTGCGCCTCAAGAATACTGTCGCGCATCCGGTTGTCGCGCATGATGATTCCGGTGCGTCCGCTGGTGGCGTCAACGACGATGATTCCGTGCGTTTTGCCGGTGTCCGGATCGACCATAATCTCGCCGCGGCGGAGCTTGAACGAGCCTTCGGTGTTGTGCGCGTTGCCTTTGAGTGTGAAGGTGATTCGCGTATTGGCGGGGTCCAGCTTAAGCATCGCGAGCGCGCTCCCCGCATTCGCGGATGGGATCCTGAACCAAGCCAGTGCCAGGACCAGCGCCGCCGCAATCAGAGTTGCCCTGATTCTGCTGCGCATAAGACCGCTGCTAGAGCGGGGTGACGCCGGCGAATGTGCTGGCCAGGAGCATGCACCAGGCGAGCCCGGCGACGTCTAACATCACCGCGGCCGGTGACAGCGTTCCGACATGCACCGCCAGCAAGCGGGAAAAAATGCGCGGCCTGGCCGCCAGCGCCCGCATCGCCGCGTGGCGCAACGTGGCACGTCCATCCAGCGCCAGGATCAGCCGCGCCATCATCCTTGGGATGCGCGCAATTCTGCGATGGGCCGCCTCGTAAAGCATCAGATTGTCCTGGGCCAGCGCGTCACCCAGCGCCAGCGCTTGCTGGAAGGCCATCGACAGTCCCTCACCGGTTATCGCATCGACCGTACCGGAAGCGTCGCCGACCAACGCCAGCCGGCCGCCGACGACTGCGCGCAACGCGGTGGAGACGGAGAGACCGCCCTTGATCGAGTCGATCGGTCGCGCATCCCCCAACCGTTCAGCCAATTGCGGGAAGAAGGAACGCAACTCGGTCATGTGTAGGACCGGGCTGAGCTTACTCCGGATGAGGGCAACACAGACCAGGTCTGGCGCCACCGGGGTCACATAGGCCTGACAGTGTTTGTGCCAATAGATTTCAACGCAATCGGTCCAGGGCTTGACCTTGAAATGCCCGCGGATGCCCACCCGCGGACTGCTGCTCCAGACGGGATGCTGCCCGGTCCGGCGCCGCAGCCGCGAATTCTGGCCGTCCGCGCCGATGATCCATCGGCAATGAAAGGCACGCCCCCCGAGCCGCGCTCCGTCCCCACCCGATGCCATGACGGGCGTTCCCCAGCGAACCGTGACGCCCAGTTCCAATGCGCGTTGGACCATGAGGCGATGGAGGACGGTGCGGCGGACTCCCAGACCGTGAGTGGGACCAAAGTCCGCACGGGCAGCGAGTTTGCCGTCGATAAATTGAATCCCGCGAAACGGGAAGCTCTCATTGCTGCCAATCGAAATCCCCAAACGGCGCAGGACTTCAACGCCGTTGGGCATAATGCCCTCGCCGCAGGTCTTGTTGATCGGCAAATGGCCCGCGTCAGCAACGGTAACGGTGAACCCACGCTGACGCGCCGCAATCGCCGCGGCCAGCCCGGCTGGTCCGGCGCCCACCACCAAAATGTCGGATTCCGCTTCAGATAGTATTGATAACACGTCGGGCCAACCCCAGCGCCTGGGTCCAAAAGCTGCTTGACGTATGCATCAACTCGACCACCTGCTCGATCCCGCGGACGAACTCGTCAAGCTGGGATTCTTCTATCACCAGTGGCGGCGCCACCTTGAGCACCATGAAGTTGTTGCCGCAGATCTGGCACAAAATTCCCTGGTCGCGAAACATGCGCATCACCAGCACCTGGCCGAACATCGCCGGATGAATCCGTGCGAAAGCCTCGAAGGGAATCCTCAGGCGCAGTTGCCTGGGAGTCCTGAATTCGATACCGGACAAAAGCCCGAGTCCGCGAACTTCCCCAATCATCTCGAATTTCGACAGCTTTTCGGTCAGCTGTTGGCGCAGCCGCTGCCCCAGATGGGTGGCGCGCTGGCCCAGCCGATCGGTTTCGAGCACGTCCAGCGTGGCCATCCCGGCGCGCATCGCGAGACCGTTTTCACTGTAGGTGGAAGTGTGAATGATCGCGCGCTTGAGAGAACTGTATACCGAGTCTGACACGGCTTCGGACATCAGCACCGCGGCGCTGGGCACCAGGCCGCCGCTCAGCGCCTTGGCCAGAACCACGATATCGGGCTCCAATCCGAAATGATGGGCCGCCAGAAAAGGTCCGCTGCGGTACATCCCGGTTTGAACTTCGTCGAGCACCAACAACGTTCCGTATCTGCGGCACAGCGCTTGCGCCTGTTGCAGGTATTCGCGCGGCGCCACCACGATACCGCTCTCCGACTGAACCGGTTCCACGATGAAAGCCGCGAAGCGTTTGGTGGCGAGCTTTTGCGCCAGTTGATCGAGACTTCCGAATTCCACCAGGTCGGTTTCGGGCAGGAACGGGCCGAAGCCATCCTTCCAGAACGGATTGGACATCAGCGCGAGCGTGCCGCAGGTCAGCCCATGAAAGCCGCCCGCCGCACCAAGCACGCCCGGCCGCTGGGTATGCGCGCGTGCGAACTTGATCGCGCTGTCCACTCCTTCGCTGCCCGAACTCGCAAAGTAAGCGCGGCTGAGCCGGCCGCCGGCCAGGGAACACAAACGCCGGGCCAATTCCCCGGCCTGTTCCGAAACGTGACTCTGAAGCATCGCCGGACCCCGCCGCTCGAGCTCATCTTTGAGCGCCGCGATAACCCGGGGATGATTATGTCCTACGTTGTGCACGCAGTAGCCGCTGATGAAATCCAGAAAACGGCGCCCATCCGAAGTGTGTAATTCGGTACCTTCGCAACGGACATACTCCACGTTCATCTGTAAAACGTCGAGCAACCTGACCCATTGCGGATTAATATGTTTTTCGTACAGCGATTCTTGAATCGAGGCGCGTTTTGCCTGCAGCATCGAAGCCTGTTCCTGTCATTTCGTTGAATACTTCAGTCCGATGAGATGGTCCAAATTTGATGCTCGGATGATGCGATAGCGTAGCACTACGCTTCCGTTTGAAGAGTTTTCGCAAAAGAAATCCCGAGCTCTGCGCACGAACTTGCAGCCAATGAGGTGACGCTAGTACTACGCACTGTTAACCAGCCCGCGCCGTTCCGGACTCGGGCGAATTGTAGCTGATATACAGTATCGGCTCCAGAGGATGATTGAAAATATAGTTTTTGATACCGAATCTCAACATCAATAGATGAGCATATCGTTGCAATAGCGAAACCACGATTGATAGCGGTTCTCAACATCATTAGTTCCCGTTAACCAACAAAGTGGACCGGCTATTACCGGATTCTTTGAGCATCTGCGGATAGTGGATTGATATTGGCGGCAATGTTTTGATGATGAAATTGCGGGTCTGGAGGGCAGCGATGGATTTCAGCCAAATCATTTACGAGAAGAGCGACGGTGTCGCGACCATAATATTCAACCGCCCCGAGCGTCTGAACGCCTTTACCTGGACCATCCAGCGCGAGATGCGCGCGGCGGTGTTGGATGCGGACCAGGATGATTCAATCGGCGCCATCGTTGTGACCGGGGCCGGCAAGTCGTTCTGCGCCGGTCTGGACGTGGAAGATTTGAAGAATATCAGCCAGGGCGGCAAGCAGGCCAAGGCCGGGATGCCGGAGGAGCGCCAAGCGATGTTCGTCTATTTGACCGAGCTCAAAAAGCCGGTTATTGGCGCGCTCAACGGCCACAGCGTCGGCATCGGATTGGCCCTTACATTGTATTTCGACATCCGGATCGTGGGCGAAAGCTCCAAGATGTCATTCATCTTCGTCCAGCGCGGATTGGCTCCAGAGCTGGGTACCAGTTGGATACTGCCGCGCCTGATCGGCTTCGGTCCGGCCCTGGAAATGGCGCTGACGGGACGGATGGTAGGAGCGCGCGAGGCCTTCGAACTCAAGCTGGTCAATCGCGTCGTTCCCGATGATCAACTATTGACCTCCGCACAGGCATTGGCGCGCGAGATCGCCACCAGGTGCACGCCGCTCGGAGTGGCCGAGGCCAAGCGCAGTTTCTACCGGCATCAGACCATGGACCTGGCCACCGCGCTGATTGATAACGAGGCGACCTCGCGCAAGATGAACAAGTCCGAGGACTTCAAGGAAGCGATCAAGGCGTTCGCGGAAAAACGCGCGCCGCGCTTCAAGGGACGTTAGATCCGCGGATGGTCCTTGGCCGACACCCTGGAAGCCTGTCCCACTATGACTGATTGGTTGCGTGGCACAGGCTTCGAGCCTGTGATTTCCGCCCAGACCACGCCGTCAAGCACTTTGAGGGCAAGGCAGCGGCGAGCGCTGACGGCCGCCCCCCACTGGCTTCGATCCTTAAGTTGGCGCCTGCGTCCTCGCCCACTCCGTTCAAACGGAGCCTTGAAGTCGAAGGAGCATAAAACCGGGGCCGCCGCCGCTGCGCGCGGCAGAGGACCCGGTTTGCGCGAGGTAATTCTAGTGGCCGAAGAAGGTCCGCAGGTGATCGCATGCCAACGCGATTGCACCGCGAGTGGCCGGCGTTTGCGCGATCACATTGAGCAACACGAAGTCATGGATGGTGCCATGGAAGCGCACGGCGGTGACCCTGACGCCGGCCTCGATCAGCTTGTGCGCGTAGGCTTCGCCCTCGTCGCGCAGGACGTCGAATTCACCGTTGATCACCAGCGCCGGCGGCAGTCCTTTGAGTTGCTCTACGGTGGCGTGCAGCGGTGACGCGGTCGGCTCTTTGCGTTTGGCCAGGTCGGGTAAATACTGGTCCCAGAACCACTTCATCGCTCCGAGCGTGAGAAAGTGGCCGGTCGGGAACTGTTTGTACGACGGCGTGTCGAAACCGGCGTCGGTTACCGGATAGAACAGCACCTGGTGTCCAATGTGAGGGCCGCCGCGCTGCTTGGCCAGCATCGTTACCGCAGTGGTCATGTTGCCACCCACGCTGTCGCCCGCCACCGCCAGCCTGGAAGGATCCAGATTGAGTTCCTTGCCGTGCTCGGCCACGTATTTGACGGTCGCGTACGACTGTTCGATCGCGGTAGGGTACTTAGCCTCCGGGGAACGCGAAAAGTCGACAAACACGATGGCCGCTTTGGCGCCGTTGGCGAGATCGCGCATCAGCCGGTCGTAGATGTCCTTGTCGCCGAAGGTCCAGCCGGCGCCGTGCGTATAAACCACCACCGGCAAGGGTCCGGTGCTTCCTTTGGGCCGGATGATCCGGATTCCGAGTTGACCGCTAGGCCCGGCCGGGATCGTGCGATCTTCAATATCCGCCGGCAATTTGGTGACCGGCACGTTCTGAAGTTGAGTAAACGCCGCACGGCCTTGTTCGACCGGAATCTCGTAGATTGCGGGGCCCGTCTGGGCGTTAAGCGACTCGAGAAATGCCCGCGTCACTGGTTCGATTCCACTACTTAATGTTCCCATGATCTCACCTTGCTGGCCTTTTCGGAGAATTTCCTCCGGTTTACCGGTCCATGCTGCCTAACGGGCCTAAAACCGATCTAGAGCTAACAGGATGGATAAAGCCGGCTCCAGGTTAAAACGCTTATTCTTCCATTCAGGAAGTGTCAAACAGTTAACAAAATGACAATTTTCGATCATCGCGTCGCGGCCTCTGGAATCCAGGCGGCCGCGCAAGCGGCGTTTGCGGACCTCGGCGGCAGCGTACTATAACGCCAACAGGGGCCAGCGGCCGCCGCCCAGCAGGCTTAAAGCGCGGGCAAGAAAAAGGAGCTGACGTCATGACCGAACCGGAAAAACTGCAAGTTCTGCTCGATCGCGCGGAAATCAGCGAAGTGGTTTACAACTACGCGACCGGAGTCGATTCCAAGGACGAGAAGCTCTTTCGCTCGATCTGGGCCGACGAGATTACGGTTGACGGCGTCGGCGGACCTTTTGGCCCGCACAGCAAGCCGGCAACTCTAAGCGCGGACAAATGGGCCAGCATCATCATCCGCCGCATCTCCAAATACGCCGTCACACAGCATCTGCTGACCAACCCCAAGATCGAGGTCAGCGGCGACCAGGCCAATTGCGTCGTGTATATGCAAGCTCGCCACTTTGTCCCCGGATGGCAACCCGGCCAGCCGGTCTACGATATGGGCGGCTATTATACGCATGACCTGGTGCGCACGGCACAAGGATGGCGAATTCGCAGCTATTGCCTCCACGTGTTGTGGCATCTGAACCCCCCGGAGGCGTGATAATTCAACCACCCCCGCAACTTCCAGGCAGTCCGGGCTGATTCAGTAGGTCCCGGCGGCGAGTTTGCTGTGATCCCAACTCGCCCATTTCTGCGGCAGGAAGGAAATCACCGCGCGCTTGCTGGCGCGCTGTTTGACGAAGTCGAGCAATTCCGTTTGCGGACGCGCTCCGACACTGGCATTGCGGGCGGCGCCGTTGCGCCACATCGCGGTGAGCACTTCCACGACTTTTTCGGGATTGTCCTCGACCGCGCAAATTCCCCGGATCATCAGGCCGCGCAGTTTGCGATGCTCAAATCCGCCCGGGTACGCAGCTTCAAGCATCACTGCCGCCTTGGGGTCGCGGCGCAGATTCAAAATCTTTTGCGACTTGCCGTAGGTCTGGAACCAGACTCTGCCGCCCTGATACACCCAACCCATCGAGACAATATGCGGATAGCCGCCCGGACCGTTGGTCGCCAGGAAGATCGGCCAGTTCTGCCGCATCCCTTCATTGAGGAAGGCTTCGGCCTCTTCCCGGGTCATCTTGACCGCATCACGCTGCTTCATGGTCTGTCCTCCGGAAGATGATTCCGCATCAAAAGGTCCAGCCGAAAATCGACTTGACGAACACTCCGTTGCTTGCGCGCGTCAGGCCGAAACCGACTCCGAGATTGATCTCCAGCCTGGGATCGAGATCCAGATTGACGGCTGGTACCAGGAAGTGCTGCTGTTGCTGGAGGCCCGGAAGATACGCAATCGCGCCCATGTCGCCGTAGTACTCCAACGCCGGCGAGAGCCAGTGAAAAAGCTGGTTGTAGACGATTTCACCCGAGGGGTCGAATTGCATGCCCTGATGGGTCCCGGGTCCGCTGAAGGGTTTTTCGAACGCCAGATTCGCCACGATGTCGAATTGTCCAACGTGGCTCTCCAGAATCGGGCGGAGTTCCAGAGTAAACGGATTTCCTTCGGCGGCGAAGCGCATATAGTCGAGTTCGATATTGCCGCCCAAGGCAATCGGCCATTGATCGGTCTGGCTTATTCCGAAATGCATCTTGCTCCGGCTGCCAGAGTATTCGTAATTGCCGTTACTCAACTTGGCGGTGCAAAAATACTGGCCAACTTCGAGATGATCAAAAACACCGTAGGTTGCCTCGAGCGTTTCGTGAATCTGGTATGGATCGATAGTTTGATGCGCCAACTGACCGGTCGCCGTGGTGACGCTGTTGGAGTGCAGTTCGAGCTCCAGTTGATGCTTGGGCGTGGTGTCCACGGTGTAGATTTGAATCTCATAGAAATCGATCGCGCGCGCGTTTGCGGCGCAGACCAACAGCCCCGACAAGGCAAACGATACAATCAGCGCCATCCGTCGCAGCGGAGGCAATCCCGCATTGCCGATCGGGGATGGCGTCGCTCGCGACGGCGCGATTCGCGCTGGGGCGAGCTTCATCGTGATCGGGTCACGCCAATCCGGGGACATTGGCGCGTCAGTGGGCAGCGCGAACAAAAGGGTGATACCGGCTGGCAAATAGTTTGACCGAAGGCGACCAGCAATCCGTTGAATTCGATCCAGTGGCGGCGCGGCAGAACCTGGCGCAAGGCGGTTTCGGTTTCATCGGGTTCCTTGGTCCGCACCAGGCCCCAGCGGTTGGAAATGCGATGCACATGGGTGTCGACGCAGATTCCTGGTTTGCGAAAAGCCTGGGTCACCACCAGGTTGGCAGTCTTGCGTCCGACCCCGTTAAGCGTCAGCAGGTCATCGATCCGATCCGGCACGCGGCCCTCGAAACGCGCGATCAAATCGCGGCAGATATCGCGAATCACCCGCGTCTTGTTGCGATAAAAGCCGACTGGATATATCGCCTTCTCCAAACGCTCGGCTTCCAGCGCGAGCATCCGCTCCGGATTATCGGCGAGTGCGAACAGCCTGGCGGCCGCGAGCGCCGTGGTTTGATCCTTGGTGCGCAGGCTCAGGATACAGCCGATGAGGGTCTTGAACGGATCGTCTTCCTGAGCCGCAATCAGGTTGAGTATCGGGGCGTTCCAGTGGACCAATTCGGGCCGCAAACGCTTCAACGCGGCGCCGGTGGCGCGTGCGGTAAATGGCGCCAGCGCACGTTGTTTACGCGGCTTGCGGGACGCCGGCCCCCTGGCGGTCGGGGAACCGGCGCTGGTTTCAACCTCCAGCGTCATCGATGGTCACCCAAGATTCGCGCTCAAGATTAGCATGGCCAGGTTGGCTAAGAAGCCTTCGGGCAAACCGATAGCCGGCGGAGCATGCCCGCCCTTCCCTGCGCGATTCCACTCTGCGTGCCGATTTTAGTGCCGGCCGGTTACGGAGCGGTTGTCCTTTAGCATAGAATTGCGCTCGATGGTCTCGATATTGCGCCCGGTTAAAATGCGGAGCAGCAGCGGCCGGAGTAGCGTTCGGGTCGCTTTCTTCAGCGCTTTGCTGATGCTGCTGCTTTTGGGCGCGGCGCCGGCGGACACTCCCAAGTTGTTCGACTGGGATGCTCTTACCCAGGAGGCCACCGGTCTGCTCTCGGCCTACATTCAAATCAATACCAGCAACCCACCCGGAAACGAATTGGCGGCGGCCAGGATGCTTAAAGAGAAGTTCCTGCACGACGGCATCCCGGCTGCGGTCTTCCAACCAGCCCCCGGCCGCGGGATCGTCGCCGCCCGGCTGCGCGGTGTCGGCAAGCAGCGCAAATCACTGATCCTGCTGAGCCACATGGATGTAGTTCCCGCGGATGCGAAGGACTGGTCGGTGCCGCCGTTCTCGGGCCAGGTCAAGGGCGGGGAAATCTGGGGCCGGGGCGCCCTGGATGACAAGGGGCCAGGGGTCGTCTTTTTGATGGCGATGCTGGCGATCAAGCGCGCCCGGATTCTGCTCAACCGCGACATCGTGTTTGTCGCCACCGCCGACGAAGAAATGGGCGGCAAGCTGGGGGCGGGATGGGTGGTTGACCATCAGCCCAACCTCTACCGCGACGCCGGCTATGTCCTGAACGAAGGCGGCGGCGTCCGCACCGATCAAGCGGGGCATCGATATTATAGCGTGGCGATTACTGAAAAGAGCCCGTTGTGGCTGCGCCTGACCGCGACCGCCGCCAGCGGGCATGCAGCCTCGCCGCCTGATCACACCGCGGTAACCCGCCTGATCAAGGCATTGGACAAACTGGACGATTACCAGCCGCCAATCAAGGTGCTGCCGGTGGTGGAGGATTATTTCCACCGCCTGGCGGTGATTGATCAAGACCAATCGCCATCGCCGCTGCTGGACTTACGCAAGGCCCTCGAGGACCCCGCCTTCGAAAAACAATTCATTTCCGTGCCCCATCAAAATGCGATGGTGCGTGATACACTCACGCCCACGGTGGTGAACGCGGGTTACAAGACCAACATCATTCCGGCCACCGCGTCGGCGGAACTCGACTGCCGGCTGTTTCCCGACGAGGATCCCAAGGCCTTCACTAAAGTGGTCCGGGATCTAATCGGAGATGATAAGATCAAGATTGAGCAGCTACTTAATTTTTCGACTTTGGCTTCGCCCGAGCGGAGTGAATTGATGAATGCGATTGTCACCCTGGCGCGGCACCAGGACCAGGATGCGCCGGTGATTCCGGCGCTGCTGACCGGGTTCAACGACAGCCACTACTTCCGCCAGCATGGCCTGGTGGCCTATGGCTTCGTGCCAATCGAGGTTTCGGAGCAGGAAAGTCACACAGTTCACGGCGCGAACGAGCGCATCCCGGTCAAGACGCTCACCGCCGGGATCGAGCGGATGGTGGAGTTGCTCCGCATCGTGGGTGGCCATTGAGGTGGATTTATGTTGCGAGCAGGAGTTGGACTTTCAATCGCATCGGATCCGGCAACCGCCGCCGATGAAGCAGTCGCGCAGGCGCTCGCCCAAGCCGGATTAAGGGTTGCCGACGCGGCGATCTGCTTTATCAGCAGCAGTCATGGGGCGTCCTATCGCTTGATCACGCGGACTGTCGCCGAGCGCGCGCAGACTCCGCAAGTGGCGGGATGCAGCGCTGGCGGAGTAATAGCCAGCGGGCGCGAGATCGAAAGCGGCACCGCGGTCTCGGTGCTGGTTGTCGGCGGGGGAATCAAAGCGCAACGGATCTTCGTGCCCGGGCTCAAGGGCCGGCCCGAGGAGGCCGCCGGTGAGGTCGCCGCCGCCGCCCGCCCGGCGCTGGGTAAATCCAATCTGCTGTGTCTGTTTCCCGATTCCTACAATCTCGATCCCGAACCGTTTCTGGCCGCATTGGGACGCGATTTGCCGGAGGCGGTCGTGGCCGGCGGCGGCGCTACCGAGGATGGCAAAAGCGGCGAGACCTTCGCGTTTTGCGGCGACGCGGTCAGCACTGACGCGGTCTCCGGGATGCTGTTTTCCGGCGACATCGAGATAACCACCGGGACAACTTTGGGATGCCGCCTGATCGGATCGCCCCGGCGTGTGACTGCCGCCCGTCACAACGTTCTAATCGAACTCGATGGCCAGCCCGCGCTGGAAGCACTGCGCAAAGCGATCGGGCCGTTGGGCGACGACTTGCGCCGCACTGCGGCGATGGTTTACGTCGCGATGACGTTCGATCGCGAGGCCACGCAGCTGCAGCACGGCCGTTACCTGATTCGCAATATGATCGGCTTCGACGAAGCCAAGGGGCTGATCGCGACGGTTTACAAGCCTCAGGTTGGCGATCTGGTCGGTTTCGCACTGCGCGACGAAGAGGGCGCCCGCACCAACCTCAAGCTGACCCTCGAGGAAATGGAGCGCGGCGTGCGCCATCCGCCGGCGTTTGGGTTGTATTTCGATTGCGTATCGCGCGGGAGCAATCTGTACAACATCGCCGATCACGATAGCGCTTATATCAATCGGCATTTTCCCGGCCTGCCGGTGGCCGGATTCTTTACCGGTTTTGAAATCGGTCCGCTGGCCGAAGCGACCAGACTACTCCAGTATTCCGGAGTGTTGACGTTGGTCTCCGGAACCGATGAGTAGAGCGTGGTTTGATGTCTGTTTCTCGGACAGACATCACCTAAACTAAACAAACCCTGGTCAGTTGGGCGGGTGTCCCTGCCCGCCATGATCTCTCTCACTCGCGTTCATGGCGGGCCGGAGAGGTAGGGTTAAGAAGTTTTTCGATACTCTCATAGCAAGTGGCATGCGCGGCAAATCGTCATCGGCGCGCGGGGCTGCGCTGAAGCTTCATGCGGCCGTACCAGTAACCAAAAAAGTTGACGCATTCCAGTTGATGGTAGAACGCCAGCGTTTGATTGCCGCTCGCGGCCGCGGCGCCCATCCGGACCAGGTTCTTTATCAGTTTGTCCAAACGATTGTGGCTGCGGCCGCCGCTGAACGCGCTCCCCACTCCGAAGGCGAACGCCTTGCGTCTGAAATACGGTCGGGTCATGCGCTCGGCCCCGATCAGATGATGCACCACGGCGCTGGGCGCGATGCCGATCCGGCCGCCGGCGCCGATTATTCGAGCGAATAACTCGGTGTCTTCTCCTGACATCGGATTGTCCCCGACCACGCCGAGGTCTTCCCGGAACAGTCCGAAGCGCGAAAAACATTCCCGCGTGAAGCCGACGTTGGCGCTGAAATATTGCGACAGCTTCTCGGGCGGCGTGGATTGCTCCGGATGGACTGCCAGCTTGCCGTAGAGGTTCACGTCCAGCCAGGGCGGCCGCGGAGCCTGCCATTGCGCCAGCACCAATCCGCAAGCGGCGTCAAGCTGGCGGCGCCCGATTTCCGCCATCAGTTGGGATGCCCAATCCGATTCGACGATCACATCGTCGTCGATGAAGAAGATCATCGCTCCCTGCGCTTCATGCACGGCCCGGTTGCGCGCGAAGCTGGAACCCTGGCGCGTTTCGAGCACCCATCGGACCGCAAATGGCGCGGTGCGCGCAAACGCCTCCACCACGGCGGGCGTGGCGTCGCTGGAGTTGTTGTCGACCACCAGGCAGTCGAGATCGATCTCCGGGTCCGCTTGGAGCTGTCCCAGAGAATTCAGTGTAAGGGCCAGCGTGCGACTGCGGTTATGCGTGGGGATGGCGACCGTCAGCTTCATCGCAAATTGACTTTAACATGTTGGCGCACCCAGCTTACCACCATCGGGGAGATCAGGCTGCGGGGAGCGCCATCCGTCTCCGCAATCAGCGCCGCGGGTGGAAAACTCGTGCCGGCGCACGGCGGCCAAACCAATTGCTTGCAGCCGCCGCCGCTAACCGTGGACAATGTAGCGGCCAGGCTTGAAGAAGTTGCCGCGACGCTCGCACCAGGGATGTTAGATACGCCGAGACCCGCGCCGTCCTTCGCTCTCAGCGGAGGGACGAAATCTGCGGCGGCCACGCGCTGGCCAGCCATCGTGGGTCTGGCTCTCAGCTACTTTCTGGCGGGCAAGATCGGACTGCACTTCGCCAGCGTTAATCCCAGTGCGACCGCGATCTGGGCGCCCACCGGAATCGCCTTGGCGGGGTTTCTGCTATGCGGCTACCGGGTCTGGCCGGCGATCGCCATCGCCGCGTTTTTGGTCAACCTGACCACCGCCGGTTCAATCGCAACGTCAGTCGCCCTTGCGGCCGGCAACACGCTGGAAGGTTTGATCGGAGCCTACCTGATCAATCGCTTTGCCGACGGTCCCAAGGTCTTTGAAAAAACCAAGGATATCTTAAGGTTTCTGGTGCTGGCCGCCATGGTCAGCACCATGGTATCCGCCACCATCGGCGTCACCAGCCTGTGCGTGGCGGGCTATGCGCGATGGTCCCAATATAGCTGGATCTGGTTTACCTGGTGGCTTGGCGACGCCGGCGGCGATCTGATAATCGCGCCTCTTCTGCTGCTGTGGAGCACGAATTTTCGTGTCACCTGGATCCGCCATCAGGCCCGGGAGGCTGCGCTGTTGCTGCTCGCGCTGGCGGCGATCGGCGGGGTCGTGTTCGGGGGCTGGACGCCGCTGGCAACTCAGCGCTATCCACTGGATTTCGTTTGCGTCCCCATCCTGCTGTGGGCGGCCTTTCGCTTCGGTCCTCGTGAGACCAGCACCGTGACTTTCCTGCTCTCGATGATCGCCATCGTCGGGACGTCAAACGGATTCGGCCCGTTCGCCCAAGGCACTCCCAACGAAGCGTTCCTGCTGCTGCAAGCTTTTTTGGGCGTCACCGGGCTGATGAGCATCGCCGTTGCGATCGAAGTCGCCGAACGCCGCCGTCTGGATGAAACTCGCGCGCGGCTTGCGGCAATTGTCGATTCATCCGACGACGCCATCGTTGGAAAGACGCTGGAGGGACAAATCACCTCCTGGAACGCGAGTGCCGAACGCATCTTTGGCTTCAGTCCCGCGGAGGCGATTGGGAAACCGATCAATATCATCATCCCTGCGCCAAGGCTGGCTGAGGAGGCGGAGGTTCTGGCACGCCTGCGTCGCGGAGAGGCGATCAAAAATTTCGAAACCGTTCGGGTGCGTAAGGACGGGCGCCATATCGACGTCTCATTGACGGTATCGCCAATCAGGAGTGGCGATGGCCGCATCATCGGGGTGTCAAAGATCGCGCGCGACATTACCGAACCCAAACGCGTCAGGCAGGAACGGGAAGAACTCCTGCACTCCGAACAGATTGCTCATATCCAGGCCGAAAAGACCTTGTCGATGCTGCGCCGGCTGCAAATGGTAACCGACACCGCCTTGTCCAAGCTGACTCAGGAAGAGTTGATGCGCGAATTGTTGGCGCGCTTGCGGGCTGCGCTCGACGCCGACACGGCGACCATATTGCTGCTGGAGCCGGACGGAGAGCATCTGACGCCGATCCAAACCGCCGGTATTCGGGAAGACGCGGATCACGCGGTCAGGATTCCGCTTGGGGCGGGTGCCGCGGGACGAATCGCCGTCAGTGAGTCCGGACAGATTTTCAACGATCTGACTGAGGTGGAGGTGTACAACCCGCAGCTCCGGCAGAACACAAAATCGTTAGTTGGGGCGCCCCTGAAGGTCGGCGGGCGCGTGATCGGCGTGATTCATGTCGGCTCGGTGACCCCGCGCGAGTTCACCGGCGACGACCTCGATCTCATCCGCCTGGTTGCGCATCGGGCGGCACTGGCCATCGAGCGGACCCAACTGCATGAGCGGGAGCGGGCGGCCCGGGAGGCGGCGGAGGCTGCCAACCGCACCAAGGATGAGTTCCTGGCGATGCTCGGACACGAGCTGCGCAATCCGCTCGCCGCGATCTCCATGTCGGGACATTTACTGGCCCGCGCCGACGGACGACAGGATCTGGTGCGTGACGCGCAAAGGATCATCGCGCGCCAGGTCGAGCAGCTCTCACGGCTGGTGGACGAACTGCTCGACGTTGCGCGCGTGAGCAGCGGGAAGATGACGCTGCAGCGGCAGCCGATCGACGTTGCCACTTGCGCGATGGACGGCGTCAAGCAGTTGGAGCTTGCCCGACAACTCGAGGGCCATCAGGTGCTTACCGAAACCGAGCCCGCATGGGTCGACGGCGACCGCGACCGGCTGACCCAGATTGTGACCAACCTGCTGTCCAACGCGGCAAAGTATACTCCTTCCGGAGGCGTCATCGCCGTCAGCGTCCAGGCCGAGGGGAATTATGCCGTGATTCGCGTGAAGGACAGCGGCATCGGAATTTCACCGGAATTTCTGCCGCGCATTTTCGATGCCTTCGTCCAGGGTGACGTGGAGCTTGATCGCGCCCAGGGGGGCCTGGGCGTCGGCTTGACGCTGGTCCGGCGTTTGGCCGAACTTCATGGGGGCGGCGTAGAGGCCGTCAGTGAGGGGTTGGGTCGAGGCAGCACTTTTATCGTACGCATCCCGCTGATTGCCGCACCCGCAGCGGCCGCAACTGATTCCGCCGGAGAGCCCATACGGTCCGACCGGCCGCGCCGGATTCTCATCGTGGAGGACAACGCCGATGTGCGGGAGAGCCTGCGTGACGTGCTCGAGCTCCGAGGGCATCAAATATACGAGGCCGAGGACGGGCCCAGAGGGGTGGAAGCGATGGCCGACGTGCGGCCTGATGTTGCATTGATCGACGTAGGCCTGCCGGCCTTCGACGGCTACGAGGTGGCCCGGCGGATCCGATCCATACCCGCCGGGCGCGACGTAATCCTGATTGCGCTGACCGGTTATTCTCAGCGGGAATATCGCCGGAAAGCAGAGCAAGCCGGATTCGACGGATATCTGGTGAAGCCTATCGATCCCAGGGAACTCGCCCAGCTCATCGAGGCGTTATCTCCTCCGCTATCGGGGGCTTCGCCGGATTGACGCAAGATTGCGGCAAACTTGGCCATCGCCACAGCGCGTGACGACGCCGCAGTTCGTTACTTCGATTTGGGCGTCGCCGATGCTCTTGCAGCGGGCTTTGGCGCGGCCCCACGATTGCCGGCCATGTGGCCGTTGCCGTGGGTCCGCACGCCAGCAAGTTTAGGTGACAACGCGGGCGCTGCGCTGAAGATGAGCCCGGTGACCGTCACGCTGGGCTTGTCATGTTCCTGAATCGGCGGCGGTGCTTTGAGCAGGATTCCGAAATCGCGCGTTTGCCCGGGGCCGAACGCAATGATGGGCATATCGAAGTCGGTAAATTCCAGCGGCGTCGAGATTGGCACGTGCTTCTCGGAATAGACCGGCTTTCCCGGCTCCGGGCCGTAAGACACCGTCAATTCCACTTGGTCCAGTGCCCGTTCACCAGAGTTGGTGATTTGGCCAAATATCCCCGACGCTCCAGACTGGGCCGGCTTGGTGACCACATTCTTGAGCACCACCTTGGACAGGTACAGCCGCGCCGCCGGCGCGTTGGCGCGCGCCGCCTCGATCGCTTTCATCTCGTCGCCCAGGGCGCGGCTTAGTCCACCGCTGCCGCTGAACGGCGCCTTTTCCAGCCGCTCCATAATCTGCCGATAAAGCGACAGCGCCCGATCGTAATCAAAGGCGTGATACGCGCCGAGCGCTTCGTCGTGAAGGCGGGTAATTTGTTCCTTTTGGTCGAAGCCGGCCACCAAATGCCATTCCTGCTCCTGCTCGACCAGCACAAGCTGATCCGCGTAGCTGAGTCGCGGATAGCCGCCGCTGCTGAGCTGCCTTTCGGCTTTGGTCCGAATTTCCGGCCGGGTTTGGTTTAGCGCACCGAGCATCCGTTCCCAAATCACGAGGTTGGGGGTCGTGACGCTGACCGGCACGATCATCTCATCGCCGCGGCTAAACGGCCTGCGGACTTGATACTCGGTGGCATTTTCAATCGGCGCAAACCATCGCCGCTCGACGCTGGGCGCCATCGGAATATCGCTCAAAAATTCGTCCATAGAACTATGATCGCGGTCGCGCTTCGCGAGCATCTGGTAGCAGGTCTGATAGTCGCCGATTTTAAGCGCCGCCAGATAGGTCCGGGCAGCCGCTTTGGGGTCGGGACGAGGCGCGGCCGGCGGCGGCTTGGCGCATCCGGCGATAAGCAGCAACACCGCAATCACGGTCGCCGCCGGGGCGCGAAAAGCCCGGCGGTCGAGCAACGCGCGGATGCGTCCGGATCGGTTTATCCTGGAGTTGCGCAAATTCAAATGTTCGATCTCACGCAGATCTTCGCCAGACGCGGAATGGAGGTTCATTGTGCTCGGTTACGGGCGTCGATGGTAGTCCATCGTAGCGCACCGTTCGGCCGTCGCCGCGATGAAGTGCCGGCCGCGCCTCATTCGCTTCACCAACAGCCCCAATCAAGGTCCGGTGTAAATTTTTTTCGCTGGATTCCACCAATTCACTGCCGCATCTATGCTGTGGCGCAAATAAAGCGGATGTAAACCGGAGCGGAAGCGTTGGAAAATCCGAACGAATTGGACTGCTTGGAGAAGCTGCGCAATTGATCGCGATCTCCTCTCCTGCGCTGACGCAAATCGCCGCGATCGTCATCTTCGCGGCCACCTATTTTGCGGTAGCGGTCGGTCGGATTCCGGGATTTCGCGTCGATCGGGCGGGCGCCGCTTTCATCGGCGCCGCGGCGATGGTGGCCCTCGGAGTGCTGCCGCTCGCCGCAGCCTATAAGGCGATCGACTTCGACACCATCACGCTGCTGTTGGGCATGATGATGGTAATCGCGAGCCTTGAAATCTCGGGCATCTTTCCGTTCCTCAGCAACTGGATGGTCCGGCGGGCCCGGCGTCCGCTGACGTTGCTGGCAGCATTGGTGGTTCTGACCGGCGTCCTGTCCGCGTTCCTGGTCAACGATGCCATTTGCCTGATGATCACGCCGCTGATTCTGAAGCCGCTCATCGAGAACCGCCGCAATCCGATTCCGTATCTGCTGGCAATCGCGATGGCTTCGAATATCGGCAGCGTCGCGACTATCACTGGCAACCCGCAGAACATGATCATCGGCGGCATCTCGCACATATCCTACGCCCATTTCGCGATGACGCTGGCGCCGGTGGCGTCGATCGGATTGGTCCTGACGGTTTTGGCGATTGCGCTCGCCTATCCTTCCGAGTTTTGGACCGCCGGGACGCTCGTCGATAGCCCCGCAGTTGCACCGATAAGCACGCCGAACATCCTGAAACCGGCGCTCATCACAGTTGCGCTGGTAGCGGCCTTTTTCGCCGGGGTGGCTCCGGCGCGCGCCGCGGTGGCGGCCGGCGCGATAATGCTGCTGAGCCGCCGCGTCAGGTCGGAAAGCATCTATCAGGAAATTGACTGGGCGCTGTTGCTGATGTTTTGCGGCCTTTTCATTGTCGTTGCAGGCCTGGAAAAAAATGTTCTGACCGCGAGTATGACTACGGCGGTCGGGCGATCACATCTGGATAGCGTGCCGGTTCTGAGCGGCGTAACCGCGGTGCTGTCCAATCTGGTCAGCAACGTTCCGGCGGTCCTGGTGCTGAAGCCGTTCGTGGCGCAAATCCCGGACCAGCAACGCGCGTGGCTGACGATCGCGATGGCGTCCACCCTGGCCGGCAACTTCACCATCCTGGGCTCGGTCGCCAACCTAATCGTGGTGCAACGCGCGCGCACGCAGGGAATCGAAGTCAGCTTCTGGGACTACTTCAAAGTCGGCGCGCCCCTGACCATCGTAACTATCGCGCTGGGAATCATGTGGCTGTAGGCCATCCGAAAATGAGCATCCGTTGAAGCGGCCCCCACGTTCAAACCGGACTCGCGGTTAGAATCGACACGAAATCGGCGTATGCGCCCTGTGGGATAGATTCGTTTCACACCAATGCGCCGATGTCAAATATTAGCGAAGCTTGCTATCATTTAACGAGAAAGGCAGCGCGTTGGAGTTGTCCCGATGAATGTCTCTCTCACCCCTGAACTGGAAAGAATGGTCGCCGAACGAGTCGCGTCGGGGCGTTACGCCTCCGCCAGCGAGGTGATCCGCGAAGCCCTGCGGCTTCTAAACGAGCGCGACCAACTCAATGAACTGCGCGAAGATGTCCGCAACGGGCTTGAACAACTCAACCAGGGACGCCACCGGCCCTTCGACAATCGCACAGTTGAGCGCATCAAAAGACAGGGACGCAAACGAGCAACGAATAATAAGACCCAAACCCCGTGAGCGAAGTCGTACTGTCAGAACTCGCCGAGGCCGACCTGACCGACATCTGGGCTTTTGTGTCGCAAGCCGACGCCGAGGCTGCCGATCGCCTGATCGACCAGATTCACGAGAAGTCTCTCCGGGTTTTCCAATGTACAATTCTCTGGCTCGTTTAAGATAACGCTCTGCTCTTGCCTGACGTACAGATTCCGGGCTCTGTCGCATTCATTTGGCATTATATTTCAGAATTCTGGAATTGGTGTCCAGCCCGGATCGATTGGCGGTGGATCAGCTTTGGCGCCTCGAAAACAATTCAGGAAGCGGGCGTGTTCTGGAACGTAGCGGCGATCACTTTATTTTGAGACTCTGGTGATCCGCGACACGGGCTTGTTCGCGGTTACGATCGACACGAAGTCGGCGGCGTGGGCCGCTACCGAATAGGATTGTTCCACTACCAGACGAGCTTGTGTACCCATCGCGGCGCGAACGACTGGATCACGCGCTAGTGTTCTTACCGCTTCAAGCCACTGGTCTTCCGTGGCGGCGAGCAGGCCCGTGACACCGTCCGCGATGATTTCGCGATGCACGCCCACCGGGTTGGCGATCGTCGGAATCCGCGCGGCGCCGTATTGCAGTACCTTCAGGCCGCATTTGCCTTTGCTCCAGGCGTCGTCCGGCATCCAACTGATTCCGAAATCCGCCTGCGCAATGGACGCCGCCTCGGTTGCCTCAGCCCACACCACCTGGATTACCGGCAGCGAATCGAAATTGACGAAGCGGTCGCAAATCAGGCGTAGGCGCAGGCCGGGAATCTCGCGGCCCAGGCGCTGCAGGAGCGGACGTTGCCTTTCCAATCCGGCAAGCGTGCTGGAAGATCCGATCCAGACCATCTCAAGGCCCTGTGCGCGCGATGAAGCGCCGCGCGGCGGATATTTTTCAGGCTCCACGCAGGTCGGAATCACGGCGACGTTTGCGCGACGCGCGCCGGACTCAATTGCGCAGTCCTTGAGGAACGCGTTTCCTGCAATCACCGTGTCGGCGCTCCGGACGATAGCGCTGAATCGACGCGCGCGCTGGACGCTTGAATGGCCCCGTGGATGGTAGGAATCGCGATAGAGCATCGCGTCGTCGAAGTCATAGATGAGCCGGCGCGCCATCCGCCGCAGGAATCGGTACTCGAGGACCGGGAGCAATTGACGTTGCAGCAACACGGCGTCGAAATGACGCAGGTGCGAAAAGAGCCGTATCCGCTCAAGCGCGCCCCGCGGAATCGGTTCGAGCACCAGCGTGCAACCGGCGCGGGCCAGGGCCGGAATAAAGGCCTGCAGCCGGTAGCGGGCGCTGACGTGGTCAGGCGCTTCTATCAATGCGATTGCTTGCAGCGGGTGTCCTCCCATCCTTGGAAACCGCCGAGAACTCCAGAACCCTACCTCGCCCGCGAGTGCGGACGAGTCCGCAGTCGCAAAGCCGGGAGAGGTCGGCGCGCGATTTGCGCCAGCAAGTCGCGTGACGGGTGAGGGTGCAGGCGGGCCTGCTAACGCACCACATATTCACATTGCCCTTGTGCGCCAGCGCGAATGTGACTTGAGAGGTGTCCGTGACCCTCACCCTTTCCGACGGAGGATTGGGGGCGAAGAGACAGCAATCGTCAGCCACCGGACGGCGGCATCTGTTTGAGTTCGACCACGTTACCTTCCGGATCGCGGATGTAAACCGAAAGCCCCATCCCATGGGCGCCATAGCGGGTTGACGGCTCTCCGATCAGTTCCACGCCGCGACTGCGCAGATAGCCGACCAGGCCCTCGAAGTCGGCCGCTTCGACGCCGAGGCAGACATGATCGACGTTGCGCCCCTTCTCCGCCAATGGTTCGGGCGCCGGCACCAGGTCGACCATCGAGTGGCCGGCGCGCAACTGCACGAGCCCAATCTGTTCGATGCGCCGCTCTTCGCTAAGGCCGAGAATGCCGGTGTAAAATGCGAGCGCGCGTTCGCGATCCACGCAGCGCAGCACGACGTGATCGATCTCGCCGACCCGGAACGGCCTGGAGTTGATATCCGACATGGCGCGAGTTTAGCATCCCCGCTGCTTCTTTCCATCAGTGAATTTAGCGTCAGTTCGCGGCTTAAACTTTTCTTTCGTCGACGATTGACAATTTGATGGCCGCAATCCATAGAATTGCGAAGCGGAGGCCACCGTGAAACGAATAATGGTTGCGATTCTTGCTGTCATGTTCCTGGCCCCATCCGCGCTGGCCGAAACCTGGTACCTGATGGCGCCCGACCCCAAAGTTTTCAAAGATCCGATGGTGCTGCATCAGATGGAGCAAGGGATGGTTACCTCTTCGCTGGAGCTCACTTCGCGGGCTTCGTTTTCCTCGCGGGGAGAATGCGAAGTAGCGCGGCGCAAGTTCGCCGAGGACTGGCGCAACGGGCGGATAACCAATATGGAGTGGCACCAGATGGGAGTTACGTCACCGGACTGGTTCGTCACCTGTACCTCGCCCAGCGACCCGCGGATGCATACCACGAGCGCGCCGCCGCCAAAGCCATGACGGTCTGACCATCCGGCGCCGCACGGAGCGCGGCGGCTGATGTCAGGCGCCGCGGGCCGCGTCAACCATCGCAGCGGTCAGTTTGCGCGGCGGAAACACCAGTTCCACCCGCTCGGCGCCTGACACCGCTTCCGCAACCATGCGATCCACGTCGAACGCGGTTTCGGCCGCTTCGACTTCATCCAGGCGCGCATGCGTCTCCGGATGACGCGGGGTAAACAGGGTGCAACAATCCTCGTCCGGGATGATCGATACTTCGAAAGTGTTAAGCCGGCGCGCCTGCTCGATGATGTCATTCTTGTCCATCCCGACCAGCGGACGCAGGATCGGCAAGGTGGCGGCACGTTCAATCACCTGCATGTTCTCCAGCGTCTGCGACGCGACCTGGCCCAGACTCTCGCCCGTCACCAGCGTCTGGGCGCCGATTTCATCTGCGATCGCACTGGCGATCCGCATCATGAATCGGCGGTACAACACCACCCGCAACGGTCTATGCGTGCGCGCCACGATTTCTCGCTGCAACAGTCCGAATGGCACCAGGAACAGGTTGGCGCGGCCCTGATAGCGGGTCAGATGGGCGGCCAGTTCGCGCGCCTTGTCCTGGCTGGCGCGGGAGAGCAGCGGATGGCTGTGAAAGTGCACAAAATCCAGCCGCAGGCCGCGGCGCATCATCCGGTAAGCGGCGACCGGCGAGTCGATTCCGCCCGAGAGCAGCGCCACGCCGCGTCCGCTGATTCCAACCGGCAGCCCGCCCGCCCCCGCAAGTTTGCCGATGGAGCAGAATGCGTGGTCGGTGAAAATCTCGATATTGATGGTTAGTTCGGGGTTCCCCAGGTCGACGGCGATGCCCAAAGCCGCCTGGACCGCGCCGCCAATTTGCCGATCCACCTCCATCGAGTTGAGCGCGAAACGCTTATTCTCGCGCCGCGTGCGCACGGCAAAGCTCCTGGCTGTCGTGCCACGTACCGCGGCCAGAACTTCGCGCTCGATGCTTTCCAGATCGGCCGGCACGCTGCGGCTCAGCGAAAAATTCTGCAGACCGAACAGCAACGCGCCGCGCTCCGTCGCCGTCGCGTCGTCGAGTTCATCGGGTAGTTCGACCACCAGCCGCGGTCCTTCGCCGCGAATCGCGCCAAGTCGATAGTCGCTGATGATGTCGCGCAGATTGCGCTTGAGTTGGGCGACAAACCGCCAACGGTTTTGACCCTTGAGCGCGATCTCGTGATAACGTCCAATCAAATAACGCATATAGCCCCGAAATACCTAGCATAGAGTGCCTCAGAACAGCCGTCCGGGTCGACGGGTGCTGGGTCATTCGATTCCTTTCGATAAACATGGCCCTATCGACGTGGCTTTCTGACCCCGGCCCTTCGCTGCTAGCATCGAGGCCAGAACCGATGGCATACGAACAATTTGAGATTTTGCGCCAGCGGCTGGTGCCGCTGCATACGCCCGACGGCGGCGCGGACGCGCCGGGCCGGGTCCGCGCCGCCGTGCTGGTGCCGATATTCGACCGCGACGGCGAGCTTTACGTGCTGTTCATTCGCCGTTCCAACGGCGTCACGACCCATCAGGGCCAGGTGGCATTTCCGGGCGGCAGGGCCGAGCCGGAAGATCCCGACATCCTGACCACCGCCTTGCGCGAGGCTAATGAAGAAGTCGGCCTGCGGCCGGAAACAGTCGAAGTGCTGGGGCGCCTGACGACCAGCGTGACCATGACCAGCAACTACCTGGTAACCCCGATCGTCGGCGTCATCGGCGTGCCAACCGATTTGCGGGCCGACGAGCATGAAGTGGCGGAGATTTTCAGTGTTCCGGTGGCGGCCCTGAAAGACCCGCGCTTCCGCAGTCGACATCGATGGAAATCGGGGAGCTCGACCCAGGACTATCCGGCGATTTTATATGGCGAGCAGCCAATTTGGGGTCTGACCTTGCGCATCACCGAGGAATTGCTCGGATTGCTGTGACGTGCCAACTTGGTTATGCGCTTCCAATACGACGTTCTATCTACGAGTCCCGAGCGGCATCGGTAGATGAACAAGGTCATGCCATCAACCCCGCAGGTCGAGCTTAACCGCATCATCCGCGACAACCGCGTCGATGAATATCCATCGAGGAATCTCGCCTTGGGGATGCGCCCGCTGGAGTTCGGGCCGGGGACGTCAGGCTGGTTGTGGGAGGTTCCCCCGCAGAACACCATCAATCCGTTCGGAACAATGCAAGGCGGCTATCTCGCGGTGTTCATCGACGAGATCTTATCGACCGCGATCGGCTCGGTGCTGGAAGAGGGCGAATGGGCGGTTACCGCGGAACTCAAGCTGAGCTACCTGCGCGCGGCGCCGCCGCGACGGCTGACCGGCAGGGGCCGGGTGATCAGGCGCACCCGCGCCATCGCCTTTATGGACGCCGAAATTCGCGATGCGGACGGCGCGCTTGCGGTGGCCGCCAGTTCGACTTGGGCGATCTCCCGGTTCAAGACGTAACCGCAGCCGGCGCAACCGCAGTTGTACGCGGCCTGGCGCGCATTGACAAGCACCTGCGTCATGCCCTACGCTTCAAGGGTTCTACCCCGAAATCCCTAATGGCACTGCGCTTTTCCTGATATCATAGACTTATGTTTGAAACCCTCAGCGACCGCCTCGAAGGAGTTTTCAAGAAACTCCGGGGCCAGGGCAGGATAACCGAAGGTAACATCGAAGAGGCGGTGCGCGAAGTCCGCCTCGCGTTGCTCGAAGCCGACGTCAATATCAAGGTCGTCAAGGACTTCATCGAGCACGTCAAGCGCAAGGCGCTGGGGCAAGAGGTGCTGCGTTCACTCAGCCCTGAACAACACCTCATCAAGTTCGTCGCCACCGAGTTGCGGGAGGTGATGGGGGGTAACGCGCGGGAACTGGACCTGAAGGTCAAGCCTCCGGCCAAGATCATGGTGGTGGGCTTGCAGGGCTCGGGCAAAACCACCTCGCTGGCCAAGCTGGCGCGATGGCTGAAGACCGAGCGCAAGCGCCATCCTTTGATGGTTTCAGTCGACATTTACCGGCCCGCCGCGATGGAGCAGTTGCGGGTGTTGGGCCGCCAGATCGACATCCCGGTGGTGGAGAGCAACGAGACCCAGGATCCGGTGGAAATCGCCACCAACGCCCTCGGACGCGCCGAAGTCGGCGGTTACGACGTGGTGTTACTGGACACCGCCGGCCGCCTTCAGATCGACGAAGAGATGATGGATGAACTGGTGCGGTTGCAAACCGTGCTGCGGCCCCATCATGTGCTGCTGGTCGCCGACTCGATGACCGGTCAGGACGCGGTCAACGTGGCGCAGGGATTCCATGAGCGGCTGAAGCTTTCCGGGGTAATCCTGACCAAGCTCGACTCCGACGCCCGCGGCGGCGCGGCATTGTCGGTCCGGGCGGTCACCGGGGCCCCGATTCTGTTTGCCGGCACCGGCGAAAAACTCGACGCCTTCGATATCTTTCATCCCGATCGGCTGGCCTCGCGCATTCTCGGGATGGGCGACGTGCTGACCCTGATCGAAAAAGCGCAGCAGACCTATGACCACAAGCAGGCCAAGGAACTCGAGCGCAAATTCAAGAAAAACGAGTTCACCCTCGAAGATTTTGCCCAGCAGATGGTGGCGTTGCAGAAGATGGGCTCGTTGGGCGATCTGCTCGGAATGATTCCCGGCTTCAAGAAGATTGCCAGCCAGGTGGATTCGGAACAGGCGCAGCAGGAGCTTGCCCGAATCAAGGCTATCATTGATTCTATGACTAAACAGGAGCGCCGCAACCACCTGATTCTCAACGGCTCGCGCCGCCTCAGGATTGCGGCGGGTAGCGGCACCTCGGTGCAGGAAGTCAACCGGTTCGTCAAGCAATTCGAGCAGACCCGCAAGATGATGAAAAAAGTCGCGAAGTCCGGTGGCGGCCGCGGGATGATGGGCGGCTTTGGACTTGGCGGTTAGAAGACTAAGGGAGTAAAACTATAGATGGCGTTAGTGATCAGGTTGCGTCGCCAGGGGGCACGCAAGAGACCTTTTTTTCGAATCGTGGTGGCGGAATCAAGTTCGCCGCGTGATGGCCGGTGCGTGGCGCAGATCGGGACCTATGATCCGGCCTCGGATCCCCCGAAGGTGAGCTTGCGCGCCGACCAGGTCGAACGATGGCTTAAAGTCGGAGCGCGGCCCAGCTCCACCGTGGCGAATCTCCTAGGCAAGGCGCAGCAGACCGTGACTTCCTAAGAAATCCATTTTTCCTGGAGCCGACCCATGAAGGATCTCAGTCCTGTTCCTGGCGAAACACTTGGTCAACAATCCTGATGCGGTCGAGGTGAAAGAGACCCAAGGCGATACCGCCTCGGTGCTTGAGTTGCGGGTGGCAAAAGAAGACCTTGGCCGCATCATCGGCAAGCAGGGCCGAACGGCCAAGTCGATCAGGACGATTCTTAACGCGGTGGCGTCACGCACCAACCGCAAGGTGGTCCTCGAAATCATCGAAGAGAAGTGATTCGACGCGTGAGCCGTGCGGCGCTTGGCCGCGTACGATTCAGGCACTCCCACCGGCGTCGGGGTAAGCCGGCGTGAATTCTCCCTCGAGCGTTTGAGGCCTGCCTTGGAGCACGTAAAAACCCCGGAATTTGTCGTTTTTGGGCGTATTACGGGGGTCCACGGCCTAAAGGGCGCCTTGCGGGTGCGTGCGGAAGACCCCGAATCCCCCAATCGCGACACCATCACACGGCTGTTTGCCGATCGCGGCGGGACGATGGCCGAATATCGGGTGCGGTCATTCGCGCGCGCCGGCGGTGGGTCGCTTAAGGTGATTCTGGAAGGCGTCGATACCATTGAGCAGGCCCAGGACCTGCGCGGTCTTGAACTGTATCTCGCCAGCGATGACCTGCCGGAACCCGGCGCCAAGGAATTCTATTACTTCCAGGTTATTGGCCTGCTGGTGCAAACCACAGACGGCCGTACGCTGGGGCGCATCGAAGAGGTTTTCTTCAACGGCGCCAACGATATCTGGGTGGTAAAGGACGGGCGCCATGAGGTCCTCATCCCGGTGATCGACGATGTCGTGCGGCAGATCGACTACGAGGCCGGCCGGGCGACCGTCGACGCGATCCCGGGTCTGCTGGGCTAATTCCATTGGCTCTCCCACAACTGAATTAGTCTGTCGAAAAACTCCTAATCCTACCTCGCCCGCGGCTGCGGACCGGGTCCGCTGCCGCGCGCCGGGAGAGGTCGGTTCGCGATTTGCGCCGGCAAGTCGCGTGACGGGTGAGGGTGCAGGCGAGCCTGCGACTGAATTACGCTACGAGCATTCTCCTCCTTCTGCGCCAATGCATTTGGCGTTACTTGATGCGTCCAGAAACCCTCACCCCACCCTCTCCCTTGCAAGTAAAGGGAGAGGGTACAAACCCAAGCCCCTGCATACCAAACCGCTGTATTGGACTGCCTTTTATCGACAGTCCCGGACGGAGAGAAGATGTGGGAACCACCGAAGGCTGGGTCGCCCACGAACTCCTTTTGTCGCACTCTGCTATGACGATTGGCGGGTGAACTCGGTATGCCAGGATTCCCGGATCCACACGTCGCCATCGCAATCGATCGTATGCGAGTTGTTGCATCGCTGCACGACTGAAGCCTGGACCCTCAATTTGTCGTTGGGAAGGTGGGTGCAGTGAAAATCGATTACTGAAGTTATCAGCCCGGACGGTCCCGGTAGAAAGCCGAAAGTTTTCTCATACAACGGCACACTGCTCGACGTCCTCAAAACGACGATGTCAGCTCCGGAAAACAACACGTTAGTTTGGCTTTTCTCGACGCCGACCTTCGATTCCACCCAATCTGAAACCACCGGGTACTCCGCGCTGCTCGAAAAAGTGATATCGGGGGAATTGCCGGCATAGTGAAAGCACAGCACATAGTCGGTCGGGGAAATGCCCTGCACTACAGGCCCGCGGCCGAAGGACCACGAATCGGGCTGCGTCATATGGGCTTGCCAGCAACCTTCGAAATTCCTGGGAAACGGTAGCTTTGGTCCCACCGCGGTGGGCCCCGCCGAAGGCGCTGATGGAATCTCCAGTGAATTCGAACCGGGATTGTGGAGCGCGGCCAGATTGGTGCTGGACGCATTGGGAGTGGCAGCGGAACCGGGAATTCCGTGTTGGCGGCGTGAATGGCCGGCCAATGGTCCGGGAAAACCCTCATTGCCGTGAAAAATGTGCCGCGACCGCTTGGTCCGATGGACCGTGAAACCCAGCGTGGGCTCAGGAGTGGGGGTCGCCATACCCGCAAAGCGCGTTACCCAGCCCTGCTGATATGCTACGTAACCCAGGGCCGCGATGGCTGCCAAAACCAGAAACAGCCTGAAGTGAGCCATAGCGCTCGCTTAGCACGACTTCCGGCAGCACGGCCAGAGTATCGCCCTGGCAGCGCATCCATAAAACCCTCGCGCGGCTGAGTCTAACCGGAGATCGCCCGGATGGAGTTCCTCAGCGTATGGAAACCCCGATCGATGCCAGGCCTGTTCTTCGTGCCAAGTTTTCCGCCGAATCCAGCGAATGTCAGCTAGTAGTAGGGACGATAATAGGGATTTCGCCAGGATTCAGCTTGCTGATTGCCAATTAGATAACCACCGCCGGCGCCCAGCAAGCCCCCCAACACCGCCCCTGTACCGGGCGCGCCGACGGCCGAGCCGATCAATGCCCCGCCTCCGGCGCCGGCCGCGCCTCCAATCAGCGTGTCGGTGCCGCGCGGACCCATCCCGTAGCAGCCCCACATCGAAAGTGCCATGGCCGCAGCCAAAAACGCCGTGCCGACACGCCGGACCAAGGCTACTTTACCGCGCGGATGTTGGTGTTTCAGTCCCCTCTCCGATGTAAGTTTTCTCGTATTCGTCATGGTTCGATGCTCCATGTTCTGGTCTTTGGACGACTGCTGGAGCGAGCTTGTTTACGTCCCCAGGCCGGTTGGTTGAAACCGGGACTCTTGAGCCAGGAAGCCGGCTTTGACTTCTTGCCGGGCCCGTCTAAAAGGCGTCTAAAGGACGTCGACGATCGGCTGATAAGGTAGCTGAGAATGTACTTATCAAGACGTACAAGGTGAAAGGCACTGGCCGCGATCCCGCTTGACAAACCGATACGGTGCATGCTTTGGGCTACCTCGTGTCAGCAATCCCCGTGAAATCACCAGGCTGGTGGCGTGCCAGTGTCCTTGCATTGGCAATTGCAACGATGCTTAGCGCGACGTTGGCCGCAGGGGCTGAAGGTCTGCGCGAGTTCGTCGAGCATCTATCCGTGATGGATTCCAGAGTCAGGCAAGGGCTCACCGACCCTCACGTCGCCAGCGAGGTCATCAACGAACTTGATGCCGACGAGGGCACCTTCGCGCACTTCACCGTAATCTCCGGGGAAAACCGGGTCGAATTGCTCGACGCGTATACCCTCCTTGACCGCATGCTGGGCCAGATGTACGAAACCTATCGCAAGAAGCATGACGCCTGCCTCATGTCGATTGGTAATGAAGCCGTGGATTGCGATTACAACCTGCTCGAGCAGCTCGAGTTGCGCGCGCTTTATCCACTTTCGTGGCTGCGTTTTCACGGCTCGATCCTGTTCAGCTCGCCCGAGGCCAAGCGGCGGGTTTTGAAGCAAGCCATCGCGGGTTTCACGCAGAGTGCGTTAGTGATCGTCTCCCCCGAGCTGATTCGCGAAAACCTGCTCGGGCGAGCCTACTGCGAGCGCGACCTGGGGCAGTTCGATCGCTCTCACTACGCCAAGGCGATCGCCGATTTCAAGGAGGTAATGAGAGCCGGCCCCAGCAGCCCCCAGTATCGTGCCGCGCAACAAGGCTTGGCGACGACCTACGCGGCGATGGGTGAAGTGGACAAGGCGGCCTCGATTACCTCGCACCTGTCACCGAATACCAGCGGCTCCGAGCGGCAAGGCGCCGAGATGTTCCGGCTGCAGCAGTTGTTCGCGGCGGAGGCCGAGGCCACCGACCCCGCCCGCCGCGCCGAGCTGCATCAGGAAGCGGTGAAGCTGCTGCATAGCTACTATGGCAGCAGCCGGCAGTGGCCTCTCGCCTTGGCCGCCGTAGTGCATAACGTAGCCAATCCCGAGGCCGAATTCGGTGCCTCCAAGGATCCCTTCGAACAGTACCTGCTCGCCGAGGTACTGGTCGCCACCCATCGCCCGCAGGCCGCTGCGAAATATTACCTGGCGGCCGCGCGCGGCGGGCCGTATCCCCAGGGCTACAAGTACGCAATTGATATCTATTACAACCAGGGCAAATTGGATCTGGTCGACGCTCCGCTGGAAGAACTCGCCCACCAAAGGCATAATCCGATGGCCGACTGGGCGGCTTTTATGCGATTCAAGATCGCGCGTACGCGATGGGAACGCTCGGGGATGAAGAATCCACAG
Organism: uncultured Pseudomonadota bacterium; assembly: GCA_963805995.1. GTDB lineage: Bacteria > Desulfobacterota > Binatia > Binatales > Binataceae > JAJPJA01. The sequence continues at coordinate 159,166 of CAWDWL010000004.1, read as the reverse complement.
CTCAACGATCAATGGATCGAGCGGGCGAAGGACTACGTCGACCATTTCCCGCGCGGGCGCTACGCTTACGAGCCGCGCTTCCGGCTCGCTGAACTGCTCCAGCACGACGCCAAATATTCCGAGGCTGCGCGCCAGTATGACCAGGTCAGGGGCGATTCATTTTATGAATACGCCGGAACGTTCAAGGCCGCCGAATGCCGCTACCTGGAACTTGCCGCGGCCGCCGACCATCCTGCCAACAAACCGGGCGCGATGCCGGCAAAAGAGAAAAACACACTGACCGAAGCAGTAATCGGGGGCTTGCGGAGCACGGTTGCAAATGGACCGGAGATCGAAAGGCACACGCCCGCCGAAAGGCAGTTTGTGCATACGGCGCGCGGTCGCGCGACCTATATGCTGGTGACGCTACTGGAAGCCCAACCCCAAAAGGACTACGTGGATATCGCCCGGCTGCTCGACGGGTTCGAGACCGGCTATCCGTGGATGAGCGCCAATTTCGACGAGATCACACAGTGGCGCTTGCAGGCGCTGGAACGCTCCGGTCAATATGCCCTGGCGGAGAATGAAATCAACCGGCTGCTGGCGCCCGGCCGCCGACCTGTTCCCTCCAGCGACTTTATCAAGACGCTGGGCCTGGACATGTGGAAGCGGTGCAAGGCCCGCAAGGAAGCCGGCGACCAGGCCGGCGCACTGGCCGACGCCAACCTTACCGCTGCGCTTTACGATTACTTTGAAAAACGTGTTGCGGCCGGGACCATGAACGCCAAGAGTCTGACCGGAACGCTTTCAATCCTGGGGCAGGCCTATGTGATGATGAACGATAGCGCGCGCGCCAGAACCATCTTCGAGCAGGTGGTCAAAGCCTCCCCGGCATCGCCCGACGCCAATGCTGGGCTGGCGCGTCTGGCGCAGGCAAGCAAGGATTATCGCGAAGCTTCCGATCTATGGACCCGGGTCGAATCGGAAGCCGCCGAATCTGACGATCTTTGGTACGAAGCGCGCTATAACCTGGCATTGATCTATGCGGCCGACGGCAACGTCAAAGCCGCGTGCGGCAAGCTGGCCGAAACCCGCAGCGAGCATCCCAGCCTCGGCGGAGCGGACATGAAGACGCGATGGGACGGCTTGCAGCGCAAGCTCTGCCTGCACGCCGGAGTTATCGGGCTATCCGGGACCGGACCCCTTGATGGCGGCTGAATAAAGTTCTAGTTAGGCGTTGAGAGGAGACATAGTCAGTCATGCAAACGCAATACGGCATTGTCGCGATGATCCAGCAGGGTTACTACGCGACCTACCCGCTTATCGCGATCTCCGTGTTGTGTATCGCGGTGATCCTGGAGCGGTTTTGGGCGCTCAGCGGACTGCGCAGAAAGACCGCCAATACCGCGGCCCAATTGGTTGATCCATTGCGCAAGGGTGAGTTCGACCAGGCGCTCCAGAAGACCGCTGGCAAACGTCCGTTCGAAAAAATCTTCCACGCGATTATCGCGGCGGCGCGGACCCAGGACCGCGACAAGCTATTGCAGCTGGACGAAGAGCAGCGCTTCGAAGAACTACTCGAACTCAAGCGCTATATCTGGGTGCTGGCCACTTCCGGCGCCTCGGCCCCGTTCATCGGCTTGTTCGGCACCGTGGTGGGAATCCTGAGCGCGTTCCAGTCGATGGCGGTGATGGGAACCGGCGGCTTTTCGGTCGTCGCGGCGGGTATTTCCGAAGCCCTGATCTCGACTGCGCTGGGTCTGGCGGTCGCGATCATCGCGGTCATCTTCTATAACTATTTCTCGGTCAGAATCGACAACCTCAATGCGGTTATGCATGTCAGTTCCAATCACCTGATCAACGCGGCGCTGGAGGGGAGACAGGCCAATGGCGGTTAGCGGACCGTCGGGCGGCGGCGGCGGAGTATTCTGGCAAATCAATATCACCCCGCTGACTGATATCTTCCTGGTGCTGCTCATCATCTTCATGATCACGGCATCGATCTCGGTCGAATCGGCCGCGCATGTCGGCTTGCCGCTAGCCGAAAACACCTCCCCCGAAAAGCGTGGCGTAGTGGTCACCTACACCATCGATCACGAGATCTTCGTCAACTCCAAGGACATCCCGCCCAGCGAGCTCGAACCGACGCTGCGCGAAGCGCTGGCGCGTATCGACCCAAAAATCGTAATCTTCCAGGGTGACCGCAAGGTGTTGCTCGGCGATATGGTAAAGATCCTGAAAACGGCGCGGGCCGCCGGCGCCGACCAAATCGCGATCGCCGCCAAACGCGCCTCGGTCGAGGAATTGGAAAAGACCATCCGCTAAGAAGTCGGAGCACGCGAGAAACCAATGGCGCTACCCAGCAGCAACGAAAGCGGCATCTTCGGTGAGATCAATATCACCCCGCTGACCGATATCTTCCTGGTCCTGCTTATCATCTTCATGGTCGGAGCGGCGGTGGCGATCGAGTCCGCCGCCCACGTCGGATTGCCGCAGGCCAAGCCGGAGGCGGCCAATCAACCCAATGATAACGTAATCGTCGAGTTGAACGGCGAGCGCCGCATCTTTGTCGATCAGCATGAGGTCGGTCTGAACGATCTCGAAGCGGCGGTGCGCAAAGAGCTGGAAAAGTCGCATGATAAGGTCGTCATCTTCAAGGGCGACCCGAAGATTATCCTGGGCGACATGGTAATCGTGCTGGATATCGCCAAGCGCGCCGGCGCCCAACAGCTTGGAGTGGGCGTTTCAGAAGCGACAGCGTCCGCCGAGACCACCAGCCCCATAGACGTTCCCAAGGACACGCCCTGAAATGTGCGGAGGTGAAGAGTGGACGGTCTCCTCGCGAGGGCTGGCCGATAATACTGAGGACAGACACGAATCATGTTAGCCGAACGGCTAGGCAATATTCCGATGACCGTGGTCGCGGTGCTGGCGGCATCGGTCATCCTTCTGGCGCTGCTCCTGGCCCTGGCGTTTCGGGGGCTGCGCAACCGGGACCCGGAAAAGAAATGGGACACCTGGCGCACCGTCAGAAGCGCGTTGATATTTATCGCCGGACCGTTCCCGATTTCTATCGCGATACATCTCGCAGTGCTGCTGTTTCTGATCCATGAAGTCAGACAGGCGGTCGCACCGAAGCTGATCAATATCCATTTGGAATCCGAAGGTGGCGGCGGCAATGGCGGTGCCGCCCCCGACACCAAGTTGCCGTCCTTGCCAGACATCGCCACGCCCGATACCGCCGTGACCGGACTCTCGCTGCCGGTGCCCAGAATTGCCGCGGAACGAACCGCCACGACCACCTATACGAATGAATACGTGCGGGCGGTGAATCGCGGCTCCTACGGCAGTGGCTTCGGTGGCGGCTTTGGCGGTGGCAGCGGCGGGGGTTACGGACGCGGAATCGGCACCGGCTTCGGTGGCTTTATCGGTCAATTGCGCAGAAAGGGACTCGACGTTGTACTCGTGATCGATGGGACCGGCTCGATGCGCTTTGTCATGGACGACGTCAAGGCCAGGATGCAGAAGCTGGTGCTGGCGATTCATCGGTTGGTGCCGACCGCGCGCATCGGGATAGTGCAATTCGGCGGACGTGGCGAGGCGGTTCAGATTCAGGCGTTCACGACCTCATCACAGCAGCTTCAGAACTTCCTGAACGCGATCCATGCTCAGAACGGCAGCTACGACTGGCGCGAAGACACGCTAAGCGCCATCAAGGCCGCGGTCGATCAGATGCAATGGCGGCCCGACGCCAAGAAGGTAATCGTGCTGGTGGGGGATACGCCGCCGTGGGATGAAGACTACGCACAGGTGCTCCAGTTGATTACCAAGTTCAAAGAGGAAGACGGGACCTTCAACACGGTGGACGTGACCCAGGAAGAGCACGAACTGTTCGAGCGGGAAGCGCTCAATTCCAAGACCATCTCACCGATGCCGGATTTCTACCTGCTGACCCAACGCGCATACCAGGACATGGCCAAGGTTGGCGGCGGCGAATGGGGCAGCCTTTCCAAAGACAACGCCATCAATAAGGAAGTGCTGATGCTGGCCTTTGGGCGCCAGTGGCAATCGCAGATCGCCGCCTTCCAGACCGACATCGCAACCAGCGACGTCCACTAGCTTTATTTTGAACCACCAGTCGAACCAGGGCTGGGGATTTCCGGTTCCCTCTTCCACCTTCGGAGACTGTCGAAAAATCTCCGCAGATAAACACTCGCCCGCGCTTGCGGACCCGGTCCGCAGGCGCCCACCGGGAGCGGTCGTCAGGCGATTTTGCGCCACCAAGCCGTGTGACGGGTGATGGGGCAGAGGCGCCTCAGGATATGCAGCTCCCCTTCCGCGCCAATGCGTTTATTGTTACTTGAGGTCGATCAGGAACCTCATTCGCACGGTCCCGCGAGCCAATGTGGGCAAGCGTAACAGAATCAAGCCTCCGCCGCTCCGCAGCCGCTACCAAGCGGAGGCACCGCCAGACGCCGGGTTGTCCACGAAACTCTCTGTTCGTCCTCTGCTTAGATACAGAATCCTTTCGCAGCAGCGGTGGCCGATGCGGAGGTCATCAAGATGCTCTATGTCAGTCTGGCCTCTATAAGCACCTTGGGAAATAGCGACATACCTGTGACCTTTCTCGCACGTCAGCTCGCGGCCATCGAAGCAATCACGGACCAGCTTTATCTTGCGGTTCTCATTGCCAGGCCGGTCGGATTCAGCATCGCCGGCCCGACCTCAAACCCAAGTGACTGACGGCCGCAGGCAGAACTCTCTAATCGGACCCGTTGGAATTCCGATAGAGCGAATCCAAAGCCTTGCCGATAGTAAATGATCCAGGCTTGGCTCGCGGCGGAAACTCCTTGAAGCTCTGTAGAAACTGACCCACTACGGCCTGCGCCGGCACCAGTAGAAAAAGGTGATCGACTCGCCATTTGCCGTAATCGATTGACTCGTCCGCCCGTTCAAACGGATCCGATCTCAGGTTCTCCAGGATCGGAAAGCGCAGGGTATCGTACTGCTCCTGCCACACTTCAAGGCCGTGGCCACGCTGGACCATGAAGAGGATTTTCCAATTGCCATACCTGAGCGCCGACAGATCTCCGTCGTCGGTGAAGTAAAAGAATTCCTTCCTCGGACCGTTCGCCTCATCTCCGGTGAGGTAGGGCAGAAAATTGTAGCCGTCGAGATGAACCTTGTAGGTCTTGCCGCCTGCGGAATAACCGCCCAGCAGCTTCTCTTTGATGCCGGATTCACCGGCGGCGGCGGTCAGTGTGGGCAGCCAGTCTTGAAGCGACATAGGATCGTTGGCGATAGTGTCCGGTTTGATATGACCGGGCCAGCGCACCAGCATCGGTACCCTGAAACCACCCTCCCAAGTAGTATTCTTCTCACCCCGAAATGGAATCGTACCGCCATCGGGCCAAGTCATCACCTCAGCACCATTGTCGGTCATGAAGATGACAATCGTGTTGTTTGCGATTCCCAGATCATCGAGCTTCTTGAGCAGTTGTCCGACGTGAGAGTCGAGTTCGACCATTCCATCAGGATATACTCCCAACCCGGTTTTGCCCTTCCATTCCGGCGGCAGGTGAGTCCAGATATGCATCAGGGTCGAGTTGAACCAAACAAAAAACGGTTTCCCGGCCTTGTGCGAGCGGTCGATAAAGTCCAGGCTGCCCTTGAGGAATTCCGTGTCCACCGTCTCCATGCGCTTGCGCGTGAGCGGCCCGGTGTCCTGGCATTTCTGCTTGCCCATCGGACCGAACCGCGGGTCCGCCGTCGTGTCGTCAACATCCGTGGCATAGCAGTGGAGCACCCCGCGCGGACCGAACTTCTGTTTAAACTCAGGGTTTTTGGGATAGTCCTCGTTTTCGGGTTCCTCCTCGGCGTTGAGGTGGTAAAGGTTGCCGAAAAACTCGTCGAAGCCGTGTACCGTAGGCATGAACTCGTTGCGGTCACCAAGATGATTCTTGCCGAACTGGCCGGTCATGTACCCCATCGGCTTGAGCAACTCCGCGATGGTCGGATCCTTGCCGCTCAAACCCTCCTTGGCACCCGGAAGACCTACCTTTAATAAACCCGTTCGAAAGGGGCTTTGGCCGGTGATGAAGGCGGAGCGGCCGGCGGTGCAACTATTCTCCGCGTAGGCGTCCGTGAACTTCATTCCCTCGTTCGCAATCCGATCGAGATTCGGGGTCCGATAGCCCATCATTCCCTGATTGTACGTGCTGAGATTCCAGTACCCGACGTCGTCGCCCATAATCACCAGGATGTTGGGTTTGCCCTTGGCCTCCTGCGCTCGGGCCGCGGCATGACCGAGCCCCAAGACCAGGACCAATGTGAGGGCGCCGACATTCAATCTGCGTAGCATCCGTTTTCCTCCAGCTCGGTCGTTAACCGGCCCACGATTCTGTTGCAGTCCGCGCGCAATCCCAGTTGATGTTCAGAGAGCCGTTCAAGGGTGGGGATGCTATACGGATCGAATTGGGAATGTGTAATTGAAGGTGCTTCAGAACCCTTACCTGTTTCCTCTCCCACAATAAATAGTGGGAGAGGAAACAGAAAGACTTGTCCCGCCGTTTACTCGTGCGGCAGCTCTAGCAGGGTGCGGAAAAAAGAGTCTAGTGCTAAAGGGAGCATTTGTTGGTTCCGCACCGTGCATAAAAGATGGCTTCATTCCTTAATCTTCTCTCCCTCCGGGAGAGACAAGAGAGAGGGAGCAGGCTGTGAAAAAGCGAAAATCCTTTTTTCCGCGGCTGCTAGACCAAATGGAACTTGTCGACCATCTCCTGCGAGACCACCACCTGCCCGGTGTATTGCATCGGATCGGGGCAGGTACAGACCAGGTATTCGGCGGTGGACGCGGGGATGTCCATCGACTTGAAGACCGCGGGGTCGAAGCCGGCGCCGAACGCACCCGTTTTAGACTTGACTTCCTGATCGATGCGCTCGGTCAGCACGCCACCCGGATCCAGTGCGATGACCGGAATCTTGTATTCTTCCATCTCCTGGCCCAACAACTGGACGAAACGGTTCAATGCAAGCTTGGTGATCGGATAATGCATCGCCATGCCGCCCTTGCCGGGCAAGCCGAACTTCGCGTAGGCCGCTGATGACGTGGTGCAGATGATGAAGCCGGTTTTGTGCTGAATCATGCTCGGAATGCACATCCTGCTGGCAATGATCGGCGCCATCAGGTTGGTATCGACGTTCCTCTCCCAGGTGTCGATGTCAAGCTGGAGGAAGGGGTCGTAATGGCCGGGGCCTACGTAGCGCGCATTGTTGATCAGGATATCCACACGGCCATATTTCTTCAGCGCCACATCGCACAGGTTCTCAACGTCCTTGCGCACCGTCAGGTCGCATTTGACCGGGGTGCACTCGACTCCGAGCGCGCGAATTGCCTGCTCGGTTTCCTTTAGTGAACCCGGGAATTCGCTTTGCCCTTGTTCCACGGTGCGCGCGGCCAGCACGAGGTTGACGCCATGCTTGGCGAGCCGAAGCGCCATCTGCTTGCCCATCCCGCGGCTGGCGCCGGTTACAACAGCCACTTTACCTTTCGTGTCCATGGTAATTTCCTTTATCTTCGCTGCGCTCGTTTCGAAGGTCTCTTCAACTGGCGGACGAGTAACGCACCCGGCTCCGAGGTGTCAAGGCGGCACGGCACGCCTCAAATTATATTGCGCGGCCCAGCGCGATTCCCGCAAACACCGCAAACAATCCCGCCAACACGCTGCCAGTCACATATATCCCTCCCATCAATAACTCGCCGCGCTGGATCAGGACCATCGATTCGTAAGTGAAAGTGGAAAACGTGGTATATGCGCCCACGAAACCGATCGAGAAGAGCAAACGCGCCGACGGATGGACCCAGGGACGAATTTCGATGAAGGCGAGAAAAAACCCCAGGATGAAGCTCCCGGTAACATTGATGACGAACGTCCCGTAGGGAAAATCCGTGCCGAAGTGACGCGCGGCCCATCCCGCCAGCAGGTAACGCGCATTCGCACCGAGAAAGCCGCCTAACCCTACCCACAGAATCGGAATCACGAACCAGCGTCCTCCCCAGCCTGCGCCGCGGCCAGCAGCGCCCGCAACATTTCGCTGCGGCCGACAATTCCCACCAGCACGCCGGCGGAATTCACCACCGGCAATCTCTTAGTCCGGCGCTCGGCCGAAAGCGCCAGTGCGCTCGCCACCGGCATGGCTTCGTGGACCGTGACCACATCGCGGGTCATCAACTCCGCCGCGGTGCGCGCCCGGACCTGCGCGACGTGTTTGCGCGCGGCGGCGCTGACTTTGTCGATTGGCACGTGCGAGGCCAGAATCTCGATCAGTCCGGGCCAGGTCTCACGGCTGACCCTGGAAATCAGATCGCTGTCGGCGATGATCCCGACAACATGGCGCGCTGCATCAACCACCACCACGCGTTTATGGGATGACCCTACCACCAGTTCGAAGACTTGTTCGATCGAGGCCGACTGCTCGACCGTCGGCACATCTTTGGTCATCACGGCGCCGACGGTCGCGCTTCCGTTGGCCGCATAGGCTCCGGGATGCCATTCCGCCAGCCGCGCCGCCGAAATGGTATTGAGCACGTCCAGCCTGCCCAGAATGCCGATGAGATGCCCCTCGCCGTCAACCACCGGCAATCGCTTCAAATGCCGCTCCACCATGAGTTTGGCGGCGCTGCCCAGGGAAGCATCGGCGCTGGTGGTGATGGCCGGCGCGGTCATAACCTCCCGCACCTTGCGATCGGCGCTTTTGAGGTTGCGCTGGAGCTCGCCGACGAAATCAGCGTCGGTCGCCCGCTTGAGGCTCAACGTAACCTGCACCCCGCCCCGGGTCAGCAGGTCGCTGTCGCTAATCACACCGATAACCGCGCGGTCTTCATCGATTACCGGCAGCGCGGTGTAATCCTTGTCGAGCAGGAGTTCAACGGCCCTGGTAACCGGGCTATCGGGACCGATGGTCACCGGATCGGGCCGCATCACTTCGCCCACTTTGACGTCGGGCAGGCCCTCCTTGAAGCGCATGCCCGAATGCACGACTTCGATCTCCTGCGAGGTGATCAGGGCCTGCGGCGCCATCTCCCGCAGCGGCTCAAGCAGCCGTTGGATGCGCGCCGGCCGGTCGATCACCGTTATCACCAGTGGCAGATCGGCGGACAGGCGCAGGATCGCGGTCGTGTGAATGACGCTGGAAGCGCCGAACCCCGAAACACCGCGAGTTACCGTCGCCCCGCCGCATCCTTCCCGCCGCAGCATCTCGATAATCGCGGTATAGAGCGACCGATGATGCCACATGTCTGATTCGCCAATGAAAATCGTCAACTGCTGGGCTTTGCCGGTAAACATGGCTTTGCTTTCATCCTGGCTGCGTGCTTTTCCGCGAAACTAAAAAGGCCCCGCCATCGGGCGGAGCCTCTCAAATACACCCCACCGGACCAGTACCAGTAGGAGTCATCAGCCTTTTTAGGGGCGGTTTCGGTGGAACCCCATCACCTTTAACTAACCAACCATTGATGCCATCGCCACGCGTGCCCGGTCAAGGCATCAACCCGCCGGGAGGCGGACTATAAGCGCGGGATTCGGACCGAAATGAGGCTGGCCGCTTTCAGGAGGTGGCGCGGCGGCGCAGCCACGCGTACCACGAATCCAGCCCGGCGCCGCGCGTGGCGGAGAGCTCGATTATTTCCAGCTTCGGATTGATGCGGTGCGCGTACTCCACGCAGCGCGCGGCGTCGAACTCCAGATGCGGCAACAAATCCGACTTGCTCAGGATCATCACATCAGCCGCGCGAAACATGTGGGGATACTTAAGCGGCTTGTCCTCGCCCTCGGTGACCGACATGATCACCACGCGGGCGGCCTCTCCGAGGTCGAAGAGCGCCGGACACACCAGGTTGCCCACGTTTTCGACCATCACAATCGATCGCGGCGGCGGATCCAGTTCCGCAAGGGCGCGGCTGAGCATTGCGGCGTCCAGATGGCATCCGGTGCCGGTGTTGATCTGAACCACCTTGCAGCCAGTGGCGCGAATTCGCTCGGCATCGCGCAAGGTCTCCTGGTCGCCCTCGATCACGGAAAGCGCCAGCTCGCCGCCAAGGTCCCGAATCGTTCGTTCCAGCAAAGTGGTTTTCCCGGCGCCGGGCGAGCTCATCAGATTCAAAGCCAGGATTTGCCGGCCCTCGAACCAACCGCGATTGCGCTCGGCCAGAAGGTTGTTCTTGGCGAGGATATCCTGTTCGAGACGAATCGTGCGCCGGACGGAATCGTCATGGGAATGGGCCTGGGCATGATGGTCGTGGTGATGCTCATGATCGGCGGCGGCATGATCGCCCAAATGAACATGTTCGTGCGAATGAGAATGGCCGGCATCATGGCCGTGACCGTGATGCGAATGCTCATCAGCATGGATTGCGTGCGCGGCGTCTGGCGCGGCATTGAGGTGGTTGGGATTGGTAATTACCGGCGCATCGCCGGCGGAGCATCCGCAAGTGCTACACATCGGTTATCTCCACTTCCCGAATCTTGAGTTCCTGCCCGCCGATCAGTTCGAAGTCCATGCTGCCGCATTGACACAGCGCGAGCAGGTCTTCGATGTCGAAGCTGGCGTCACATTGGCGGCATCGCGCACGGCCCGGCGTCTGGACAATTTCCAGCTGCGCTCCTTCAAGCGTAGTGTCCTGGGCGCAGATGTCGAAGCAAAAGCGCACCGAGTCGCTGACCACGCCTGAAAGTCTGCCGATTTCCAGCACGACTCGCGTCACTTTGGCGTCGCCAACGCGCTGGCTAATCTGCGCGACCACGCTTTGCGTTATTGCCAGTTCGTGCACGGCGCTCGCGTCAATGCTTCCCCTCGCGCGTTTCCGGCGCACCCTGCTCCAGCCATTGCATCACCATCGCCGCGCCGGTCGACACCAGACCCTGCACCTCAGCCGACTGCGACATCTGCTCCCACAGCCCCTGGAGATAGCCGTTGCCTCCAACCGGCTTCAACTGCTCGGCGGCAGCTTCGCCACCCAACGAGGAAAGGCTTGCGACCAGCTTTCCAGCGGCCTCACCACCTCGATGCATCGCGCTTTCCAGCGTCGCCGTCACAGTAGCGGCGAGCGCCTGGTAGTCTCCGGATTCCTTGATCGTTTGCCACGCTTTGCGCATGTCGTCGATCCCGTTCGGTCCAGTCTTGCGGCCTAAATAATAGCCGATCGCGAAGCCAACTAATGTGCCCATTGTAGCGCCCTCTCCTGACCACGTCTGTTGATCTGTGTACCGCCAAATACCTATCGCTAAATTACCATCATCCTGACGAAACGATGACGAAACCCGGCGTCATGCCGATGCGAAAACATAGTCCCGGGCGGCCGCGATCGCGGCCTGGCCCAACGCGATACCGCCGTCGTTCGCGGGCACCCGCGAATGCGTCAGCACGCGAAACTTGAGCCGCTCGAGCCGTCTGCAGGTGCGCTCGAGCAGGAGCGCGTTCTGGAACACGCCGCCACTGAGCGCCACGGTCCCGAGTCCATGTTTGCTGCGAACGGCTGCGCATACTTCGGCAATCGCTTGCGCCAGTCCATTGTGAAAGCGTGCAGCCACGATTTCGCGCGGCGTCCCCGCGCGCAGGTCGTCGGTCACGGCGCGGACCAGGTCGGCGCCGCATAACCGGATTGCATCGGATTCGGTGCGGCCGGCGCGATACGCGCCGCGTTCAAGCACATCGGCCATCTGCTCGAACTCAACCGCCGCCTGACCCTCGTAGTTGACCACGTCGCGTGCTCCCACGATTGCCGCGACCGCGTCGAACAGCCGCCCCGCGCTGGAAGTCATCGGCGAATTCACCCGCGCACGAAGCGCGCGCGCCACACCGTTCCAAAACCGGCGATTGCGCTGGAAAACCCCGAGGTCGGTGGGCACGCGGTCTCCAAATATCGCTTCGAGGTAACTCAGCGCCATGCGCCAGGGCTGCCTGATTGCCGCCGTACCGCCGGGCATCGGGACCGGCTCGAGATACCCGGCCCGGGTGAAGCCGCGCAAATCGGCGATCAGAAATTCTCCGCCCCATAGCGTGGCGTCGGCGCCGTAGCCCAGGCCATCGAACGCGACTCCGATCGCGGGACCCTGCTCGGAATTATCGGCAAGGCACGCGGCGATGTGCGCGTGATGATGCTGAACCCCAAGCAGTTCCACTCCCTGAAGGTCAAGGGCATACTTGGTCGAAAGATATTCAGGATGAAGGTCGTGGACGACAGTCTGCGGGTCCACTTCGAACAGGCGGCAGAAGTGCTCGATTCCTTCGCTGAACGCGCGCAGGCTCTGATAGTTTTCCAGGTCGCCAATATGATGCGACAAAAAGGCGTGATGGTCCCGCGCCACGCAGAAAGTGTTCTTCAGCTCGGCGCCGCAAGCCAGCAGCGGGCGGCGCGCGCTTAGCGGCAATGCCAGCGGCTGCGGCGCGTAACCGCGCGAGCGCCGGATTGGCATCTCCCGGCCGGCAAAGACGCGAACCACTGAATCATCCGTGCGGGTTTGGATCGGACGATCGTGGAGCAGGAAAAGGTCGGCAATCACGCCCAGCCGCCGCCGGGCATCGTCGTCATGGTAGGCGATCGGTTCGTCCGACACATTGCCGCTGGTCAGCACGATCGGCCCTCCGAACCGTTCACACAGCAGATGATGGATAGGAGTATAGGGAAGCATCAGGCCGATATAACGATTGCCCGGCGCGACCGCCTGCGCCAACGCCGCATCAGATCGCCGCCGCACCAGCACGATCGGACGGCGCGCGCCGGCCAGCACGCGCGCTTCGACTTCATCGAGTGCGGCCAGACCCATCGCGGCGGCGATATCGGCAACCATCACGGCGAACGGTTTGTCCTCGCGATGCTTGCGCGAACGCAGCGCGCCGACCGCGGCGTCATCGGCAGCCGCGGCGGCAAGGTGATAACCCCCCAATCCTTTGATAGCGACAATACGTCCCGCCCCGAGCAATTGGGCGGCCATAGCGATCGGCTCGTCCGGCAGCTCGCGGTCGTCGCGGTCCAGCAGGGTCAGCCGCGGTCCGCAATCCGGACATGAGATTGGTTGAGCATGGAAGCGGCGATCGGCGGGGTCATGGTATTCGCGCGCGCAAAGCCCGCACATCTCGAAGCCCGACATCGTCGTCAAAGGCCGATCGTAGGGGGTATCGCGCACGATGGTGAAACGCGGACCGCAATTGGTGCAGTTGGTAAAAGGATAACGGTAACGCCGATCCGACGGATCGAAGATTTCGCGCAGGCAGTCGGCGCAGGTCGCGGTATCGGGCGCGATCATGGTTTGACGCGCCCCGCTATCGCGACTCGCAATAATCCTGAATTCGCACTCGCCCCTGACCGCGATCGGTTGGGTGGATACGCGTTCGATTACCGCCAAAGGCGGCGCTTCGCCCGTCAAGCGCGAGATAAAATCGGCTGTCGCGCAGCCGGAACCTTCGATTTCAATCACCACGCCACGCCGGTCATTGGCAACGTAGCCGAACACGCCCACGCGCGCGGCCAGCGCGTAAACGAACGGACGGAAGCCAACTCCTTGCACAATACCCTCGACTCGGATTAGCGTTCGAATAGAGGGAACCGATCCGGCCGATGCTGGTGAAACGTGATTCATGTCGATCCAGCCCGGTTGGTTGTATAGTTCCCGCCAACTCGCACCGCCGCACCGCATCGAGGTTTTCCCATGTGCCTGGGTATCGTCGGCCAAATCGTGACCTTCTCGCAGCAGCATCCGGAACTCGCCACCGTGGACGTCGCCGGAGCGACGCGCGACATCAATATCATGATGCTGGCGGACGACGGACTTAAGCGCGGCGATTGGATTCTGATCCACGCCGGATTCGCGATGGAAAAGATCGACGCGGAGACCGCCCGCGAGCAGATGGCGGCGTTGCGCGAGTACACCGGCGGTCCGCCCGATGGCCGGGGACATGGAGGATGAATGAGCGTCATCAAGCGCGCCGCCGCGGCGCGCCCGCGCGTCTCTTGCGCCCATGAAGACGGTTGGAGCCGAGGATGAAATTTCTGGTGATTTGGCAAATCGAGATCGCGCTATTGTCGCGCGAGATCCTGAAATCGGTGGCCAGGATGCCGGAATACGCGCAGCCGCTGGAGCAGCAGGGCAAGGTGCTGGCGCGCTATCACATCCCCGGCTCGCATGGAGGGGCGTGGATCTATGACGTGCAATCCAACGAAGAGCTCGACATGCTGCTGGCCCGCTCGCCGGTGTACAACTATTGCCGCTATCAGGTCTACCCGCTGGCGGACATGACGCCGCCGGGTTTTGCAGGAACTCCGGAGAAGCCCTCACCTTAGCCCTCTCCATGGTCAGGGAGAGGATCGGGTGTGGGTGATTTACGATCGATAAAATCACACCTCGCCTCAGCAAATCCGCGGCAAGGCCTCGCCGAAGGGCAAATCAAGCACGCGCTCACCGCCGACTGGCGTCCTTAGGATCACAAACCCCGGGTGACGGTCAGTAACCTGTCCGATACGCGCGGCGTCGCGTCCCAGCGGATGGCCGCGCAGGGCTTCAAGCACCTGGCCGCTATGCTCCTGCGGCACGAAAGCAACCAGCTTGCCTTCGTTGGCGACCAGCAACGGATCGAGGCCCAGGATTTCGCATGCTCCGCGCACGGTGTCATGCATCGGGATCGAGGACTCATCGACCTCGATCCCGAGGCCACGGCGCGAGGCGATTTCGACCAGGGTCGCCGCCAGCCCACCGCGCGTCGGATCGCGCATCGCATGAATCCTGGGACACGCCTCCAGGGCCGCGGCCGCAAGGTCGTGCAGCGGCGCCGTATCGCTGAGCAGTTCGCCTTCGAACTCAAGACCCTCGCGTTGCGACAGGATCGCGATACCATGGTCGCCGATCGTGCCGGAGAGCAGGATCGCGTCACCCGGGCTGACCCGCGATGACGAAAGCTCGATTCCCTGGGGAATCAGCCCGATCCCGGACGTGTTGATGAACACTTTGTCGCCGCTGCCTTTGCCGACCACCTTGGTATCGCCGGTTACGATCCTGACGCCGGCGCGCTCGGCCGCACGCCGCGCCGATTCCACTACGCGCTCCAGATCGGAAATCGGCAGCCCCTCTTCGAGAATGAACGCCAGCGAGAGGTAGAGCGGACGCGCACCGCCCATCGCCAGGTCGTTGACGGTGCCGTTGACGGCCAATTCGCCGATGTCGCCGCCGGGAAAGAAAATCGGCGTCACCACGTAGGAGTCGGTGGTAAATGCCAGGCGCGAACCATTAATCGACAACACCGCCTGATCGTCAAGCAGCTCCAGTTCGGGATTGCGAAACGCCGGCAGAATCAGATTTTCGATCAGTTGGGCGCTGAGCTTGCCGCCGCTGCCATGCCCCATCAGCACTTGCGCCACTTTGGAGACCGGCAGCGGACATTGCCCAAAGGGCGTCTCACGGTCGTCAGATGACATCGTCCGCTCCCATCGTGACATGCACCAGGTCCCACAACTGGTGAAGCAACGCGGTGTGGGTCTCCTGGATTCGGTGAATCGACCACGATTTGACGGTAAAGCAGTAATCGCACAGCGCCGCCATCTGTCCGCCGTCGCGGCCAGCGAAGCCCACCGTGAGCAGACCTTGGTCGCGCGCACGGCGCAGCGCCCGATTCACGTTGGCCGACGCGCCCGAGGTCGAAATTCCCAGCGCGATATCTTCGGGCCGCGCCAGCAGTTCAAGCTGATCCACGAACACGTAAGAGAAATCCTTGTCGTTGCCGATCGCGGTCAGGGTGGCCGTGTCGATGGTCAGCGCCAGCGCCGGCAGAGGCTTGCGTTTTTCAATTATGGGATGCTGGAACTCCACCGCGATGTGCTGCGCGTCGCACGACGAGCCGCCATTGCCCATCGCAATCAATCTGCCGCCGCGGGTGAAGCGCTCCGCGATATCCCGCACGCATCGCTCCAACGAACCGGCATTTTCGGCAAAGAAACTCGTCATCAGGTTGGCGCTTTCCTGTGCCTTGCGGAGGATCGCCTCCCTCATCTGCCGCCGGCCTCCGCGGATCCGTTAACCTTGGTATCGAGATAACGGCCGTACTGATAGTACGCGGCACAAGCGCCTTCGGCCGAAACCATCGTTGCGCCCAGCGGACTTTGCGGCGTGCATTGCCGCCCGAACGCCGGACAGTCGCAGGGCTTCTTGAGGCCCCTCAGGATCAGGCCGCTGATGCACTCCGGCGACTCGCGCGTGTCGATCTGGCCGACCTCGAAGATTTTTTCCGCGTCGTGGTCGCGGTATTCGTAGCTGATTTTGTAGCCCGATTTCGGAATCGAACCGACGCCGCGCCATTTACGGTCGCCGACCTCGAACACTTCGAAAATCAGATCGCGCGCCGGCCTGTTCCCGTCTCTGGAAACCGCTCGCACGTATTGGTTCTCGATTTCGGCGCGGCCTTCCTCAAGCTGCCGCACCGCCATCAGGATGCCTTCAAGTATGTCCAGCGGCTCGAAGCCGGTAATCACAATCGGCACCCGATAGCGCTCGCACAGCGACTCATACTCCCGCCAACCCATCACGGCGCATACATGACCGGGACCGAGAAACGCCTGCACACGATTACCGGGAGCCTGGAGGATTGAGGCCATCGCCGGCGGCACCAACACGTGCGAGACCAGCATCGAGAAGTTCTTCACGCCCAGCCGCCTGGCCTGATGGATCGCCATCGCGTTGGCCGGCGCCGTGGTCTCGAATCCGATCCCGAAGAAAACTACTTTGCGATCCGGGTTCTCACGCGCGATCTTGATTGCGTCCAGCGGCGAGTAAACCACCCGCACGTCGGCGCCGTTACTCTTGAGCGTGAGCAGGTCGCCGTCCGAGCCGGGCACCCGCAGCATGTCGCCGAAGGAGGTGAATATCACTTCCGGCCGCGACGCGATCGCGTGCGCGCGATCGATCATCTCCAGCGAGGTCACGCATACCGGGCATCCGGGACCGTGGACCAACTCGATCGCGGACGGCATCATGCGGTCGATTCCGTAGCGGACGATCGAATGAGTCTGCCCGCCGCAGACCTCCATCAGGACCCACGGCTTGGTCACTACCTCGCCGATCCTGGCGGTCAGTCCGGCGGCAATGTCGCTATTACGGTATTCGTCGAGGTATTTCACTGCGGCCCTCCGTCGTGGGTGCGTCGGCAGTCAGATCCGACGTCTGGCCCAAGTCTTCCAGCACCCGGTAGGCACGCGCGGCTTCTTCCGGATCGATTTTGGAGATCGCAAAGCCGACATGGACCACGACAAATTCACCGGCCGCCGCGTCGGGCACGTATTGCAGACAGACCTCGCGCGTGATGCCGGCGAAGCGCACCTTGCCGACGCGCAACCCCTTGTCCTCGTGGATTTCAACGATCTCGCCCGGAATGCCCAAACACATCGAACTCGCTCTCCCTGGATTTGGTTCGCGCTTCGCCTGCGCGATCAGGTCAACTTTGCTTCTGGCCCACTACATGCGCACGCACCTTTATCTCGGGATAGACCTTCAGCATCAGGATTCGCGGGGGAGTCAGCCCAAAATCCCGGATGTCGAAGGTCTGTTCGCCTTCGGCCTCGAAACTGCCGTCGTTAAGGACTCGCAACTTCACCTCGCCTTGGACCGGTTTGGTGACCCCATGCACCGACAGGTTGCCGCGGATCTGGTAACGGCGGCCAGCTTCGAGTTCCTTGACTTCAACTATCTCGGCGCGAAACCTGGGGTACTTGCGCACGTCGAGTTGACGTTCTATTTCGCGGTCGTAGAGCATATTGCCGGTCTTGACGCTGTCCACGTCGATGTCGAGCTTACCTTGCGGCGCGACCTTGAGATCGAGTCCATCCGCGTTCAGCTCAGCCTCAACAAATCCCCCTACGCCGGTAGCTTCCGCCTTTATGGGATGGAGGCTTGAGCGCGCTTCGAACCATAGCCGTGAGCGTCCCGGCGCTATCTTGTAACGCGCCACCACCTACATCTCGCGCATCTTCACATAGCGGGCGATGTCCGGAATCGACGCCACCACCACGTAGGCAACCGCCAGCAACGCGACCGTAGCAATAATACGTTTCATGTTCCGCTCTCCTATTCGGTTTGCCTAACGGGCTTCGTGTTCACCCGCGGCCTTCGATCCGAGTTCCTGCTCGATCAGCCGGCGCACCACCCGGCACGCTTCGTCGGTGGCGCGTTGGACGGCTTCGCTCAGTCCCATGCGTTCATCGATTTCCGCCGGTTCGCAGCCGACGATAACGACCCGGCCGACCTTGCCGCCCAAGTCCTTCAGGATACCCAGCACCATCTCGGGGTCCATGCCATGAGCGTCCATGAGAAAGCCGCTTTCGGTGCGTTCCAGATCCTCTGGCCGCTCGAAATCCGGTTCCAGCACGAAGATGGTTCCCGGCGGTTCCCCGCGCGAGGCCGCGTCCACCAGGATCAGGGTATCGTAGCCCTCGAGGAGCTGATAGGCGAGATGAACTCCGCGGATGCCGAAGTCGGCCACATCGACACCTTCGGGAAACGATTCGCTAATCAGCCGGCGGGCGACCTCGACGCCGAATCCGTCATCGCCCAGAAAGATATTGCCGACTCCAGCTACCAGGATCCGTTGACTCATGGCCGCTCACCCGCCAGCGGTTCGACTTCGTCGGGTTGAAAGTAAAGAAAGCGGCCATGCGACTGGTAAAGGTCGGCCGCGGGATCGTCTTCGAGCGTTACCGCCAGGTAGTTGTTATTCTCGACATCGACAAAGACCGCCTCGACCCGGGCGACCCGCCCGTCCAAAAACATGTCCTGGGCATCGGCGCGCTGGAGTTTGGGCCGCAGCCGCACGCGACTGCCCTTGGCGAGCGCGACCCCGCTCACCTCGACGATGTCGGTTTCCGGCCGCACCGACGCATCCTCGCCGGGGTCCCACCAGGGCGCCTTGGGCTGCTCGCCCTCAACCTTGCGCAGATAACGAATCGCACCATGCAGGCGGTCGAGCATCTCGGGCGGCATATTGTCGACCCGGTCGATGAGCGCCGCGGCGCGCGGGTCAGTGGAGCGGGCTTCGCGCTTCTCCTGATCGGTCAACGCCATCGTACGCAGAGTAAGAATTTCGTCGATCTCGGTAGCGTCGAACAGATCCGCGGGGCTCTCGGGCGCCACTTGCGGGTAGTCCTCCAGGATGATCGGCGAGGACAGCATCAGGTTGCGCTCGCCCCGCGCCCCCGCCATCACCGGCCACGTGCGCACGTTGGAGCAGGATTGGATCGCGCCCGCGGCCCACCGCGGGGGATCGACCATGGAGACGAACGCGCCGTCCTCCACGCCCAGCAACGCATGAGTGCCGACCAGAAATGCCGTCTGGACCGCGTCACGCCCGGCCTCCAGCGCGGTCCAAGGGGTCAGGTTTTCCTCACGCAAGCGCACTTTAACCAGCGAGTAAGGACCGGGGATCGCCTCGGTTTCAATTCGCAACGCACCGGCAATCGCGGCCTGCTCGCGCACGATGCGGGCGGCCAGCTTACCTGCTCGATCGCGCAGTTCTTCAATCTCAATATGGCGCGGAAAATCAAACGGCACCACTAGGTCCCCGGCGCGTGACCCATCCGGGTCGAGCGCGAAGGCGAAATCGACCTCGCGCTCGATGCCTTCCTCCCAGGCCGTGTACAGCCGTCCATCAATTTCCACCGACTGTACCGAGTTAAATTCCCCCTGCGCGCCAGCGGTTTCGATCTTACGTGCGGCGGTCTG
This sequence comes from uncultured Pseudomonadota bacterium, assembly GCA_963805995.1. Lineage (GTDB taxonomy): Bacteria > Desulfobacterota > Binatia > Binatales > Binataceae > JAJPJA01. The sequence continues at coordinate 139,433 of CAWDWL010000004.1, read as the reverse complement.
CAGAAAGCGGACTTTTCCAACCAGGCGCGTAGCGCGCCCGCATTCGACCAGGCACTCGGTCTGCCTCCACCACGCTTCGCAGCCGCCGCCCTCGCTCCAGGCCTGCGGAGCCAGGACCCCGAACTGCCATCGGAGCTGGTTCTTGCGGGACGACGCGCGGTAGGGATACAGGATGTAGCCCTCGTAGAGCACGGCGTCGGCAATCTTGCGCGCCTGTTCGAAGTTCATGCCGCTTTTTCCCCAGCGCCCTTGAGCAACACCTCGATCACCTGGTCCCACGTAGCCAGCGCATAGCGGCCCTTGAATTTCAGCAGTTCGTCGATCGTGTCGCGATGCAGCCGGAGCCATCCGCCGCCTGGAAAATACATATCCATCAGCTCGCGCCAGATCCGGACCGGCAGCCGGTAGGTGGCGTCTTTGTGCCAGGCGAGCTGGCTCACACTCATTCCGGTTTGCCCTTTGGCGAAGACCGTGCCGTTGAACAGGAACAGCAGCGGGATTTCACCGTCGCCCAGCGAATGAAGATACTTGGCGGCGGCCACTTCGAAGTCGTAGGAACAGGGCACGTGCAGATCGACTTCGGCGCTGCCCTCAAAACCGCGCACCATCATATCGGCGTGCGTCCACAAAAAGGGCTTGAGCGAATCGCCCCATTGCGGGAGAGCGCCGAACAGCTCCTGCAAACGTTCTTCTTCGGCCCTGGAATAGCGGCGGCGCTGCGGCTCGATACGAATCTGGCAATGCAGCGAAATAGAATGAATCGCAGCGCCCGCGGGCTCTTCGATACGCAATCGGAACGCAATCGTGGGAACCGCGGCGTACGGCTGCGGTTTAGCGTCCAGCACCTGGAAATCGATCTCGCTCATGCCGGTACGCCGGCCTCCACGGGCCGGCACTTGGCCCGCAACGAGTCGAAGAAAGCGTCGATTTCGCGCCACGCCTCCTCGCCGCCATCGAATCCCTTCCAGCGCCGGCGTACGATTCCGGTCAGTTCGTAGCAGGCGTCAATCGGCACCAGGTAGGATTCGAAATTGCCGCCGCGCCGGCGATTGATCAGCAGCGCCTCGACGTCAGATTCGACAGTTTCAAGGATCGGATTTGCCGCGGCCAGGTTTTGCCATGCTTCCAGCGGCAGCAGCGATTCGGTCGCGCCGGCGGGGCTGGGATAAAAGCCGGTTACACGTTTGAGCGCCGAATTGAAGAAGAAGAACGCCATGCCCACCGGAATCTGCAAATCCTCCCATCGCTCCGGCGTCAGTTCGAACGAGCTAAGCATCAGGTAGCGATCGGGCACGGCCTTGTACTTGCCCTGCGCGGCGCCCTGCTGAGTGAAGAGCAGATAGCAGGCGCGGCATGCGCACATCAGGCTACGGCTTTCTATATTGACGATATGAGAATGGCCGGAGGCAAGCTCCGACGCGCACATCTCGCAGACCTCGGCAGGCGCCGGGCGCGCGGACCGATTCACAAAGCGAGCAAGCGCCGCCAGCGGCCGTCCGCTTTGCGAGGGCTCCCGCAGGCTCATGCGGACGCTCCAGCCAACGCGATTCTCACCCCCGCCTCATCCTCCAGCAACGGCACCGGTTCGAGATGACGATCGTGATTTTCGGTCGAACGGCCGGCCCGGCGAACGTCGTAGCGCTCGCCGCATGACGGACAGGCAATCAGGTCACCGCCGAGCGCGCCGCCATGGATGGGTGAGGCGCATCCCGGACAGGCGTCGCGATACGCATAAAGACTTTGGCCGACCCTGCATAGCAAGATCGGCGCACCGGCGATTTCGGCCAACGCTGCCGTCCCGGGCGAGACCCGCGGCGCATCGCCTAGCGGCGTCCACTTTGGCAAATGATCGTTCAGACCATTATGGGCGGGACTCGCCGCGACCCCATCGACTTCGATGCTGGTCACCTCCGGCGCGACCTCTTTGATCGCGGTTTCGACGGCCAGCTTCACCGTCAGCGTCGAGGACGGACAGGTCTCACAACTCCCGGCCATCCGCAACCGCACCACTCCGGTCGCTTCATCGGCCTGCAGCAACTCCACGTCGCCGCCGTGCGAGCCCAAATAGGGGCGCACCCGAATCAACGCCTTGCGCACCCGGGTCGCGAAGTCGTCGGGATGCAGGCCGTGGAGGATGAGCAGGCTGCCAACCAAATCATCGCCGGCCAGCCGTTCGAGCATCGCTTCGCCAGCCGGCCCTTGCGCGGCAGCCAGTTCCATTATCCGGTTCAGGCCGGAACCGTACAATTCCAGGATCAGCCGTATAAGCTCGTCCACCCGCTTCCACGCCGGCGGACTGGCCATCGAGCGCACTTCCTGGAGCAGACTTTCGATTCGCTCGCCGACTTGGCTAAGGCTCTCGCGGTCAGGCATCTGTACGCTTCCCCCGGCTCCAGTAAGAGCCGCGCAGCCGAATTTAACTTCCAGTTCGTGACGCTGATCAAGTGTATATTACTACAAAATATTCATCACCTATAAAGTATTCATCATGGCCGGCGAGTGGATCTTCTTCAGAACCTTGCCCTTGCCCAGATACATATGCACCCCGCAAGGCAGGCAGGGGTCGAAACTGCGCACCGTCCGCATGATGTCGATCCCCTTGAACTTCTCGGGCGGATTCTCCTCGAAGATCGGGCTGTCCTGGACCGCGTCTTCGTAGGGTCCCGGAGTGCCGTACACATCGCGCGGGTTGCCGTTCCATGGCGTGGGTGGATACGGATGATAGTTGGCGATCTTGCCGCCCCGGATCACCATGTGATGCGACAACACGCCGCGCACCGCCTCGGTGAAGCCGCACCCGATACCCTCATCGGGGACCTTGAACGGCTCCCAGGTTTTGGTATGACCCGCGCGGACTTCGGCCAGCGCCTTTTCCACAAAGTGAAGCGCGCACGCGCAGGCATAAGCCTGGAAGTAGGTGCGGGCGCGGTCGCGCTCAATCGTGTTCGACCACTTGGGGATTTTCCATTCAAAAGAAACCGGACCGCGCAGCGCGCTCTTGGGCAGATTGATTTGCACGCTGGTGCCGGTCGCCTTGACGTAGCCGATATCCACCAGTCCCGACAACGCGGTGGACCACAGCCGCGCGATCGGTCCGCCGCCGGTATCGAGCGCAAGATGGTCCTTACCGTCGTACCAGCGCGGCGACATCACCCAGCTATACTTGCCGTCGAAGTCGCGTTTTTGTGGACGCGGATTGGTGTGTTGGTTCCACGGATGACGCCGGTCAACCGGATTACCCAGTGGATCCTGGCGCACGAACATCTCCTGGTCTTCCCAGTCGTCATAGTAGGAATGGCCCAGGAGGATCCTGATACCGAGGTTGATCTTGACCAGATCGTTGGTGACCAATTTGCCATCGACCACCACTCCGGGAGTCACGAACATCCCGCGTCCCCAATTGGTCATGTCGCGATATTGAAAATTGCAAACGTCCGGATCCTGGAATGACCCCCAGCATCCAAGCAGGATTCGACGGCGGCCAACCTCTTCGTAGCCGGGCAGCGCCTGGTAGAAAAAGTCAAATAGGTCGTCGTGCATCGGCACCGCCCGCTTGAGGAACTCGACGTAGCGCATCAAGCGGGTCAGGTAGTCGGTGAAAAGCTGCACGGTGGCGGTGGTCCCGACGCCGCCGGGATAAAGGGTTGACGGATGCACGTGGCGGCCTTCCATGAGGCAGAACATCTCGCGCGTCCAGCGGCTGGTCTGCAGCGCTTCGCGGTAGAACTCCCCTTCTATCGGATTGACCGACTTCATGATGTCGCCGATGGTCTTGTAGCCGTGATCGGCGGCATGCGGAGCTTCGGTCTTGACCGCTTTCTCCCACAGCCCGGGGTTGGTCTCGCGCACCATCTTCTCGCAGAAATCGACTGCGACCAGGTTCTCCTGAAAGATGTTGTGATCGAACATATACTCGGCGGCTTCGCCCAGGTTGACTATCCACTCGCCCAGATGCGGCGGTTTGACGCCGTAGGCCATGTTCTGGGCGTAGCATGAGCAGGTAGCGTGATTGTCGCCGCAAATCCCGCAAATCCGGCTGGTGATAAAGTGCGAGTCGCGCGGATCCTTGCCCTTCATGAAGATGCTGTAGCCGCGGAAAATCGAAGAGGTCGCGTGGCATTCAGCGACCTTGCGCTTGCCGAAGTCGATCTTGGTGTAAATGCCGAGACTACCGACGATCCGCGTGATCGGATCCCAGTTCATCTCCACCAGCCCGGTGTTGGTCTTCGCCGTAGCCATGAGCCCACCTCCTGATTCGGTTGCGACGGATAGCGGTCAGTGCAGCCGGATGCTTGCGTGCATTACCATTTCGGCTGATAGCCGGTAGTGAGTTTGGTTCCGGGGCGGCGCCACTTCGGCTCCTTGTCCAGAGTCGACATGGTAAACGAGCGCAGCGCCCTGATCGCGGTGCCCAACACGTTGGCGGCCTTGGTCGAAAGCTTGGCGCCCGGCGGCTCGTCCATGAACGGCATGAATTTGTCCGGAAAGCCCGGCATCGTGCATCCGATACAGATGCCGCCGACGTTGGGGCATCCGCCCACCCCGTTCATCCAGCCGCGCTTGGGCACGTTGCATTTCACCACCGGGCCCCAGCAGCCCAGCTTGACGATGCATTTGGGCGAGCCGTATTCGGTCGCGAAGTCGCCCTGCTCGTAGTAACCGGCGCGGTCGCATCCCTCATGCACCGTCGCGCCGAACAGCCATTGCGGGCGCAGCGCTTCGTCCAGGGGAATCGTCGGCGCCTGTCCGGTGGCCTGATAAAGCAAATACAAAATGGTCTCGGAAAGATTATCGGGCTGAATCGGGCAGCCGGGTACGCAGACGATCGGATTGCCGGCTTGGGAACGGAAATCCCAGCCCAGAAAATCGGGCACGCCCATCGCGCCGGTGGGATTACCCGCCATCGCATGGATTCCGCCGTAAGTGGCGCAGGTCCCCACCGCGAGAACCGCCCAGGCTTTGGGCGCCAGCCGCTCCAGCCATTCCGAGGTAGTCATCGGCTGCGATTCCCGGCCACCGCCTTCCACCCGATTACCCATCGCGGCCCAGTAGCCTTCCTGCTTGATCTCTTCGTTGGGGATGGAGCCCTCGACCACCAGCACGAAAGGGTCGATCTCGTTGCGGTCGGCCTTCCAGAACCACTGCATGAATTCGTCGCCGACCTGATAGTCGATCAGCAGCCAATGCACCGCCACGCGCGGCAGCCCCGGCAGGGTGCCGAGCACGATGTCTTCGATACTGGGCTGCATCGCAGCGGTCAGCGCGACCGAGTCACCATCGCAACCGAGTCCCGAGTTCAGCCATAGGATGTGAACGAGTGGTTCCTCTGCCATAGCGAGCCTCCTTGCCTAAAGTTGGTCTGCCAGAGGGAGGGCCTGGGTAGGCCGCGGCTTTTCTTAAACGATAGCATTGCGTCCGTCGAAAAGTGCCAGAAAATTATTTGCAATCCGATCTTCTGACTGAAGACGCACTCGAACCCGTCGATAGACGACTCCATGTCGTGGCGACGGGCAATAGGGTGAACACCCTATTTTTCGGAATTCGATACCCTAGCAGGTCGGAACAAAGGAAGTTTAGTCAGTGCTCGACCGCACCCGGCATGAAGATGGCTTCATTCCTACATCTTCTCTCCCCTTGGGAGAGTGTCGAAAAACGACTGAATGGCAAACCAACGCGGCTTAGCAACGCTGCGTGGACAACCTCTCAGCGGCGCTGCCTGGTCGGAAGAATGACTCGCAGATGGGTGCCGCGAGTGGGTGAACTGGTGGCTCGGATGCGGCCAGCGTGGCGTTCGACAATCTTGCGGCAGATTGCGAGCCCCATGCCGTTTCCTTCGTAGCCGCTGTGCATGCGCCGGAACGGTTGAAACAGTTTGCGCGCCACTTTGCGGTCGAATCCAATGCCGTTGTCTTCGACGTGCAGTTCGAAGACCTTGACCGCACCGCGCCCGACGACCTTGGGAAAACTCGCCCGCAAGCGCACCTTCGGCGTCTGATCGAGGCGACGGAACTTCAGCGCATTATCGATGAGTTGATGAAGCATCGTATGCATTTGGCGGGGAATGGCCTCAATGGTCGGCAGGAATCCGATCTCCACCGTGGCCTGGGTCTGGCGAATCCGTTGGTCCATCCCGGCAATCACCTTCCTGGCCAGCTTGCCGAGATCAACGGGCCGGGCTTTGCTTCGCGCGCTGGCGACCTCCGCGTATTGGAGTAAGTCGCCCACCAGCGACGCGATCCGATCCGCCGATTTTTGCAGCCGCTCGGAGTTTCCCGCAGATCCCGCCATGACTGCCGAGCGCTTGCCGGCACCCTTGCCGGCGGCGGCCAGCGTCAGCCGCGGTTGGCGCCAGTCGTGGGTGGCGACAGCGGCCAGTTGTCGAAGTTCGGTGTTGGAGCGGGCCAATTGCGAAAGCAGTTGCTCGCGCTCGATTTCCGCGCGCCGGCGCTCGCTGATGTCGCGAATCGCCATCACTGTGCCGACCACCACACCCTCGTCGTCATGGATTGCGGTTTTGTGCTCCTCGACCGGGATTTCGATTCCGTGCCGTGAAATCAGCATGCCCTCCAGCGCGATGTTGCCCTGCGCCAGGCGCTGGCGCGCGACCGCGGCGGGCACCAGGGAATATTCGAGCTTGAGCACCTCGGCGGTCAGAAGTCCGGTGGCTTGCGCCGCGTTCCAGCCGGTCAACCGCTCCGCCACCGGGTTCATGGACCTAATCCGTCCTTGCGCATCGGTCGCGATCACGGCGTCCGCGATACTTCTGAGCGTGGCGGCCAACCATCGCTCGCTTTCCTTGACCCGTTGTTCTAGCCGATGGCGATACAGCGCCACCTCCACGGCGGCGTGCAACTCGCGCTCCCCGAAGGGCTTGATCAGGTAGCCGAGCGCGCCGGTGAGCCGCGCCCTGCCAAGCGTTGCGGGATCGGCGTAGGCGGTAAGATAGACCGCCGGAATGTTAAAGCGCGTGCGAATCTCTTCGGCCGCTTCAATTCCGTCAATGGCGCCGCGCAGCCGGATATCCATCAGCACCAGGTCGGGGCGCAGCGCCGCGGCCTTTTCAATCGCCTCCTCGCCGCTGGAAGCGGTGGCCGGCACGGCGTAGCCAAAGCTCATGAGGTCGCGTTGAATATCGAGGGCGACGACATTCTCGTCCTCGACCACCAGTATTCTGGGCGCATCGTCTTTGGCGTCCGCCATCATGCCTCAGCCTTTCAGCCGCGGTTGGGAAAGCTGATGGCGAACTCGGTGGTCGCACCGCGGTGCAACTCCAGGCGTCCGCCAATCTGTTCGGTGAGCGTCCTGACCAGTTGCATCCCCAGCGTTTCGGCGGTGCGAAAATCGACCTGCGCGGGAAAGCCGACTCCATCATCCGCCACCTTAAGCTCCATGCTGCTGGCGTCAAAGGGCCGCAGGTCAACTGTAATCCGGCCGGCGCGCCCGCCGGGAAACGCGTGTTTGAGGCAATTGGAAATGAGTTCGTTCAGGATCAAGCCCAGCGGCACCGCCAACTCGATACTCAAGGTCGCATTTTCTATTGCCGTGTTGAGTTCGATGCGCGGGCGCGCCGCGTACGAGCGCAGCAGCAGACTCAGCAGCTCGCGCACATAGGAGGCGAATTCCACCCGCGATAGATCCGGCGACTGGTATAACTTTTCGTGGATCAGCGCCATCGAGCGAATCCGGTTTTGACTCTCGTGGAACATTTCCAGCGCCGAGCTGTCGCGGATACCCGCCACCTGCAGCTTGAGCAGGCTCGATATGACCTGGAGATTGTTCTTGACCCGATGATGGATCTCCTTGAGCAGACTTTCTTTTTCACGCAGCGAGGCCTTGAGCTGCTCCGCGCCGGCCCGCATCGCCGCCTCCGCGCGCTTGGTTTCCGAGATGTCGTAGGCGACGCCCTGGATAAACAGCGGGCGCCCGTGTTCGTCGCGCACCACGCGCGCTTCGCCATGAATCCAGACCACCGAGCCGTTGCGGTTGAGCGCGCGGAATTCCGCCTTGAAGGGCCCCCCGGTGGCGCAACCCCGGGCAAATTCCTGATGCAGCAGGTCGCGGTCATCGGGATGGATCTGGTGGTACCAGAGCACCGGATCGCTCAGCCATTGCTCCTGGGTAAAGCCCAACAATTCCTCGACCTGCGGACTCACGTAAAGCTCGTGGATGTCCTCATCGAGAGCGGCGATCGCGGTCACCACCGGGAGTTGTTCGATCAGCGTGCGGTAACGGGCTTCGGCTTTGCGCCGCTCCAGCTCCAGGCGGTTGCGCTCGGTCAGGTCGCGCACGACGACGATGAATCGGCGCTCCCCACCAATCTTGAAATTCGTGGCAGTGATCTCCACCGAGAACCTGGTTCGCGTCCCGGCGCCGGCCGACGGTATCGGGACGCACCCGGAGCACGGACGCGCCGCGGGAACTCGCGACCGTCAGCCCGCTCGCCTCGCTGGTCTGGCTGATCAAAAACGTCCCGATATGCCTGCCCACCGCCTCCGCGGCGCCGTAGCCGAAAATCTTCTCGGCGGTGGGGTTGAATGATTCGATAATCTCGCGCTCGTCAAGAATCAGGATTCCGTCTTCGGCCACGCTCACCGGCGCCGGCCGCTGTTCTTTCGCTTTTGCGTACGTATGGATGATTTGGGCCATGTCGGGGCCGATGAACGACAATGCTTGGGCCATCTCCGCCACCGAACTCCACGCGCGCTCGAAACTATCCAGCCCGCGCCCGGCCGCGCGCGACATCCGCGCCAACGCCGACTCCTCAGGATCCGAATTGGAGCGGTCTTTCACCGCTGAATCCCCAGCAGCGGCGAATGCTCGACCTGGACGGTTTTGCCGCCGCCCAGATACATGTGTACCCCGCACGGCAGGCAGGGATCGAAGCTGCGCACGGTGCGCAGGATATCAATCCCTTTAAACTTGTCGCGGCCATTTTCCTCGAAGATGGGTGTGTTCTGGATAGCGTCCTCGTACGGGCCGGGCGTGCCGTGGATGTCGCGCGGGCTGGCGTTCCAGCAGGTTGGCGGATACGGATGGTAGTTGGCCAGCTTGCCGTCGCGAATCACCAGGTGATGGGAGAGCAGGCCCCGAACCGCCTCGTGGAAGCCACAGCCAACGGCCTCTTGCGGCACCTTGAATTCGGTCCAGGTTTTGGTCCGGTCCGCCAGCACGTCCTTACGCGCCTGCTCCAGAAAGTAGAGGGCGGCAGCGGCGGCGTAGGCCTGGAAATAGGTGCGCGCGCGATTGCGCTCGAGCGTGTTGCTCCACTTGGGAATTTTCCATTCGAGCTCGGTCTCGGGAAGCCCCACGGTCCGGGGCAGGCGGATTTTCACGCCGCTGCGCACCGCTTCGATATAGCCGATCCGCACCCGTTGCGAGAGCGCCGTGCTCCACAGCCGGGCCAGGGGCCCGCCGCCGGTATCGAGTGCAAGGTGCTGGTTGCTGCGCGCGTCGTACCATCGCGGCGACATCACCCAGGTGTACTTGCCATCAAAATCGCGGCGGCCCGGTTTGGGAATGGTGGTCTGATTCCACGGATGGCGCTGATCGACGGGATTCCCCAGCGGATCGGACTTTACAAAAGTTTCCGCACCCTGCCAGTCGTCGTAAAACGAACTTCCTAAAAAAATCCGGATGCCCAGGTTGATCTCGACCAGGTCGGTGGTCAGCAGCTCGCCGTCGACAATGATCCCCGGCGTGACAAACATCTCGCGGCCCCAGTTGCTCATCGTCGCATAGTTGAAGTCGCATACCTCCGGGTTTTGAAACGAACCCCAGCAGCCGAGCAAAATCCTGCGCCTGCCAACCTCTTCGTAGCCGGGCAGCGCCTGGTAGAAGAAGTCGAACAAATCGTCGTGAAACGCGACCGCGCGTTTGATGAAATCGATATACTTCATCAGCCGAACCAGGTAGCCGGTGATCAACGGCATATCGGCGACGGTGCCTACGCCGCCCGGATAGAGGGTGGAGGGATGCGCGTGGCGGCCGCCCATCAGGCAATACATTTCCCGCGCCACGCGGCTCATCTCCAACGCCTCGCGGTAAAACGGGCCCTGGAACGGATTGAGCGCGCGCATCAGATCGCCGACGGTGGCGTAGCCATGCAAACCGGCATTGGGCGCCGCCGTCCGCTCGGCTTTGGCCAGGACGCCCGGGTTAGTCTCCCGCATCATCCGCTCGCAGAAGTCGACTCCGACCAGGTTGTCCTGGAACAGGTTGTGGTCGAACATGTATTCCGCCGCTTCCGCAAGGTTGATTATCCAGTCCGCCAGCGGCGGCGGTTTCACCCCGAAGGCCATGTTCTGCGCGTACACCGCACAAGTTGCGTGATTGTCGCCGCAGATGCCGCAGATGCGGCTGGTGATGAACTGCGCGTCGCGCGCGTCCTTGCCCTTCATGAAGATGCTGTAGCCGCGGAAGATCGAGGAAGTGGCATGGCATTGCGCAACCTGGCGGTTGGCGAGGTCGATCTGGGCGTGGATCCCGAGGCTCCCCACCACCCGGGTGATGGGATCCCAGGTCACCTCCAGCATTTCACCGGAGTCCCGGCCGGCGCGCCGCCGCTGCTTAGCCATCGCGCTTTTCCCTCTTGGCGCCATCGGGCGTCCGCTGATCGCTGGCCGGCTGGTCCGCGCGGCCGCGCCCGTGCGGCTCGCGATCCATCGAGTCGATAGTAAAGCGCCGCAGCGCCGTCACCGCGCGCCCGTACATCAGCACCGCCGAGGACGACATCTTTGCTCCCGGCGGCTCATCCATGAAGGGCATGAACTTGTCGGGAAACCCGGGCATCGTACAGCCGATACAGATCCCGCCGACATTCGGACATCCGCCGACGCCGCCCATCCATCCGCGTTTGCCGACATTGCAGCGCACCACCGGGCCCCAGCATCCGAGCTTGACGATACACTTGGGCCGCCCGTATTGCTCGTCGAAATCGGCCTGCTCGTAGTATCCGCCGCGATCGCAGGTCTCATGCACCGTCTGTCCGAACAGCCAGCGCGGACGCAGACAATCATCAAGCGGGATCATCGGCGCATGGCCGGCCGCCTGGTAAAGCAGGTAGAGCAGGGTCTCCATGAAATTATCCGGCTGCACCGGGCATCCGGGAACGCAGACGATGGGGATGGCGGCCCGGGACCGCCAGTCCCATCCCAGGAAATCAGGTACGCCCATACAACCAGTAGGGTTGCCGGCGACCGCGTGGATACCGCCGTAAGTCGCGCAGGTTCCGGCCGCCATAATCGCCCACGCATGGGGCGCCAACCGCGTCAGCCACTCGCAAGTCGTAATCGGTTGTCCGGTGGCGGGGTCGGTTCCCATCGCCGCCCAGTAACCCGCCTGCTTGTTGGTTTCGTCGGGAATCGAGCCTTCCACCACCAGCAGGAACGGGTCGAGTTTGCCCTGCGCCGCGCGATGAAAGGGATCGAGGAAATCGTTGCCGACCTCGTAAGCCAGCACCGGATTGTGCAAAGTAACTTCGGGGATTCGCGGGATAGCCCCGAGCACGAGGTCCTCGATACTGGGCTGGGTTGCGGCAGTCATCGCAATAGTGTCGCCGTCACAACCCAATCCGGCGGTGATCCATAAGATGTCGAGTTTTCGCAGCGGCGCCTGCCCGCCGGCGTCCGGAAGCTTTTTCCTGGGTTCAGCCCTGCGTGCCATAAACCGGACTACACCTGGATGATGTTGTTGCGCAGCGCATAGCGGACCAGTTCGCCGACCGAATGGATGTCGAGTTTGCGCATCAGGTTGGTGCGGTGGGTGACCACGGTCTTGAGGCTTATTCCCAAGGCTGCCGCTACTTCCTTGCTGGTCCTTCCCTCCGCAAGCAGTTGCACGATCTCGCGTTCGCGCGGCGTCAGTTCCGCCGCCGGGGGCGCGCTGCTGGGCTTGGCCTTGCGGACGTCATTGCGATATCCCCCGAGCATCATCGTGGTCACCTTGGAGTCAAAAAAGGGCTTGTGGTCCCGCAACGATTCAACCGCCGCCAGAAGATCCCGGGCCGCTTCGGCCTTGGAAAGATAGCCGCGTGCGCCGGCCGCGAGTGCCTCACGCATCATCTGTTCGGATTCGTGCATCGTAAGCACCAGGATTTCAATTTGCGGCATCGTCTTGTGAATCTGACGAATCGTCTCCAATCCGTTCATCTCCGGCATCGAGATGTCCACGATGAGGAGATCGGGCCTTAGGCTCCGCGCCCGCTCCACCGCTTCGTGCCCGGTGGCGGCCTCGCCGCAAACGTTCCAGCCAGGCTGGCTCTCCAACAGCGCCCGGATACCTCTGCGGACGACTTCGTGGTCGTCGGCCACCACAATCCTGGTCGTCATAACCTGTTGCCCGGCGGCCTGGGCAGCACCGCCCTCACCGTGGCTCCCGAACCGGCGCTGTGGATCTCCAATCGTCCGCCGGCCTGGCGCGCCCGTTCTTGCATGCTGCGAATACCGACGCCGAGTCCCGCCGCGACCAGGGTATTCCCATTTCTCCCTGCCGTTGAAAATCCGCGGCCCTGATCCGAAATTTCCAGCACCACCTCGTCCTCACCCTCCGACAATGCGATGTGCGCGGTTGAGCTGCCCGAATGCAAATGGACATTGGTCAGGCTTTCCTGGACGATCCGGAACAGCGTGGTTTCCATCTCGTCGGGTAATCGCCCAATACCGACCGCCACGTCAAGCTTCACGCGGATTCCGCTTCTGCGCGTGAAGCCTTCCGCGTAACCGCGGAGCGCATATGCAAGTCCGGCTTCTTCGAGCAGTGGCGGATGTAACAGATAGGAAAGAGTGCGAATCTCGCGCAGGCAGCCTTCGGCCAGCCGCAGGCTTTCCTCGAAGGCGGCTTGAGCGGCGGGGCTGAAATGGGGCTCCGATCGCTCAACCAGACTCAAATTCATCGACAACGCGGCCAGCTTCTGCGCAGTGGTGTCGTGGAGTTCGCGGGCGATCCGCCGCCGCTCCTCGTCCTGCAAGCGCAGCAGGCGCCCGGAGAGCTCCTGGACGGTTCTTTCGGCCGCCTTGCGCTCGGTGATGTCACGGATAATCACGAGTTGCCATTGCTCTCCGGCGATCCCGATTTTGACCGCCGAAAACAATCCGCGGCGCACGCTGCGGTCCTTGTGCCGAAAGCTGGTCTCCAGATTGCGGACGAACCCCCGGGTGCGCAGTTCGCTTAGAACCGTGGTCAGTTCATCTTTGTTGACCCAGATCCCGATCTCCGCCGGGGTCTTGCCGATCATGTCCGCGCGGCCCAGCCCGGTGAAACGCGAACATTCGGCGTTGACCTCGGCGAACGTGCCGTCGGCCACGCGGATGATCGCGACGGCGTCCAGGCTGCCTTCGAAGATGGTCCTGAATTTTTCCTCGGCAACCTGCAGCGCTGCTTCGGTCCGCTTCTGGCCGGTAACGTCGATTAGCAGCCAATGCAACTCGGTCGGCTGCCCCGCCGATCCGCGCGAAGCGGCAACCGTCAATGCAACCTGGGTCAAGGCGCGCTGCGGCACCACGATTCTGGCCTCAAGACTGCGGGCCCTGGAGTCGGTTGCGCGACGCATCGCAGCCAGATTGGCGGCCAACGAATCGCGGTCGGGCTCCGCGATCAGGAAACTGATAGGAATCCCAATCAAGGCCTCCTGCCGCATTCCTAAAAGCGCCGCCGCCGTCGGGTTGGCGTCTTCGATCACGCCTTCGGGGTCGGTGACGAGACATGCCAGCGGAGAGACTTCGAACAGCTCGCGATAGCTGCGCGCCGCCGCCTCTTCCGCCTGTTGCAACTCCAACAATTCCTGGTCGGGAACGACGCGTTTGCCCGAGGCGGCCTCGAGGCCCTCGAAGATGTTGCACACTTCCTCGAGCGCCTCCACCAATGCCGCAGCGGGCACGTCGGTGACCCGGCGCCCCAACTCGCGGGCCTTCAACCGCGCTGCGGAAAATCCCCCTGAGAGCGTTTTGCCGTTCACCCGGACCTCCGCTTAAATGCTGCGCAGGATTCCTCGAAAGCCCTCTTAATCCCGATTTGGCATCTCCGGCCAGGCCTGTTTCTGCCGTACTTATACAGGAACCCGGCACCAATGCGGAATCATTTAAGCCGCGCGCGCAGCGATCGCGCCGACGCCACCTCGCGCGACCGAGGCAAGCTGTTTGCGCCCGGCAGGAATTGGACTAGCATACGGCGCGCCGTGCCTAACGATGATACCGAAACCAATGCAGCAAGACCTCTGGCCTTGGGCGGCGTCTCAGTAGTCGAACTCGGTCAAGGGGTTTCGGCGGCGTTTGCCACCAAGCTGATGGCGCTGATGGGCGCCACGGTGATTAAAGTCGAACCCCACGAAGGCGACGTCACGCGGGGCCGCGGCCCGTTCCCCGGCGACCTTCCGGATCCGCACAAGAGCGGCTTGTTCCAGTATCTTAACGCGGACAAGCGCGGTATCACGCTCGATCTCGTAAACCCCGGCGACCGCCGGACCCTGGACGACGTCCTGGCCGGCGCCGACATCCTGATTCACAATATTGCGCCCTACCAACGCGCGGCTTGCGGATTGGAAAGCGACGCGGTCAGCCGCGCCCATCCACGCTTGATCGTCACCGCCATCGCGGCCTACGGCGGATACGGCCCGCGCGCCGGCTATCGCGCCTATGAACTCAACTCGATGCACGCCAGCGGAATGGCGATCATGAGTCCGCGGATTTCCGACCGGCCCGATTTGCCGCCGCTCAAGCCTTACGGCCATCAGGCGGAGTTTCAAAGCGGCGCGCATGCGGCGGCGGTGACATTGGCCGCTTTTTGGCATCGGATGAAATCGGGCGTGGGACAGGCGATCGACGTGTCCGAACAGGAATGCATCGCCGCGGCACTCGAGTTGAGCCTGGTCTGGTACACCTATGAAGGCAAGCGCACCTCGCGGGTGGGCTTCGTCAACTCCTCTCCGACAGGGATTTTCGATTTCGCCGACGGATTGGCCGAACTGATGTGCGTCGAGCAGGCGCAGTGGGAACGTTTCATCGGCTTCCTGGGAAACCCGGAGTGGTCCAGGGAGGAGATTTTCCAGGAGCGCCAGTCGCGCATCGCCCAGGCTGAGGCGCTGCGTCCGCTCGTACAGGACAGCGTCAAGGACCTGCGGATGTTGGAGACCGTTCGCGGGCTGCAGCAGGTCCGCGTGCCCGCCGCGCCGGTCAGCACGATGGCCGAACTCTACAACGACGAGCATCTCAAAAGCCGCGAGTTCTTCGTTCCGATGCCTGGGCGCGAGCCGGGCGAGGCCGCCGTATTGGCGCCTGGCGCGCCTTTCAAGTCCACGTCGATGGGATGGTCGATGAGACGCCCGGCTCCCCGTTTGGGTGAACATCAGCGGGAGGTGATGGCGCAGATTGCCGCCCAAAGAGGAATCTCCGCGTCCCCGCCGGATGATGTCGCGAGTCAAACGTCGGGACCGCTCAGCGGGGTGCGCGTCCTGGATTTTAGCTGGGTGTGGGCGGGACCGTTTTGTACTCTGCAACTGGCGCATCTGGGCGCCGAAGTGATTCGCGTCGAAACCAGCAAGCGCCCGTGCATCAACCGTATCATTCCGCCGTACGCGGAGGGTAAGCCGGGCGTCAACCGCGCCGGCAGCTTCAACCAGTGGAACCAGGGCAAGCGCAGTCTTCAGCTCGATCTTGCCAAGCCGGAGGCGGCCGCGATTGCGCGCGAACTGGCGCGCCATTGCGACGTCGCGGTGGAGAACTTTGCGCCCGGCGTGATCGATCGGTTCGGCGTCGGATACGAGGCGCTGCGCGCCGTCAAACCCGACCTGGTCATGCTGTCCATATCTGGCTACGGCCAGACGGGGCCGTACGCCCGCTTCGTCAGTTACGGACTGATGATCGCCGCGCATGCCGGTCTTTACTCACTCAGCACTTACGAAAACGACCGGCCACGCGAGATCGGTTTGAGCTACGCCGACCCTGCCACCGGCATCTTAGGCACGATGTTGATCAACGCCGCACTGATCCATCGCGAGCGCACGGGGAAAGGGCAGCATATCGATTTGTCGATGCTCGAAACGATGGAAATGCTGATGCCCGAAGCGTTGCTCGAATACGCAATCAATGGCCGCGAACCGCGTCCGATGGGCAATCACGATCGCTGGATGTCCCCGCACGACTGCTACAAGACCCTGGGCGACGCCGAACACTGGGTCACCATCGCCGTGGGCAGCCAGGCGGAATGGCGCGCGTTGTGCGGGGCGATAGGCAAGCCGTCGATGGCCGACGACCCGCGCTTCCGCACCGCTGAACTACGCAAACAAAACGAAGCGGAGTTGGACCGGATCCTCACGGCCTGGACTTCGGAGCGCGACCGATGGGAGATAACCGAGATCCTGCAGCGCGCCGGCGTCGCCGCCGTTCCCACCTTCACCAATGAGGACGTGGCGAAAGATCTCCACATGCGCGAGCGCGGCTTCATGGTCGAACTGCCGCATCCGGAGACCGGAGTTTACACCCATGCGGGCGTGCCCTGGACGATGTCGCGAACGCCGTGCAAGGTACGCCGCGCCGCTCCCTGCCTGGGCGAGGATACCGATTACGTACTAAGGGAGATCCTGGGCTACACGCCTGACAGAATCGAGGAACTGCGGGCGACCGGAATCATCTGCTGACTCAAGGCACGACGACGATCTTGGCGTAGATGATGCGCCACGTGGTCTTCGAACAAAACGATACCCCGCGGCGGCCGTTTGCCGGCATGCTGGGAAAGATCGCGGCCTTGCCCGGCGGGATAAACGGAATGTTGATTGCGGTAAACTCGGTCAACGCAACGCAGAGCAGGGAGCGGTGCGTCGATAATTTCCTGCAAGAGCCGCGGAGTTGTCTTGAAAAGCGACCGGAAGGGCTCGCAGCGGGCCACTGCCCCAATGCGAGCGGGCCACAACCGCCAAACGGCCGCCGACTTGACGCTGGACCGGCAATAGGACTAAAAATCGCTGTTTGCGAAGTCAAAAAACGGAAATTCCGGTTAAAGTCCTTTTCCCTTCGAGCCGTGCCCTTAGAAGCGTGATGAATCCGGGTTGAACATGGAAACTTCGCCCAAAACGCTCTTCATCAACGCGAAGCTCTTGCTGACGGGATTCACGGATCTCCAGAAATCATTCGAAGTTCTGGTCCAAGGCCGCCGGATATTGTCCGTTTCGGAGACTCCGTTGGATCGCGAGGGCGCCGCAATTATCGACGCCGACGGCCTGACTCTGATGCCTGGACTCATCGACGCGCATGCACATATAACCGGATTATCGCTGAGCCCCAGGAATATTTCCTATCCGGCCGCTGAAATCGTGAACGCCGCTTCCAGCTACCTGCGAAGCAGCTTGATGGATGGTTTCACCTCGATCAGAGAGGCGGGCGGAGCCGACCACAGCATCGCTCGGCTTCTGGTCGAAGGCAAAATCATCGGACCTCGTCTGTTCTATTCGGGACGCGCGCTGACCCAGACCGGAGGAGGCGCCGACTTTCGCACCCCTGATGAAGTTGCGGAGCCGTGCGGAGCGCCGGGCCCGTTTTCCGTGATGTCGGTGATCGCGGACGGACTCGACCAGGTGCGCAAGGCCGCGCGCGAAGAACTCCGCAGAGGTGCGAGCCAGTTAAAGGTATTCGTGTCCGGAGGCGTCGTGTTCCCCTCCGAAGCTCATCCCTCACTCTACGAATACTCGACCGACGAGTTGCGCGCGATCGTGGAGGAGGCGAATGGGCGCGGCACCTATGTGATGGCGCACGCGTACACCGACGCGGCCGTTCGACGATGCCTGGCGACCGGCGTGCGTTCCATAGAACACGCCAACTTCGTTTCCGAGGCGACCGTCGAGATGATGGCGCGGCAAGGCGCCTATCTGGACCCAACGTTCATATCGCTGATCCAGCGCATTGAGTCGGCCCCTGAAACCGGCCTGCCTCCCGCCATTGTCGACAGTCTCAGGGCTACGGTAGAAAGAGGGCGCCAGGTCTACGATTGGGCCAAGCGCTACCAGGTACCGATCGCTTTCGGGACCGATCTATGGGGGCCTGAAGCGCAGAGGTCGCAGCTTCGGGAATTCGAAATGAGAATCGGTCTCGACGAGCCGGCGAATATCATTGCCTCGGCCACCCGCATCAACGCCGATCTGCTGAATCAGTCCGGAAGCCTTGGAACCATTTCGCCGGGAGCATACGCCGACCTCTTGGTAGTACAAGGTGACCCGCTGCAGAATGTGAGGGTCCTGACTGACCCCGCAAGGAATCTGAAGTTCATCATGAAAGACGGGGTAATCTACAAGAACGAGTTGTAATCGGCGCTCGCAACCGTCGCGCTGTTCCCGGAGGAACTGCGCCTTCTCGACATTGGCCCGAAGCGCATGCTCAACCCGAAACCATAAACCTTGGTGCCTAAAGGCGGCCACTTCGCCGCAATGGAGTACCGAAGCTTCTGTGCTGGCGCATCCACGCCTTCTTCCGAGGGTTGACGTAGGAAATTTGCCTCACAATGCAGGCCTCGTGATTATCGGCATACCTGCGGATTACCGCTACAACCATCGACCACTGGAGATTCGGCCTTCCGAGGGCACTAGATTAAATCCATTTGTTTCAGGACAGCGAGAAGAAAGATGAAATTTGATAGGCCTGACTTTGACAAACCGTGGAAGCTTGCACTTGAAGAGCATTTTGCCATTCCGGAGACGGTCGGCGACTCTCAGGGGTACCGGTCTCCTTGGCGGGAGCTTTCCGCTAACCTCCTGGACTTTCAAAAACAGCGAATCGAGCAGATGGATAAAACTGGAATCGAACTCAGCATCCTTTCGCTAAACGCTCCGGGGATCCAAAGAATTCTTGACAAAAAGAAGGCCGTGGAAGTAGCGCGCATTGCTAACAACCATCTTGCCGAAAACATGGCGAGGCATACGGACCGCTTCAGATCCTTTGCTGCCCTGCCGATGCAGGATCCGGACGCGGCCAGCAAGGAACTGCTTCGCTGCGTCAAAGACCTCGGTTTTGTCGGCGCTCTGATCAACGGCTTCTCCCAGATCGGCGAGAAAGATACTTCTTTCTACTTGGATTTGCCGCAGTATCGTCCGTTTTGGACAGAAGTTGAGAAGCTTGACGTCCCCGTTTATCTGCATCCGCGCGAGCCTCTGGACAGCCAAACGAAGCCGTATGAGGGCCACCCTTGGCTGCTCGGCCCTGCGTGGGCGTTCGCTGTCGAAACCGCTACCCATGCTCTGCGTTTGATGTGCAGCGGCCTGTTTGACGAACATCCGAAACTGCAGATCATCCTTGGTCACCTTGGTGAAATGCTTCCGTTCTCGATCTGGCGTGCCGAGCACTGGATGCGCTTGAACCCGCAAGGTGTTGTCCGCGGAGAGGACGCAGTCCGTGAAGCGGCCAAGCGGATTCCCGCCAGGAAGAACCTCTCTTCATATTTTTATAGTAACTTCTGGGTAACCACGAGCGGTAATTTCCGGACCCAGGCGCTCGTGAACTGCATCCTGGAAATGGGTTCAGATCGCATTCTCTACTCTACGGATTATCCATTCGAAAGTATGGTCGAATGCGAGGAGTGGTTCAGTGGTGTAGATATCTCCTTAGAGGATCAGGTGAAGATCGGCCGCCTCAATACACAGAAACTGTTCAAGCTGGAAAGCGCGCTCTCAAAAGTAGCGACAGCGAAGTAGTCATTGTGTCTGCGCCAATACAGCCCCCTTGGTGCGCCACTGTGATTCAGAATTCAAAATGGAAATCCCATCTAAATTGCGACTGAAACCGAACGTCGCTCATCCGGCAGCAAGACGCGCGCGGGGCAACGTCAAGCTCAAATCGGGATGGAGCGAAAACTCCATCTCACAGCCCCCTCAGGATCGAGATCCCAGAACATCGCGTGATCGCCGCGGGGCACGGTAATCACTGCGGGAGGTCCGCCCGGTCCAGCTCCCAGCCCCAGATACGGGTCGAGTTGCGCCGACGCACCGGGACCGGCTGACCACCCCCAGCGTCCAGTGCGGATGCGTTTGATCCGGATTTCCAGCGTCATCCCGGCCTTGGCGCCTCTTATCGCGACCGGGCCGGTGCTCTCATTGTTATGAAAGTGCCGCCGCCTTGCGGGCGGCCTCCGCGTGACCATGCTCGGCGGCCTTGCGGAACCATTTCAAAGCTTCCGCATTATCCTGCGGGACGCCAAGACCTCTGGAATACATCTCCCCCAAGTTATCCATCGCTCCGGGGCTGCCGAGGTCGGCCGCTTTGACAAACCATTGTCTGGCTATGTCGAGATCTCTTTGAACGCCGAGGCCGGCGAAGCACATGACCCCGATATTGTTACACGCCGTGGTGTCATTCTGTTCCGCGGCCTTTAGATACCATTTCAACGCTTCGGAATAGCTCTGTTCGACGCCCTTGCCCTTGTCGTAAAGAATAGCCAGTTTCGTTTGAGCGGGAGCATTCCCCTCTTCCGCATATTGGTTCAAGATCTTAATGACCTCTTCGGAGATCGAGGCATCTTCAGGCGGAACTCCGGTGTTGAGAGCGAGTTGTATCAGGGGTGCAATTTCCGCTTTTCCCTCTTCTGTCAGGCTGAAGGTCTTAAGACCACTTACTGTCTCATGATACTTTATGCCCGTGATCGAAGGGTCTTTCTCCTTGCCTTGCGCCAGGCCAAGGCGTTCCAGGTGCGAATAGAACATAGCGTTTGCGCCAAACTTGGTGGTCGCAATTCGACTCCTGGTTGGCTCCTCCAAGATGGCCTGCAGAACCGACAAGTCAGACGGCTTGAGACTCCATATCAGCGCAATCAGAACTCGTTTGTCATTCTCAGACAGGGGCATCAGACCCTACTCCAGAATTCTTCTTACCAAGATCGAAGGTTTAGCGCACGAGCTTTTGCGCCAGCTTACCCATTCCCTTCTTGAGACCTTCCCGGGTGAATTCCAGGCCCACATAAGCGACGGGAACCAGAGCGCGGGTGACGCCCAAATCCGCGTAAGCCTTATAGACTTCGGGGAGTTTTTCGACGTCGAATGCGGCAGGGTTACCACCGCCGGCCATGCGCTCGATTTCACTGGGACTGCGGCCGGCCCTGGCACATTCCGCCTCCATCTCCTTGAAGCAGGCTTTCAACTCGTCCACTTCGCCGACCGGAAAAAACCCATCTCCCAGGCGCGCGGCGCGGCGCGCGGCGGCGTCGGAGTTACCGCCAACCAGGATCGGGATACCGCCTTTCTGGACCGGCTTGGGAAAGCAGCGCAGGGCCTGAAAGTTGAAGTGCTTGCCCTTGAAGGTCGATGGATCTTCGCGCCACAGCGCGCGCATCGCTCGCATCGACTCGTCCGTGAGCGCGCCGCGCCGATGCCAGTTGACGTCCAGCGCCTCGAACTCCTCCTTGAGCCATCCGCTGCCGATTCCCAGGATCGAGCGCCCATTGCACAGCACGTCGAGCGCGGCCCATTGGGTGGCCATCTCGATTGGATGATGCAGCGGCAGAATCGTGATACAGGTCCCGAGCTTGACCTTCTTGGTCAGCGCCGCCAGGTAACCCAGCGCCACCATCGGGTTGGGCCAGGCGTCGGTCTCGTCGTTGTTGGGCAGCTTTTTGGTTTCCTCGTTATAGGGATAGGCGGTCTCATAGTTGGCCGGGATGACAATATGTTCCGGCACCCACAATGATTCGTAGCCGAACTCCTCCGCGTATTGCGCAATCCAGGCCAGGATTTCGGGCTGATACGGCAACGGACGGACAAACATCAATCCCAAACCGATTTTCATACGATATACCTTTCCGATATTTTCAGAGCCATTGAGTACCTCATCAGTCGAAATTGGACACCCGTTTCACTCGGTTTCGGATTAACCCCGACTTGCGGCGCAAACGGGCGCAAGCCCAAAAGCTCTGCGTCATCGTCCCGACTCCGACCAGGGAGATAGCAGTTTGGCTGAGGCAGCTCCAAAACGCGCACCCGGCTACGGCTTATACAAATCCGGGCACTGCTGGCGGAGATGGTCGAGCTTGGGCAGGTCGTTGAACACGATGTAGGGATTGTCCGGATTACGTTCGAGGAAGTTCTGATGGTACTCCTCGGCGGGATAGAAGTGCAGCAGCGGAGCCACCTGCGTAGCGATCGGTTCCGGAAAAGCTTTTTCGCGGTCGAGCTTGGCGATATAGGCGTGGGCCGAGTGTTTTTGTTCCTCGGTCGTGTAGAAAATCATCGAGCGATACTGCGTTCCTTCGTCCGGACCCTGGCGGTTGAGTTCGGTGGGGTCGTGCGCAACATAGAAGAACACTTTGAGCAGTTGATCGTATGACACCTTGGACGGATCGTAGGTGACCTCCGCGGATTCGGCGTAGCCGGTCGTGCCGGTGCTGACCATCTCGTAGCTCGGATTCGGCGCGGTTCCTCCCGCATAACCTGAAACCACCTTCGAAACGCCTTTGACATGCTTGAACACCGCGTCCACGCCCCAGAAGCATCCGCCGGAGAAGACCGCGGTCTGTTCGGCCTTGCCCGCCGGGACCGGCGACGCGGCTTGCGCCAGCGCCAGGCCGGAGGTCAACCAACCGCATATCAGGATGGATGCGAACCAACGCAAAATAGAGATCGGCATTTTTATCCGGCGCATGGGCATTTTCGCCACCTCGACTTTCATCATAGCTTAGATGCCGTCGAGGGGCTTGAGGAGTCAGGCCCGAGGTTGTGGGAATCGAATCAGAACTCTCGGCGTTCGCGCTCGGATGACTTCTGGATGGCATCGCTCGCTCACGCTCGCGGCTCGGATGCCAAACGCCATGACTGCGCTTTACGCAGCGCTGACGGATTCCTAATTCGCGCGCCTCAGAAGGCGCGCTGACAAAGGACCCTCTCTGGGGCGCCGCGGCGGCGCCCTTCTCCCCCTGTCAAGGGGGAGATTATTAATAGAACGGAACGGCCCCTCCCGTTTCGACGGGAAGGGCCGTTCACAGGCGCGGATCGACGCTGATCCGCTCAATTCATGCGCTGGGAACGCACTACCTGGCCCGGCAGAGCACCGGTGTGCTGGCCGTCCTCGTAGAGCACTTCGCCGTTGACGATGGTGTAGTTGATTCCCTGCGCCGTCATCACGAAACGCGCGCCGCCGCCGGGCAGGTCGCGAATCTGATGCTGACGCATCTTGGTGTCGATCTGGTCGAAATCGAAGATGGTCACGTCGCCAGCCATTCCCGGCTTCAGCCGGCCACGGCCGACCACGCCGAAGATGTCGGCAGGATGCGACGTGATCAGTTCGACCGCTCGCTCCAGGCTGAAGAGCTGCTTTTTGCGCACCCAGTGGCCGATCAGGTAGGTCGGATATCCGGCTTCGCAATGGGCGTCGACGTGCGCGCCGCCGTCGGACAATCCGATCATGGTGCGGGGATCGGAGAGCAGGAGGTCCATCCCGTCTTCGCTCATCGGCATGTCGGTAAAGCGGGTGCGCAGGCCGTCGGCGACCGACAGGTCCAGGAACGCGTCGACCAAATCCACTCCGCGCTCCTGCGCGATCTGCGGAATTGACTTGCCCTCGTACGGCTTCAACTCCGGACTCTGGACCTCTTCCACCCGCATGCGCCTTAAGTCCGGACGCGCGACCTTCAGGTTCATGTCGCGGCGGAAGCCCTCGTGGAACGCGGGGTCGGCGTAAGCCTTTTGCATCTCTTCAAGCGGCTTGTTGAGGACGCGGCCGAAGGTCGGCAGCGCCGCGAAGCTGCCCGGCGTGCGCAGATCGACGTTGCGCACGACGGGAACGGCGGAGACTTGCGGGATACCGCCGCGTTTGACCAGTGGCTCAGCCTTGGCGAGGACTTCTTTGTGGTTGTGCACGAAGACCGCCAGCCAGGTCACCGGACGTCCGCTCGCGGTCAGCAGCGCGTCGAGCATATTATAATCGTCGTCGGTGAAATTGCCGGTGACGTTGAGATTGAACTCGATGATGCCGCGGCCCAGTTCCTTGAGCACGCTCGCATAGGCCACCAGTTCATCCATACTGGCCAGACGCGAGGCCAGCGGACGGCCCTGGTAGCCGACGTGATTGGCGGCCTTGCTGGTCGACCATCCCATCGCGCCCGCCGCGATCGCGCCATGGATCAGGGCCTTGATTTTGACGATCTCATCGGGGCGCGCCGCGCGCTCCATCGATTCCTCACCCATCACGTAATGGCGGAACGGAGTGAGCGGGGCCAAAAAGCCGACGTTGATTCCGAGCTTGTGATGCGCGGCCGCGTCGATGTATTCGGGGAATGTCTCCCACTTCCAGTCGATTCCCCGTTTAAGCACGTCGAACGGAATTCCTTCGACGTTGACGAGGTCCCACGCCGCAATCTCGCGCATCTCCGGCTTGCATGGGGCGATGCCGACGCCGCAGTTGCCCATGATTGTGGTGGTGATTCCGTGCCATGAGGAGCACGTCACCAGGTCGTCCCACCAGATCTGGGCGTCGTAATGCGTATGCGGATCGATGAAGCCGGGGGCGACCATCAGTCCGTCGGCGTCGATTACCTTGGCGGCGCCGTCTTTGACTTTGCCGACTTCGGCGATTTTGCCGTTCGCAATCGCGACGTCACCCTGGAAGCGCGGCGCTCCGGTACCGTCAACGATCGTTCCATTTTTGATTAACAAGTCGTACGCCATGGAATGCTGTCCTCCACGAATGCGCGGTTGGTGTTGTATGGAGGGTATCGCAACCCTCACCCTGCCCAATTAATGCTCAAACCAAGTGGACGTCCCATATCGGCGGTTCGTCCGCTCTTACCAATTCATTTTCCAGCAGGACGCCACAATTCGGACACAGATACTGCCGATAGACGATCGGCATATCGAATTCGTTCCCGGGATCCGGAAACAACTCCGGGTCGATTTCCGTCAGCGAGCCGTCGATCCTGGCGGCGCCGAGTTTGTAATTGGCGTCGACCGTGCAGATAAAGTGACCGCAATCCTTGCACGCGATGTAGCGGTCCGATCCGATTGCCACCAGTTCAAGCTCCTCGGCGACGGCGTGCAGACGCGTAAGCGGCGTACCGTTGGGAGTGGGTTGCGGCGACAGCGGCTTTTGCGGCGGCGCCGCCGCGCCTGATTCGGCCGCGGCGTATTTCCTTCCTGCGTGTCGCGGTCGCGGCCACGTCCACCGCTTGATCCTTCACGATCACGCCATAGATCCGCGACGCAACCTCCGCCGAAATCGCGCCCACCGTCACGTCCTTCAGCACCAGCTCGGGATCGCGCTGGATCGGATCGCCATAGCCGCCGCCGGAGGAGACCGACTGCACCATCACGTCGCTCTCAAGCATCCTGATGTTCGCGGTCTTGGGCGGCACCGGCTCCAACTGCCACAGCTCATGCAATTCCCGGCTCGAGCCCGGCAAGCTGCCGTGCTTGAAGCGCTCGCGGATGTCGGTGCCTGATTGATAATGGCACAGCCCCGACTGACCCCAATGCCCACCCCACAGTCCGTGGCATCCGGGCAGGCTCACCGGCGCGGATACATTGCTGAATACCTGGTTATCGGTGCCCTGTCCGACCCATCCCATCACCAGCCCCGCGCCGCCGCGAAACTTGCCGTGACCGAAGCCGGGAAAGCTGCGCCGATACAGGTATATGATTGGATACGCCTGCTCCCAGGCTTCGCAATCGCCGCTTTCGGCGCTGGGCATGATATGCGCGGAGCCCTGGTCGATGCCGTCCTTGAAAGAGAAGGCGGCCATCCCATGCGCGATCACATCGAGCGTGATGCTGGCGTAGGGCTTGCCCCACTGGTCGATTCCGGACATCCCGGCGAACGTGGTGCCGACGCTCCCGGCCATCGCCATCTTTCCCAGCTCCGGATCGCCGACCATCATCTTGGAGGCGACTTTGGAGGCCTGGAAAATAGTCATCATGATGGCCTGCAGATTGGACACCGCGCCGTTGCGGTCGATGCAGGTAACGGTGCCTTCGGTGCCTTCGAATTTCATGTGCTCCAGCACGCCGCCGAAACAAAACCGATGGTCCCACGCGAGCATCGAGCATAGCGACGCCAGCACCGCCGCCCGCCATGCTCCATACGAGCAGTTGGACGAACCGACCTGCGGATCGGTGCCTTGGTTGCGGAAGACCAGCTGATCGCCGGTCTTCTCCATCGAGAGCACCACGCGATAGGCGCCGCGATCGCCGGTGTACATTCCGCCCAGATAGGACACGTCGGTCCAGGTTCCGTCGGGCAGACGGCGCAGCCGTTCGCCGACGGCGCGGCTGGTGTCGCGGATAATCTTGCGCATCGCCGCCTTGACCGTGGCCGCTCCGTAGCGCCGCACCAGATCAAGAATCCGCACTCGCGAGGCATGGATCCCCGCCATCTGGGAGCGCAGATCCAGCGCGAGCAGACCGGGCATCCGCGAATGGCGCATCAGGGCCGCTTCGATATCGGGGCGGATACGTCCGCGTTCAACGATCTTGAGCGGCGGAATCGGCGTCGCCTCGCTGTAGATGTCGCGGGCGTCAACGCAGAAGCTGCCCGGCGCCACTCCCCCGATATCGCGGACGTGAATCGAATTGAAAATCCAGCAGAACAGCTCGTCGCCCACGAACACCGGCGCGAAGGCCTGGAAGTCCATCTGATGGCTGACGCCGATCAGGGGATCGTTCTGCACGAAAAGGTCGCCGTCATGAATTCCGGGAAACTCGCTGAGGTTCTCAATCGTCCAGCGCACCACCAGGTCCGCCATCCCGGGAAAATATTGAAGATAGGGGGCGAACACGACGCCGTCGCCGGTTTCGTTTTGAATCGACGTGTTGAAGTCAAACGCGAACGTGGTCACCGGCGACGAGGAGACCTTGCGGATGGTGTCGGCCTGCTCCTGATTTACAATCCATAACGCGTTGCGGATGACCTCGAAGGTCACGGGATGAATCGATTCCGCCTCTTCGGTGTGCAGTTTGAGGTTCCTGGATACGCGCAGCTTCGGCCCGGGGATATAGCTGCGGGCGCGACCGTCCCAGTCCAGCGTCCTCAATTGGGCGCTTTCACCGCGTGGCGCGGCGGATGCCGGTTCGATCATCTGTGGCTGTCCAGCCATAAAAGCTCCTTACGGATTCCCGCTGGCGATTCGACTCTAAGCTTGTACAACCGCGCCGCGTCCCCAGCAATCATTCTTTACCTTTCCCGCCCCCGCGGCAAACCGCTGCCGGACCGGGGAAAAAGTGGCGCCGGCGTCCGCCATCATGCCGGAACCCGCATCCAATCCTTTCCAAATGGAGATTCTTTGCCTAGAAATACCTACGCGATTTAACTGCGTCCGCGCAAGGGTTGAGATAATCGTCCAATGAGTTACGCTGGCGTTCCTTGCCGCGCCAGGCAGGGGCACGAAAGGAGACCATGGTGGCCGAGTCATCGAGCAGAAATCCGGCGGTCGGAGAGCCCTCCGCCGCGGCCGGATGGAAGATAGCACGGGCAGTCCGCCCCTCACCGCTGTTTGGCTCCAACGGGATGCGCCTGGCGCCGGACGGCTGGCTCTACGTGACCCAGGTTTTCGGCAGTCAAATCACCGCTATCAATCCGGCCACCGGCGAGAAGAAGATCATCAGCCCCCGCGGAGGAGCAATCGTCAGTCCCGACGACCTCGACTTCGACTCCAACGGCGTGATGTACGTCACCGAATATCTCAACTCGCGCGTGGTCGCGCGGATGCCCAATGGCGAGGTGCGGGTGGTGTCGGACCAGGTGCCGGGCGCCAACGGTATCACGGTCCACAAGGACCGGCTGTTCATCGATGAATGCCGCACCGGCGGGCGTCTGCTGGAACTGTTCCATGACGGCCGCGCACCGCGCGTCATGGCCGACGGCTTGGCGATGCCCAACGCGTGCGCGGTCGGACCCGACGGGCTGCTGTACTTTCCGGAGGTCCTGAGCGGCGACATCTGGCGGATGCCGCTGGATGGGGGCCAGCGCGAGCGCTTTATCGGCGGCATGGCGACTCCTCCCGCGGTCAAGTTCGATAATCGGGGCGCGCTGATGGTGTTGGAATCGCACACCGGCGACGTCACCCGCATCGACCTGCAAAGCCGGCGGAAAACCCGCGTCGCGACGATCGAAACCGGCCTCGACAATTTCGTGATCGCGCCCGACGACCGCATTTTCGTCTCCAGCTTCGCGCACGGCAGCGTGTGGGAGATTGCGTCGAATGGCGAGCGACGCGTGCTCGAGCCCACCGGCCTTATCGGTCCCTGGGGCCTCACCTGTAGTGGTGACAACCTCTTCATCGCCGACGGCCCCAGCCTGATGCGCCCGCGCGCCGACGGCGCGCCCGAGCGGGTGGCATGGGTGGGCGATAAGGGCTTTCCCGGCATCATCCGCGACGTATGCGCCGGCGCCGACAGGATGCTCTACGTCACCACGACGGTAGGCGCAGTCGCGTCATTTCATCCTCAAACCCATGCCAGTGAGACGTTGGCGAGCGGCCTCGATCGTCCCAACGGAGTCGCCTGTTCGCCGCGCGGCGCCGTGATCACGGTGGAAAGCGGGACCGGACGGGTGCTGGAGATTGCGCGCGCGGGGGAAATCAACGTCATCGCCAGCGGACTGAATTTTCCCACCGGCGTTGCCGTTGCGGACGACGGCGCTTGTTACGTAACCGAAACCGGCGCGCATCGCGTGGTCAGGGTCGATGGGGGAATCGAGAATGTGATGGACGGGCTCGACCAGCCGCAGGGAATCACGATGCTGGGCGATACGGTCGTGGTAGTCGACGCGGGTTCGCGGCAGTTGCTTGCCATCTCACGGGCCGATCGGCGCCGCCAGGTACTGGCGTCCAACCTGCCGGTGGGCGCTGCGGGCGGTCTCGCGGTCAAGCCACTGCCCGGAATCCCCGGGATTTTTCCCGGACCCTTCGTACCCTTCGCCGGCGTCGCTGCTGGAGCGGACGGCCGGATCTATATAGCGGGCG
The DNA here is from genome assembly GCA_963805995.1 of uncultured Pseudomonadota bacterium. GTDB lineage: Bacteria > Desulfobacterota > Binatia > Binatales > Binataceae > JAJPJA01. Next base: position 110,525 of record CAWDWL010000004.1, on the reverse strand, counting down.
ACGCCGACGGTAGCGTGCTCGCGCTGGAGCCAATCGCCAACTGACCTCGATTCGGTGACGCGCGGATGATCCCGTTGCGTAAACAGCAATTTTACAACCATAAAATATGGCATATTGGTAAAATGATGGCATGAAACTCAGGATCGATAAATCCGGGCGAATCGTCGTTCCTGAAGCATCTGCGTGAGCGTCTGGGCTAAAGCCTGGCACGGAGCTGGAGGCGTCTGGATCAGTCAGGAGGCGTATTGTTACGCGCAGTCGAAGAGCTTCCGGCTATGATCAAGATAGAGGGGCTGTGGGTGCACCAAGGCGTGGCGCAACCAGGCGCAAACTGGGATCGTGTGCTTCAGGAGGTGCGCGAAGAGCGGATCGAGTCTGTTCTGAAGGCGTAAGCGGTGAAATCTTCTTCGACACCAGCCTTCTGGTGGCCGCATCCGAACAGAGCCATCCGCATTACGCACAGGCATGGCGTGCGCTACAACGAGTCGCTGGCGGAAAGGATCAGGGATTCATGAGCGCCCACTCGATTGCTGAATTGTACGCGGCCCTGACGCGCCTACCGGTGCAGCCGCGCATCCACCCGGCAGAGGCCGTGCACATCATTACTGACAACGTTTTGCCTCATTTCGAGACGGTCCCTATCGGAAAGAAAGATTATGTCGAGGCGCTTAAGCTGGTTGGAGACGGTGGATGGATTGGAGCGAAGATTTACGACGCCCTACTCATAGGCTGCGCGGCCAGGTGCGAGGTTGATCGGATTTATACTTTCAACCTCGCCGATTTCCGGCAGTTGGCGCTGAATCTGGAAGGGAAAATTTGCGCGCCTTCATAGGCGAGCAATCCAATCGATGGGACGCCCGGCTCTGATTGATCGCGCTATACCCAATCCCAACTGACCCAATGAATTGATGGGAGAGAAGTAAATGCCGAATGCACCAAAGACCTGCCGCGCCGCGCTGCTCAAGGCGTATCGCGAGCCGCTGGCGGTGGAGGAAGTTCCACTACCCCGGGAAATCGAAGCGGGAGCGATGCTGGTCAAGAACGACGCCAGCTCGATTTGCGGCTCCGACATGCACGCCTGGGAGAATCCGCCGCCGGCCAGCATGGGAATTACCGTGAATCTGCCAGTGGTGCCGGGCCATGAGATGATGGGGCGGATTGCGGATATCGGCATCGTCAAGCAGGATTCGCTCGGTCATCCGCTCAAGGAAGGCGACCGCATCATCTGGAGTCCCGGAGTGTGCGGCCGATGCTTCTGGTGCGTGGTCGCCAAGCGCCATTCGCTATGTCCCAATCGCCGCTATTATGGGGTGTCGTCGGTCAAAGACTATCCTCACTTAACCGGCGCTTTCGCCGAATACACCTACGTCTTTCCAGGCTCGGGGCTGGTCAAGGTGCCTGACACGGTGAAGGACTATTGGGCTTCCGCCGCTTCCTGTGCGTTGCGCAGCGTGGTCCACGCGTTCGAGCGCCTGGGGCCGCTGCGCGAACCGGAAGTCGTAGTGGTCCAGGGGACCGGCCCGGTGGGTTTGTTCGCGGCCGTGATGGCGGCGCGCTCCGGAGCCGCCAAGGTGATCGCGATCGGCGCGCCCGCGGATCGGCTCGAAGTCGCGAAAAAATGGGGCGCCGACTACACCATCTCCGTCGACATTCCGCACGCCGAGCGCATCAATCGGGTCAAGGAGCTGACCGGTGGACTGGGCGCGGACCTGGTAATCGAGGGCTCCGGCGCCAGGACCGCCTTTACTGAAGGTGTGGACCTGGTCAGGCGCGGCGGACGCTTTCTGGTGATCGGCCAGGTCGGTCCCGACAGCGTCAACTTCCTGCCCGCGTCTGTAGTCGGCAAGGAAATTGACATCATCGGTTCACTGTCGGGCAATGTGTCGGATTACTACAAGGCGATCTGCTTTTTGGATAACAACCGCGGGCGGTTCGATTTCGACGCCATGTTTCCAAACCGCTATCAACTAAACGACATTCACTCGGCGTTCGTGGCGATGCATGAACTGCGCGACATCAAGCCGGTGATTCTCTACGGCAAGTGAGACTTAAACCAGTATGAAAATTGGCCTGACAGTAATATTCTCGCGTGACCTGCCCTTCGACGGCGCCTTCGTGGCGTTTGTCGCCAAGCTCGCCGAGGACCTGGGCTTCGAGTCGATATGGCTGCCAGAACACATAGTCATTCCGGCCAGTTACGACAGCAAGTATCCCTATACCAAAGAAGGGCTTCCCGGCGACGATCAATGGCCGGACCCGCTCGCCTGCCTGACCTACATGGCGGCGGCGACCAACAAGCTAAAGCTTGGCACCTGCATCGCCATCCTGCCGGAGCACAATCCCCTCGAGCTGGCCAAGGAACTCGCCACCATGGACGCGCTGGCGGGCGGGCGCGTGCTGTATGGAATCGGCAGCGGATGGCTCAAGGAGGAATGCGACGCGCTTGGCATCGATTGGCATACGCGGGGCAAGCGCACCGACGAAGCAATCCAGATAATGCGCAAAGCCTGGGCGGAAGACGCTTTCAGCTTCGAAGGCGAAATTTTCCGCTTCGCGGCAGTGAAGTGCTCGCCCAAACCGCCCAACCGCCGGATTCCGATCATTTACGGCGGCGTGTCACGAGTCGCGGCCCGGCGCGCCGCCCGCCTGTGCGATGGATTTTTCCCGGTCGGAACGCACGACGAGATTCGCGGCGCATTGCAACTGCTGCGCGAGGAATGCGCGGCGATCGGACGTGATCCGGCGCAAATCGAGATCACCTGCGGCACCGCCAATCTGCCCGACTTCAAGGGCCGCGACGCCAGGGATTGGGTGGCGATGACCGCTGCTCTCGGAGCGGATCGGGTGCTGGTTCCGCTGGGATATATGAACTTGAGCTATGACCGGGACGGATTAACCAAAGGCCTCGGCGCTGTCGCCAAAGCGCTGGGTCTGTGAGGGGCAGAGAAGACCTATCTGCTCTTCGAAAAACGACCCAAACCGGCGGATGACAGGCTGTAAAGCCTGTGCCACAGGGTAGATTTTGAATGCGGGACAGTCCTTCCACGCTGTCATCTGCCGGCGCGGGCGAGCCGGGGTCCTGCAGTCTCTCGACATTTCAAAGATAGCGAGAGCATGTCCACTTCTACATAAACGGCAAAGAGCCGCCGCGGGCGTGGAGGGTTTGTCCGGTCAGCGCGTGACTTATGTTGGTGGCCGCGTAAACAATCACGTCGGCAACTTCTGACGGATATAGGGGCCGCCCGAACGGATTGTCCTGGATGCCCATTTCGAAATCCTTCTCCGTGGGGCCGGACTCGGAGCCCATCGCGGTGTTGACCCATCCGGGCGCGACCGCGGTCACGACGATGTGCGGCGCGGCCTCCAATGCCAGCACGCGCGTGAACGCGATCAGTCCCGCTTTGGCCGCCGCGTACAGTGCCGCACCGGGATAGGGTTTGACCGCGGCGCCGGAGGCGATGTTCACGATGCGGCCGTACTTCTGCGCCTTCATCGGCTTGAGCACGGCCTGCGAGCATAGCATCGCGCCCAACAGGTTGATGTTTATGACCTTATGAAAGGTCTCATCGGTAAAGTCTTCGATCCGCTGTCCGATAGGGACCGCGGCGTTGTTGATCAAGACATCGATCCGGCCAAGTTCGGCCAGCACCCGCTCGGTCATCGCGTGCACCTCCGCGCGTTTGGAGATGTCGGTCTTGACGTAGATGGTGCGCCGGCCGGTTTGTTTGGCGGTAACCTCGGCGGCCTCGCGGCCCCAATCCTCGCGCAGGTCCGCTACCGCGATGTCGTAGCCTTTTTCCGCCAGTTGCAGGGCGGTTTGGCGTCCCATTCCCCACGGGCGTCCGGCACCGGTGACGATTGCTACACGTTGTTCGCTGCTCATTGGTTTGCTCCCGATGAAGTTGTACTTCGCGCTTGGCCTGAGCGCCAGCGGGATTTCGACTGACCGGGCGTTGCCTAACGTCCGGCTGGCAACACCTCGACTTCGATTCCACCGATTCGGGCAGCGATTTGATTGAACAGCCAGCACATCACGGCGGAAGCAACGAATCCGAGCAGACCCTGAATCGCGCCGACGAATATCAGGGCAACAATGCCCCGAATCGGATGTCCATGGAGCAATGCCTGCAAAGCGACGAAGACCGCAATGACTTCGCCAAAGACGAAATATATCGCGCCCATTATCTTCGCCGCCGACAACACTCCAATCGACTTGATCTCATGCATAGCCTATCCTCCAGCCATCTCCATCGGTCTTTGCAAGCAATGGACATCTGCTATGGCGTTACACCGTAGGCGATGAATCGACTTATCTTCCAGCTCCCATCGGGCTGCAGCCGGAAGATATCGATGCCGGGTTCAACTGTCGAATGGGCCTCGGATCCATTTTTTGGATAAACCCTGAGGGTCCACACCAGCCGCACCACGGCGAGGCCGCCTGACACCAGGATCTCCTTGATGTCGAGTGAATAGTGAAATTTCCGCTGCTGATCGCTCAACGAGCCGCGCAACAGTTTGCACAAGGAAAGGTAATCACGCTCGGGTTGGCCCTGGTAATCGGCGATCAGGTCCGGGGCAAAAAGTCCGCATACTTTGCGCGAATCGCCGGCGTTGAATTCGGCCATCCAGGTTTGCAGAGCTGACCGTATCCGTGATTGCGCGCGGTCCCCAGCCCGCAGGTTGGAGGCAGGCGCAATCAGCGCCGCGGCGGTGAGCATCAGCGACATTACACAGACGCGGCACACTGTACGCATAAAGATTGGGCAGCAACGGCGGCTGCGTGCCACCTATTGAGGCAGGCGCATGAGTTCGATCCGGACGCCATCCGGATCGGTGCAATAGACGAAATCCATAGTGGAGCCATCAGGATTGGAGAACTTGGTTCGCGTATGCTCGAAGACGGTTCCGCCCAGTTCCCGGATGCTTGCGGCCACGGCGTCCACGTCCTGCACCCGCACCGACAGGTGAGTCAGGCCGAGTTGATTCATCGGGCGCCGGGCGGCAGGTCCCTGATAGCCAGGCTCATCAAAGCGGAGCAACTCAATGCGCACGCCGTCGCGGGTTACAAAACGCGATTGGAGCACGATGTTACCCTCGACCTCCATGAGCTTTCCGAACTCGGTTCCCACCGTGTGCGACTCCACCAGCTCGAATCCCAGGCCCTGGCAGTAAAAGCGGATCGAGCGGTCGAGGTCCGACACGCAGATGCCGACGTGCGAGAAGCTTAGCGACGAAGCGTTGGGTTTGGTCATGGTGCAACTCCATGTTCGTGTCGCAGGATAGCACCCGCCACGCCGGCAAGTGCGCGATGTGACTTTTGCCACGATCGGAGCTTACGCACAACATCACTGATCGGTCTTGAAATTGCGGCACTCGGGACGCTGGGCTAAGGTCCAATCGTCACAACTTCCGATGGGACCGAGGTGATTACCGATGCAGGGACGTTTGGCAGGCAAGGTGGCATTGATCACGGGCGGCGCGGCCGGGATGGGTGAGGCGCATGTGCGGCTGTTCGCCGCCCACGGCGCCAAGGTCGTGGCCGCCGACATCCAGGATGATTTGGGCCGTAAAGTGGTCGCCGACGTGGTCAAAAGCGGCGCCGAGGCGATCTACCTGCATCTGGACACCAGTTCGGAAGCGGACTGGGCCAACGCAGTCGCGCAAACCGTGAAGCGTTTCGGCAAGCTCACCACGCTGTGTAACGTAGCGGGCATTTACCGCACCGAAACCACCGAGACCGAAACCCTGGAGGGATGGAACCGGATCATTGCGGTCAATCAGACCGGAGTGTGGCTGGGCATGAAGGCCGCCATCCCGGAGATGCGCAAGGCGGGCGGCGGCGCGATCGTCAACATCTCGTCCATGAATGGACTGGCGGCGGGGCCGATGGCGATCGCGTATCACGGCTCCAAAGCCGCGGTTCATCTGATAACCAAAGTTGCGGCGCTTGAATACGCGGAGCAGGGAATCAGGGTGAACTCGCTGCATCCGGGATTTACCATGACCTCGACCGCGGCCGCGCTGCCCAGGCATGCGCAAGAAAAGCTCGCCAACGACGCACCCCTCAAGCGCGCCGGAACTCCGGAAGAAATGGCCTACGGTTCGCTCTACCTGTGCTCCGACGAAGCCGGCTACGTGACCGGTACGGAGCTGATAATCGACGGCGGCGTCCTGGCGCGCGCGTGAGATCATCTCCCGGCCATGAGCGTCAACCGCTATTTGCTGCCGGTCTTGGGCGCGGGCGCAGCAGCCGGGCGGCGCTGCCGCGACGACGGAGTTCAGCGGGACTATCAGGGTTGATCGCTTCACCGCTGCGCGAAACAATGCGGGCGGATCGTGGCCGCGCGCATGCTCACGTCCCGTGCGCGTCGGCGCTTTCGTCAAACCGGTTTCAGCATACGAGGAACAATATGGAAGACATTGAAACCATCGGCTTGGGGATACATTGGGAAGATCTGCCCGTGGGCCGCAAATTCAAGACCGTGGGGCGTACCGTCACCGAGGCGGACCTGGTCAATTTCATCTCCTGCACCGGGATGCTCGAGGTGCTCTTCACCAACGTCGAGTTCCTGAAATCGGGATCCGCAATCAAGGGACGGGTCGTTCCCGCCGCGCTGGTTTATTCCTTCTCCGAGGGACTCCTGGTGCAGGCCGCGATGCAAAACGTTGGCCTGGCGTTTCTGAACATGGAACTGGATGTCAAAGGTCCGACCTTCGTCGGCGACACCATCCATGTCGAATGCGAGGTGATTGAGTGCCAGGAAAGCAAGAAGCGGCCGGGCCTGGCCCTGGTGCGCACACGCAACCAGATCGTCAAACAGGACGGCAGCGTGGTGATCGTCTATACCCCGCTGCGAATGGTCAAGGGACGCGACTACAAAGGTCAATGATTCCACGTTTGTCCGGCCACGAAAGTTCGAAGGATCGGCCTTGCCTTGCGGCCGAGTCTAATGCTTCGCCGGTTGCGAGGTGGCGGCGGAAGCCGCATCCGGCACGCAACCGCGCGCCTCATTGATGTGCCGGGCGTACTCATCGCCGCAGCTCTGCGTCAGAACCATGCCCGGAATCCAGGTGCACGGGGGATTGGTATGCGCGATGAACTGCCGATCGCTGGGACACTTCCATCCCGCGATCGGCGCGCCAGGATCGGGAACATAAACTACGCTGACCGGCGGGACGCATCCGGCCAATACCACCCCCGCAAGCAGAAATAGTCCAATCCTCATCACCACCGCGGCGCAACCTCTGCGCGCAGATTCCCAGCCCGGACGGTCCGAAGCAAGCGCGCGCGAGCATCGCCGTGATGGAGATATCAAAGCGAGATGAGGAAATTCACTTCATTTTGATTTAAGCTTGGAGGCGCGGTTTCATCCGCACTTTGGGAGTGGATCGGAGTGACTAAATTCTTCGCCCGTATGATCGCTCTTACCGCGTTAGCGCTGTCCGTGGGGCTCGGCGCGTGCAACTCTTTGCCAACCAATTCCGAAGCTGCAGCGCAAAGTACCGCGGTGATTTTTGGCCGGGTGCTTGCGGGCCAGGGGATGGCTTCTCCCAACATGCCGCCCCCTTCCGGGACGCCGGGAGTAAAGGTGACGGTGGCTGAAGTTTCCAGCGCCCACGTGGTCGGATCCGCAATAACGGTTGCCGACGGCAGTTTCAGTTTCACCGTTGCGCCGGGGGACTACTCCGTGAGCGGGGTGGGAAATCCCCATCTGGTCCACGTTGACGCGGGCCAAAAGGTTCAAGTCAATCTATATTTGCCCACTCCATGAGCGGCCAGGCGCAGGCCGGCGCGGTTACGCGAACGGCGATTGCGGCGCCGGATAGGACGCGACGCGTCGGAGTACGCGATGACGATTCGTCCGTGCTTTGGCGGCTTTTCGCCATTGTGAAAAAGACCGGCGTGCGGGCGCAAGCGAAATCTCGTGCTAAGCCGCGCCGCGATCACGCAAGCGTAGATCATGATCGGCCAGCCCAGCAGTCCGGCGGCCGCGAGCGGGAAGCCCGCTGTGAGGTGGCCGGGATAATACGATCCAAGTTGCGACGGCAATGGCAGGGTCGGAACCATGGTATAAAGTTGACGATCCGCGGCCGTGCGATCGGTGCCGGCCGCGGACACGCCACCCCCGTTTGGTATCGGCACTGAGGCTCTAGCACAAATTCTGAGAGCCGAAAAACCGGAATTTTTGTTATTCTTTTTTGGATTGTGACCTCGCGGTCGGGCGGTCCGAAACACGCCGCCAGTGGGTTCTTCCCCAGGCTTCAGAATGGCATCATAAAAGGGTCGTGAGCGGGTTCGAGTGCCCGATGTCGGCTGGCTCCCACCAGCGGCGCGCTTCTTGCTTGCCTCGATTACGATTATGGCCGTGGGCACAGCTTTGTGCGCTGCATGTGAATGATTGATGGAACTGATTGCAATGAAGAAAGTCCTGGATTTCAGCGACCTGGAACTGAACATCGCGCGAGCGCGCATCGTATTGTCGATGCTGGCGCTGATTTCTCTGTACATCGACCCCAGTACCGCCGGCGGCTTGTTCCATCTCGATCGTTACGCTTCGATCACGCTGCTGTGTCATCTCGCATACAGCTGCGCGACTTATCTGGCACTCAGCCGCGGTATCGCGCCGCGGCAGGTGATCGCGATTTCGACTGGACTTGACCTGATTTTTGCCACCGCGGTGGCCTCGTTGACCGAGGGCCAGACCAGTCCGTCCTATGTGTTCTTTCTGTTCGCCATCGCCGCGGTCGGAATTCGCGCCAGCCGGCGGCCGATAATCCTGGTCACCACGTGCTGTGTCAGTCTGTATCTGCTGGTCGTCGCGCTGACCGACGGACTTACCGGCGCATACATCATGCGGGCGGTCTATCTCGCGATCGCCGGTTATGTGGTGGGTTTCTTCGGCTTGCAAAAAAGCAAGTTCGAGGTTCGCGTGCGCGAACTGGAGAGCGCCGCCGAGCGCCTGTCAATCGCGCGTTCATTGCACGACAGCTATCTTCAGGCACTCGCCGCGGTTAACTTGAGATTGGAAAGCTGCGGAGAGCTTCTGCGCAGAGGACTATTTGAAAGCGCTGACAAGGAAATGAAGGAGCTGCAAGTCGGGGTCGCACGCGAGTACGATGAGATGCGCACGTACATCCGCACGCTTGCAAGCGTGGAACAGCCAGCCGCGCAAGCCACCTCCGCCATGCATTCCGATCCGCAAATTCAGATTCGGGCTGAATTCACCACGCGCGCGTTAATCGGCGAACAGATTCTCCAGATTATGGCCGAAGGTTTGCGCAACGCGCGCCGCCACGCGATGGCGGACCTGGTGAAAATCGAGGTGAGCGACGCGGGTGAGCGCGTGCGGGTCATGATAACCGATGATGGAGTCGGATTCCCGGAAGCCAAAAAACCGCCTTGGGTGATTGCGTCGCGGGTGGCTGAATTCGGCGGCAGCCTGAGCATCACCGGCACTGGCTCCTCACAGCTCGAAATCGAGGTGCCGAGAAACTGACCATTGCATATGGCATCCCCGGACCGCCGGTCCTTAGCTATCCCGGGGGAAAACAAGTTTGAGTGATCAAGCCAATGTCCGTCGCGCATCATCATTATGGGAACTTCCGTGTCTAATCCCCTCAACACCGAGCTAAGCCAGGTGTCCCTGACGGCTCGCATTCGGTTGGTCGTAGCCGACGATCACGCTTTGTTCCGCCAGGGGCTGATCTCGCTTTTGCGTTTGCAGGACGGCATTGAAGTCGTGGGCGAGGTTGCACACGCCGACGCAATCAGCCCGCTGCTCGATACGGTCCAGTGCGACATTTTGCTGTTGGACATTCAGATCGGCCGATCGTCAATAGAGGACATCCCGGAATTGTCGCGGCGCGCGGCAGTAATCGTCCTGACCGCCAACGAGAGCGTCGAGACGGGGGTCAAGGCACTGCAGTTGGGGGCCCGGGGAGTGGTCCAGAAAAGATTCGCGGTCGAGACTCTGATGACCGCCATCCGCACCGTGACCGACGGTTTTGTCTGGATGCCGCCTGAACTCCAGGCGGCCTTCGCTGCCGGCGCAAACTCCTCGTCCCGGAAGCTGACTGCGCGGGAGTCCGAGGTCATCAGCTATGTCGCACTCGGCCTCCGAAACGCCGAAGTGGCCCAGCGACTGTCGGTCACCGAAGCCACGATCAAAACCCACCTTACCAACATCTTCCAGAAACTCGGCCTGCGCGACCGCCTTGAACTGGTCCGCTACGCGATCAGGACCGGCCTGATCGACGGTTAAGTCCCGGTTTGCCCTGGCGTTAATTCAACCCTTCTTCGAATCACGCTTTTTTTCCTCGCGCGTGCTGTCCGCGCAGGCAGATGCCCGCTAAGTAATCAGGCTGGGGCGATGAACCACATTCGTCGGCAATCTCGCTCCGGCATCGCTATCGGATGATTTACGACTCTGAGTGGAGATCCATATCCATCGATAGTCGTAGGTCAAAATCGGCTTGTCGTCGTAATTCACCATCGACAGTCGTAGAGCGGTCATACTTCAAGCCTAAGCAGGCCCTCCTGAAGGCCGGGCATGCGGGTTGCTCTATGCAAAGCCGAGTGGCGGTCAACAACCATCCGGGACGTCACGTGTGCCAACTCAACTCAACGTCTCTAATTAAAATCAGGAGGATCGAGTAAACCGGTGCTTTGCGAAACCATTGCAGGAACGTACAAGCTGTTTAGAGAAAGATGGCGGGACCCGATGGTCCGTAGGAACGCCGGGCTGATGCTGCTGGGCAAGTTCATCGGGCTGGGACTGGTGCTGCTGCTAATCACCAAATGGTACCTGCCCAAGGAAGTATTTGCCGACAGCACCCCGCCACTTCCACCACCGCACATAAACGCAATCAACACGGTCTGGACGCTGGTTGCGGCCTACCTGGTGTTTTGCATGCAGGTCGGCTTCGTGATGCTCGAGTCGGGATTCGCCCGCTCGCGTGAAACGGTCAACATCCTGGTGGAAGGAATCGCCGACACCTGTATATGCGGCGTGACCTTCTGGCTGTGGGGTTTTGCCTTCATGTTCTGCTCCGGCACCCCGTGGATCGGAACCACCGGCTTCATGCTGCACGGGCTGCCCGCCACCTACGGCACCACGGGCGTGCCGTTGCTGGCGTACTGGGTCTTCCAGTATGCGTTCGCCGATACCTGCTCAACGGTGACCTCCGGCGCCATGATCGGCCGCTGCGACTTCATCGGCGACCTGCTCTACAGCGTCGGCGTGACCGGCTTCATCTATCCGATTATCGGCCACTGGGCGTGGGGGCCGGACGGCTGGCTGGCGAACATGACCCCGATACCGTTTCACGACTTCGCCGGCTCGACCGTGGTGCATACGATTGGCGGCGTGATCTCGCTGGCCGGCGCAATTGCGCTGGGACCCCGGCTGGGACGCGTCTTCAAGCGTGACGGCGGCCAGCCAATGAAGCCGCACGACCTGATTATCGGCGCGACCGGCGGCCTGATCCTGTGGTTCGGCTGGTACGGTTTCAACCCCGGCAGCACGCTGTCGGCGCTCGACGCCCAAGGGATTGGCCGCGTCTCCTTCAACACCACGCTGGCGGCCTGTTCCGCGGGTCTAACCGCGCTCTTCTATTCGTACATCAAGACCAAGGGAAAATGGGACCTCGCACTGACGGTCAACGGTTTTCTAGCCGGACTGGTCGCGATTACCTGTCCCTGCTACTGGGTTGATCCGGAAGGCGCGTTCTTCATCGGTATCGGCGCCGGAATCGTCGTGGTCTGGGGAATCGACCTGCTCGAATACCTGCGCATCGACGACCCCATCGGCGCGGTGCCCGTGCACGCGGTGGCCGGAATCTGGGGCACCCTGTCGCTGGGTCTGTTTGCCGCGGCCAAGTACGGTGCGCCAACTCCAACCGGCGCGGATACCAGCACGGTGGTCTCGGGGCTGTTCTACGGCGGCGGCCTGGGCGTGCTGAAGGCTCAGATGATCGGAAGCTTTTCGATCACGATTGCGACTTTCATCTCCGCGATGGCGTTGATGTATGCCGTCAAGGGCATCTTCCGCCTGCGCATCCCGACCGAGGGCGAGATCGAAGGGCTCGATCTGCACGAGCACGGCTTCCCGGCATACCCCGAGTACGTGGTGACTGGTGATGATGGCTGTCCCAAGACCATCGACGACGTTCCGGTCGGACGCCGTACGGGCACCAAGCTACCGAAGATCAAAATGAAACAGGCGGGCTGATCGCCACAACAAATTGGCCAGCTGCTTTACCGGGCTGGCCAATTTTTTTGCCCGCGACTTGCGCTGCTAATCATCATGAAACTGAAGTTGTTGTTGCTGAGGACTGCCAGCAAGGTGTCCGACCTGTACCAGACCCACGTGTTCTGGGCCAAGCTGGACCGCGCGATGGCCTTGCCTCAACGTGGGGGAATCCGCGCCGATGGTCTGCGGGTGACCGCGGCCCGAACCACCCTGCATATCGAGTGGATCGCGCGCGAAATCCATCCTTGGGACCGCGATCTGAACGAAGACGAAGCTGAACGCCGCTTCACGCAGCAATGCCTGGACGATACCGACGCCGCGATCTCGCGAATTTTCGGCGAGATCCCCGTGCTCAACACGATCGAGGTATGCGTGCGGCGCGGCGTGGCTGGACCGCCTTTGCTGACCGGCACGGTCCAGCGCGCCTCGCTGCGGACCAGCGATCACGTCTCCACCGGGATGCGGCTGCGCGGGCTCGGCGTGCGCTTTCGCATGAACAATTTGCGGCTCGAGGAATTGCCCGGCAATCTCTGAGACCCTTCCAGGATGCCAGTCTCTACCGGTACGGTCGGCCGTATATCGCGGTATTTTTTGGCTTATCGAAAAATCTCGCGACCCGGCTGGACCGATGAAACGGCGCGTGCGAAATTGCGCTGAGGGCGCTTGAATCAGGCGCCGCAACGCAAGGAGCACAGCATGAAAACCAAACGGATGGGCCGCACCGGCCTGAGGGTCTCGGAGATCTGTCTGGGCACTATGACCTTCGGCCTGCAATGCGACGAGCCGACCAGCGTCGCAATCATGGATACCGCGGTCGAGCATGGGGTGGATTTCTTCGATACCTCCGACGCCTATCCGATTGGCGGCGATCTCACCACCATTGGCCGCACCGAAGAGATCATCGGCCGCTGGCTCAAGGGCCGGCGCGAAAAGATCGTCGTCGCCACCAAGTGCTTCAACCCGACTGGAACCGCGCCCAATCAGCGCGGGCTCTCACGCAAGCATATATATGAGGCGATCGAGGACAGTCTGCGCCGTTTGCAAACCGACTATATCGATCTGTATCAGGTGCACTTCCCCGATCCCGGCACTCCCATCGACGAAACCATGCGCGCCCTCGACGATCTGGTGCGGCAAGGTAAGGTCCGTTACCTGGGATGCTCGAATTACGCGGCCTGGATGCTGGCCAACGCGCTGATGAGCAGCGAGCGCGCGGGGCTTTCCCGCTTCGATTGCGTACAGCCGCGCTACAACCTGCTGTTTCGCGAGATCGAAAACGAACTGCTGCCGCTATGCCGCTCTCACGGAATTGGCGTGATTCCCTTCAATCCGCTGGCGGGAGGATTCCTCAGCGGAAAATACAAGCCCGGCACGGAGCCACCCAAAGACGCTCGGTTTGGATTTCTCTCAGGGCGGACCCGCAGAATCTATCACGGCCGCTACTGGCATGAGGCCCAGTTCGAAGCGGTCACGCAGTTGCGGGAGTTTTTCACCCAGCGCGGCAAGTCCCTGGTCCAGGCCGCGATCGCCTGGGTGCTCGCGCAACCCGATGTGACGTCCGCGATCGTCGGCGCCAGCTCAGCCGGTCAATTGCGCGAATCGTTGCCGGCCACCGAAGTCACGCTCGATGCCGACGAGATGCAGGCGTGTAATGACGTTTGGTTCGACCTGCCGCGCCTGCGCGACCCCGAAGTGGCGCTGCGTTGATCCGGATCGAAAGAACTGTTGGGCTGTAGTTACCCCGGCACCAGTCAGCTTTAGGTTTGCACGTTATATCCGGGGACTGGTTGAGGAACCAGTCCCTCGGCCGGCTTGATCATCACGGCTGTGCAGGCGGCAATCAGCATGCAGATGGCGCAGAATTCGAATGCCAAGGTGTAGGTTCCGGTGTGATCGAAGATCTGTCCGGTGACGAACGGACCGATACCGCCGCCGATCCATCCAAGCAGCCTGATAATGCCCCACAGCGTGCCGTAACGCTTGAGCCCCAGGGCCTCGGCCAGGATGGCCGGGAGCAGGGTCGCCGAAGCGCCCACGCTGAGTCCCGCGCCAATCATTGCGGCGATAGCCCAGAAGGTCCCGAAGCTTGCAGAAGCGGCCCCCACAACCAGCAGGATACCTACGGCCAGGCCCACCAGCGAACTGGTGAGCACCACGCGCACCCCGCGCCGGTCGGCGAAGCTGCCCAGAGCGATAGCCCCCACCATGGTAAAGAACGTCAGAAAGCCGATGACCAGCGCGGCGTGCGCGGGCTTGAAACCGGCGCCGATATAATAGGTCATCAGGTGATGGACGAAGCCCTGGTAGCCGATGTTGTACACGAACTCGGTCGCGACCAGCATCCAGAACGACAGCGAAAGCATCGCCTGCCCTACTTCCAGACCATGCAATGCGTCAGCTTGTTCTTTGACGGTCCTGGTTTCGGAGCCGTCCGACGGCCGCGTGCGCACGATCGCCAGAATCAAGGGTATTGCGATCAGAAACATTGGAAGGGTCAAACAGACCATCGCAACGCGCCAGCCGTATGCCACCAGGATTAGTTCAAACACCGGGGACAATACTGTTCCGCCCAGCGCCGCACCCGCCAAAACAATTCCCAGCGCGAGTCCCCGGCGATCGCTGAACCAGTTCGCCGCGACCATCATCGCCGGCACGTAAGTGGAAGCGCTGACGCCGGCGCCAATCAACGCAAAGGCGGCAACCATGGGCGCGAACGAATGAACGCCGCTCGCCAACAGGTACCCAGTTGCGGTCGCCAATGCCGCAACCGTCATCACGATCTGCGCCGGGATTCGGTCCAGCAGCCAGCCGACTACCGGACTGATCAAGGCCTGCGCGAAGAGAAACGCGGTAGTCGTCACCGCGACCTTGGCGTGGCTCCAGCCGAACTCCTTAATCCACGGAGAATAAAAATAGCCCAGGGTCTGATAGGTCGGCCCCAGCAGGATGAACTGCACGATTGCGAGACTCGAAACGACCCACCAGGCGCGACGTTCTTGATCCCTCATCGAACGACCTACAGCCACACTGGCGGGTTGCGCGTAATGACCGTCCGCATCGTTCACACAATATTTCGCCATTGCTGTCCCCTTGAAAACGCAGCGTGCATTGCCGGCGTACCTGTTATCGATCTCCTTAGCACCCTCAGATCTTCCATGTCCAACAAGTAGGACGGCGCAAGCAACCCGTCGCGCAATCCTGTGTACTCAGGGATCGGAGGTCTTTTCCGTTGGACGGAATTAAGCCGCGAATTTAAGCCGCTTTCCAAGGTTGTTGCCGCGGCAACTCCGGGCCGGGCAAAAAATGCTGCCCGGAGGTCTCCTCGCAAACTCGCCACGGGCGCGCCTGACGCGAATTTCAAGGGTGAATTGGGAGTCGCCGCGTTGCCATCGCGGGCCGCGCGTCCTGATCGAATTTGAAGATTGCGATGCTGTCGGGATGGACTGATTCGAGAACAGCGTGAATGGTGGGGTTGGTTTCTTCGTCGAGGACCGCGAAATCCACTTTAAGCCTCGACATGGTGTCGGGAGTGGACTCGCCGCTGATAGAGAGTCGTTGGTGATGATCGCGGAGCTTGGCATCTTCCTCAGACAGGTCAAATCCGAAGATTCCGAGCCGCCTGGCGCATCGGTTAAAGTCATCCAGCGCCGAGCGCAGTATAACCGCTTCTATTCTCTTCATACGCGCTTGTTTGGTTGATCGCCTCCACGCAGTCATGGAGCATTAACCATGCCCGGGGAGAAAGCCGGGGATCATCGGGGCGTTTTATTTGGCTCGCCTTTGCGGAGGCTTTAAGCCCGCAATGTCATCGCTTCATTTTGCAATGCGTCACCGGACGGCGCCGCGACTATCCCTGGATTCGACCCAATCCGATCGAAGCGGGGCAACAATCGGGCCGAGTTGAGTATGAAGGTTATCTCGGAGGCGACGTGAATGAAGCCGGCCAGGGTCGGATGGAGCACGCCGGCGGCGGCCAGACCGATACCGATCAGATCTATCCCAAGCGTCCCGGCAAAGTTCTGCCAAATGATCCGCCGCGTCCAGCGCGCGATCGCTAATGTCCGGGTGAACTTGACCAGGTCGTTGCCGATCAGCTCTAACAAAGCGCACCCACCCGCCGGTGGTAGCCTGCAAAGTCATCGTACATCAACGTTGTCCTTGTGCGCCAATACGAATGCTTTGCCTGAAGGGTGAGCAGTCGCCCTCGCCCTCCCACGGGAATTGCGGGCGAGGACTAGAAAAACTGTAACTGGATGCGTCCGGGGTGCGGCCGTTTGCTAGGCCGGTCTGACAGTCAAGACCGGGCAGGTCGAGCGCCGCACGACCTCTTCGGTCACGCTGCCCAGGCGCACGCGCTCTCTGCCGGTCCGCCCGCGTGTGGCCATGACCACCAGGTCCACAGCGACGTCCGCCCCGGTTTTAAGTATGGTTGGGGCGGGCCTTCCCGATTTTACGAGGATTTCATACGAGACCTTTCCTTCGAGCCATTTGCGTGCGACCGCCTGCAGACTGTCACGCGCGAGCTTTTCCAAGTGGGCTTTTACCTCTGCCTTTTCGGGCGGGGTGACACACAACAGATAAACGGTGGCGCCATTGTCTTCGGCCAGCTCACACACCACTTCTATCGCCTGAATTGAAACACGGCTAAAATCTATGGGACAGAGAAGTTTCCGGCAACGTAGCTTCATCCATTACTCCGTCGGCTTTCCCAGGAAGTTACTCATGGTCGCACATTCTTCATGAAATCGTAACGCGCGTTTTTGCAATTATCTTCCCCACAAACGGATGAACGTGGAATTGCTGACCGGTAATCAGTCTGATGCCCTGAAGGCTTTTACTTTGGCATCGTCACCACTCGTCAGACAGTCAAAATACTGTTATACATTCGCCGACTTTGATGGCTCACGGTGAGCCACTTGTAACGGAATAGTTCATCCATGGCACTTTCTGGTTCCATTTTGCCCCGCCAACTTCACTCCGTAATTAAGCGGGATAACGGCCATATCGAGGTCTCGCCGCGGCTGACCCGCGCCGCGTCGGCACTTCCCGCCGAGGTACTCTCCGAATTCGAGACCCGCGCTGAAGGTCTCACCGAAGATGAGGCCCAGGCTCGCCTGGACGAATTTGGCCCCAACGTGGTTGCCGATGAGGCTCGTTTTACGCGCCTTAGATTGCTGGTCAAGGCATGTCTCAACCCCCTGGTAATCCTGCTCTCGGTCCTCGCAACCATTTCGTTCGCCACGGCCCAGACCGCTTCCGACGACGTCTCAGGCATGTTGATGGTCGTAATGGTGGTGCTCGGGGTTTCTTTGCGCTTCGTGCAGGAGTCCCGCGCCGATGCGGCAGCCGCAAAGCTCAAGGCCATGATTCGGGTTACCGCCACGGTGCTGCGCGCAGCTAAGGCGCGCGAAATTCCACTGGCCGAACTGGTTCCAGGGGACATTGTCCAGCTTGCCGCCGGCGACATGCTCCCGGCTGATCTGCGCATCCTGTCGTGCAAAGACCTGTTCCTTACCCAGGCCAGTCTGACCGGCGAGTCCTTTCCCGTGGAAAAGTTTGACGCGCCCGAACCGCCGGCGGTCAAGACACCGCTGGAACTCAATAATATCTGTTTCCTGGGCACCAGCGTCGAAAGCGGTTCGGCAACCGGAGTGGTGATCGAGACCGGCAAACGCACTTACTTGGGCAGCATGGCCAGCGCCATCACGCAAGCCCCGGCGCCGACCAGCTTCGACCGCGGCGTAGCCGGATTCACCTGGCTGATGCTCGAGTTCATGGCGGTGATGGTGCCGTTGGTGTTTTTTATCAACGGTTTCAGCAAGCACCGATGGGGGGAAGCGTTTTTGTTCGCGCTGGCGGTCGCGGTTGGCCTCACGCCCGAGATGCTTCCGATGATCGTGAGCGTGTGCCTGTCCAAAGGCGCGATGTTGATGTCGCGCAAGAAGGTGATCGTCAAGCGCCTCAACTCGATCCAGAACCTCGGCGCGATGGATGTGCTGTGCACGGACAAGACCGGCACGCTGACCATGGACCGGGTCATCCTCGAACAATACTGCGATGTGGCGCTGAAGGAAGACCAGCGGGTCTTGCAGCTGGCGTTCCTCAATAGCCACTTTCAAACCGGGCTCAGAAACGTCCTGGATCGGGCGGTGCTCCAGCATCAGGAGATTCATCACGACGTTACCATCTCTGAATATTCGAAGGCCGACGAAATTCCGTTCGACTTCAGCCGCAAGATGATGTCGGTAGTCGTCGCCACGCCTTCAGGTAAACATCGTCTGATTTGCAAGGGCGCGCCGGAGTCGGTTTTCGAGCCGCTGCACGCATTTCGAGCTGGAAGAGGAAATCTATCCGATGGATCAACTCCTGCTCGAAGATCTGAAGGAGGAGTATGACGGACTGTCTGCCGATGGTTTCCGCGTGCTGGCCATCGCTTATCGCGACTTCGATCCCAAACCCGCATATAACAAGGACGACGAACACGACCTGATCCTGAAGGGCTATATCGCTTTTCTCGATCCGCCCAAGGAAACCGCCGCCCCGGCGGTGAGCGCTCTTCAGCAGCACGGGGTCGCGGTCAAGATCCTGACCGGCGACAATGAGCTGGTCTCGCGCAAGATCTGCAAGGAAGTCGGCCTGCCGCTCGAGCACGTGCTGACCGGCGCGAAGGTCCAGGCAATGAGCGACGGCGAGTTGGCCAACGCCGCGGAAGAAACCGCGTTGTTCGTGCGGCTTTCGCCCGCCGACAAACAGCGCATCATCAAGGCGCTGCAAAGCAAAGGTCATGTGGTCGGATTCATGGGCGACGGCATCAACGACGCCCCCGCGCTGCGCGCCGCCGACGTGGGCGTGTCGGTGGATACCGCGGTGGACATCGCCAAGGAGGCCGCGGACGCGATCTTACTCGAAAAAAGCCTGATGGTTCTGGAGGAAGGAGTAATCGAGGGCCGCAAAGTCTTCGCCAACATTATCAAGTATGTGCGCATGGGCGCGAGCTCCAACTTTGGAAACATGTTCAGCGTGCTGGGTGCCAGCCTGTGGCTGCCTTACCTGCCGATGTCGCCGATCAAAATCCTGACCAACAACCTGCTCTACGACTTTTCGCAAGTGCCGATTCCGACCGACGACGTGGATCCGGAGCAGGTGACCAAGCCCCGGCCTTGGGCCATGGATGAAATCGCAAGATTTATCTTCTTCATCGGACCGTGCAGCTCGGTCTTCGATTATGTGACTTACGCCATCATGTGGTTCTACTTCGAATGCTGGAATTTGCGGCTGGCGCCGCCGCCGCAGCTCGCCGCTCGTTTCGCGCACGCCAGCGTGGGTAATCCGGACTCCACCTATGCCGCGGCCTTGTTCCAGACCGCCTGGTTCGTCGAATCGCTGCTGACCCAGACGCTTATCATTCACGTCATCCGCACCAACAAGATACCGTTCCTCCAAAGCCGTGCGAGCTGGCCACTGATCATGACATCGGGGGCGATCATGCTGGTCGGGATGTGGTTGCCGTTCTCGCCCGTCGGACCATGGCTGGGCATGGTTCCGCTGCCCTCTCTTTACTGGCCGATGCTGGCGGGAACACTGCTGGCGTATGTGGTGCTTACCCAGTTGGTAAAGATGTGGCTGGTTCGCAAACAATGGATCTGAGGACTTGGCAAGAACCCCGAAACCGAATGCGCGCGCAAAGCCGGTTACCTGCCGCAGCGCCGAACCCGATAAGGTGCCACGCGCCGAGGCTCAGGAGAGCCGCTCGTCGAGCCGGTAGCGCTTGCGCTTGCGCCATAGGGTGGAGGTATTGATTCCCAGGATGGCGGCGGCCTCTTCGAGCGTGGAGCTCTCGGCGAGCACCCGCTCGATGTGTTGGCGTTCGACCTCTTCAAGACTGATTGGAGAGGAAAGCGAGGAAACGACCGGCTCGGGCTGCTCCCGAAACAGCGCGTCGGGGAGACAATCGGGCCTGATCTCATCACCCAGCGCCAGAATCGAGGCGCGTTCGACCGCGTTGCGCAACTCGCGGATATTTCCCGGCCACCAGTAGTGCTTGATCGCCAGGATGGCTTCGGGTGAAAAGTGCAAGCCGGGGCGATGGTTGCGGATTGCGGCGGTCGCCAGCAGGCGCTCGGCCAACGGCTGAATATCCTCACGACGCTTGCGCAGGGCGGGCACGTGAAGCGCGATGACATTGAGCCGGTAAAAGAGATCCTCGCGAAAATGATGTGCCGTGACTTCGGACGTCAGATCGCGGTTGGAGGCTGCGATAATCCGGGTGTCGACCTGGATGGTTTGGTCGCCGCCGACGCGCTCGAATTGTTGCTCCTGAACGAAACGCAAGAACTTGGTTTGCAGCGAGGCGCTCAAGTCCGCGATCTCGTCCAGAAACACGGTGCCGGTGTTGGCCGCTTCCAGCCGTCCGGGTTTGTCCTTGAACGCGCCCGTGAACGAGCCGCGCATATGCCCGAAGAGCTCGCTTTCGAGCAGGTTTTCGGAAAGCGTGGTGCAGTTCACCACTACGAATGGTCCCTTCGAGCGCCGGCTCCACTGATGGATTTGACGGGCCAATACGTTTTTGCCGGTACCACTTTCACCCATCAGCAGGATGGTGGCTTCGCTGGCGGCGGCTTGGTGGGCGACGTCGAGCAGATGGCGCATCGCCGGGCTGCGCGATTCCAAAAGCGGCTGCTCCTCGATCGCGCCGCGCAGCAAATGGACCTCCGCGCGCAGGGACTGAACCTCCAGGGCGCGGACCACTACATGCTGTATCTGATCGAGGGAAAAGGGCTTGGTCACGTAATCGTAAGCGCCGCTTTTCATCGCCGTCACGGCGTTTTCGACCGTTCCATACGCGGTCATCAGGATGACCGGAAGCTGCGGATTGTCGCGCTTGATCCGCTGCAACAACTCAAGTCCATTCATTTCAGCCATTCGATAGTCGCTCAGCACCAGATCGAAGTTGCCTTCCTCGGCAATCAACGCAAGCGCCTGCTCGGCGCTTTCGGCCGTCCGCACCTGATGGCCGCAGGTCTCAAAAAACGTGGACAGATGATTGCGGATGTTCTTCTCGTCATCGACGATTAACAGCTTAGCCATGACGCCTCCTGACGGATGCGCAACTTGATGGTAAAACAAGTCCCCTCGCCCATCGCGGTCTCGACGAAGATTCTGCCGCCATGCGCTTCAACGATTTCCTTGACGATCGACAGACCCAGGCCCGCCGAACCGCGCTCTGAGCCATTCACATTCCATTGCGCGAAACGCTCGAATAGCCGGTCCTTGATCTCATAGGGTATTCCCGGTCCGGTATCGCGAATTCGAAGACACAGAGCGTCGGTCGCATCATCCAGGGTCAAGTGGATCGCTCCACCCTCCGGAGTGTAGCGCAAAGCGTTGGCAATCAGGTTGGAGACCACCCACGAGAGCTTGATTGGGTCACCGCGCATCGTTGCCGCACGGTTGGGACGCTCCACCTCCAGAACGATGCGTTTGTGCTCAGCCTGCATGGTAAAGCTTTCCGCCACCGACTTCACCAGGCGCGACAGGTCGAGTTCGGCGTTGCGGATCGCGATGCTCCCGTCGGCGCCCCGCGCCAGGTCCAGCAGGTCGTCGGCCAGGTGACGGATGCGCCCAACGTCTTCGCTGACCGCGGCTACCAGTTTCTGTTCTTCGGTTCCCATTTGGGTTTGCCGGCGTTCCAGCAGCGCCGTGGAAAGCCCAATGGAGGTAAGCGGCGTCTTCAATTCATGAGACAGAGTAGCCACCAGATTGGCGCGCGCCCGATCCTGGTCGCGCAAATAGGTAATGTCCTGCAAGGTCAGGATAGTTCCGAATGACTGGCTGTCGCCTTGGCGAAGCGGCACCGGTTTCAGCAAGTAGGTGTGATCGCGGCCGCGAACGTGCAATTCGACCTCGATCCGATGACTATCCAGCGGCGCCTTGGCGAGCTTGCTCAGCGCGGATCGGATGCGCAGATAATGCGGATGATCGCTGTTGAGATCATCGAAGGGGCTGCCCAGCGCGTCTTCGCGTTCCACCCCCAGAATTATCGCCGCGATTTCGTTGATGTGCGTCACGGTGCCTTTCGGGTCGATCAGCACGATGCCGTCCTCGATGCTCTCGATAATCGCCTCGGTTTTTCCTTTTTCGTATAGCAGGCGGTCGATGTTGAGCTTTTCGAACTGCTCCAGCCGCTCGGCCATTTTGTTGAACTCCAATGCCACCGTCTGAAGTTCCGCCAGCCTTTGTTCGCTGAGCCTCAGCGAAGGTCCTCGCAGGCTGAAGCTGCGCAGACGACCAGCGAGGTCGGCCAGCGGCTTGGTGATGCTCCAGGCCAGCGTCCACGACAGCGCCACCCCGATTATCAGCAGCAAACCAAGACCGGCGGCGAACTCGTAGGTGAGCCGGCTCCCCAAGCGTGAAGCGCGGCCGTCGGCACGGAACATCGCGTCACTATTGAGCTTTACGAGATCGCGCAAGCGGGAGTGGAGCGTCGCGAATTCCGCGTCATGGGACCCGCGCTGAGCTGGATTGACCAGCTCCGCGAATAACTTGCGGCCGCGCTCGTCGATGTCGCGGGCCAATTGAGCTTCACCGGTTTCGGTAATGTCGTGCTCTTCGACATCGATCCAGTGCGCGAACTCCTCCCAGTTAGGCTTCAATGCGCTGGCCAGCGTGCCGTCGTCCTCGGCGAGTTGCAGCGTCCATAGCGCCCGATGCATATGCTGCGCAGCCTCGATGCTGACATAGTTGCGATGCAAGGTCTCACGAATCGCACCGCCAAGCCGCTGGATGCCTGGTAGCGCGAGTCCGCCCAGCACCAGCGCAACCGCCAGCATCGCGAGGCTGCCATTGCGAATTCTGTTACGTAAAGAAGGTGGTCTCATGACCTGCCGGTTTGCACGCTCGCCGTGCCGATTACATCTGTCCTACTGGCTTTCCCCACGAATGATCCGGCTCGGGGTTGCGGCCGGGCAGGTGGGGGCGCGGTGTGCTGAAGCTTCTGGCGCGACGGCGGTCAATCCGGATCCAGCGAATATGCTCGCGCGCGCTGGCCGCTTCCCGCGCCCGGAGCCACGCCGCGACGGCGGCGATTGCAACCACCCACACGGCGATTGCGATCGCCGCCAAAATCAGGTCATGAACCGGTACCGGTTGGGTGGCAACAGTGTTAACCGGCCGCTCCAGCCCTGCGATCATTCCCGACGCATTGACAATGCTCCAGATGGTCATGGCGATCTCCGAATGGCCTCTCGGCCCGTTGCCTTCAGGGCGCGGAAGCCCTTTTCACGATCAACTTAGAAGCAGAAAACGTGCCTGCTAAATAACCTGATTCCTTAGCAATTTCGCGGTTTATGGACGCCTGAACATTTCAAAGTGCTAAGCGATTTTGCGATTTGAAATGTCCGTTAACCGCAATGTTGCGAAGGCGGATAGGCTCCGCGCCTGACCATCATCGCAAGGTCTTCGAAGTGATTTGGGTGAACAAAGCAGATGGTTCCTTCGGTATCGCCGCCTAAAGACCTAACGTCGAGAATCCGGCAGGAACGTTCCCTGACCTGCACGCACTCGTATTCATCCGCAATCAGGTCGAGCTTTTTATGACAGACCGGACAAGTCAGTGGTGCCTTTTTCATGTTGCGCCCTCGCGAGCGAACGAGTTGGGAACGGCCACGCGGCCGTTCCCAATCTTGAATACCTAGAACTGATAGATCGCAGCGGCCAGCAAGGTATCCTGGCCGGTATAGGTGTGGGAGGGCAGCAAGGTACCGGCGGCGTTCGTGACCAGCGGGTCGTTGCTGTAGAACGGATGTTCGTTGGAGGCGTCGTGCCGATACTCCAGCCGCGCCAGCAGTCCATTGACCAGCGGCACCTTGTAATTGAGCGTCTCGGTGACCTCGAACAGGGTCTGGCGCAGTCCGCTTCTGACCCCCTGGCCGTCGCGGAACCATTCAAAGCGGGTCGCGAACTCGATGTTTTCGTTCAGGTCGTAAACCGCGTAGCCCGCAAACCCCTGCCAATCCGCCGACTTGAACAGCTCGCTGACGCCGGTGAGCTGGTTGCCATAGGAATTGGGAAACGCACTCACCGCGATCGGCGCGCTCTCCGACGCGTACAGATATTCGCCGATTAGCTGCAAGCCCTTAAGCGGAGTCTTCCAGGTCACGATCGGGTCGATCGCGCCCAGCTTGGAGTTGCCATGATTGGCCTGCTCCGCACCGTAGGTACCGCTGACCAGGATCGACAACGAATCGGTCGGCGTCAGTGACAACTGCCCTTCCACGCTCTTGCCGTCGTTGCTGTCGGAGGGGTCGTCCCATCCGTTGTTGACGCCCATGGTCAAACCGATCTTGTCGCTGAACGAGTACTGCGCCCGGACCCCGGTATGCGTAAGCGGCTCGCCCAGAGTGAACAGAAGGCCGCGCGACTCGTTGAAGTTGACGTTGTTGTAAACCGGGATGACTTCCTCGCCCAACAAAGTCACGAATTTGCCCGCCTGCATGTTGATGCCCTTGCCCAGGGGAATGGTGTAGGTCAGATAGGCTTGGGTCGGATCGAACTCCTGGGTGGACTGCGGAGTAAGCGAATTCGAGTAGTGCGTCGACGCCCATAGCACTTCGGCGGTCTTGCCGAAATTCAGGTCGGTGACGAAGCCCACCCCGCCATCCTGGGTCCGATCGATGTGGAGGTTGAACTGCTGCAAGTTGAAGCTGTTGGCATCCTGGTCGAACTCGCGCAACTGGTTGACCCGGCCCGAGCTGCTCAGAATCGGCGTGGTGTTGGGCTGGTTCATATTGTAGTCGTAGGTGCCATCCACCAGACCGTGGATATGTACGCCGAGGTTGTCCGCCAGGTTTTTCTTGACGTCGCCCAAGTCGTGTTCGACCGCCGCGACATGCTCGCCGATAGTCTTGGGCGGGGCATTGGCAGGCGGCGGCGTTACCACGATTGCCTGCTGAAGTTGCTTGACTTCGGTGGTATTCTCAACTGTTTCTTTGCGCAGGTTACTCACCTCGCCTGACAACTCGTCCACCGAGCGTCCGGTCGGGGCGGCAGGCGCCACCGTCGACGCCGTGTAAGTTCTGATCACGCGATGATGACGCGTTCGCTTGGCGACCACGGTCGGGCTCGCTCCTGCGCGCGAGCGAAACCGCCACCGAATAGCCAGCAACACAACCATCGCTGGCAACCTGTTAAAATACATCCCTTTCCTGCTTTCACTCGCCACGATTAATCCTCCTCACGACTCCGCTCGCGTTACAAGATGGGTTCATCAGGCTTCTGCGAGCGTCACTAAGCCGCCCTGAAGCCCGCATCATAACTGCTAAACGACTTCCAACGATGTCCCGGACGGGAAGGAAACAGGGGCGAGGCTGAAAACGCCCACTCAGCCCGCCCATCTGCTTCGTTCCAATTCGAACGCTCAGGCAGGCGCGCCGAAGCGTTGGCGGAGTTCGAGGTTGACTTCGAGCACGTTGATCATCTTCTCGCCGGCCAGACCGCCCAAGCGGCGCGAAGGCCTTCTCCTGGAGGATCGCCTCGATCTGCTGGCGCACCTTGGCCGGGTCCTGCTTGGTGTCCGCCGCCCACTTCGACGCCACCCGATCCAGTTGGTACTCGGCATTGATCAGGGTGATGTGCGGGTCCAGCCCCGAACCCGACGTCGTCACCATGTCGCCCGGTACGTCCTGCAGGTCCGCATCGGCATGCTCCTGGCGCCACATATCGAAAAAGTTGGACTGGATATCGCTGCCTTCCTTGACCGGCTGGATCGAGGTCACGCTCTTGCCGTTCTTGGTCTCGGTCACCGCCGACGGGAAACGCCCCGGATGGTCCTTGGAGAAATTCTCGAAGAACAGCACCGCCAGGTCCGCGGCTTTGGGTTGCGGCGTGCCCGGATTGCTCTTGACCCATTGGCTCACCACGTCGGCGTGCGTCTTGGTCCACGCGTCCACATACGCCGCGTGTGTCGGATCGCCCGTTACCCATGCGGTGGCGACCGCGTTATGCAGGTCCGCCCATTGCGCGACGATATGCGGCTGACCGCCGAACTTGTCCTGCTGGAACCAGACTTCGATGTCCGGCCCCACCAACTGCCCGGCCTTGGCGCCGCTCTTGGTACTTGACGATCGGACCCAGCGTCGTCGCCACCCGATTACGCAGCATGTAGTTGGATGCCGCCAGGGTCGAAGACGCCGACGCCGAGGCGTCGTAGGACGCGGCGGAGGGCCGCGGCTGGAAGTACTCGTCCTTGGTAAACGGCTGCGCCACCAGCAGCGAGCCCACCGCCTTGCCGTCGGGACCTTGCAGGATGCTGCCGTTGGCCTGGAAGGGGAAGATCGTTTGTCCAATCGCCCACAGTATCGCCGGATAGATCAGGCAGCAGATGACCACGCTGAAAAACAACAACCATAAACTCTTGGAAATATACTGTCCCATTTTAGTTTCTCCACAATTCGCGTCAGGCGCTCGCTAGACCATATGCATACCGACCATAACCAGGTCGATCAGCTTGATCCCGATGAACGGCAGGATGACGCCTCCCAGTCCCCAGATCAGAAGATTCTTGCGCAACAACGCGTCGGCCCCCAGAGGGCGATACACAACGCCTTTGAGCGCCACCGGAATCAGCGCCGGAATGATGAGGGCGTTGAAGATGACCGCCGACAGAATCGCCGACGTCGGCGAATGCAGATGCATCACGTCCATGCCTTTGAGCCACGGCAAGGTGCCGGCGAACAAAGCCGGAACGATCGCGAAATACTTCGCCACGTCGTTAGCCACCGAAAATGTAGTCAACGATCCGCGCGTCATCAGCAACTGCTTGCCGATCTCGACCACCTCGATGAGCTTGGTCGGATTGCTGTCCAGGTCCACCATGTTGCTGGCTTCCTTGGCCGCCTGGGTCCCGGAATTCATCGCCAGCCCCACGTCGGCTTGCGCCAGCGCGGGTGCGTCGTTGGTGCCGTCGCCAACCATCGCAACCAGTTTGCCTTCGTCCTGTTCCTTGCGGATGTAGGCCAGTTTGGATTCGGGCGTGCACTCGGCGACGAAATCATCGACGCCCGCCTGCCTGGCGATAGTGGCGGCGGTCAGCGGGTTGTCGCCGGTGATCATCACCGTCCGCACGCCCGCGCTGCGCAATCGTTCGAGCCGCTCTTTGGTGCCGGTTTTCAAAATGTCTTCAAGTACCACGACTCCGGCAATCTGCGGCCCCTCAGCCACCACCAACGGGGTCGCCCCCTTGGAGGCCATCGTATCCACCAAGCCCTTGAGCTGAGGTGGTATGCTACCCTTTTGCCGCTCAACGAACTTGACCACCGCATCGGGAGCGCCCTTGCGGATGGCGAGTCCGGAGGACAAATCGATTCCGCTCATCCGGGTCTGCGCCGTGAATGGCACGAACTGAGCGTCGCCAGGGATGGCGCGCAGAGTTGTGCTGTGGCTTTGCAACTCATAGAGTTTGACGATGCTCTTGCCCTCGGGCGTCTCATCGGCGGCCGAAGACAGCGCCGCCAATTTCCCGAGGTCGTCGGCGGAATACTTGCCTACCGGTATGAACTCGGTCGCGCGCCGGTTCCCCACTGTTATAGTGCCGGTCTTGTCCAGCAGAACGACGTCGATGTCACCGGCGGTTTCCACCGCTCTGCCGCTCTTGGCCAGGATATTGGCCTGCAGCGCCCGGTCCATTCCCGCGATACCAATGGCGGCCAGCAAGGCGCCGATCGTGGTGGGAATCAGACAGACCAGCAGCGCCACCAAGGTTGGTACATCGGTGCCGAGACTGCGTACCGGGTCGCTGATGCCCATGTAGCCCATCATGTACTGCTCGGCGTTGTAAGCCATCGGCCACAGCGGCACGACCACGATCAGGAAGATCACGGTGAAGGCCGAAAGGACCAGGGTCAGCGCGATTTCATTGGGGGTGCGCTGGCGTACCGCACCCTCAACCAGGGCGATCATGCGATCCAGGAACGATTCGCCGGCAGCCGCGGTAATCCGCACCACGATGCGGTCGGAGAGCACCCGCGTGCCGCCGGTCACGCCTGAACGATCGCCGCCCGGCCTCGCGGATTACCGGCGCCGACTCGCCGGTGATCGCCGCCTCGTCGACCGACGCGATGCCTTCGACGATCTCGCCGTCGCTTGGAATTACCTGGCCCGCAGTGACCACTACGTGATCGCCCGGTTTGAGCTCACTCGAAGATACTTCCTGAACCGAGTCCTTGCTGACCAGGCGATAGGCCGGGGTTTCGATCCGGGTCTTGCGCAGTGACTCGGCCTGGGCCTTGCCGCGGGCTTCGGCCAGGGCGGTGGCGAAGTTTGCGAACAGCACGGTCAAAAATAGCCACACGTCCAATGCTATGAAGTAGCTAATCGGGACCTGACTGGAGGATTGTCCAAACGCGGCCTGGAGCACGAACAGGAGGGTCAGAATCGCTCCGACCTCGACTACGAACATGACCGGGTTTTGCCACTGGATGTCGGGCCGCAGCATCACCACCGCCTGCTTCAAAGCCGGCCGCACCACTTCGGGCGCGAACAGCGCCATCCGGCGCACACGGCGCGGAGGCGGAGCGATCGGCGCTCCCGGAGAGGCGTCTCGCGCAGTTACGACATTTGCTGTTTTCATTTTCTATTCCTCAAGAGGACCACAGGTCTTTTGCGCAAACTCCGATGCCGTTAGCCACCGAAGGGGATTGGCCCCAGATGCTCGGCCAGCGGTCCCAGCGCGGCCACCGGCAGGAAGAGCAGCCCGGCGACGATGATGATCGTTCCGAACAGGAGACATCCAAAGGTAAAGGTGTCGTCGCGCAGAGTGCCGAGGCCGAATGGAGTTTGCTTCTTGTAACCAAGCGCCGCAGCCATCGCCAGCGGCGCGATGATCGGCAGATAACGGCTGAAGATCATCACCAGGCCAGCCGCGATATCCCAAGGCCGCGCTTCCGGGGCAGGATTTGGATTGGCGTTAAAGCCGTAGGTCACTCCCAGTCCGTCGAAGGCCGAGCCATTGTTGGCCGAGGACGACGAGAACTGGTAAACGATTTGCGAGAACCCATGCGCGGCGGGGTTGCTTTCAGCCTTGATACCCCAGTCGGTGCCCGCGAACAGGCCGCTCGGTCCGAGCACCATAAGGGGGTGAACCAGCAGCGCGAGGACTGCGAGCTTCATCTCCCGCGCCCCGATTTTCCGGCCCAGGTATTCGGGCGTGCGCCCGACCATCATACCGGCGAGGAAAATCCCGACGATCAAGAAGATAAGCAGGTTGATCATGCCCACGCCCTTACCGCCGTATATGCAATTGATCCACATCCCCACCATCGGCGAGAGCGCCGCGATCGGGTTGAGACTGTCGTGCTCGCAGTTCACCGCACCGCAGGTCACGTCAACTGTCACCGCCGCGAACGTTGCTCCAGCAGACGTCCCGAAACGCAATTCCTTGCCTTCCAGGTTGCCCATGTGTTGATCGACCGGCAGTCCCGCAACCGCAGGCATCAGCAGGGACCGTTTTCCTCCTGGGGCCCCGGCACTTGGTATCTCAAACGTCTTGGCCGTGGGATGCGCAGTCAGGCCGGGATTGGGCTGATACGTGTCATAGTAAATCGCCCAGACGATGGTGCCCGCCATCAACACCATCATCACCGAGAAAATCACCCAGGCGTGACGCATCTTTCCCAGCATCCGGCCGTACATCAGCACCAGGGCAAAAGGGAAAAACATCATGGCGAAGCAGGTCAGAAAATTGGTCCAGGCGCTGGGGTTTTCGAACGGGACGGCCGAGTTCATTCCGTAGAACCCGCCACCGTTGGTTCCGATCATTTTGATCGGAATAACCGCAGCCACCGGCCCCACCACCAGGGTCTGTTGCTTGGGCTGACCGTTGTCCGCGGTGCCCATCGCAGCCGGTTCCAGAGTCGTCACTTGATTGGTGCTCTGGTAGGTCATGGGCATCCCCTGCTGCATGAACAGGAGGCCAAGGACCAGGCAAATCGGGACAAACATGTATATGATGACCCGCCACATATCGACGAAGAAGTTGCCGACATGCTTCTCCGCCCGGAAACAGCGGATAATCGCGGTTAACGCGCACAGTCCGACCGCAGCCGAAACGAATTGGTTGAAGATGACGAAAAACACCTGACTCCAGTTCGAGAAGTGTTGATCGCCCGAATAGTGCTGGATGTTGGTGTTGGTCATGAACGACGCCACGCTGTTGAAGATGGTGGTCGGAGCCAACATCCCCAGGCCACGCGGATTGAGCGGCGCAATCGGCTGCACCGCCAACACGATGTAGCCGTAAATGAACATGGCGATGTTGAAGATCAGCAGCGCGGCCGCGTACTGCTTCCAGTTCTGCCCGCCGCTATCCAGGCGCTTTTCAAACCAGCGCAGGAAAGCGGGTGGGTTGTAGCGGCCGTCCATGATCCACGCCATATACCGGCTTAGCGGTATCGCAAGCAGGGTAGTGAAAACGAGCAGGGATATCGGTAGAAACCACATATTGTTAGACCTCCAGACAGAATCGACTGCCTAGAACCATTCAGGACGTATGAGCGCCGCGAACAGATATACGAATAAAAACGCGGCTACCGCAGCGGTTAGATAAATCATCGACCTCACCTCATATTTTTTCGCAGCCCACCAGAAACGCGTAGCACAGGCCCATCGCGACCAGGCCCAAGACGAGCATTCCCGGCAACCAGGTTGAAAGATCCATTTGTTAGCCCTCCGATTTTCAGAACTCGCTGGCCCCACGCCAATCTGTTTTCTCGTGGCGTGACCAAACCAGCCGAAGACGTGGAAATAGGCGGAAAGTGCGTCGACCCGATGATTCGGTGCTATCAGGCAAGCGCCGCGGCCCGCGTTTTGTCGGCATCGACAAAGAAGCGACCCTGGCGCGAGCCCGCTGTTGTTGTGCCCGAGAAACATCCTTCCCGTTTGTCGGGTTGTCATCGCGAACCGGCAGAAACGCAGCGCCGTGGGGCAGGATTCCGGTCTTCAGGTTGATCCACAGCAATGTTGCGTTCACCGCTTCCAAGTTCTCGATGGTCATCGGACAATCAGACGCTGATGCGTTCCTCCAAACGCCTGAGGTACTGCGCATCAACTATGCCAACTTGATTTACCAACCAGACTGGCCACTTTGTCGGTGCGTAACTTTGAGTGCTTTGCAGAACGCGACGATGTCTTGCATTACGATATGCCCACCCTAAACAGCAAACAGAGTTGGTGACGCGTACACGCAAAAGCTCGGTTCATTGCAGAACGCAACAACGTGTTTGGATTTCAATATGCCAAAAGGGGCAGCGGCAATGCGGATCGGTAGATCCCATTCATCGCCAAGGGGATTGCGCTGAGATGTTCCACGACCGCAAGCGGCCTTCGAGCAGCCTACTTTGGAGTTGGATTACACATGATGGCCGTAAAGAAACGGGTACCGAACGTAGGGTTCGAACAGGCGTCGGCTGGGCGGCTCGGCCTAGGCTGGGTAATCCCCGGATACCTACTTGAGCAGGTACAATACGCCGAAGCACAGCGCCATCAGCGGCAGGCCGATCACCAGACCTATCCGCGCCCACTCGCTGCTCCGTATCCCAAGCCGGTTGGCCGCCACGATGTTCGGAATGTTGCCTGGGATTAGCATACTCCCGCTGATCAGGAGTCCCATCAGGGCGGACCGCTGCTGGCTGCGGGCGAGGGCTGGGCTCATTTCGGCGGCGGTCAGAGCGGCGTTGTCGACCACCGCGGAGACCGAGTTGAGCCAGAACAGCAGCCCTTGCGGCATCCGGCTTAAATAGGCGCTAACCAGTGGGCGCAGCCCCCATGAAACTCCTACCAGGCCGGCGACGAAGGCGTAAACCCGGATTGCCCGGATAACGATGTCCCGCCAGGTCTCTTCGGGACGCGCGGCATACAAGGACGCGGCGGAAATTGGCGGGATGAACAGGCTGAGCGCGCCGACGATCACGATGCCCACGACCACCAGGGGTCCGAGCAGGCGGATCAGGTACCAGAAATCGGCACCCAACGCGGTGATCGCGATGGCGGCGAGCGGGCCACCCGTTGGCGTGAGGCCCGAGCCCAGGCCGATGGCGAAGCAGGCCAGCACCACGGCGGCAGTTTCGCTTTGCCGGTCAAGCTTGAGTATCGCGATCGCTTCAACCAGCAGTAGGGCGGCGATCACGGCTGTAATCACACTGGATAGCAGGCCCAGGGAGACGATCAGCGTCAGGTATATCAGTCGTACGGGCATCGCCGTGCTGAGGAACTGGATGCCCTTATCAAGCAACGGCCGGCCCAGGCGCGCGACTATACCGAAAAACAAAACAGCGACGGTCAGCGCGACAGGTTGCGTAGCCGCGGCGCGCACTACGGGCCACCCGAAGCGCCCAGCCAGGATCGGAGTCAGGATGCCGATCGCCAGAAAGAAAACTTCGATGTTGCGTTCAATAGGCCTGACGAAAATCGGACCTAACAAGACTGCGACCAGGATCAATACAAGACCGACTATCATTCAAGACCGCCCGCAAACCATCAAAGTCTCCAGCTCCTTCGTACAAGGCAGCACCGGACTCCGAAGCCGATGCGCCTCAACTTTGGCAGCTTGGGCGGAGTTGCTCAATTATATAGGTCAAAATTTTGGTGGATGGACAAAGCAAGGTCCCCTCTGACTATACAGACACGCGCCGACTTTCCGGCCGTAATCAAACCGACGGTCAGAAAGCTGGCGCGTATTCAGGCTCCGTAGCGAATCGAAGCGCGGAGAGCCCGGCAGCTCTTCACGCGACTTGTCAGGCAGGGGCGCCGAAGCGTTGGCGGAGTTCGAGGTTGACTTCGAGCACGTTGATCATCTTTTCGCCGGCCAGTCCGCCCAAGGGCGCGAAGGCCTTCTCCTGGATGATTGCCTCGATCTGCTGGCGCACCTTGGCCGGGTCCTGCTTGGTGTCCGCCGCCCACTTCGACGCCACCCGATCCAGTTGGTACTCGGCATTGATCAGGGTGATGTGCGGGTCCAGTCCCGAACCCGACGTCGTCACCATGTCGCCCGGTACGTCCTGCAGATCCGCATCCGCATGCTCCTGGCGCCACATATCGAAAAAGTTGGACTGGATATCGCTGCCCTCCTTGACCGGCTGGATCGAGGTCACGCTCTTGCCGTTCTTGGTCTCGGTCACCGCCGAGGGGAAATGCCCCGGATGGTCCTTGGAGAAATTCTCGAAGAACAGCACCGCCAGGTCCGCGGCTTTGGGTTGCGGCGTGCCCGGATTGCTCTTGACCCATTGGCTCACCACGTCGGCATGGGTCTTGGTCCACGCGTCCACGTACGCCGACTGCGTCGGATCGCCCGTCACCCACGCGGTGGCGACCGCGTTATGCAGGTCGGCCCACTGCGCCACGATATACGGCTGACCGCCGAACTGGTCCTGCTGGAACCAGACTTCGATGTCCGGACCCACCAACTGCCCGGCTTTGGCGCCGCTCTTGTACTTGACGATCGGACCCAGCGCCGACGCCACCCGGTTACGCAGCATGTAGTTGGATGCCGCCAGGGTCGAAGACGCCGACGCCGAGGCGTCGTAGGACGCGGCGGAGGGGCGCGGCTGGAAATACTCGTCCTTGGTAAACGGCTGCGCCACCAGCAACGAGCCCACCGCCTTGCCGTCGGGACCCTGCAGGATGCTGCCGTTGGCCTGGAAGGGGAAGATCGTTTGTCCAATCGCCCACAGTATCGCCGGATAGATCAGGCAGCAGATGACTACGCTGAAAAACAATAACCATAAACTCTTGGAAATATACTGTTTCATTGCGGTGTCTCCGAAAGCCGAACAACCTCAAGCGGCCAGATGCAGACCGACCATGATCAGGTCGATCAACTTGATCCCGATAAACGGCGCGAGGACGCCCCCGAGTCCCCATACCAGCAGATTTTTTCTAAGCAGCGCGTCGGCGCCGAGGGGCTGGTATTTGACGCCTTTGAGCGCCACCGGAACGAGCAAGGGAATGATGAGCGCGTTAAATATGACCGCCGACAGAATCGCTGACGTGGGCGAATGCAGATGCATCACGTCCATGTCCTTGAGCCATGGCAGCGTTCCCGCGAATAGCGCCGGCACGATGGCAAAGTACTTCGCCACGTCGTTGGTGACCGAGAACGTGGTCAGAGCTCCGCGCGTCATCAGCAACTGCTTGCCGACCTCGACCACCTCGATCAGCTTGGTCGGATCGCTGTCCAGGTCCACCATGTTGCCGGCTTCCTTGGCCGCCTGGGTCCCGGAATTCATCGCCAGTCCGACGTCTGCTTGCGCCAATGCGGGTGCGTCATTGGTGCCGTCGCCCACCATCGCGACCAGCTTGCCCTCGTCCTGTTCCTTGCGGATATACGCCAGCTTGGATTCGGGCGTGCACTCGGCGACGAAATCATCGACGCCCGCCTGGCTGGCAATCGTGGCCGCGGTCAATGGATTATCGCCAGTGATCATGACCGTCCGCACGCCGGCCTTGCGCAGCCGCTCCAGCCGTTCCTTGGTACCGCCTTTGACGATATCTTCAAGCACCACCACGCCGGCAACCTGCGGACCTTCGGCAACCACCAGCGGCGTCGCGCCCTTGGTCGCAACGGCATCGACGATGCGTCTGAGCTCCGATGGGATCACGCCTTTGTGCTTTTCGACGAACCGGATCACGGCGTCAGGGGCGCCCTTGCGCACCAGCAGCCCCGACGGCAAATCGATACCGCTCATCCGCGTCTGCGCGGTGAATGCCACGAACTTGGCGTCGCGCGGTATGCTATGCAGAGCTACGGCCTTGGCTTGGGTCTCGAACAACCGCACGATGCTCTTGCCCTCGGGAGTCTCGTCGACCGCCGAAGCCAATGCCGCCAGCCGCCCGAGATCATCCGCGGAGTAGCGGCCCACCGGGATAAATTCCGTCGCGTGCCGATTGCCCACCGTGATGGTGCCGGTCTTGTCGAGCAGCACCACGTCGATATCGCCGGCGGTTTCAACCGCCTTGCCGCTCTTGGCGATGATATTGGCCTGCAGCGCCCGGTCCATTCCCGCGATGCCAATTGCCGCCAGTAAAGCGCCGATTGTCGTGGGTATCAGGCAGACCAGCAATGCCACCAGAGTTGGGACGTCGGTCCCGAGACTATGTAGCGGTTGGCTGAGCCCGAGGTAATTCATCATGTATATTTCGGCGTTGTATGCCATCGGCCACAGTGGCACGACGACGATCAGGAAGATCAGCGTGAAGGCCGAAAGGACCAGCGTCAGCGCGATTTCATTGGGTGTGCGCTGGCGTACCGCACCCTCAACCAGCGCGATCATGCGATCCAGGAACGATTCGCCGGCCGCCGCGGTAATCCGCACCACGATGCGGTCGGAGAGCACCCGCGTGCCGCCGGTCACGCCTGAACGATCGCCCCCGGCCTCGCGAATTACTGGCGCCGACTCGCCGGTGATCGCCGCTTCGTCGACCGACGCGATCCCTTCGATGATCTCGCCGTCACTGGGAATCACCTGGCCGGCCTGAATTACCACGCGATCGCCGGGGCGCAAATCACTCGACAGCACCTCTTCGACCGAGTCCTGGCCTCGCAGCCGGTAGGCTGGCGTATCGACCCGGGTCTTACGCAGGGACTCCGCCTGTGCCCGGCCTCGCGCTTCGGCGAGCGCGGTGGCAAAGTTGGCGAACAGCACGGTCAGGAACAGCCACACATCCAGTGCGATGAAGTAAGTAATCGGCACCTGGCTCGAGGAATACCCGAGCGCGGCCTGAACCACGAACAGCAGGGTCAAAACCGCTCCCACCTCGACCACGAACATCACCGGATTTTGCCACTGAATGTCCGGCCGCAGCATCACGAACGCCTGCTTTACAGCGGGCTTGACCATGTCAGGTGCGAACAGGGCGGTTCGCCGGACGCGCCTGGTTGACGGGGGCTGAGGCGCCCCCGGGGATGCTTCTCGCGTACTATCCAGAACACTTGCAGTTTTCATATGTGCTTTCCTCGACGACCCTGACCATCGGGCCTAGAACCATTCAGGGCGGATGAGTGCCGTGAATAAATAGACAAACAAGAATGCGGATACGGCAGCGGTTACATAGATCATCGCTATTACCTCAATTTGTGACTCAGATATTCTCGCAGGCGATCAGAAACGCGTAGCACAGTCCCATCGCGGCCAGTCCGAGTATGAACATTCCCGGCAACCAAGTAGCTAAATCCATTAGAATAGTCCTCCGACTTGGATATATATCCGTGCATCGCGGCCGCTCAGCCTCCAAAGGGGATTGGCCCCAGATGCTCCGCCACTGGTCCGAGCGCGGCCACCGGCAGGAACAGGAGTGCTCCGATAATTACGATCGAGCCCAACAGCAAGCAGCCAAAAGTGAAGGTGTCATCTCGCAGCGTGCCGAGACCGAACGGAACCGATTTCCTGGCGCCAAGGCTCGCCGCCATCGCGATCGGCGCGATGATCGGAATAAAACGGCTTGCGATGATGACCAGCGCGGTTGCGATGTCAAATTGCACGCGCGGTCGGCGCGGGGTTGGCGTTGTCATTGAAGCCGTAGGTGACGCCCAGTCCGTCGAAGGCCGATCCGTTATTGGCCGACGCCGACGAGAACTGGTACACAATCTCGGAAAATCCATGCGCCGCCGGATTGTTCTCCGCCTTCATGCCCCAGTTCGTCGCGGCGAACAGTCCCGTCGGGCCCAGGATCATGATGGGATGGATCAGCAGCGCGATCATCGCGAGCTTCATCTCGCGTCCACCGATCTTCTTGCCCAGATACTCGGGCGTTCTGCCCACCATCTGGCCGGCGACGAAAATGCCGAGCATCAGGAACAGCAGCAGGTTGATCATCCCCACGCCCTTGCCGCCGTATATGCAGTTGACCCACATGCCGGCGAACGGCGCCAGCGCGGACAGCGGGTTAAGGCTGTCATGCTCGCAGTTTACCGCGCCGTCGGTGACGTTGACCGTCATCGCCGCAAAAGTGGCTCCGGCGGAAGTGCCAAAGCGCAGTTCCTTGCCTTCGAGGTTGCCCAGATGCTGATCGACCGGCAGGCCGGCGACCGCCGGCAGTGTGACCGCGCGCTTGCCGCCAGGGGCTGTCGCACTGGCTATCTCGTACTGCCGGGCGTTTGGATGCGCGGTCAAACCGGGATTTGGCTTAAGGGTGTCATACCAAATCGTCCAAGCGATGGTGGCCGCCATCATTACCATCATCACGGAGAAGATCACCCATCCGTGGCGTGGCCGGCCAAGCATCCGGCCGTACATCAACACCAACCCAAACGGGAAAAGCATCATGCCGACGCATGAAAGGAAGTTGGTGAAGGCCGTCGGGTTTTCGAAGGGGTGGGCGGAGTTCATGCCGTAAAAGCCGCCGCCATTGGTGCCCAATTGCTTCATCGGCGCGAACGCGGCCAAGGGGCCGACCACGATAGTCTGTTGTTTTGGCTCGCCCTTATCGGTGGTGCCCATCGCGGCCGGCTCCAGGGTCGACACTTGATAGCTGCTCTGATAGGTCATCGGCGCGCCCTGCTGTAAGAAGAGCAGCGCCAACACAAAGGAGATTGGCACGAACATGTAGGCCACCACGCGCCACATGTCCACGAAGAAATTGCCGACCGAGGCGTCGCTGCGAAAAGCGCGGATGATCGCGGCAAGGCTGCAGAACCCGATGGAAGCCGACAGAAAGAAATTGGTTATGCAGAAGAAGATCTGACTGAAGTTCGAGAAATGCACGTCGCCGGAATAGTGCTGCAAGTCGGTGTTGGTCATGAACGAAATCACCGAATGCAGAATCGTGGTTGGCGCCAGCATCCCCTTGCCCTGCGGATTCAGCGGCATCCACGGCTGCAAGGACAAAACCACGTAGCCAAACACGAACAATACGGTGTTGAAAGTCAACAGTGACGCGGTGTACTGCTTCCAGTTTTGTGGACCGGTGTCGAGCCGCGCCTCGAACCACCGGAACAGACGTGGCGGATGGTACTTGCCGTCCATTATCCACGCCAGATACTTGCCCAGCGGGATCGCAAGAATGGTCGTTGTTACAAGCATCGATATCGGCAAAAGCCACATAGTCGTTCAGCCTCCTGGAAAACACCGTTGCGCCAGTGACGTGTTTGATCTGCCTAAAGGGCAATCAACCCATCTGTCAGGAGTGTTCTTATGCGCAAGTGGTATGCCGACCGGCGGCGGAGAACTCTATCTCTCAGTTATTGCAAAATGCGTAATGTGTACATCGTGAGAATAAAAGCGGTTTTCCGGAGCCTCGATGCAGGCTGCAACATTCCATATAGAATGGCATTTAAATATGACAAAGCAATATTGCGTGGGGCCGGAAACGAGGAATGCCCATTCAAGAGGCTAGTGCCGATAATATAGTCAGCGCTCTTTGCCATGTAATGAGGTTCGGAAGAACATGATATGCGGGGGCTGTCCGTCCCCTTTACTTATCCTGGAGAGGCTGACGAAGAGGTTACTACCTCCCGATCACAGGCGCCTTGACCGCGCATAGCCACATACGTGTGTGAGCGGAAATTTCAGAAAAGTGTTGGTCGCCAATCAGGTGCGGGAGGAACGTCGGAGGCGGGACACACTCTATAACGAGATCTGTTGGTTGTTTACCTGGACGATCGGGCTATTTCGTGAAGAACGCAATTGAGATGACGCGTCAAGCCCAAAAGGATTGTGAATCGGCCGGACAGTGTCATGCTTGCTTGGAAGGCGTATCGATTCGCGCGGCGCGTCATCTGATCCCCCGTCGGTAAGTGCGGGTACGGAATGTAGCTTCTGATTGCGACCAGCGGGGCGCGGAGCCGTCCAGCTTTGGACGATCCGCGACTCCCGCTTTTGTCCGCACCCCGCTTAGTCTGTGCAGTTTGGGCGGTGACTATCTCACCGCCTGATAGGCGTCGTTGCGCACGCCGCTCGTGGTTAAGCGCTTGAAGTGGGTCAACAGGACGGTGGTGATGCGGTGAACCAGGCGAGGTGGGCCTAGGCAAGGCCGGCGCCAGAGCGTTCGCGGCAACATCTGCCGGAGTTGTATCGGGGCGCGTTGGTTCTGCAACTCCGTCCGGCCGTATGTGCGAATCGGCTGAGGGTTTTGAGTTCGCGCGGCCGATCTCCAGGATAACTTCGGTCACTGGGGTGATGATGACGCGGGGGTTTAACGAGCCTTCGCTCTCCCGTGCGGCATCCAGAATTGCATGGGCCGTGGCCGTCGCCTGGGCATCCTCCAGCACCGCTTCTACCTTCACCTCAGGACTCATGGCGACAGCATATGCATGTCCGCGGTAAGTCTGAATATGTGCGCCGCGGGAATCCTTGGCCATGACGCTGGAGAGGCTGAAATTTGAGATATGCCGCCGGTTGAGTAACTCTGTTACAGCATCGGCAGCTTCGGGACTGATGATTACTTCGATCTTTTTCATAACCTTCACACCGGTCTCAACGCGTCGATAAATTTTCGAAACCCATGCTCACCCGACTCAATCCGCACCACCTCTTCGAGACGGGCGATGAGGATCTGGGCCGAACCTTCGGCGCACCTTCTACTTACGACAGCGAAAATTTGGTGAGCGGTAGGAGTCGCTTGCTCGTCGGTAACGACCATTTCGAGTTTTGCCTGGGGCACGTAATCGGGGCGCGCCGAACTCCAAGCCGGACCGTCGTTGCCCGCTTCAACGGCCACCTCCGATACGACGAAATCGTCCAGTCCCCGCTCCGAGAGCAATTCCTGAACTTCATAGACCGCATCAGGCGGAATAAATGCCTCGATCAGTTTCATTTCCTTTTTTGACGCGGACGCGTTCGCCGCGTTATCCAGCGACTAGGACAGCATCCGGCATGCCAGAGGGAAAATGTTGTGATTCTGTGGCTTTTTTGGCGCCGACACCTCGGAGTCTTTGCGAGCTGCAACGCAAGCATTGCGATTCGATAATCGACGTATCGCCGGACCGAAGGCGGCGTGGACGTCAAACGGCCGAAAAACCCGCCGGCAACCGGGACTAAGACGGCTGCTGGATCACGGGATCGAAGGTCGGATTGATGAGGTGCTGACGCGAATTCGGGTTGCAGGAAAGTCCGCCGTACGGCGCCGGTGCTTCAGTCTTCGCCGAACTTCCTCTCGAACAGGGCCTGGACGGCCTTGAGCGCATCCTTGGCGTCCGGGCCTTCGGCCCTGATTGTGAGATGAGAGCCAGCTTTCGCCTTGAGCATTTCCAAGCTGGTGGCGCTCCGCGCGCTGACGTGCTTGTTACCACGGGCGATAGTGATTGTGGACAGGTATTTGATCGCTGCCTTGGCCACCATCGTGGAAGGCCGGATATGAAGGCCCAGCCTGTTCCTGACCTCGACTGTCCCCTCGGCGACGTTCAATGCGGCCGCGGCCGGGGCAAGGTCCCCGATCTGCGTGACACGATGCGGCCCGGCATTCGCCGGCACCGCATTGGCAGGCATCGCTACGTTGCCAGCGCCACCCTGCTGGAGCAAGATTCCGTCAGTATGCTTTGTCATCTTCGCGATCCTGCCGTCGTGGCCAATACATTCGATGAGTGGATCCTTGCGCGTACCCTTAGAAAGAAACGGTCGTAAGCAACAAATATGCCGAATTAGACTGGGTCAGATTCATTGATAATTTCCACTGATGTTGGTCCTGGAATGTAATCCGCTTGCGCGTCTGCCCAAAAAATCGGCTTTGGCGGCCAAAGTCCCATGCACCAGACTTGGCCGCACGATAAACGAGCTTCGTCGCAGTCTGTCCCTTTGCACCGGCAGCGTTTGCGCGAATCGCAACGCGCGATGCGCTAAAGTTGATCCGATCCTCAACGACTTTTCAGGAGCAGCCATGCCAAACGCGGAAGAGATCGATTGGAAGACGCAGGGGGTCAGGATCATTCCCGCCCAATCGTTGGATACCAACACTCCGCAGACGCCGGGCATGAGCCGGGCCGCCGCGATTGACTACGCGCGCGTGGGAGCGCAGAAAATCTGGGCCGGAACCGTGACGATTAAGCCGGACGCCAAAACCGGCGCCCATCATCACGGATCGCTCGAGAGCGTCATTTACATCGTGCGCGGCCGCGCGCGGATGCGTTGGGGCGCGCATCTGGAGTTCGTGGCGGAGGGCGGTCCCGGCGACTTCATCTATGTTCCGCCTTACGTGCCGCATCAGGAGATCAACGCCTCGGCGCAGGAGCCGCTGGAGTGTGTGGTTGTGCGCAGCGACAACGAAGCCGTAGTCATCAACCTGGACATCGAACCGGTGGAAAAGCCCGAAACCGTACTCTGGATCGACCCAATCCATCGGCATCCTTGATAAAAACGCATAGACGGTCGCTTGATAGGACGCGCGGACAGACCTGAGGAAGCTGCCGCGAAGGTGGTCTTTCCATCCGCCCGGCAACAGTTCTATTGTGGCGGCACGACCGTCCTCAGAGCGGAGGCTGGACTGTGAAAACCCCGACACACGCTCTTAACCCGTCGCAGGGGCTCAGGATCCGCAGCCCGTATCATCTCGATCTCCCAATCCTGATTCCGGATAGTTCCCGTCCCGCACCCGCGCTTGGACTCCCCGGCGGATCACCAGCCGCGCCGCCCCAAGCCTCTGCTTCGAAGACAGAGCCGACCTCCGGCTGGCGGCATAGTCTGGAAAAGATCGGTCTTCGGGCAGCGATCGCTTTGGGTGGTGTTGGAGTGGGTATCTTCGGGCATGCGGGCACACTTCCTCCCCTACCGCCCGTCCCGCCGATCGCGACGATTATGTCACCGCCGGGTGCCGCCAATTCACCCGCATCGACACCGTCATCTGCCCACGAGCTTCCGGCCGCGCCGATCCCAGCGCATCAGAACCGGCCCGGCGTCGAAGTCTATCAGGGAGTACCTTTTGAGAGTGGAGGTATCCGGATTGCCAGATCTTCGGGCCAGGTGACGATTCGCCAGGCTCCAGGCTCAGCCTTCGAGATGGGCCAGAAACTGAACTTTTCGCACGCGATAGTGATCATAGTCGACGCCGACTCCATCACCGAAGGGCTGGTTAACACTCAGCCGCAGAATCAAATCTCGGAACACGACAAAAACGAGGTGAAGGCTTTCATCCAGACTTTGTGGACCGACATCGTCGCCGACCTGACCGATCCGGGCAAAATGGCGGAAAAGATCGCCGATGATGTTTCAGATGAGGTGTTGGACATCGCGCACCATAGTCTGGATTTTTTGATCGCCTCCTATGTGGCCGTGAGAATCGAACGCCGCGGCCGCGAGAAGAAGAACCCGGTATTAGTGGCTACCGGCGAGCATCTCAAGAAGATTAACGATTTGTACGCTGCGCAAATCCGCGAGCTGCTGGCGACACAGTCGGCCGAGCATCGGGAACGCTTTCCGATGCTGGTAACCCTCGACCTGGCCGATTTACCCGTAGCCCCAATTCCGATCTCGACCATCGCCGCGGCTTGCGGCATCTCCAACGAGCAAACGGAGGCGGTCCTGAAAGCCGGCTTTTTCATTAAACATGACAATGGCTGGTCGCTGCCCCATGCCGTCGCGCCACACTGTGCGGTCATAGCTACCGGGGAGCAGCTCGCATCGCTGAAGTTCAATCCATGAGTGAGCCGTCTCTGCCGGTCCCCGCGTTGATACCGGAAACCGAGGCATACTGGCGCGCATGCCGCGCGGGGCGTCTGGCGATCAATCGCTGCCAAAGCTGCGGATGGTATATCCATCCGCCGCGGCCGGTATGCTCGCGATGCCGCAGCCGCGACGTGAAACCGCAAGACCTCAGCGGCAAGGGCGTGGTGGCGAGCTATACCATCAACCATCAGGCCTGGGTGCCGAACATGAAGGTGCCCTTCATCATCGCGCTGGTGGAGTTGGCTGAGCAGAAGGACCTCCGGCTCACAACGAACCTCATCAATTGCCCGATCGACGCGGTCAGGATCGGGATGCCGGTCAAGGTCACGTTTCGCAATCTCAACGATGAAGTCGCGCTGCCGCTGTTTGAGCCAGACCCGGACGCACAGGGCGAACCAGCGCCGCGTCCAGTTTCCGAATCCGCGCCGCCCAAGATAACCGACACCGGTTACGTGCTGGCGCATCCGCTGCGCCGCATCACGGAGACGCAGCGTCTGGAGCGCAAGGCGATAATCTCCGGCGTCGGCCAATCCGCCGTCGGACGGCGCCTGTTTCGCGGCGACGTCGATCTGACCGCTGAGGCTGCGCTCGCGGCAATTGCGGATGCCGGCCTCAGTCCCAACGATATCGACGGCATCGCCTGCTTTCCCGGCGCCGGCGTGGGCGGACCGGGTTTTTCGGGTCCCGGGGCTTCGGAGACAGCCGACGCGCTGGGGCTTTCCGTCACCTGGCATCTCGCCGCGGGCGAAGGTCCGGGGCAGTTGGCGCCGGTATTCGCCGCCTGCCTGGCGGTGGCGGCGGGGTTATGCCGTCACGCGCTGGTCTATCGCACGGTGAACGAAGGCAGCGCGCAGGCCGGGATGGGACGGCAAGGAATTCAGGCGGGCGCGTCGCGGGTCTCGGGGCCATTCGCGTTCCTGATTCCTTTCGGCGCGATGTCGGCGGGCAACTGGATCGCGGTACATGCGGTGCGTCACATGCACGAGTATGGCACCAGGCGCGAGCACATGGGCGCGATCGCGCTGGCGTGCCGCCGCCACGCCGCGCTGAATCCCAACCCCATCTATCGCGATCCGATTACGATGGACGATTACCTCAACGCGCGGATGGTAAGCTGGCCGCTGGGACTGTTCGATTGCGACGTGCCCTGCGACGGTTCGACCGCGGTCGTTATCTCAAACGCGGAGACGGCGCATGATCTGCGCAAGCCGCCGGTGCGAGTCAACGCGTTGGGCACCGCGATGCGCTCGCGTCCGAGCTGGGATCAGTGGGAGGACCTGACTACCGGGCCGCAGCGCGACGCGGCGGCGCAGATGTGGTCGCGCACCGACCTGAAGCCGGCGGACGTCGATACTGCCAATCTGTACGACGGCTTCAGCTTTCTGACGCTGGTCTGGCTGGAGGCGATGGGTTTCTGCAAACAGGGCGAGGCCGGCCCATTCGTGGAAAACGGACGCATCGAGTTGGGCGGCGAGCTGCCGATCAACACCTGGGGCGGACAGCTCTCGGGCGGCCGGCTGCACGGCTTCGGCCATCTGGCGGAATCGGTACGCCAGGTGCGCCGCGAATGCGGATCGCGCCAGGTGCCGGACTGCGAAGTAGCGGTGGTCGCCGCCGGCGGCGGCAACTTCTGCGGCTGCCTCCTGCTGACGCGGTAATCGCGCTCAACGTTCCGCAGGCCCGACACGGAAAAAATCTTCCATGCGTCCTCGTGTGTCCGGATCAAGTCTCGGTCGCATAGTTCAAAGGGATGCTCATGCGACTTTACAAACTGTCGTGTCTAGACGATTCACCGGGTCGCCCTAGACTGTTGATCATAGAGCGCAACGGATCCGAAGACCAGCAATGCTCGACGTTCCAGCAACTGCTCCAAGCGACTCTTGCCGGGCACGGCTCTGCGATTCGTAGAGTATACCCGATGGGCGAAACTCTGACTTCGATGGCAGCACAACGCTTCGCCCAATATCTGAGTCATT
Organism: uncultured Pseudomonadota bacterium; assembly: GCA_963805995.1. GTDB lineage: Bacteria > Desulfobacterota > Binatia > Binatales > Binataceae > JAJPJA01. The sequence goes on along the minus strand of CAWDWL010000004.1, from coordinate 65,660 downwards.
GCGGGACGCGGAACCGGCTGGCAGCGAGCAGTTGATAATCCGCGAACAAGTCCATTCAGATCAAGATCCGTGGTATCTTCGCCCGCGTCCGTCAGTTGATCATCCTCGAACAAGTACATTCCGGATCAAGATCCGTGTTATCTTCGCCAGCGTCAGTGGTGGGAGGAGAGCCCCATGAGCGAGGCAATCGAGGACCGTTTTCAGACTCTGCATGAGATCGTCAGGGCCGCGCGCGTCAAACTTAACCGTAACGCCTGGGACTACCTGGTCGGCGGCACGGAGACCGAAACCACCTTGGCGCGCAATCGGCTGGCACTGGACTCGCTCGGTTTTCGGCCGCGGGTGCTGCGCGACGTGTCGGCGATCGACAGCAGTGCCAGCCTGTTCGGTAAACCGCTGCGCATGCCCGTCCTGATGGCGCCGGTTGGGGCGCTACAGCTGTTCGAGCCGGGAGGCGCCGGGGCGGTGGGAGAAGCGGCCCGTATCTTCGGAAACGGCATGATGGTCAGCTCGGGGACGCTGCCCAGCCTTGAGACGACCGCACAGAAAGCCGCCGAGGCCTTGAAAATTTTTCAGCTCTACACCCGCGGCGACGACGCTTATTGCGATGACCATTTCCGCCGCGCGCTCGACGCCGGCTACAACGCGCTCTGCCTCACCGTCGATACTCCCTATTTGAGCCGGCGCGAACGCGATATCGCCAAGCGGTTTGGCCTGGTCAGGCGGGCTGGCCCTGGTTACGATTTTCAAACTCATATGAGCTGGCGCGACGTCGATCGTTTCAAGGCGAAATTTCCCGCACCCTTTATCCTCAAAGGAATCGCGACCGCCGAGGACGCGCTGCTCGCGCTGGAGCATGGCGTCGAATGCATATACGTATCCAACCATGGCGGCCGCCAACTCGACCACGGCCGCGGTGCGATGGAGTTCCTGCCGGAAATCGTCGCCGCGGTTGGCGGGCGCGCCAAGATCATCGTGGACGGCAGCATCAGCCGGGGCACCGACGTGATCAAGGCGATCGCGCTGGGCGCCGACGCGGTCGCGATTGGCCGCCTTTACGTGTATGGGCTGGCGACCGCGGGCAGCGCCGGAATCGTCCGCGTGCTGGAGATTCTGGAGGAGGAGATCCGGATTTGTCTCGGCCTTCTCGGCGTTACCAGCTTTGCTGAACTGGACAAATCCTATGTCTGCGCGGCATCGCCGGTGGTCAGGCCCAACGTGCATAGCGCCTTCCCGCTGCTGGATTTGCTGGACTATTGATTGCCGACGTCGGGCCTGTCAGCCCTTAAGCGAGGGCGATAGTTTTTCACGTGGCGTCAGTGTTTGCGGCGTGTAACCCTCGCCCTTCGCCTAACCTAAAGCGAGAATGATATTGGGCAGTTTTTGGGCGAAATACCACTGGCTGAGGGCGAAACATGAATTAAGGGTCGGGGCGTGTAACCTCTCCCTCGCCCTCTCCTAGGATATAAGAAGGAGAGGGAACAGAAATAGCTTCTGCCCCAGCGCGTTTGTGCTCTTAGCTCGCCAATGATTTTCGATTCAGTATCAACTCGATGGGGTTGGGATCAGATCGCCAAAGACATCCGCCGCATATTTGGTATCGTTGTATTCCTTGACTTCGCGAATTTTGCCGCCGCGAATCACGATGAGAAAATGGTAAGTATTGTGATAGTGCTTGCCATTGACCAGATCGCCGTCGCTTTCGGCTTGCACCGCGACGCGATCATCTTCGGCGGTCATCCCTTTTATCGTGAGCTGGATGGGGCCCTTCAGGATGGCGTCCATCTGATTTACCATTTCCGCGAACTGCCGCTTGGGCATCGTACCCATTCCCGGCGCCCACCAGGTCGCGTCGTCGGCTAACAGCTCCAGCCCCTGCTGGCGGCGTCCCGCCGATAGATGTCCGAACAATTCCGTTACTAACTGCTTATTTTCGCTGATGCCCATCATTGAGTTCTCCAGTTGCTCGCCTTTGTCTGTCCCTTGTCCGGTCCGCGTGCGCATTAGTTGCGGACTTACCACGGCTTGGGCGGCTTGACCGTCTGCTTCTGGTATTGAACCAGTTCCAGCACGGAACCATCGGGATCCTCAAAGCAAAACACGGCGGAGCCCGCGCCGTCGGGGTACTTCAGAAACTCGGGTTCCGAATATACATTCACGCCCAGCGACTTGAGTTCCTCGTAGTCCTTCCAGATATTTTTGCTATAGAAGCAGGCGCGCGCGATACCGCAATGGTTGAGCTGCTCGTATGGCCGCCCGCCCGATCCGGGCGAATCCCATTGGATCAGGTCGATATGGCTGCAGTGCGGGTCGTTGCCGACGCCCAGGATCAACGACCGCCCGCCGCGCGCGTCGGGAACCCGCAGCACCTTCGAGCCGATCACGTTCTCGCCGCCTGGGGCCGGCTCTCCGCCGCTCATATCCACGACTTCGCGGAAACCGAGCATCTTGTAAAACTCCAGCGACCGGTCGAAATTCGTACAATTGATATTGATGTGGTACATGCTGACCAAATGGAGCAGGCCCTCGGGATGGGGCTGGACATCGCGCCGGGGCGGCGCCGACTGCTTTTGAAACTGCACCATTTCGAGCACCGTGCCATCGGGGTCCTCGAAGCAGACCACGGCCGACTGACCCGTCTTGTAGGTCGCAATCTGGGGCTCGGAGTAGAAGTTTACGCCTTCGGCCCGCAGCGTCGCGTAATCCTGCCAGATGTTCTTGCTATAGAAGCAGGCGCGAGCGATGCCCAGATGATCCAGCCGTTCGTAGGGCCGGCCCTCGGTCTTGGGATCCTGCCATTCGATCAAGTCGATATGACTGCAATGGGGATCGTCGCCCAATTGCATAATGACACCCCAGGAGCGGGCCTTACGGGGCAGCCGCAGCACTTGCTCGTTGATGGCTCCGCCGCCGCCCTTCGCCGGTCCTACGATCGGACGGCAGCCCAGCCGCTGGTAGAACTCAAATGAACGATCGAACGCGGTACAGTTGATATTGATATGATATATACTTTGAATATTCATTGGGAAAACTCCTCCTTGGAAACCCGGTTCAATTAGAGTGTGACCGGGGTGAATTTGACCGGGATGTGCTTGGGTCCGAACAACTGGATTGAATGCAGGCGCTGCACCGGACCGTCAAGTTCGATGTCGGGCAAGCGCCGCAAAAGTTCTTCCACCATCACCCGCAACTCCAATCGCGCGAGATGGGCCCCGAGGCAAAAGTGCTCGCCGTAGCCGAAGGCGATATGCTCGTTGGGCGTGCGCTCAAGGTCGAAACGATCGGCGTCGGCAAAAACCTCCTCGTCACGGTTGGCCGAAGGCGTCCAGACCACGACCTTGTCGCCGGCCCGAATCGCGCGTCCGCGGACTTGCGCGTCAGCGGTGGCGACGCGCAAAATGTGGCCGACCGGACTGGTCCAGCGCAAAATCTCCTCGATTGCGCCAGGCAGCAGTTCGGGCCGCTCCTGAAGCTTGCGCCGAGCGGGGCGGTTGCGCAGCAATTCCAGCATCCCGTCGGCAAGCGCGGTGCGCGTGGTCTCGATTCCCGCCAGCACGAACATGTCGCCGGTGAAACCAAGATCGCGCTCGGACAACTGCTCGCCCATCACCACCGCGTTGCCCATCACCGTCAGCAGGTCGCTGCCGGCGCCCCCGCGCCGCTCCAGTGCCATCCGCCGGCTGTAGTCGTAGATGGCGAAATTGCCCTGACGGCGGCTTTCCAGCGAGGAGCCGACCTGGAACTCCGGGTCGTCGTTGCCCACGGTCATGCGCCGCCCAGCGCAACAGCGTCGCGCGATCCTCGGGCGGGATCTCCATCATTTCGAGAATCATCAGCATCGGCAGTTGCTGCGCGACGTCGGTGACGAAGTCGCATCGGCCCAGCGGCGCTACCCGGTCGATGAGTTCCTTGACCACGCGATGGCAGCGTTCCTCCCACTGGCCCACGTGGCTGCGCAGGAAATTCTTGCTCAAGGCCCTGCGCATGGGGTTGTGACGCGGCGGGTCCATCGCGATGATCATCGCGCCGCAGCCCATCTCGCTGCGGTCGAAATCTTCCAGGTCGCGGGTCGGCATCGACATGCCCAGCGCCTCGGAGCTGAAGGTGAGCGGATCGCGCAACACGGTGAGCGCGTCTTCGTATTTGGTGATCGACCAGAAACCCTTGCGCAGGTTGCCGGTGGCCCAATGCACCGGATCCTCGGCGCGCATGCGCGTCCATAAAGGATGCGGATCGTGGGACGCGAAGAAGCCGGGATCGGTGAGTTGATCGCCCATTTTGTCCATGACTGCATCTCTCCGACAGCTTGCCGATTGTTCTGGATGCTTGTCGGCTCAGTCCGGAATGTCAAACGGCCGCGTAATTGAAATTGCGGCGTTAGCCAGCGTTGTGGTATTCGGGAGAACGTTCGAGTCCTGGCCAGGACGAGCTTCATGCAAGGTAAAATCGCTTTTATTCCGCGCCCCCGCACGATTGAGTTTTATCAATACGACGTTCCTAATCCCGAGCCCGAAGGGCTGATCGCCGAAGTCACGCAGACCAACGTATGCGGCTCCGAAGTCCATATGTGGAAGGGCGAGATTGGGGGCAGCGCAGGCGTGATGCCCGGGCACGAGATGAGTGGCCGGATCGTGGCGCTCGGCGACCGCGTGACGACCGATTGGGCCGGAGTTCCGGTGCACATCGGCGAGCGCATCGCGCCGGTCTCCTATATCGTCTGCAACCGGTGCGTGAATTGCGTGAACGGAAACCAGGCCGCATGCCTCAATAACGTGGTGCGGCATACGCATCCGGACCAGCCGCCGCATTTCACCGCCACCTTCGCCACTCATTACTGTATCGCGGCCGGACAGCACTTCTACCGGATTCCCGACAATGTACCCGACCTGGTCGCGTCATCCGCCAACTGCGCCATGTCGATTGTCTTCTGGGTGCTTGATAAAGGCGGCCTCGGCTTCGGGGAAACCCTCCTGGTGATGGGCGCCGGCGGGCTGGGCCTGCATGCGACCGCGCTGGCCAAGGCGCGTGGGGCACGGGTGCTGGCGATGGATAGTGTGGACCGGCGGCTGGAGCAGGCGCGCCAGTTCGGAGCGGACGAAATAATCGACCTGCGCGAATATCCCGACGCGCGTTCACGCCGCAAGCGCGTGCGCGAGCTGACCAACTACGGTCCCGACGTGGTGCTGGAGGTGGCCGGCGTTCCCGAGGCCTTCGCCGACGCGTTGTCCTTTGCCCGGCAAGGTGGCCGCGTGCTCGAAGTCGGCAACGTGCTGCTCGCGCCGAGCACTCAAATAGCGCCGGGCTTCATCACCATGAAATCGCTCCAGATAACCACCGCGATGGGCTACCCGCCGCATTATTTAAAGAAATCACTCGATTTCCTGAGCGCGAATATCGATCGCTTTCCCTACCGCGAACTGTGCGACGCGACCTTTCCACTTTCGCAGGCGGCGCTGGCGTTGGATCGCAGCGAGCGGCGCGAAGTAACCCGCGCCGCAATCCTGCCGCAGGAAGACTAGACAAAATCGTCCTGTGACAGGCCCCAAAGCGCATCTGGCAGTTCAGATGATGATGTGCTCCTTGGTGATGATCATGTTTTCCGGATGCAATTCGATCAGGTTCGGTTCGTCGCGGCGGATGTCACGCAACTCGGGCGACTTCTCGCGCGCCGAGTCCGTGCTGTCGAACCAGGTCAGCGCGACGCCGTCGTAGATCGGCTGCCGGCCGTCCCGGTACGCCGAGAGCCTGACGTGGCACTGCACGTAGCGCCGCACCTGCGGAATCTTCGCCGCCAGCGGACCATGGATTTCGCGCCAATGCTTCTGGAATGCTTCCGGACTCAAGCCGATTTTACGGATCGCGAAACCGGCCATCTTCACCATGGAGGGATTGGTCGGTCCGTCCTTTTGGACCACGTCTTCAGTCAGCAAGGTGCCGCCCTGCGTCAGGTCGGCGAAATTCCCGGTGTCTTCGTTGGCAGCCCGGCTTTCCGCACAGTCGGCAACGCGCCGCATCGCGTCAATGTCGTCATAGACGAGTTCCGCGATTCCGTCCCATACCGGCGTGACCTTCTTATAGCCGGAAAGCAAGGTCTGGCTTACCACATAGCTGCGTACGCCGGGCACCTTCGATACGAGTTCGGCATGCCTGCCGAGCCAGTAAGCGCGGAAAGCTTCGAGCTCCATCCCCGGTTTGCGCTTGATGAAATGAATCGCCTTGATCATGTGACGTCCTCGCTACGTAAGCTCTACCTGCTAAAGCGAAAGTTAGTTCTTTGCGCGCATTTAGGAAACCCTCATGTTCACCTTTCAGGCCGGAGGGGACGTGGGACGCCGGATCCGTCGCTTGAACAAGAATCCGAGGTTGGCATTCCCGGCTCCGATCAAGTTATTTTCGTATTGTTGACTAACCGTGCGTGAAGGAGGCTTCGATGGAAACCAGGCTGGTCTCTGCCGATTCCCACGTGATGGAACCGCCCGACTTGTGGCTCAAGGCGGTCGGACAGAAATTCGGCGATCGCACTCCGCAGGTCAGGCAGCTGCCGGATCGGCCCGGCCATTGGTTTGTCAGTCCCGGAGTCGCGCCTTATCAGGTGGCGCATGGCTTCGGCCTGGGCAAGGGCGGCAAGGAGCTGCGGGAGCATCTGAACAAAGGCTATGAAGCGGCGCGGCCCAGTGGTTGGGATCCGGCGGCGCGAATCGCGGATCAGGACGTCGATCATATCGCGGCCGAGATCCTGTACACGACCCTGGGGCTGTCGTTGTTCGCCCTCGATGACGCCGAACTGCAGCGAGCCTGTTTTTCGGTTTACAACGATTGGCTGGCGCAGTTCGCGTCGTACAGCCCCAACCGTCTATATCCGGTGGCGCTCATTTCGCTGGAGGATGTGGACCAGGGCGTGCGGGAACTGGAGCGCGCGGCCGGGCGTGGCCTCAAAGGCGCAATGATCTGGTCGTCGCCGCCCCCTGACCAGCCGTATCATAGCCCGGTTTATGATCGCTTCTGGCGCTGCGCGGAAGAATTGGGGATGCCGCTTACCTTGCACGTGATCACCGATCGCAAACAGGGCGAGGGGCTCAAGCTGAGCGGCGCGGCGGCGATGTTCATGAACCTGATGACGCCGGTTCATGAGATTCAGAAAACGCTGCTCAGCCTGATTTTCTATGGGGTGCTGGATCGTTTTCCGCGGCTGAAGCTGGTGATCGCGGAGAATGACAGCGGCTGGATGGCGCACTTTATGTACCGCATCGATCATATGTTCGAGAAGTTCGGCGCCATGACCGACGAAAAGCTGTTGTCGATGCCGCCGAGCGATTTTATCCGCCGCAACGTGTGGGTGACTTTCCAGGACGACCCGACCGGCGCGATGACCACCAGCTATTTCGGCGCGGACAATTTCATGTGGGCGTCGGACTTTCCGCATACCGACACCACCTGGCCCAATTCGGTCAAAGTGGTCGAGAGTAACTTCGCCGGGATCTCCGCGGAGATCACGCGTAAGGTGGTATTTGACAACGCGGTCAAACTTTATGGGATGAAGATAGCCGGGTAAGCGGCCCCGGCAGCGCGCATCGATCCGTTCTGACCAATCCGCGTGCGCCTACATCAGCGACGTTGAATCGTAGACCGGACCCATCATCAGACGCAGCAGGCGCTCGCCCGCCCACAGCCGTTCGCCGGCCAGCCTGGTCTTGCCAAACAGCAGAATGCCGATGATTCCGTGATGCTCGCGGGTGCCGTCAGGCAGGCGCAGGTGGATTATGTATTCCTGGCCCACCCCCTCATCCGTCACCCACTCGCTGCGGAGATCGTAGGACTCCACCAGCGGTTGGAAGTTGGCGAAAAAGTTCTCGTAATAGCTCCGCACCGCGTCCATCCCGCGCAGCAGGCGTCCGCCCGGCTGCAATTCATAGACCGGGTCGGGCTCCAGCGTCGCCAGCGTCGTTTCCAGGTCGCCACTGCCCTCGGCGGCCGCATGCGCGTGCGCCACCTCTATCATCTCTTCCCGCATGCGAGCCTCCTATCCGAGACCGTTACGCCATCGCTGCCGAAAACTTATCTGACCGCCGTTTGCGCGGCCACCATGAAACATCAGGCTAAAGGCTTGTTCATTGGCTTGCCCCGCGGGCGGGTGACGCGAAATCACGATTACAGCCTGATGCCTTCCTAAGATTGTGGGTCAAGACGGCGCGGTAGGGTCGCCGGGGTCTCTTTGTCCCCAACCCACCTACGGCCAGGTCACGAAAACCGCGGCGGCCACCACCGTGGTCCATAGCCCGTCGCGGTCGCCGATCGCCGACTGAGTAACGTTGCGGGTGGTGACGATTTTGTCCGACATGCGCCAGATGTCCTTGCGCTCGTCATAGCTGGAGTTGGGGTCGAAATCGATCCCCAGGATCGTCGCGAGCATCGACGCGGCAAGGTCTTCGGCGTAGTCGCCGGCCTGCCGATCGGTTTCGCCGAAGCTGTGATGCTCGGAGAGATAGCCGTAATAGGCGGGATTTGACGGGACCGCGAGGCCAACGGACGCCGCGATCAGCCGATGCGGCTCGTTGGTGGCGTTCTCGTGCATGACCGTGAAAACGACCTGGCCCGGCGAAAGATGCTTGAGCCCTTCCTGGAGCGGGAGCACCTTGCAATTAGGCGGAAAGATCGAGCTGACTCGCACCAGGTTGTATTCGGCGATTCCCGCGCTGCGCAGGGCCAATTCAAACGAAGTGAGTTTTTCCCGGTGCTTACCCACACCTTTGGTCAGGAAAATGCCCTTAGCGACTGGCCCCATCCTTTTTTTCTCACTCCGCCTTCAAAAGAATCTCGTGGATACCATCATAATGACGAATGCCGCGCCGCAATATAGTTGACGTAGCGATGAATAAAAAAGGCCCCGATGTTTGGTCTACGAGCCGCGATTCCCCAAGCGCGACGATGAAGCTTCCCCCCGAGTCTGTTGCGGGTAAGGCTTTCAAGCCTGCGGATGCCGCAAAAGAAAAACCACCGGCTTGAACGCGCGTTCCACCAAATCAAGAACGCTAAAACTCATGGCTGGCCTGGTGTTCGCCGAATACGCGCCGCATCGCGTCGGCAATCTCTCCCAGCGTGGCGTTGCGGCGGACGGCTTCGATGATCGGCGGCATCAGGTTCGACCCGTCCGCGGCCGCCTGCTGCACCCGCGCGACCGCTTCCTGGGCCGCCGCCCCGTCGCGCTCGGCGCGCACCCGGGCGACGCGCTGCTTTTGCTTCTCTTCCACTTCCGGCTTGACCTTCAGTAGATCGACGGGCTCGGTTTCGGTGCTGGTAAACTGGTTGACGCCGACGATGATGCGCTGTTTGGTTTCGATCTCGCGCTGATAGTTGAAGGCGGCGTTCTGAATCTCGCGCTGCATAAAGCCGCGCTCGATTGCCGCCACCGCGCCGCCCAGATCGTCGATCCGCGCCAGGTATTCGCGCGCCCCTTCTTCCAGTTCCCGGGTCAGGCTTTCAACGTAGTAGGAGCCCGCCATCGGATCGATCGTGTCCGCCGCTTCCGATTCGTATGCGATCACCTGCTGGGTTCGCAGCGCCAATCGCGCCGAATTTTCGGTGGGCAGCGCCAGCGCCTCGTCCTTGGAATTGGTGTGCAGCGATTGCGCCCCGCCCATCACCGCCGCCAGCGCCTGCACCGCCACCCGCACGACATTGTTTTCGACCTGCTGGGCGGTCAGCGTCATCCCCGCGGTCTGGGCGTGGAAGCGCAGCATCATCGAGCGGGTATCGCGCGCCTTGAAACGCTCTTTCATGATTCGCGCCCACAGCCGGCGCGCGGCCCGGAACTTGGCGATCTCTTCGAAGAAGTTGTTATGCACGTTGAAGAAGAACGACAGCCGCGCGGCGAACGCGTCGACGTCCAGGCCCGCCTTCAGCGCCGCGTCGACGTAGGCGATACCGTCGGCCAGCGTGAAGGCCAACTCCTGGACCGCGGTCGAGCCGGCTTCGCGGATGTGGTAGCCGGAGATCGAAATCGTGTTCCAGTTGGGCACTTCCTTGGTGGCGAACTCGAAGATATCGGTGATGATCCGCATCGACTGGCGGGGCGGATAAATGTAAGTGCCGCGGGCGACGTACTCCTTGAGCACGTCGTTCTGGATCGTGCCGTTGAGCTGGTCCCATGACACGCCCTGCTTTTCGGCGACGACCAGGTAAAGCGCCAGCAGGATCGAAGCCGTGGCGTTGATCGTCATCGAAGTGGAAATCTTGGCCAGCGGCAGATCCGCCAGCAGGGTCTCCATGTCGGACAGCGAGCTGATCGCGACTCCCACCCGTCCGACCTCGCCGCGAGCCAGCGGATGGTCGGGGTCGCGGCCCATCTGGGTGGGCAAATCGAAGGCGACCGAAAGCCCGGTCTGTCCCTGTTCGAGCAGGTAGCGATAGCGGCGGTTGGATTCCTCGGCGGTACCAAAGCCCGCGTATTGACGCATCGTCCACAGCCGCCCGCGGTACATGGTGGGCTGGACGCCGCGGGTAAACGGGTATTCGCCTGGAAAGCCGAGATCGCTCAGGTAATCGAAGTTCTCCAGATCATCGGGGCCGTAAAGCCGCTTGATTTCGATTCCCGAAGTAGTGGCGAAGCGCTCGCGCCGTTCGCCGCCCCGCTTCAGCGCGCGCTCGACGTTCTGGTTGTAGCGCTCGCGCGCCGCCTTGATGGAGTTTTCCTGGTCCGCCATCAGCTTGAACCCCTCCCGACGCTACTCAATCACCGCCAGGATTTCGCCCTTCTCGACCGCCTGTCCCACCGACACTTTGACCTCGATCACCTTGCCGGCTTTGGGCGACTTCAGTTCGTTTTCCATCTTCATCGCTTCGACCACGAGCACGCCCTGGTCGGCGGCCACGTCATCTCCCGGCTTGACCAGCACGTTGACGACCCGCCCCGGCATCATCGCCTTGAGTTCAACACGGCCGCTGATCACGCGCTCGCCGCCGGCTTGCAAACGCCTGCGCCTCTGATCGATCAGGGTGACACGGTTGACGCCGCGGCGCGAGGTCATTATCAGGTCATCGCCGTCGCTGCTGATGCCGAAGTCGAAGGCGCGATTCCCGACCATCGCCAGGTACGACCGGCCATGGGTTGTGCGCAAGTCAACTTCGAAGATCTGATCGCCCAGCTTGACCCGATAGGTGTGGGGATTCAGCTCCTCGATTTCCAACTCGTGCTCCGCGCCGTCTACGATCGCCTGATACCGCATCTGGAAGGCCCGCTCCTTATCTCCGCAACAATTCCATCCGTCCCATGGTCTTCCAGGCCGATTGACGGGGTTCGCTCGCCGGCGCGGTGGCGGTCGGACGATGGTTGTCCCGCGAGGCCGCGACCGCTGCCGCCAACAGCCCGGCGAGCCGGGAGAGGTCTTCGTCTTTCGCGTTCGCGGCGGGGCGGAATTCCTCGTTGATAAAGCGGGTATCGTATTCGCCGCGGATCCATCGCGGATGGTCCATCAGCCAGCGATGAAAGTCCAAATTGGTGGTGAGGGTGCCCGAGACCAGGTACTCGCTCAGCGCCCGCCGCATCCGGTCGATTGCTTCCTGACGGTCGCGGCCCCAGGTCACCAGCTTGGAGATCATCGGGTCGTAAAACGTCGAGACTTCGGCGCCTTCGTAAACCCCGCAGTCGTTGCGGACGCCGGGGCCCTCGGGCAGACGCAGGGTGTCGATTCGGCCCGGCGCCGGCACAAAGCCTTGCGCGGGATCTTCGGCGTACACCCGGCATTCGATCGCCCATCCATTCTGACGCAATTCGCTGGGCTTGAACGGGACCTGGCCGCCGGCGGCGATTTCGATCTGGGCCTTGACCAGGTCGATTCCGGTTACCAGTTCGGTAATCGGATGCTCGACCTGGATGCGGGTATTCATTTCCATGAAATAGAAATTGCGGTCCGCGTCGACCAGAAATTCGATGGTTCCGGCGCTCAGATAGTCGACTGCCTGCGCCGCTTTGACCGCCACCTCGCCCATCGCCTTGCGCAGTTTGGGCGTGATGAAGGGCGAGGGCGATTCTTCGACCACCTTCTGATTGCGGCGCTGGATGGAGCATTCGCGCTCGAACAGATGAGCGGTGGTGCCGTGGCTGTCGGCCAGCACCTGCACTTCAATATGATGCGGACTGCGCAGGAACTTCTCGACGTAAAAGCGCCCGTCGCCGAAGGAGGACTGGGCCTCGCTGGCAACCGCGCGCACGGCCGAGGCGAGGTCTTTTTCCTGCTCGACCAGGCGCATCCCCTTGCCGCCCCCGCCGGCCGCGGCCTTGATCATTACCGGCAACCCGATCTTGTCCACCAGGGCGCGGACCTCGGCTTCGTTTTCCAGGGTTCCGGGCGACCCCGGAACCACCGGCACGCCGGCCGCAGCCATCAGCTTGCGCGCCTCGACCTTGTCGCCCATGCGATGAATCGCGTCGGGCCGCGGTCCGATCCACACCATACCCGCATTGACGACGGCGTTGGCGAAATTGGCGTTTTCAGAAAAGAAACCGTACCCGGGATGGATCGCCTCGGCCTTGGTCTGCAGCGCCGCGTCGATGATCCGCGGAGTGTTGAGATAGCTTTCCTTGGCCGGTGCGGGGCCGACGGCAACTGCGAAGTCGGCCTCGCGGACGTGGAGCGCAGTCCGATCCGCGTCGGAATAAACCGCCACGGTTTCGATCCCCAGATCCCGGCAGGCCCTGATAACTCTGATTGCAATCTCGCCGCGGTTGGCGATCAGGATTCTTTTGAACATTTTTTATCGCACATGCGCCGCTGTTATCGACCGCGTCTCACAGGGGAATGTTACCGTGTTTGCGCGGCGGATTCTTGTCGCGCTTGTTCTGCAGCGCCTTGAGCGAAGTTATCAGGCGCGCACGCGTATCGTGCGGAAAAATCACCTCATCTATATAACCCAGCTCGGCGGCTTTGAACGGGTTGGCGAAGGTGTTGCGGTATTCCTCGACCAGACGTGCGCGCTCGGCCACTGGATCGGAAGCCCGCTGCAATTCGCCCCGAAAAATGATGTTGACCGCGCCCTCCGGACCCATCACCGCGATTTCAGCGCTCGGATAGGCGAAGTTGAAATCGCCGCGGATATGTTTGGACGACATGACGTCGTAGGCGCCGCCGTAAGCCTTGCGCGTGATCACGGTGACCTTCGGCACCGTCGCCTCGCAAAACGCGTAGAGCAGCTTGGCGCCGTGCTTGATGATGCCGCCGAATTCCTGCGCGGTCCCGGGCAGGAACCCGGGCACATCGACGAAGGTCACCAGCGGGATATTGAAGCAGTCGCAAAAGCGCACGAAACGGGCGGCTTTGACCGACGCGTCGATATCCAGGCATCCGGCCAGCACCGCGGGCTGGTTGGCGACGATTCCCACCGAATATCCGCCCAGGCGCGCGAATCCGATCAGCATATTCTGGGCGTAGTCCTTCTGAATCTCGAAAAAGTGCCGGTCATCGACCACCCGCGAAATGATCTCGCGCATGTCGTAAGGCCGGTTGGGATTCTCGGGGACGATCGCGTCCAGCGCCTCGTCGCGGCGATTGGGGTCATCCTGGGACGCCTGGAAGGGTGGATCCTCGAGATTGTTCGCCGGCATGTACGAGAGCATCTCGCGCACCGCGATCAAAGCGCTTTGATCGTCGGGAACGTCGAGATGGCAGACTCCTGAGCGGGTCGCATGAGTATCGGCGCCGCCCAGTTCCTGCATCGAAACTTCCTCATGCGTAGTCGCCTTGATCACGTCGGGTCCGGTGATGAACATGTAGGAACTGTTCTGCACCATGACGATAAAGTCGGTCATCGCCGGAGAATAGACCGCGCCGCCGGCGCAGGGTCCCATGATTGCCGAAATCTGCGGAATCACGCCCGAAGACATGACGTTGCGCAGGAAGATGTCGGCGTAGCCGGCCAGCGAGACCACGCCTTCATGGATGCGGGCGCCGCCGGAGTCATTGATGCCGATCACGGGGCATCCGACCTTCATCGCCAGGTCCATCACTTTGCACACCTTTTCCGCGAAGGCGCCGGAAAGGCTGCCGCCAAAAACGGTGAAGTCCTGGGAGAAAACACACACCTGACGGCCGTCGATCGTGCCGTACCCGGTGACCACGCCGTCGCCCGGGACGCGGCGGTTTTGCATTTCGAAATCAGAGCAGCGATGGGTCTTGAACTTATCCAGCTCGACAAACGAGCCGGGATCGAGCAGAAAGTCGATTCGCTCGCGCGCGGTCATCCGGCCGCCCTGCCGCTGCTTTTGCAGCCGATCCTCGCCGCCGCCGAGTTCGGCCTGGCGCGCGAGTTCCTGCATCCTTTCAACGTTTTCTTTAAGTGCCATGATTTCTACCGAGCAAGCGGCAATATACGGCCCCGGCGGCAAAGCAAGCAAGAACGCGCCACGATACCGCAGGAGCGGCATAGCCGGCAGCCCGCGATGCAAATCCCGCGAGTCAAATGGCTCAGATCGCCATCGCGGTCAAAAGCTCGACCGAGAGCAGTCGCTCAGGTGAGTCGGGCGTTGCTTCGAATAGCTTCTTCCACTCCGGACTGGCGTTTTCGAAAGCCGTCCGCGCGCCATATGCGGCCATGTCCTCGTATTCTATCATCATGATGACGGGCCCGGTGTCCGGTCCTGGCACCGTGCTCCGGAACAGGCGGAACGACTTCGGCATCACCGGACTGGTGAACTTCGGGGCCGCCGCCTCTTTGAGCTTGGCCATGAAGTCGGCCATGCGTCCGGGCTTCACCTCATACTTGAAGATCGCAATCACCGGCATCGCACCCTCCTGGTCCGCACGCGTTTCGAAATCAGCATATCGCGATATGTGTGGCGCGACGATCCCCGCGTGCTCGAACCGAGACCGTTTTGCAGCAGTTTCCGCGCTCTCCGCTCAGCGCTGACGGCGTGGTTCAATTTCCAAATGGCGCGCGCCTTCACATGAGGGGCGGATGAACGGGAGCGGCCTAGCGCAACGGTTGAATGCGACCGCTATTCGGCGAGTGGCAGCGCGAAGTGGACCCGCTCGGTGGCGACGCTGACCAGTTCGACCTTGGCGCCGCGCTCGGCGAAGGCGTTGATGATCTCTTCCACCAGCCATTCCGGCGACGACGCGCTCGCGGTCAGGCCCAGGGAGTGGACCCCATCGAGCATCGGCGCGGTCACGTCATTGATGGAGTCGACCAGGTAAGCGCGGGCCCCGCGCATCTTGGCAACTTCCACCAACCGGTTGGCGTTGGAACTCTGCTTGGACCCGACCACCAGGATGGCGTCGCTGGAATCGACCAATTCCTTGACCGCGTTCTGCCGGTTTTGGGTGGCATAGCAGATGTCGTCGGTTTTTGGCGTGGCCATCTGGGGAAATCGGCTTTTGAGCGCCTGCATGATCTCCTGCGTGTCGTCAACGCTGAGCGTGGTCTGAGTAACCACGGCAACCGGCGACGGACCGGGTATTTGCACGGCGCGTGCTTCCTCCACCGTTCCGACCAGCACCACCTTGCCGGGCGCGACCCCCAGGGTTCCATTGACCTCTTCATGACCCGCGTGTCCGATCAGGATGATGGTGCGATCCTCCTCGGCGTAGCGCGCTACCTCAAGATGGACTTTGGTTACCAATGGGCAGGTGGCGTCGATCACGCGCAGACCGCGATCGCGGGCCCGCTCCCATTCACTGGGGGCGACACCATGCGCGCTGAAAATGACCCGCTGACCGTTGGGAATGTTGTCCAGGCTTTCGACGAAAATCGCGCCCTCCGCTTCGAGCGCTTCGAGCACGAAGCGGTTGTGGACGATCTGATGACGCACGTAGAGCGGCGGCCCATAAGCCTTCAGCGCGTTGCGCACCGCTTCCACCGCTCGTTCAACGCCGGCGCAAAAACCGCGCGGCTCCGCCAGCACTACCCGTTCAACCGTCGTTTCGCCTAGTTGCATCGCTTCCATCCATTGCTTGATAGCCGGTGACGGCTTGATTGTGCCCTACCGGGGCGAGCGACAAAAGACCGCCCGCATCAGGCCGCATAATGCTTTAGTGATGCTCCCGATGGTCGGGATTGGGATGCGCATGGGGCGGATGAGAGGTCTGGCAGCCGACCCAGATTTCGCCCCCTTCGAAATGTTCCTTTTTCCAAATCGGGACGATTTCCTTGATGCGGTCGATCAGGAACCGGCAGGCGGAAAAAGCTTCCGCGCGATGCGGCGCCGAAACCGCGATTGCCACCGAAGCCTCGCCAATCTCGACCACGCCGATGCGATGGGTGATCGCGGCGCGGATGATCCCGAATTGAAGGCCGGCTTCCACGGCCAGCTTGCGCATCTCACTCAGCGCCATCGGCTCGTAGGCCTCGTATTCCAGGCGCAAGACCCGGCGGCCGGAGTTTTCGTTGCGCGTGCTGCCCACAAAGGTGGCGACCGCGCCGGCGCCGGGGTCGGCGACCGCGGCCTCCAGTGCGGCGACGTCAATTGGCGCGCGTACAATCCGCACCGGCCCAACCACGCCGTTGTCCGACCCCCCGCTGACTGGAGGTATGAATGCCACTTCGTCTCCGTCTCCCGGTCGAAAATCGGCTTTAACGTACTCCTGGTTGACGGCAAAGGACAGGGCATCGGCCTGCCCCGCCAGCGCCGGAAACTCCCCAGTCAGTGTATGCCAAATGTCCCCGACGCAAACGCCATCGGAAAACTCGCGGTCGAGGTCGGAAACCCCGGCGCGTTCACGCAGAGTCGCGAACAATTTAAGCCGCAAAATCATACCAGCCCCAACTGATTGGCCATGTGTCCCAACTCCGGCAAGAGCAATTTCTCCAGTCCCAGACGGCAGGCCGCGGTCGATCCGGGCAGCGAAACCAGGATCTTGCCCGCGCTGATACCCGCAACCGCGCGGCTAAGAAACGCGGCCGATCCAATTTCCTGGTAGGAAAGCATCCGAAACAACTCGCCGAAGCCGTCCAGTTCTTTGTCGAGAAGCCCTTTGACGGCTTCATAGGTCTGATCGCGCGGGCTGATGCCAGTCCCACCGTTGATCACGATCACATCGAGTCCGGTGCGATGCGCGACGACCGCCTCGGCAATCAGCCTGGGTTCATCAGGCATGATCTCATAATACGTAACTTCATGGCCGGCCTGCTGAAGCAAATCGCGGATCAGCTTGCCGCTGGTGTCGGTCGATTGGGTGCGGCTGTCGCTGACCGTGATCACCCCGGCCTTAAGCGGCCGGCTCGGACGATGCTTATGCTCATGGACGGACATTGAAGGGAATTATAACACGCACCGGTTCTCGAACGAGCGGTCCCCCGGCTGGCTCCTGCCACCGTCGCGGCATTCCTGATACCATCCGGCAACCGCTTTACAGGCACCTAGCGCAGGCGGAGATTGAAGGCTTGGCGCCCCTTATCGCCGGGGCGAACTTCGAACTGGACCTCATTGCCCTCGCGCAGGTCGTCGAATTGGATCTTGGGCGCCAGACGCGAGCGATGGAAGAAGACCTCGTCCCCGCCGTCGTCGGGAATGATGAATCCGAAACCCTTATCCTTAACCACTTTCTTTATCGTGCCGTACACAAATGCCTCGTCAATTCTCAGCAGCGTCCGGATGGTGAAGTCTGGGACAACCTGCCGGATGAAATCCACTTATTACAGGAAGCTTACCCGCCCCGGGATTTATGTAAAGCGGATTTGTTCAGTCTTTTCATGGCCATAATTTGACCGCCGCCGTGACCGTGGTTCAGGCGCCGCACGGCGGGGGCTCTAAATCAAAAGGAAACGCTCTTGCTCAAGGCAGTAACGCTCAAGGAAATCGAGCGCATCTTCGAAATCATCGAGCCGCTGGGAATCTCGCGCGAGGCGGTAGTGATTCCGCTGCGTCCCGAACATCCGGGCCGGGTCCGGATCCTTCCCAACGGCAAGCTCGAGATCATCGTCGAGCGCGACGACGATCTCGACCAATGGATGGCGGGACTCAGCGAGCGGATTGCGACTTTGATGAGTCAGCCGGGGTGAGTTCGATCAGGACCGCGCCGGCGTCAACCATCTGACCCGGACTGACCGCAATGGCCTTGACTTGCGCCGGCCCCTCGGCCGCGAGCGTGGTTTCCATCTTCATCGCTTCCATCGTGATCAGGGGCTGCCCCGCTTCCACCTGTTCACCTTCGCGGACCAGGATCTTCAGCACCTTGCCCGGCATCGGCGCGGTTACCAGCGGGGTCGCCAGTCCATGCCGCGCGCCGCGGCGGCTGGCTTGTTCCCTGAAAGTAAAGGTGTGCGGACCGATACTGACCACTACCGACTCGCCTACCCGCGCGGCGAATGCGCGCAGGCGCCGCCCCTCGCAATCGACCAGCATCGCGCCGTCGCCCAGCGGCTGTGTCGCGAGCAGGATTCCGGCGCCGTCAACCCGCGCCTCGAGCAGCGGGCCGTTGCGATCGATTTCGACCTCGAATTCCCGTCCGATCGATAGTTCCCGGATTCTCACGCGCGGCTCCAGAAGTTGAACGGGCCCAGCGCCTCCCATGGTGAACGGGAACCATGGTCAGATTGCGCTGCGCTAGTGCGCGTTCGCGCTCCAGTGGAAGAGCTGCCCTGTGCCGTCAGAGCGGCCAGCGCCGCCGCCGCCTCGATGGGATCTTGTGGACGCCAGCCCGGCATAAACTCGCGCACAAAGCCGGTGGAGAAAGCTCCGCGGATGAACGCCTCGCTCGACAACACGTCGCGCAGAAACGACGCGGTGTGCGTCACGCCCGCAAGCATGAACTCGCCAAGCGCGGCGATCGCACGTTGGCGCGCCTGCTCACGGTCGTGTCCGTAGGCGATAAGCTTCGCCAGTAAGCCATCGTAATAGCTGCCAATCTGGATTCCGGGGGTCAGAAATGTATCGACCCTGACTCCGGGCCCGGCGGGCAGTTGCAGATACAGGACGGGCCCCGCCGCGGGACGGAAATCATTGTGTGCGTCCTCGGCGTAGATCCGGCACTCGATTGCATGTCCGCGCGGCGGCTGCGGTTCGGTGAGCAATTGGCCGGATGCCACGTCTATTTGCGCGGCTACGAGGTCGCAGTCGAAGCGTAATTCCGTAATCGGATGTTCAACCTGGAGCCGCGCGTTGATCTCAAGAAAAAAGAACTCATCGCCATCGACCAGAAACTCGACCGTGCCGGCGTTGCGGTAATTGACCGCTGACGCCAGCGCCGCGGCGGCGTCCAGCATCCGGGTCCGTAATGCGGGGGTGATAGCGGGCGAGGGCGATTCTTCAATAATCTTCTGATGACGGCGCTGGATTGAGCATTCGCGCTCTCCCAGCGTGATCACCCGGCCGCTGGCATCCCCAAGCACCTGGACCTCGACGTGGCGCGGCGCCGCCAGAAATTTTTCCAGGAACAGGCGCCCGTCATTGAAGGCGGCCTGCGCTTCCCGTGCCGCCGCTTCCAAGGCAGAATCCAGCGCGGTCTCATCCTGCACGACGCGAATCCCGCGTCCGCCGCCGCCCGCCGCCGCCTTGATCATGATCGGATAGCCGGCCTGCGCGGCGAAGCTGCGGGCGGTGGCTAAATCCGCCGTCTCGGTACCCGCTACCACGGGGACGCCAACGCGCTGCGCCAAACGGCGGGCGCCAATCTTGTCACCGGCGGCGGCGAGAACTTCGGGCGGCGGTCCGATAAAGAGCAATCCGCTGTGCTCCACCGCGCGGGCAAACTCCGCACTCTCGGACAGGAATCCGTAACCGGGATGGATCGCGTCGGCGCCGGTTGCGGCGGCGGCCTCGAGGAGCGCCGGAATGTTCAGATAACTTCGGAGCGCCTCGGATGGTCCAATCAGCCGCGCCTCGTCCGCCGCCGCGACATGAGCCATGCTGGCGTCGGCTTCCGAGAAAACCGCGACCGTCGCAAGGTTCATCGCGCGCGCGGTCCTGATGATGCGAAGCGCAATCTCGCCTCGGTTGGCAATCAGCAGTTTCTTGATCCCGCGCGGTGTCATGTCCGGCTCGTTCGAGAGTGTTTTCGGTCTGATCGCGGTCAGCCTACCACGCGCGCCGGCGGCTGCCGATGCCTGGTGGAGGGCTTCCAGGGTGCGGCTGGAGAAAAAGCGCTGGGACATCAAATCCTGGGCGCGGGGAAATTTGCGAAAAAATTTCCATTCCATCGTCCAAAACAATTGACCGCCACGCGCATTGGTTTATGTTTAATCTGTCGTCCGTAACCCGCGCGGTCCGTTCCTGCTTCGATACCGCGCGAAACGAAGGAAATTTTTGCATGAGGGAGCATCCGAGTTAGATGGCGCAAGAGACTTCCGCGGTTCGCACCGTATATGACTTCCCCGTCGCCGCCCATCTCTGCACTGACGGAAGGGTTCACTACACCAAGTTGATCAGACGGGCGCGCGCTGAGCAGCCCCAAGGGGTCTGCCCGCACTGTCAAACCCTCTTTCAATACCGAAAACCCCAGCCCAACCGATCGGGCCGGGACGCTACGCACGCATAAACGGGCGCCGCCTCGTTCGGCGGTAGCCTCCAATCCAAAATTAAGAGCTAGCTATGCCAGGGGATGCGCCGACGTGTCTCCACCCGGCGTGGCTTCGCTGACTAGCGGGCTGCGGAAGAACGACTTCCGCGGCCTGCTTCTCCGCGCCGATCCTTCTGAGGGGGACACGAGGAACGCAGCGGTTCAGGCAGTAAAGCGAAAGGTCACGGCCACGGCGCTAAAATTATTGCCGCTGTTTGCTACTGGTCTCGCGATTTTATTGTTTGGCCGAATTATCGACTACGCTGGCCGACGTGCCCTGATCCGCGGTGCCGGACCCTACCTGATGTTCGTTCTTGCGCACCAGGACCACCGACCGCCCACGGTAAAAGCGATCCTTGGCGGTGCCGACGTACTGATAATCTTCGCGCGGATTGAAAAACACCGAGATGTCGGGGATGAACGGCTTGGCGACTATGTTGAGCCATCCCAGGTCGGGCGTCAGCCCCATCTGCGCCAACTCACCGGGATAATAGCTCCAGCGGGCGCCGCCACCTTCCAATTTAGCGTCGATCGTATATACAGCCGGCTTGGGGGCGCAGTCGAAGACATGAAATCGCACGCTCTGTTTGCCCTTCTTGAGCGCATATTCGAGCGGCACTATTGATGCCGCACCGACGTAGGTGTTGGGAGGAACTTCCAGCGTGTCTGCATACAGACTGTCCTCCAGTTCGTTGCTCCACCGGCAGGAAGCGGCACCCGACTGGAAATCAGCTTTCTCGATCAGTTCTGGGGAACCATTGGCGGCAATGAAATTGGACTGGAAGGATTTGACCAGCGGCAGCGGGTTGGGGCTCTGGTAGTGGAGCAGGATACGCTCCCAGTCGCGTTCGCCGTCCAGGTAGCGGGTGTCACCAATGATCTCCACGGCTTTGCCGTCATCCTTTACCGTGTAGTGCGCGTGCCCGATCACGATCTTGCGATCCGGGCTGTAGACCGTCAGATCGACCGGGGAGGCCAGCAGAGTCTTGAGGTCAACCGAGCCCCCTGCCCTGGACAGACCGTTCATAAACAACAGCGCCGGCAGCAGCAGCAGACTGGCGAGCATACCTTTGATCATACCGCTTGCCGATCCCCATCGGCGCTTCCACACAATTCGAGCATCTGGTTGGAGCCCATATCTTAGATAATGGCATCGATCAGAGTATCGGGGAACCAACTCCTATTTGGGAGTGATTCCTGCTGCCGCTTGCATGCCAGGACTGGGGCCGGAAAGCTTGTTTCCATGCTCGACTCGTGGCTAGCGGGAAGTCCGCGCTGGCGTGGCGTGCAGTCGCGCTGCGCATCGATCCTTTATAACGCCGGCTGGCGCGCCAACTACGTCACGGTCGGCGGCGGATTGTTGGGCACGCTGTCGGGTCTGGCGTTCGCTCGGGGCTACAATGCGGCGGCACTGGCCGCGTTATGGATCAGCGCTTCGCTGGATGCGGTTGACGGCACTATCGCCCGCGATTTTGAGCATCCAACGCCGCTCGGAGGCGTGCTCGATTTGAGCCTGGACCGCGTGGTGGAAGCCGCGGTCTTGCTGGGGATCGTCTGGCGCCGCCCATTCCTGGAGTTTGCCGCGCTGACCGTGCTGGCAACCTGGTACGTCAACATCACCGTCTTCCTGGCCGTAGGCGCGGCGGTCGGCGCCGGCGCGAAACTAATCCATTATCCGCCTGGTCTGCTTGAGCGCACTGAGGCGTTGGTGTTCTTCACGCTGCTGGTCTTCAGCGGGTCGATTGGCGTCTATCTTTGCTATGCCTACGCGGCCGCTGAGATCCTGACCGCGCTCCAGCGGCTGGCGTTCGCGCGCCGCGAGTTGCGCTAAATCAAATCCATCGCTGGCGATGCGATTGGCGTGTCCACGGATGGAAAGGGGTTGATTCGCAAAATCCGTTATCTTAGCTTCGCTCTTGGCCCGGCGTCCGCCAACGAGCGTTCATTGTATGCGGCCGCACTCGTGATCCCCGGCGCGCTTTCAGGACTTCGATTGCGGTAGGTGGACGTGAGCTTCTAAAGCCGTGACCTCACAGGTGACTTTATGGATTTCGATCTGAATGAGAATCAGGAGGAAATGCGCAACGCGCTGCGGACTCTGCTCCAGGGCGCCTGCGACATCCGCCACGTCCGGCAAGTGGCCTACGACGGCGACGGAAGCGACCCGGGCTTGTGGAAAGCCCTGGCTGAGGGCGGTTGGACTGCGCTGATGATTCCGGAGGCGGAGGGTGGCTCGGGCCTGCGCTTCGAAGATTTCATCGTCGCCCTCGAGGAGTCCGGACGCGCCGTGCTTCCGGTTCCGTTGACTACCACGCTGCTGGCCGGACGAACCATCGAAAAGGCGCCCGCCGGCGCCGCGCGCAGCGATTTGATGAAGCAGATTGCCAGTGGCGCCACCAGTATGACCCTGGCCCTGGGTGAGGGAGTCAAGGCCGAGGCTGCCGGCGCGAACTGGAAGCTTAGCGGCAAGCTGGAGTTCGTTCCCTATGGCCCGCTGGCCGCCAGCGCCCTGGTGGAAGCCGGATTGCCCGATGGCAAGCGCGGCCTGTTCATCGTCCCGAGCGGTGCGGCGGGAATAAATTGGCTCGACCTTGATGTGATGGACCGCACGGTACGCCAATACGAGATGGCGCTGGGCGCAGTCAGCGTGCCGGGCGCGGCCTCGTTGTTCGGCAAGGCGGATGCGTCCGGCGCAATCGACACTCTGCAATGGGAATGGCGGGCCGCGTTGGCGGCTGAGAGCCTGGGTGTGGCCGAGAAAATGATCGAGATGTCGGTGGAGTACGTCAAGCAACGGATTCAGTTCGGGAAACCGGTCGGGTCCAATCAGGCGGTCAAAGTGCGGATCGCGGAGATGGGCGCGGTGATCGATCGTCTGCGTTCGGCCGTGTACTACGCGGCCTGGGCGATTGACAGCGGCGTAGCCGAGCGCAAGGTGGCGATTGCGATGGCCAAGGCGGCGGCCTCGGCGCCGGGCGCGTTTCTTGGCAGCCAGGCGATTCACGTTCACGGCGGAATCGGCTTTACCTGGGAGTACGACCTTCATCTATATTTCAAACGCATCAAGAGCAACGAACTGCTGTTGGGCGACACCGCGGCGTCCCTGCAACAGATCGCCAACGAGGTCTTGTAAGCATAAGCAACATCCGGCTGGCGTTTTGCCAGTCGCCGCAGGATCAGGAAGCCCTTCACACGTCGGTGGGAGGGGCTTCGTCTTTGTAGGCTTCCCCGATCGGCCGTCAATCGGACGGGCGTCGTATATTTGCGCTTCAAAATCCTTGGAATTTCGACTGCTTTTACCTAGAGTGGCGTTTGCCGATCATTGTCCTTCGCCGACTGCTTTTGATAGGCAGCTTTTGTCTGCAAATGACAGCGGTGTTTTCTATTCATGAGGAGAGGAAGGAATGTTCCAAATTCTACCTGGGTCTCGCAGCCTGCGGCGCATCGGTTGCACGCTTCTCATAGCCGTCGTGGTGATGGCCGGATTTTGGATTAACGCCAAGCCGCAACAATCCAAAGCGCCCACGCCTCCCGCGGGCAGTGAAGAAGCGGAAGAGATCGGGATGCGGTATCGCTATGAAGCGCAGTTGCGCGGAGTCAGCCATGGAATTCCGGCTCTGGCGCGAAGCCGCGCCGTCGCCGAGACCGCCGCGATGCCGGCGTTTGCCGGGACCTGGAACTTTATCGGTCCCGACTCGATAACCAATGGCCAGGGATTGTCCTCCAACTCGGTGACCTGCAGCACTCCCCGAATTACCGTGTCCGGACGGATCTCGGCGATTGCTTTCGGAAAGGATCCGTCCACCATTTATATCGGCACCGCCCTGGGTGGGGTATGGAAAACCACCGACGGAGCGAATACCTGGCGCCCGCTGACTGACCAGCAACCATCGCTTGCCGTCGGGGCGCTCGCGGTGGTGCCCGGCACGCCGGATACGATCTACGTCGGTACCGGTGAGGGCAACAACGGCTGCGACAACGAGTACGGCCAGGGAATCCTGAAGTCCACCGATGGCGGCGACCACTGGACGCAGCTTGCGGCGGCTACCTTTGATCGTCTGACCTTCACCAAGATCACGGTGGAGCAGGCCAACCCCAAGGTGATTTACGCTGCGACATCCTTTGGATTTTCAAGTGCTTCGGCGCTGGAGTGCTTCTCGGTAACCACCGGGACTTCCGGAATCTACCGGTCCACCGACGCAGGCAATACCTGGAGCCTGCGTTCGGGCTCCGGCGGCCTGCCGACGGGTGGGGCCGGCAACAACTTCAACGGGTCGGCTTATGACGTCTATCTTGAACCAGAGAAGGATTTCAGCGGACCGCTGACCGGATCGATGACCACCGAGTCGCTGCCCGGGCTATGCCCCTGCGCGGGGTCAGCGACGTTAAGCGCGACGGATCCTAAAAATCCGGCGAATCCCAGTCCCTTAACCATCTCCACGACCCCGGACGGCAAGGGCGGCTTCAATGGGACCGCGACTCTTACGGTGGCGCAAAACCCGGCCCCAGTTGCCGGTTGCTTTTTTGGTTCCTGTCCGGCGGCTGGAAGCTGCGATAACTTGACTGGCACTTACTTCTGCGCCGGGCATACCACCACCGACCTCAGCAAGGGAATTGAGCTGGATTGCAACAACGGCGATCCCTTTTCGCCGACGTTATTCTTAATCGACGGCGCTTTGCAGCCCGACGGCGTCAGCTTTGACGGGAGCTGGGCCATGAACACTACTTGTAGCTTCATGATCAGCTCAGCCTTCTCATTCAAGTCCACCCAGACCGTGTATGCGGGAATCGGAGGAGCCGCAGGCGGAGTGTTCAAATCCACCGACTCGGGACTAACCTGGAGCAAGGCCAGCGGTATTGCCCCTGGATACCGGTTCGCGATCGATTCGTCCCCTGACGGCAATACCCTGTATGCGGCCAGCACCACGCTGCCGGATGCCAAGGGAATCTCCACCTTCGGCGCGATCTATAGTTCAACCGATCATGGCGCCACGTTTGCCGCGCCCGGCGGCACGCTGCCGACGGTCTTGAACGGAGCAAGCTGCCAGAAAGAGAAGCAGGGGTTCTATGACTTTGCCATCTCGGTGGATCCCAACAATTCGCAAAATGTGTACATGGGACTCATCGGGATGTACCTGACCAAAGATGGGGGCGCGAGCTTCAATTATATCGGCCCGGGCACGCATGCCGACCAGCACGCGATCAAGGCCACCAAAGGAGGCGCCGTTTACATCGGCAACGACGGAGGTCTGTTCGTAAGCGTCAATGGCGGTACCACCTGGAACGCGCTCAACAGCGGTTTGGGTATCACCCAGTTTTACGACGTCGCGCTGGATCCCTCGGGCACCACCGTGACCGGCGGCACTCAGGACAACGGTAACGATTCGACCAACGGCGCCAGCCTGACCTGGAACCATACTGACGATGGCGACGGCGGCTTCGCCGTGATCAATCAGAGTAACCCCACGATCTACTTCGACGAGCAGTTCGCCTTGAGTATCAACCGGTCCAAGAGTTCAGGCGCGTTGGGCAGCTATAGCAACATCAATCCGCCGGCGGCGGGCGACCCGATACAGTTTTACGCGCCGTTCACGGCCGATCCCACCAATTTCGATCGTATTCTGCTCGGGACGAACCGGATTTGGGAAAGCTGCCATAAACAACTGGTCACCGGGAAATTTGTCTGCGACGCCTCCAGCAGCCTGACCTCTCCGACCTGGACCGCGATCAGCGGCGACCTGACCGGCGGATGCACCAGCGGGTTTTGCGACCTCAGCGATATCGCGGTCGCGCCGACCAAACCTGCCGTGGTCTATGCCGTCACCAGTTCCGACGGCACCACGGGTCCGTTCGCGTGGGTTAGCACCAACGCAACCAGCTTACCGGCAACGTTCCACATTATGCCGGTCCCCGGAGTGACGGGACGGCCGCTGACCTCGGTAACGGTTTCTCCGCTCGACGAGAAGATCGTTGTGATCACCGCTTCGGGATTTACCGGCGCGGCGAAACAGCGCGTGTTCCTCTCCACCGATATGGGTACAAGCTGGAGCGATCGCACCGGCAATCTGCCCGACATTCCCGTGCTGACGGCATTGTTCGACCCGGCCAACCCGGCTACCGGACTCTTCGTCGGCACCGACATCGGCGTGTACCACAGCGACGATCTGGGCGTGACCTGGACCAACGCCAATCTGGACCAGCTGCCGATCGTGCCGGTCTATCGATTGAAGCAGGCGGCGGGAATTGTGGCCGCCGCCACCCATGGCCGGGGCGTATGGACCTTCCGCGGCGCCGGACCAAGTCCGACTCCCACGGCCACCCCAACCAAAACTCCGACGCCGACCGCGACTCCGACCAAGACGCCAACACCCACCCCGACGGCGACCGAGACGCCGACTCCCACCGGGTCGGCGACTGAAACCCCGACCGAAACCCCGAAGGAAACTCCCACGGAGACTCCCGCGGAAACCCCAACGGAGACTCCGGAGGAAACGCCCACACCGGTGCCCACGCCGATTGCCGGCCCAATTATCACCAAGATTCCGTCGGTGATTCTCACCGGGAGCACCTTCCAGATTCAGGGTTTCGGCTTCACCAAAGGATCGGTAGTGAACTTCTTCGTAGCCACCGCCAGCGGTCCGCTCAAGACCGGTCCGTTTACTCCAATCGGCGCGCCGACCGCTACTTTGCTGACGGTTCTGGTCCCGCCTGATAATCCGCTGGGATCGGGTTTCGTCGCCGTAGTGGTGATCAATACTGACCAGGGATTTGTAAGCTCCAACGCCGCCTACGCTCTGCTGCAAGGTTCGCCCGCGGCGGGAATTCCGAGCCTCACCAGTATCAACGGCGTGGGTTTGGCCGCCACCAGTTCCAACCCCAATTTTGCGGTGGATAATGTCGAGACGATCGTGGTCCAAGGCAAAAATGTGTCTCTGGGCGGCACCGGTTTTGACACCGTCAATGGCGCCGCCGTCGATCTATTTTGCGCCTGCCCGGGCGGCAAAGTCGGACCATTTTTCCTCAACCCCGGCAATCCTGGTCTTAAAGCCAGTTCGCTCGTGTTCTTCCTGCCCACGACCGCGGCGGGTGGGCCGCCCACCGGTCCCGGGTCGTTTGTGATCAGCAATGGCGGCGTTGGGAGGACCTTCACCAAGAAGAGCAACGCGGTATCGGTGCCAATCGGGCAGAAGATCTCGGTGATTTCAGTGACCCAGGCCGGGTCAACCATCACGGTCAACGGCACCGGGTTCTCGAAACTGACGGTAATCAATCTGTTCAACAAGCAGGGGCTTAACGTGGTCAACCTGGGCGGATTACGCCCCGATGGCAAGTCCAAGATCCCGCTTTCGCTGGCTAACAGTACGAAACTTACCTTCATTAAGCCGGCTGGCGCGGTACCCGGACCGGCGTATATACAGGCGCTCAACCCTCCCTTCGTGACCTTTACCAGCTCGGGCAACGCGGCCGGAGGCGCCTTCACTCTGAAATGAGATTGCGAGCAGGCGGCTGCGGACTTGGTCCGCAGCCGCCTGCTCCTGAGTTTGCTACATTGTCGCTGTAATTTTTCTCCCCCGGACCGGGGGAGATGGGCGCCGCCGCGGCGCCCAGAGAGGGTCCTTTGTCAGCGCGCCTGCCAAGGCGCGCGATTAAGGAAACCGGCAGCGCTGCATAAATCGCTTCGAGCACATCTTCGATCTCGGTGTTCACTTCTGCATTCCAAAATCGCATCACTCGATAACCCTGCTCGGTGAGACCAGCCGTTCTCAAGAGATCCGTGCACTCCTGCTCCGGTTCGGCATGTTGATTGCCGTCGAGTTCGATAATCCGGTGGCGCGTGACGCAGCAGAAATCTGCGAAGTATAGACCAATGTGGTGCTGCCGGCTGAATTTGAATCCCGCAAAGCGCCTGGCTCTGAGGTGCGCCCACAACTTCCGCTCCTCATCCGCACACTCAGCCCGAAGGCGCCGGCCTTGATCGCGCAAACGTTCGTCATCGGAACTCATAATCGCGCGCCTGAAGCAGGCGCGCTTGAGCGGCGGTTGCACGATCCGCAGGCGCTGGAGTCGAATGATCTATGCGTAGCGATGCCTTCCGCCAAGAAGATCGAGATGATCTGCGATCTTTGCTCTGGCTACAGGCAAATCGCTGCGCATAGATCCATTCGACTCCGGCAGCCTGCGCTTCGTGCAACCGCTCGCTCACGCTCGCGGCTCGGAGGACGAGCTGGAAAGAGCCTGCCGGTGGGCGAGAAACTGCGGCTACTCCGGCTTCGCGAAAAGCTTCATGAACGATTCCCATGAAGCCGGGGGATGCTTGAGCGTCTCCAGGTTCTCGGCTACGTGATCGGCTGATTTCATGCCGACCAAAGCCACGTTGACTCCGGGGGTTGAGCGGACGAATTGAATCGAGCGCTGGGCGTCGGTGCGCAGACCTTCCATCGCGTGAGCGACCACTGCGGGAAGACGGGCGGCCAGCCGACCCTGCATCAGCGACGCGCTGGCCCATACCGCGATGTCCAAAACGCGCGCGGCTTCGAGCAAGGTGAGGACCTGGTCTTCGCCGGTGACCTTCTGGTTGGGGGTCGTGAAAGCTTCCGGCATCGCCAGACTATAGGGTAGCTGGATGACTTTAAAATGATGGTTCTGGCCGCCGACCTGCGCGGCAACATCGACCAGCTCCTGCAACGAAAGGTAGTCCTCACTGTCGGGACGCACCCGGTATCCGTTCCAGGTCGCGGTGCCATAGACGCCGATTACGCCGTCGGCAACCTTGCGTTCCAGTAGTTCGAAGACCAGCCGCATGCGGCGAAGAAATTCCGTTCGTCCGACCGCTGCCAGTTGCCCTTCGGGATTGTGGAGAAAATAGACGTCGAGGGTTTCCAGTCCCAGGTTGGAGCGGCTCTTGTCGATCATCGCGTCGAGGTATTTCGGCGTCATACAATGCGAGTTGTCGACCAAATCCTGCGGGCCGATAAGCCCGGTCTTGATGAACGCTTCCTCGAAGTACGCGCGCGGATCGGCCGGCATCTCACCGTCGAAGGTGATGTATCCGCCCTTGCTGGAGACGATCAGATCCTCGCGCCGTATGCGCCCCTCTTTCAACAGGTCCACGATCGCGGCGCCAATCGCCCGTTCGCTGCGCTGGAACCGGTAATTGACGGCGCTATCGATCACATTGACGCCGCCGCTAATCACGCAGCGGACCGACTCGCGGTACAACTCGTCGGTCTCGGGGTCCATCTCGCCCAGATAGGTGCCGATCCCCAGCGATGACGCCGCCAATCCGAACATCGGACGGAAATTGCCCGGCAAGCTGGTGAATCGCGCCGCAAACGCGGCCGTCGCCTCAGAAGTCGCCCTCCCGGTTGTCATCATTTCAGCTCCATGTGCTTGTGGCCGGGACTGCGGTCCGGCCGGGGTTGGGCGCAGCTATGCCGCACGCGTTGACGGATCATGGATCAACTGGACCACCACCCCGTCGGGATCCTTGATGTAGAAGGAAGCGGTGCCGTCCCGATGGCGCCGCAGTGATCTGACGATGTCGAGCCCGTGCTCCTGAGCCCACTCAAAATTCCGCTCGAGTTGGCTCATCTCGGCCACGAAGAAGCCGATATGATCGAGCGCCTGAGTGCCGCTAACCGCTTCCAGGCCCGCCTCGTGATGGAGCGCCAGATTGTCCGATCCGGAACTGAGGTAGGCGTTATCAGGATCGGGCTGCCAGACTACCCGCATCCCGAACACATCTTCATAGAAGCGCTTGGACCGTTCCACATCGGCCACGCGCAACGCGACGTGGCGAATTCCTTGAGTCTCGATCACGTTCCACTCCTGACTTGCTGTCTCGTATGCGGGCCCGCACCGTTGGATTGCCCTCAGCTTACACCGCGGCACCCATCATGGGCACCCCGAACGGCCCCAAAATCGGGCCGAGGGGCACGTTGACAGAGGCGACAGGGTGGCACTAAAGTAAAACGGCATCCCAAAATGATACTGTGTTCTAGGAAAGCCCCACGAGAGGAAAAGTAAAGACCTCATGGTTCGACGTGACAAAACAAACTACGTCATCCAATCGGTGGCGCATTCGCTCGACGTACTGGAGCAATTCTCCCGCGAAGTGGATGAGCTGGGTGTCACGGAATTATCCAAGCGCCTCAAACTTCATAAGAACAACGTTTTTCGGCTATTGGCAACGCTGGAAGCGCGCGGCTATATCGAACAGAACCGCTCGACCGAGAACTATCGGCTGGGGATCCGTTGTTTGAATCTCGGCCGCAGCTATATCAACCACATGGGTTTGGTCCGCCAGGCGCGTCCCATTTTGACCGAACTGGCACGGAAATGCCGCGAAAGTACTTTCGTCGGGATCGTGCGGCGCGATGGTGTGGTGCCGCTGGAGGCGGCGGAACCCGAAGATCGGGTGGTCAAGATCACGCCGCCGATCGGCGATGCGTTGCCGCTGCACTGCACGGCGTCGGGCAAGGTCTACCTGGCGTTTGAGCCCGACGAAGAGTTGAAGTCGACGCTTCCCGAACGGCTGCGCGCGCACACCCCACAAACCATCGCCGAGCGAGCCAAGCTAATCGAGCAACTGGCGGAGGTGGCCGGCGCCGGCTACGCGGTGGACCACGGCGAGTACATGGAAGACGTATGCTCGATCGCGGTACCGATTCGCGATTACACGCGCAGCGTGGTCGGCACTCTGGCGGTGGCAGGCCCCACCTATCGAATTCCGGCCGAGCGCGTTACCAACGAAATCGCGCCGATTATTCTCGAGGCCGGCCAGGAGCTGTCACGGCGGCTGGGCTACAACGAATAGCGCCCGGCACATAATAAACGGTCGCTTTGCGCTGACTCTTTACACCGTCTTGTTGTCATTTGACTGAAACTGGCGTGGTTGTTAGTTTCCCATCCGCCTGCCAGTCCCCGGCTCGCCATGAGTTGTCCGGCTGGGGTGGAGGAGCTGCCAGGCGCTGTGCTTCGCATAGCGGCCAATCCAAGGAGCAAAGTTCGTGAAAATTCTGGTACCGCTAAAGCGCGTTCCCGATCCCGCAACTACGATCAGAATCCTCGCCGATGGGTCGGGCATCGCGACCGATAACGTTAAATGGGTGATCAATCCCTTCGATGAGATCGCGATCGAAGAGGGCCTGCGGATCAAGGAACGGCTCAAGACCGGAGAAGTCGTGCTGCTCACAATCGGTCAGAGCAACTGGCAGGAGCAGCTTCGCACCGGGCTTGCGATGGGTGCCGACCGGGCCAAGCTGGTGATTAACGACAAGCCTTTGGACAGCCTGGCGATTGCCCGGGTGATCGCCAAGATCGTCTCCGAGGAGCAACCCGGGCTGGTGATTCTGGGCAAGCAGGCAATCGACGATGACTCCAATCAGGTGGGTCAGATGCTGGCCGAAATCCTGGGCTGGCCGCAGGCGACTTTTGCCTCCAAACTCGACCTCGAGGGCGACAAATGCACCGTGGTCAGGGAAGTTGACGGCGGTTTGGAGACCATTGCGTTCCCCTTGCCCGCCGTTATCACCACCGACCTGCGGCTCAATGAGCCGCGCTACGCGTCACTGCCGGGAATCATGAAAGCGCGCAAGAAAGAGCTCAAGGAAATCCCCATCGACAGCCTGGGTCTGGATCTGACTCCGAAGCTGAGAATCAAGGAACTCAAGGCGCCGCCCAAGCGCCAGGCGGGACGCAAGGTAGGATCGGTCGAGGAGTTGGTCAAACTGCTTCACGACGAGGCCAAACTGATCTGAATTTAGCGGCGCGCCGGCTTCGACGCGGCGCGCGATAAAGCGCATATCCGGGAAGAGACAACATGGGTGACGTTTTAGTTTTTGCCGAGTATCTGCACGAGCATTTTCCCAAATCGACGCTGGTCGCAATCAATGCCGGCCTGGAAATGGCGCGCAAACGCTCCGCGCAATGTGTCGTGGTGGTAGTGGGGGACCAGATCGACGCCATGGCCCAGAAGGCGGCGAAATACGGCGCCGCCAAGGTTATTGCGCTGGAGCATCCGGCATTGGCGAATTATCTGGCCGACGCGCACGCGCAAGCGCTGGCCAATCTGGTCAAGAGTATCGGCGCCGAGTACGTGATGACCACGGCCACCGCTCGCGGCAAGGATCTGATGCCGCGGCTGGCGGCGCGGCTGGACGCGCCGATGGCATCGGACATCATCACGATTAACGACGACGGCACGATTATCCGCCCGATGTACGCCGGCAACGGCATGGCGACCGTCGAGATGGACGGACCGGTGAAAGTGATCACGGTGCGCGCAACCGCGTTCGACGCGGCCCCGGAAAGCTCTGCTCCGTCGCCGGTGGAAAAAGTCGCGGCGGAGATCGACCCGGCGTCGCTCAAAATGCAGTTCGTGACCTTCAACGAGATCAAAAGCGATCGCCCGCAGCTTACCGAGGCCAAGATCGTTATTTCAGGGGGCCGCGGGCTCAAGTCGGGGGAGAACTTCAAGACCGTGCTCGAACCGCTGGTTGACGTGGTCGGGGCCGCGATGGGCGCCAGCCGTGCGGCGGTCGACGCCGGCTTTGTGCCCAACGATCTGCAGGTCGGTCAAACCGGCAAGGTGGTGGCGCCGGACCTCTACATCGCGGTCGGAATCTCGGGCGCGATCCAGCATCTGGCCGGAATGAAGGACTCCAAGGTCATCGTCGCGATCAATAAGGATGAAGAAGCGCCGATCTTCAGTGTCGCCGACTACGGACTGGTGGCCGACCTGTTCAAGGCGGTGCCGGAGATGGCGGAAGAGGTCCGTAAGCTCAAACAAGCTTGAAGCACGCGGCGCGGGAGCAAGTCTTCCCGCGCCGTTTTTCCTCCCAACATTGCGTCATGTCTGTTTCCGCCGTGGGCGGAATCACATTGCCTGCGCTTACGATTGAACTTCCCGCCGATGATCTGATTAAAGTGCTCAGATCTCAATGAGTCTTTGGTACATATCGCATACTTCGCACCGCTGCGCGCGGCGCGACCACAGTTTGGGTAAGAGATTGAAATGAACGAGCAGGTTACGCGCCAAATCCTTTGGAACATACCGGTGGCCTTTGTCGTCATCATGTACACCCTGTTGGCGGCGCTGGGCGTCGCTTTTGTTTACGCCGGGATGTACTGGTACCGGCGCATCACGCTGGGAACCAGTGAGGATCGCTTCGACCAACTGATTCGCCGCACAGTGCTGGCCGCGCGTGACGCGCTGGGGCAGGGATTCGTGGTGCGCGAGCGCTGGGGCTGGATGCATTACAGCTTCTACACCGCGTTCATCGGGCTGACCATCGGCACCACCATCGTGCTGATCAACAGCGACGTCCGCGAGCTGCTCGGGTTATTTGGCCTTCATCTCTATTTCTACTATGGGGACTTCTACCTCTACTTCAAAGCCTTCATGGACACCTTCTTCCTGATGTTGATTGGGGGCGTGCTGGCCGCCGCCGCGCGCCGGTTTCTGGCCAAGCCGCGGCTGCTCGCTGCGCCACCGGTCGACAAGATGCTCGATAACCTCGAGAACTACCTGGGCTACTGGTACCCGCTGCTGATGCTGGTGCTGGTGGGAATTACCGGGCTGATGCTCGAGGGCGCCAGAATCAACGCCACTCATCCCAACTTCACCGAATGGGCGTACGTGGGACGGCGTCTGGGCGGGATCGAAGGCGCGTTCGGCGCCGGTCCGACGTTCCATCGATGGCTGTGGCTGGTGCACGTCCTGCTGGTCTATGGGCTGCTGTTCGCGTTTCCATTCTCCAAGGTGCGCCACTTGATCATCGCCCCGATCAATCTGTTCTTCCGCAACCTGGGACCGCGCGGCCGCCTGAAACCGATCAAGGACTTCGAAAATGCGGAGACTTTCGGGGTCTCGCAGGTCGAGCAGTACACCTGGAAACAACTGCTCGACATGGCCAGTTGCCTGGAATGCGGACGCTGCACCATCAACTGCCCCACCGCGACCACGGAGAAGGCTCTCAACCCCAAAAACCTGGTGATCACCCAGCGCGAGCATCTGCTGGCGAAGTCCAACTTCCTGCTCGCCGTGCGCGGCAACAAGGCCGACGAGAGTGAGGCGGGGTGGGAAGGTCCTGATATGATCACCGAGGTCGCCACCGAGCAGGCGATTTGGGACTGCACCAACTGCGGATGGTGCGAAGAGGGATGCCCGGTGGGAATCGAGCACATCCAACGCATCGACGACATGCGCCGGCATCTGGTGCTGATGGAAAGCCGGTTTCCGCAGGAAGCCACCGCGGCGTTCAAAGGTATCGAAGTGCAGGGCAATCCGTGGGGCATCGCCCAGGAGAAGCGCGACGAGTGGGCCGAAGGCCTCGACATCCCCCAGATGGCGGATCTTGAGGACCCCAGCGATATCGACGTGATGTATTGGGTCGGATGCGCCGGCTCATATGACGAGCGCAATCAGCGCGTGAGTCGCGCCTTTTCCAGCGTGATGAAGCAGGCGGGCGTGCGGTTCGCGATGCTGGGCAAGGAAGAGTTATGCACCGGCGACCCGGCGCGGCGGCTGGGCAACGAGTATCTATACGCGACTGTGGCGGCGCAGAATCTCGAAACCATCAACCGCTACAAGCCCAAGCGCATCGTCACCCAGTGCCCCCATTGCTATCACAACCTTAAAAAGGAATATCCCGACTTCGGCGAGGTCGGATATGACGTCGTCCATGAAGCCGAGTTCATCGACGAGTTGATGAAGGCCGGGCGCCTCAAGCCGAACAAGTCGATCAATCGGCGCGTCACCTACCACGACCCGTGCTTCATGGCGCGGCATGACCGCAAGTGGGATAGCGCGCGCCAGGCGCTGGGAGCGATTCCGGACGCTGAAATCACCGACGTCGATCAGTCGAAGAATCGCACCTACTGCTGCGGCGCGGGCGGCGGATGCATGTGGAAGGAAGAAGTCGGCGGCCATCGGATCAACGCGGAGCGCTTCAACCAACTGACCAAGGCCAAGCCCGAAACCGTCGCGACCGGATGCCCCTTCTGCATGACCATGATGACCGACGCGATGAAGGCCCAGTCGCTGGAAGAAACCATGGAAGTGCGCGACTTATCCGAACTGATCGCCGAAGCCACGGGCGCATCGACGAAGTAGGTGCGGCGGTCCGAGTTGTCCGATTCACGCGCCCGCGTGGGCTGACTACATCGCGTTGTCGAGAGATCCGGGCGCTCTCCCGGAACATCGAGCTGTTTCGGTTTGGTGCATAAAATGACTCCAACGGATGCATGGGTCCCGTCTCATCCCCGTTAAAAGCACGGCAGGGCTGGCATGCGCATTGCGTTTATTGCTGAACGGAACGCTGCAAAATTTAGCAGCCCTGCTCGTAACGCTTTGCGCGCTGGCCAAATTGAGCTAAAAGCCCATTTTGATCCCCGGCGCCAGGACCTCGGTTTAAGCGGCTGCGGCAGGCCCCCGGGGAAGACCGGGGAAATCGACGGAGGAGATTAATGCTCACTGATTACAAGCGGGTGCTGTTCCCGGTTCAGTTCGACGAGAATTGCATCGCCGCGCTGGCGGTCGCCAAGGAGATTGTCAAGCGCAATAATGGCAAACTGTTTGTGCTGCATGCGGTCTCACCGCATGCGGATCCAACCCGCGTCGGCGGCGCCGCGATGGCCGCCCATGACGAGAAGGTTTCCGAACAGGAATTAGCCAAGCTCGAGCAGCAACATCTCAGCGATATCGAGCACGAGGCCTTGTTGCGCTTGGGGCATCCCGCCGAAGAAGTGATCAAGGCCGAGCATGAGTTCGGTATCGATCTGGTGGTGATGGCGACCCACGGCCGCACCGGGGTAAGTCATCTGGTTCTGGGCAGCGTGGCGGAACGCGTCGTGCGTGAATCGGTTTGCCCGGTGCTGACGATCAGGGCGAAGTAGACTCCGGCGTGCCGCGGCACGGCGCCGGGGTGACCTATAGGCGGTGATTCCGTCTGAGGCGGAGGCAGCTCGCGGTATGCGACTGCCGGCCTCGCGGTGAAGCGTGTGTCTTGGGTCGAGGCGTTTAACCTCTCCCTCGCCCTCTCCTAGCCCTAAAGCGAAAATAATTCCGGGCGGATCTTTGGCGAAATGCCGCTGGCTGAGGGCGAAATATGGATCAAGGGTCGGGACGTGTAACCTCTCCCTCGCCCTCTCCTAGGATAAGGAGAGGGAACAGAACCCCTCTGCCCCAACGCGTTTTACACTCTAGAATCGTAAATGCATTGGGGGAGAAGGACTTCTGACCCCCTCTCCTTATCTTAGGAGAGGGTTGGGGAGAGGTTACACGCCCCGTCCTTAGTACACCTTTCGCCCTCAGCTACGACGTTTCGCACAAAAATTTTAGGAATAGAAGCGTTAAGCAAGGCGCAATCGCTCCTTCGACGAAAATAAGGGGACGGGTGAGATTTTCCTGCGCCAAGGGTTCTCTGCGCCTAACTAAAATTTAACTGCGGTCGGCCAGTCGCATCAGGGCGTAAATCGTTTCGCTGACCGGGACTTTGATTCCGTCGCGGCGCGCCATTCGCACCACCACCCCAATCAAGGCCTCGACTTCGAGCTGCTTGCCCCGATCGCGATCCTGCTGGGTCGAGGTCTTCAGCGGCCTTAGGTTTTTGTTGCTGTGAGCCAGCACCTGGGCGATCCGCTGGCCCGTTATCCGGACTCCCTCGGTGGCGGCTACAGCGCAAACCTCTTCCATCAGGCTGCGGATCAAGGCGAATCCCTCCGGGTCGTCGAGCACCTCGCCCACGGTCCTGTTGGTGAGGGTGGTAACGGTGTTGAATGCCGCGTTCCACATCAGCTTGTCCCAGCGCGATGCGCGGATATTGGCGCTGAGTTCGCCCAGGATGCCGGCCTGGCGCATCGCGTCGGCAATCGCGTCGGCGCGCGCGGTGACGCGGCCGTCCAGCTCGCCGAATTCGATCGTCCCGGTGGTGCTATGGAGGATTTTTCCCGGCGCGACCAGTTCGACGCCGAGCCGGGCGTTGCCGCCCATCACCGCACCGGCGCCGAAAAGCTCGACCAACCGGGCTTCGTTCTCGACTCCGTTTTGCAACGTCAGGATAGCGCCGTCGGGCGCGAGACATCCCTGGATTTTCCCGGCGGCGGCATCGGTGTCGTAAACCTTGACGCAGAACAGAATCAGGTCGTAGGGAGCGAATTGGCGCGGGTCGTCGGTCGCGACCACCGCGGCGAGCTTGAAGTCGCCGCGAATGCTGGTGATGTCCAGACCGCGCTCCTGGAGCGCGCGCAGGTTCTCTCCCCGCGCACAGTAAACCACCTCCGCGCCGGCCTGTTGCAGGCGCGCTCCGAAGTAAGCGCCGACCGCGCCGGCTCCCATTACCAGAATCTTCATCGGTTCGCCGCTCCGTGCACCGCCTCGTAACGATCCGCCCGGTGATTCATAATGGGCGCGGAGCGGGCTGGCCGCTCCGGTTTTAAGGTGCCCGATTCCAGTAAAGCCGATCCGATGCCACCGGTCGAACCCCGTCGCGACCTCTTGCGCGAGGCCTGGCTCGCCGGCGCAGCACTTACGCGCTGGATTCCGCTGCCGCGTCGTGAGGCAGCGGAGTTCCCCGAACAACATGCCCACGCGCTGGTATTTCTCCCGATTGCCGGCCTGATAATGGGAGTCGCGCTGGCGCTCGCGGACCGCGGACTCGGCGTGATTGCACCGCCGCTTCCAAGGTCGGCGCTCACCATCGCCCTGGCGATCCTGCTCTCGGGCGGCCTTCACGTAAGCGGCGTTGCGCGCACGGTCAGCGCGCTGATTCGAGGCCGATCGGCCGATGTCCCAGCTATCGCATGGCCAGGCGTGGCCGTCGCGCTCCTGATGCTGGTCGCGGAGGTCTTCGCGCTGGGCGCGCTTATCAGCCCGCCGGCCAGAGCGCGCGCCCTGGTGCTGGCGATGCTGCTGTCGCGATGGGCGATGGTGCCGATCGGCTACGGTTTGCGGCCATTGGAAGAGTCAGGGCTTGGCATACCCTATTTTGGCGGGATCACATTTTCCGAATTCGGCATTTCAAGCGTGATTGCGTTGGGTGCCGCGATGGGCCTGTACGACGTGGTCGGACTGGCGGCGATTGTAGCTATGGCGCTGACGATCCTGGGCTTGCGGCTGTTATTCAGCCGCCGCCTGGGAGGCGTGGGCGGCCATGCGCTCGCAGCCGGCGCCGCAGTCTGCGAATTGGTGACCATCGCCGTCCTCGCGGCGATATCAGCTCTGTGACGGATCACGCCAGACCCTGAAATATTCCCCGCAAAAAATGCGGCGAACGCTATTCGCCGCATAAATTACCGACTTGCTACGAGGATGACAGGCATAGCATGGAACATCCCATGTTCAGTCTATCGAAAAAGCGCGACCATCGAGTGCGCCACTACGAGCACAATGGGAACAGCGTTACGATCAAACCAGGGCCGCGATTAAGCGGATTGTTCTCGCGGACAGCATGCCCGATTACAGGACGCTGTACGATGCCGAGACCGGCCAAGTGAGCTTTTACCCGAAGAACACCAAGGAGCTGGTGGCACGGCTCTCTGGGCAATGAAAACTATCGGGTTATCAGCGACCTGCCTTTCGGTTTATTAGCGACCAAGCCATCAAAATTATTACGACAATTCAAAGTCATTTGGCCACCATTCACACCCGTAACACGCGCGCGCGATCTCTCCAGGAAGGGGAACCTGAAACGCCAACGTGAGTATGCCGAGCGAACCGCCGACAAGGCTGTACGACAAGCGGAGTAAGGGCGGGGGAATAATGGTGGGGCAGGGCTGGTAGGGGACCCCGACGATGTTGTGTTGTGTGGTTAGGTGCACAACCTGATGTAACCTGATTGGTAATGGCTTAAGGGAGAGAGCCGAAATGAACCATGTCGAGGTCAAGCCGGAGCTTTTACGCTGGGCTCGTGAACGAGCGGGCCACGGCTTGGCGACCCTGCGCAAGCGATTTCCGCAAATTGAAGCGTGGGAACGCGGTGAAGCGATGCCGACCCTCAAGCAGTTGGAGGCATTCGCCAAGGCTAATTTCGTGCCTATCGGTTATCTGTCCCTGTCCAAGCCGCCCGGAGAGCAGATCCCGATCCCTGACCTCCGCACTTTATAGCCACGAAATCAGTCATCCATGCTGAGCGCGCTCAAGCCGGTAGCAGGATTTGGATGGGCACGGAATTCTTCGGCTACACCGGCACGGGCTCGACAGCATTTAGCTTCCGCAGCTGGCGCAACGGGCGTTTTCGGTGAACAGTGGGGGCGCTCGGCGAAGTCATGGCCAAGGCCCCTGGCCCTGTCCGAGCCGCATCCCATCCTGAAGGACTTGGCGCTGGCTTACGGAGAGATTTAATACTCGCGCAGACATCATTCCTGGCAAACAGGGGCACCGGACGCGGCAACTGTAGCGGAGGCCCGTGAAGCGCTGATTGCCCGATCTCCAACCGCCTCGGAAGATGCGGCGCTCAAGTTAATTGCTTGTAGGCGAAGGCGTCACGAATACCACGCCTGCACGCTGCTCCACACTCCTGCAAACAAATGCAAACTTAAGTTTACATCTGTAATCGTACCGCGAGATTCGTATGCGATTATGGCAAAAAGTTATTTTTTGCGCTTGACGGCATGGTCGTACTAGTAGTAAAGATTTGCCCCAGCGGAAAATATCCTCCAA
Organism: uncultured Pseudomonadota bacterium; assembly: GCA_963805995.1. GTDB lineage: Bacteria > Desulfobacterota > Binatia > Binatales > Binataceae > JAJPJA01. The sequence goes on along the minus strand of CAWDWL010000004.1, from coordinate 25,517 downwards.
CTTCTTCCTGCGTGAACTTCCTTCAGGGGGGACATCGACACACATAGAGCAGCGACGCCGCACGCAGCCTCGGTGCGCCTTGAGCACCCGTGCGTCTTCCACCGATAAAGCACCGGTCTGGTGTTGACGTGGGGGTCTGTCTGCAAAAGGTCCGGACGCCAAGTCCGAAGAGGGCTGTACCGTGCGAGGCAACAAGATTGACACTCTGTCTTCCCAGGCTTCCCGCGACCTAGTAATGGAGCACTGGCGATTGGGCTCTTATCCGCCGGCGTGGGCGCTGGATCGTCGCCTTCTGCTTAGCGACGTTCGCCGCAACCATGCCGAGTCTTAGCGGCGCGGGACCCGTAACCTACGCCTATGATGGCCTGGATCGGCTGGTCGCCGTGGTCGATAACAATACCGGCAACGCGACACAATACGTCTACGACGCGGCTGGAAACCTTACCAATATCAACCCCTCCAGCTCCCTAGCGATCTTTACCTTTACGCCCAACAACGGGCCGGCCGGCACCGGCCTGACGGTAACGATTTATGGGGACCGTTTCAGCACGACGCCAAGCCTGAACACGGTCACGTTCCACGGCACTACGGCTGCGGTTTCGGCGTCCACCATTGCCACGATAACGACTACGGTTCCCGCGGGTGCGACTACGGGCCCCATACAAGTCACCACCAGCGGGGTGGGCACCGTCACCAGCACCGCGAGCTTTAAGATCACTGGCAACTGAGCAGGGGGAGGGCAGCCGCATGGAACATCACACCCGGGTTATGGGTCTCGCCACGTTGCTTGCGGTACTTTTCGCCAGTTCAGGCATCGCCGCCGCGCAGTACATCAACGGTACGACGCTGCCACCAGTCAGGAATCCAACCCCAGACGAGACTTGCCTGCCGATGGGCGGCGCGATCGGATTGCGCTGGAGCTATTGCGATGTGGCCAGCGCCCTTTTATCCTGCCAAACGGGGCGCGGGTGTTCTGCGGCTGCACCGGCAGCAGTTGCACACCTCCGGGCGGTTCGGCATTTGAGTGCACCGCAACACCCAGCCAGACCTTCTACAGCGCGACGATCACTTACGTTGCAACCCCCCAAAGCTGGGTGCTCAAGACCAAGGATGGCACCCAGTACACCTTCCGTTATGAGACTGATGGAAGCGGTCCGGGTGCCCTGCTTCAGTCGATCGCTGATCGCTACGGCAATCAGATAACCCTCACGCGGACTCCGGCCCAGACTGGCAACATCACGCAGATAAGCTCGTCTAACGGACGCTACATAGCGCTTCATTACAATACCAATGGTCTGATTGATCACGCCACGGACAATTCCACGCTGACGACCGGCCGCGAGACCTTCTATCAATATACGAATGAAGAGCTGACGCAATCGACCGATCTGAACGGTTACAACACCACCTACACGTGGTATACGCCGGTGGATCTCGGGTCGATTACGCTCAAGGCCGTGGCAGGCGCGGGCGGCCTGGACGAACAGACGGCGATCGGTTACACGTACACGAGTTCCGGGAATTACTACCAGTTCACCTTCCTTACCCCACCGGACAACCAGAGCTATTATCAGAACGTCTATACCACAAATGCGAACGGCCAAGTCACGCTGGCCGATATCTATGACCCGAAGGTCATCCGGCGGCATTTGATTTTTAACTCGGGCGGCTACCTGACCAGCGAAGCGCTCAATTATGGCAGCAGCCCTTCTGAGACCACGACTTACATGCGTGATCCGGCCACGTAATTTCGTGACCGACAAGGTCGACGCCCTCGGACGGCGCACTCACTACGGCTACGATCTGGCCGAACAGAACAATCATGGCAACCTGTTGAGCGTAACGCTGCTCTACAACACCGGTAACGCGGTGACCACGAATTTCTCTTACGAGATGCTGTTCCAGCAGTTGTTTACCCTGACCGATCCGTTAAGTCATGAAACGGTCTTTTATCACGACAGCTCCGGGAATGTGACCAGCATCGTTGACGCGGACAACAACACCTGGACGTTTCCCACCTACAACGCGCAAGGCCAGGTGCTGACGGCCAAGGATCCGCTCCAAACCGGAACCACGACCTTCGGGTATGATCCTGCCGGGACGGGCGATCTAACGTCCGTTACCGATCCTAACGGCCACAAGACCAGCGGGGTCTACGATAGCGCCGGGCGGCTCACGAGCGTTACCGACGCGCTCCGCAACACCACCACGTATCTGCCCGATAAAGCCGGTAATATCACCCAGATCACCGATGCCAACAGCGGCATCACGACATTTCTATATGATGCCGCGGTCAATCTCCGGACGGTGACGGATGCGAACAACAACACCGTTGTCACGAATACCTACGACGTGCGCAACCGTATCATCAGTTCGTGTGATGCGCGGCATAACTGCACCACCTACAGCAGCTATGACCCTGACGACAACCTGATGAAGGTCGCCAGCGGAACCCTTATCGAGACCGATTACACCTACGACAATCTCAACCGGCGGTCTACAATCAATTATGGCGTTGGCAGCAGCACCCCGAGCGGCATTACGCTTACCTATGATCTCGGCGACCGCCTGCTCAAGGCGGTGGACACGCTGTATCCCACGCCGATCACGCGCCAGTACTGCACCTCGAATACCTCCCTGGCCAGCGGCCTGGACTTCATGAGCCAGGAAGTGACGCCCCAGGGAACCGTGAACTACGTGCCCGACAGCGCGGGGCGGCGGAGCCAGATGAGCTGGACCAATGGACAAGCCAGCCGAATCGTGAACTACGGCTATGACAACGCCGATAACCTGAAGACCGTCACGCCGCAGGGTGCCGCGGGTTCGGTGATTGGGTACGATAACGACAGCCGCCTGCAAACGGTTACGCTGCCCAATGGGCTGGTGGTCACGTACGGGTACGATCCGGATTCAAACGTGAACTCGATCACGTACAAAAACGGCGCCACAACTCTTGGAACTCTGACCTACGGCTACGACGCGGACGACCGCAAGATCAGCGTCGGTGGCACTTACGCCAGGACCAACCTGCCCACCACCGCGCAGACCTTCTCGTACTACCCGGACAACTCGCTGCAGAAGCTCGGCGCCCTGACGGTCCAGAACGACAACGACGGCAACATCACCTGCATGGTCAGCAACCCGTGCCTGCAGTTTCCTACGACGTGAGGGGCCATCTCCAGCAGGTGCAGGTGCTCCCCTCGGTGTTTGTGGATTACAGTTACGACACCTTCGGGCGGCGCTACCAGGTGACCGCCGTGGCAGGGAGCACGACGACCAATCAATACGATGGTTTCAATATCTTGGACACGTGGCCGCAGGCGCTGGAGTCCTATGCCGGCATGAACCTGGCGGGACTGGACTGGACGATTTTTTCGGCGTCTCAAACAGCAGCGGAAGCGCTAACGAGTCGTTCCTGCGCGACGCGCGCAATTCGACCATTGCCATTACCGATGCCAACGGGAACATTTTGGTCCAAACCACCTAAGATGCTTACGGCAACACCACTGACAGCGTCCCCGCGCAGGCCTCGGTCTTTGAGTTCACCAGCCGCGAAAACGATGGCCACGGCCTTTATTACATGCGTTCCCGCTACTATGCGCCGTAATCGCGCGCTTTATCGCCCGCGACCGATAGGAATTGCCGGCGGTCTCAACAGGTATGAATATGCCGGCCACAACCCCACCAACGCGACCGATCCAACGGGACTATATTGTTCCCGCACCCAGCGGGATGTCGCGGTGACTGCTGGGCTTCGTACCTGTCGTTTCGCCTTTCGCAGGGACAGGGCCCGCCTATGGCGTCGGCCCTGGAGCCTATGTAGGGCCTGGCCTCGGCTCCTCGTCAGCCAGGCGGCCTCGGTAGCGATGTAATCCCCATGTATCATGGCCAGAATCACGGCGGGTTACAGCTAGCCAAATATTTGATCCTAACATTCCTGCCGATCCCTCGGAATCATTCGACCCCTGGGAAGGATGGGAGCCGCGACCGGAAGGAAATTTCGCCAATCCAAGTTTACGCCAGTGGTTTCACCCAGTTCCCTTCGAACCAGATCCTAAATGCGCGCATCTTGGTTGGCACTTTAAGGGTCCCCCGAAGGCAAGATTGAGCATACGCCGAAGTGACCCGGGCTTCCAGTGGTGAACAAGACCTGCAAGAGTGGCAAGCATTATTGCCGCAAACTCTGCCGGCTAATCGAATAGGTTGTTGAGCGAGCCATTCGCCGCAAGAAATCGGAAGCGGGCAAAGATGCCAATACCTGCTGACAGCTAGCGGAGGGAACGACATTGGCCAGACTGGTGGTCCAGAGAACCGATCGGGTCTCACGTAAGATACCGAGCTGGAATTCCTGCGCAAGTCGATCAAGCTGAATCAATTTTAAACGGTCGTTAAGGGTCTGCGGCACGAGGAACGCGCATTCGCTAGGATAATCAGGATGTTCATCGAGCAAACAGGAGCGTAGCGCTCGTCGCAGATACCGAACCAAAGATTTCCCAGGGAGACTTGAAAGGATACCGATATCGAGATCGCATGGTAACATACGGCCATGAGGTCTACTGCGGTCGCTGGCGCTATTTCAACGCGTAGATGTCGTACTACCGTTTGGGCTCCCTCTTCGATATCCGCTATGCGTATCCCGATATCTAGCAACTCCCTGGACACGAAGAGTGAGCTGAACGATTCAGATTTCGCGCACATTGTGGATAGTTTGGTTGGAGTGGCAGTGGCGGCGTTCGACACAGATTCCTCTCTCCTGTGGTGGCGCGACGATCAGTCCCCTTCTGGTAATTGCTGCGTCTAGCGCTACCGTCACCCTGTCTCAAAGCTGGGTGCGCGGTTACAAAATGGGCTATGCAAAGCAAGCTGCGATATGGCCCAACAGAGAAGCACCGGTAAGACCCATTTGCTCACCGGCCTCGCCGTGGCCGCCTGCCGGCAGAAGCGCCGGGTCCGATTCGCCACCGCCGCCGCGCTTGATCAACGAACTGGTCGAGGCCAAGCATCAGTTGCAACTGGGCCGCGCGCTGGCCCGTTGGGCCCGCTACGATCTGATTGCGCTCGATGAAGTGGGCTATGTGCCGCTGGCCGAAGTAGGTGCGGAATTTCTGTTCCAGGTCATTGCCGAACGGGCCGAAAGGCCGCCGTGATCCTGACCACCAATCTGCCGTTCTCGGAATGGACCCAGGTGATTCCCAATCGCCCGGCTATGCAAGGCGTTGATCGACCGCATTACCGACCGCGCGCATATCATCGAAACCGGGACCGAGTCCTACCGCTTCCGCCGAACCCTTGAAAAACGCAAGGGCCAAACTCCCGAATACCAACATCAACTACCGCGCCGCCGCTGGCGGCGTCCAGTGCTGTCAGCGAGCGCAATCGTGACCCAAGAGCGTCTGTCAGAAGATTTACGGTCCGCTGGAGTCCTTGAAGGTGAAGTACTCGTCGACGTTAGCCCGGTCAACACGTTCACCACCGCCCCGCTGCCCTTGATCTCCTGCACCCATCGAGCCCGTCATATAAAACTGGTCCTAGCCATCGATGTCTTCTTACTCCTTCTCCCAAGCATCGCACACATAGCTGGCGCTGTCGTAACTCGAGCGGTCACTAAAGAGATCGCGGCGCCGGATTTATCTGCTTCGACCTATTTCGTCTTGTCAGGCCTTAACCTAGCGAAGGCGAAATTTCGGCCAATTGAGGTTCTCTTACGCTGACTTCACGACTTCGCGTCCATACCAGCTCGCAGAAAATGCTAGCCCCTATCGAAGCACCTCAGAAGTGCGTGGAATCAGGAGATCACGAGGAAGCGCTGATGCTGAGGCTGTTTAAGCGCAGCAACAGGTGTTTTTTATTAACAACCGCTAAAGTACCGCACCTCAACGATTTCCGAACCTTTACTAAAGTTGTTGCGCTTTCCCATTCCGTCTGCGAGTACATAACACAGCAAGTTATTCCGCGCCAGCTACCTTCAAATCGAAATCCGCTCCACGATATTGTGCGTTACGCGCCGTCGCCGGCGATCGTAAATCTGGGTGGTCCTGGGGTTGGAGTGGCCAGCGAGGTACTGAACATCCTCCAAAGGCACGTTCTGATTGAGCAGGTCGGTCACCACCGCGACCCGGAAGCTGTGCGGGGAAAACAGGTGCGGCAGGCCCGCATCCTCCAGACGCCGTTTGAGCATTTGCCGCATGGAGTGCGCTCTGTATCCCGTCGGGTAGTTGCCGGCGCTTGCCGTCGGCGGCGCTGAACAGCGGCATCTTGTCGTCCTGGCCCATGATGCCGGCGGCGTCCAGGTAGGCCCGCAGCCAGGCATCGAGATCGTGACGGACCGGGATCTCGCGCACCTTGCCGCCTTTTTCACGGAAGCGCAGGGCCCGCTGTTCGCCGAAATCGCGCAGGTCGCGCAGGCGCAGCCGGGCGACGGCGCCGACCCGCGCGCCGCTGTAGGCGAGCACCCCGAGCACGGCGCGATCGCGCAGGCCGACGACGTGACCGGGGTCGAGCGAGCGCAGCAGTTTGCGCGCCTGCTCGACGCCGATCTCGGGGTGACGCCCTCGGCGACGGATCACGCCGGACCCTGAAATATTCCCCGCAAAAAATGCGGCGAATAGAAACGCTATTCGCCGCATGAATTACCGAGTTGCTACGACCTAGCCGTTGCGGACCAGCAGTTCCTGCCACAGGACGGTGACCTTGGTGCGCAGATCCTCGATGCTCCCGCTGTTGTCGATTACCAACGACGCGTGTTGGCGGCGTTCGTCGTCGGATAGCTGGGCCTTGATGCGCGCTTCGGTCTGCTCGCGTTTGAGGCCTCTTTCCAACTCGACGCGTTCAATAACCCGTTCGCGCGGCGCCATCACCAGCCAGATCTCATCAAATAGCGGCTGCCATTTGGCTTCGATCAGGATCGCCGCCTCGATTACGATTGGCGCCGTGACTCCCTGTGCGCGCATCTGTGCGACCATCTCGCGCATCCGCTCGAACATCCGCGGATGCACAATCGACTCCAGCCGCTTGAGTTGCGCCGGATCGGCAAAAACAATCGGCCCCAGCTTTTTGCGATCAATCGTGCCGTCGGAGGCGACAACTCCGTCGCCGAAGGCCGCAATCACATCCTTATAAGCCGGGCCGCCGGGGCTGTAGATATCATGGCCGACTTTGTCGGCGTCGAAACTGGGCGCGCCCAACTCGGCGAGCATCTTCGCCACCGTGCTCTTTCCCGAACCTATTCCACCAGTCAATCCAACCGTCAGCATGCCTTGGTTCCTATCCACTTGGAGTTTTCAAAGTTCATACATCTCAACCACGTCCGCCGCCAGCCTGCGGCGATTGCGACTGGAGGTTGTAAAGATAGCTGAAAAAGCCCCCGGCGGAGATCAGCTCCTGGAAAGGGCCCTGCTCCTCGATGCGGCCGTCGCGCAGGACCAGGATCCGGGTGGCATTTTGAATCGTGGCCAGCCGATGCGCGATCACCAGCGTGGTCCGCCCGCGCATCACCTCCTGTACGGCGGCCATGACCAATGATTCGGTCTCCGCGTCAAGCGCGCTGGTGGGCTCGTCCATGATCAGGATGGGAGCGTTCTTGATCAGGGCGCGCGCAATCGTGACGCGTTGCGCCTCGCCCTGGGAGAGCTGATGGCCGCCGGGACCAACCACCTCGTCCAGGCCGTTGGTCAGCTTGGCCAGCAGCGGGCCCAGCCGCGCCATCTGCGCCGCCCGCGTAATTTCATCGCCGGTGGCGGAGGGTTTGCCTAATGCGATGTTGGCCCTGATGCTGTCGCTCAGCACCATCGGCGGCTGCAGTACGATCGCGATATTTTCGCGCAGCGAGCGCAGCGTGAATTCCTCGATCCGGCGCCTGTCGATTTCGATCGTGCCGCTTTGCTGCTCGTAAAACCGCGCCAGCAGGCTGGTCAGCGTAGTCTTGCCCGCGCCGGTCGGGCCGACAATCGCGACCGTCTCGCCGGGGTCGGCTTTGAAGCTTATCTCCTTGAGGACCGGTTCGCCGGAATCGTAGCCGAAGGTCACGCCACGAAACTCGACCGCGCCGATCAATCGGCCCGCAGGCCGCGCATCCGGCCGATCCTTGATTTCCGGTTCCAGTTCGAGCAACTCCAGGCATCGGCGCATCCCGGCCACCGCGCTCTGCACCTGGCCATAGGTCTGAAACAACTGGTTGATCGGCGCATACAGCGAGGCGAGGTAGGTCACGAAGACGACCAGGTCGCCGATGGTCAGCCGATGCTCCATCACGTGGAGCGCCCCGACGTAGATGACCAGCGCCGTGCCGCAAGCCACCAGGATGTTGACCGCGCCGCTATACAAGGTCTGAAAGGTGTATAAGCGCAGGTTCTCGCTCAGGCTTTCGCTGCTCTTCTCGACAAATTCGCGATGCACGTCGGCCTCGCGAGTGAAGGCCTGGACCACGTGAATCGCGGAAAGCGCCCGGTGCGCGACGTTATAAAGGTTGCTCTCCTTGGCCCGCGCCCCGGTGGCCAAGCGGTCGATGCGCTGGCTGATGGACGCGATCAGAATCAGCAGCAGCGGTACCACCGCGACCGCGACCGCAGTCAGCACGCCGTCGATCCGCAGCATCATCACGAACATTCCCGCCAGCAGAATCAATGACGACAGGATCGGGAACATCCCGTTCATCGCGATGGTCTGGACCGAGAAGGTATCGTAGTTGATGCGCATCATCAGGTCGCCGACTTCGCGCCGCCGATGGAACGAGAGCGAGAGGCGTTGCAGATGTTGGAACAGGCGTGCGCGCAGATCGTTGACCATCCGCTGGCCGATGGAGATGGTCAAATAATTGTTGCTGACCTGCAGCACCGACAGGCACAGGTACAGCGCGATCAGAGCCAGACAGGCAAGCAGCAGCAGATTGCCGGGGGGGAGGCCCTGCAGCGCGGTAAATTGCGGCTTCGCGCCGCCCAGCACGCTGTCGATCACGACCTTCAGCGGCCACGGCTTGAGCACTTCCAGCAACGAGATAACCAGAACTTCCGCCACGGCGAGCGCGAGCCGCCCGGCGTGCCGGCGCATTTCGGTTATGACCTGCGCATAAATCCTCGCCGTGCCCATCAGGTTCCCTCGGCGACGATGGTGGCGTCGGTGCGCAGCCGGTCCAGGGCTTCGATCAACGCGGCCTTCAGTGTGGCGGGCAGACGCGTCAAAGGCGGGAGAGTAAGCGCCGCGAACCACAACCCGGCAGCCGCGCCGAATCGCGATGGCTGGGATCCATTGGCGCGCTGCCAACAACACCAGCACGATCGCCGCAGCCGCCAGCATCGGCACCGGAGCGGCGGTCAGGCGCCATCGCAGGGACATCGCGCTGTCGTCCTGTTCCCACAAGGTGTTGAGCGATACGCGGCAGACCGGGCCGAGCAGGATTTGCAGGTCGAATGGTTCAAACCCGGTATTACCCGCCACTCTCAGCCCGCGTCGAAACAGCGCGTAGCGCAGCGATTCGGTCACCGCATCAGGGCCGGGCTTTCCCGATCCATCGCGCGACGCCAGCGCCACCGTCAAACCGCCGCCGCTCTTGAGCGCACCGCGCTCCGCCATCCCGCGGCGCGAAAGCCCGCCCGCAAAGGTTCGGCGCAGCCGCGCATAACTGCGCGCCACGGGGCCGATCAGCGATATCACCGCGAGCATTGTGCGCGTCCTGAAATTGTCGCGCCGGCGTTCAAGCGGCGCCGTCGCGGCATAAAAGATGGCGCTCGCGGCGGTCAGAGCCAGCCCCGCCCCGCCAATCGCAAGCAGCGGCCAAGCCGCGATTCCGATCAGGATGAGCAGCAGCGCCAGAACGATCCACGGCGCGCTCAACGGCAAGTCGATGAGCGGTTGCTCGATGCCCGCGGGATAGACCGTCTGGAACAGACCGCGGCCAATCGCGCCGTAGTAGATTCTGGGCAGGCCGAACCACCTGACCTGCCATCCGTTGTAACCATAGATCTGCGTGCCGGCGCGCTCCGGATACTTGCGCGCCAGCAGCGCCTCGCCTTTGCCGTATCCTATCTGCTGGGCCACATAGCCGCGCACCGACCTGCGCCGGTCATGGACCACCACCGCGCCGGGCGCGTAAGCGAGCGTCGCGCCGCGCTTGAGCAGGCGCCATGAGATATCGACGTCATCGCCGGCGGCGGTGAACAAGGGATCGAACCCGCCCAGCGCTTGAAGATGGATCTTGTCGATCGCCATGTTGCATCCGCACAGTTGGGCCAGGCTGTCGTCCGACGATTTTACTTCGCGCGGCTGGCCCGGCGCTCCGGCGATGGCGGCGGTAACCAATGAGCGCGCCGCAGGTGGAAAATTCGGTCCACCGGCGGCGACCGCGCCGCGCCGGCGCATGGTTTCCACCAGATGATACAACCAGTCGCAATCCGCGGCGGCGTCGGCGTCGATGAACGCCACGATCTCGCCTTGTGCGGCTGGTATTCCCGCGTTGCGCGCGGCGGCCAATCCGCAATGCTCTTGACTGAGCAGCTTGACGCCGGCGGCGCGAGCGATCTCCGCGCTGCGATCGGTCGAGCCATCATCGACCACGATAACTTCGTAGTCCGGATAGTTCAGGTGTCCCAAGGAATCCAGGCAGGCTCCAAGCGTCGCTTCGGCGTTATAAGCTGCGACCACGACCGAGACCTTGGGCGGCGCCTCCAAAGCGGGCGGCAACGGATGGGCAAAGACCTGCGCCACCGCCGCGAACGCCTGCTTGGGCTGACGCTCGCGCGTGACCAGACCGAACGCCCAGTCGGTGATCTCCGAGCCGCCCGTATGCCATTCGTCAGTGAACGCAAACACCACGAAGCCCGAAAGCCCCAACTCGAACGCCGCCCGCGTTTGCCATTGGAGCAGTTGCGCCTGATGGGCCTCGCCCTCGCGAATAGTGTCCATCCCGGTCTCGCTCAGAAGCAGCGGCCGCGGCCCGCTGAGTCCCAACAGATGCGTCATGTAGCGGCGGAAATCGCTTTCCTGATGCAGGTAAACGTTGAAGGAGGCCAGATCCAGAAATCCCAGGTCGAGATATTCCGCCGACGGATAATTGGAATAGGTGAAAAGCCCCTCGGGATCGAGATTCTTCCCGATGTCGTAAAGCTCGGCCAGGAAGCGGCTCACGCGCCGCATCCCGTACCATCTAATCAGATCGGGACGGATTTCGTTGCCCAGGCTGTAGGCAAAGATGACATCGCGAAACTGGCGCATCTCGGCGGCCAGTTTCGCCACCGTCGCGCGAATGTCGCGCGCCGTCGCCGCCGATTCCAGGAACATAAGATGCGAAGGCCACAGCGTCGCCACCATCAGGCGCAGCGAATGCCTGGCAGCGAGGTCGAACATCCAGGCGGGAGGCGGCACGTAGGTCCGCACCACGTTGACGCCCAATTGCCGCATCAGGGCGAAATCCTGCGCGCATCGCTCCGGTTCCGGATAGCGCTCGCCCCGCGAATTGGGCACGAAGGGACCGTAGGAGACGCCGGTGGCGTAAAACTTCCGGTCGCCGTCGTAGAGGTATTTATCGCGCGCGATCAGTCGGGCCATCGCATTTGTTCAACTTTCCATCACGGTTTGCGCACGCCCGAGCATCGTGTTCGGGCGCACTTACAGGGGCGGGTCATCATCAGCAGCTAATCGCAAAGCGTACGCCTGCGCAACCTGGGCCTTGCTGACGCGTTTGCGCGCCGGCCGCTTTCTCAGTCCCCATCCCCGGACGCGCCGAGCATCGCCGCTGCCTCCTGGCTGTACACGCCTTTGGATGCGTAAAGAATCAACGGCGGCTGCACTTCCAACTCGACGCCACCGCCCTTGCGGGCTTCGACCAGGACCGTGGTCGCCGGCATTTCCAGCCGCGGATGCACCATTCTAAGCCGCTTGGGTTCCAGCCGCTGCGTCCGCAGTTCCGAAATCAGTTCGGCCGTTCTGGCAGCGGCAAACACGAACGCGGCTTTGCCGCCATGTTTGAGATAGCGCGATGCCGCCGCGACAAAATCGTGCAACGCGCCGCCGCCTTCGGCCCGCGCGAGATCGCGTGCGGCCACCGGGCTGCGCCGTCCGCTGCCTTGCGTGCGGTAAGGCGGATTGGCGATTACCAGGTCGAAGCTTGCCTGATCGAGACCCGCAATCGCGCCCCGAAGATCGGCAGCGACCGCGCGCACCGTCGCAAGATTATTCAGCCCCGCGTTGCGATCGATCAGGCTGGCGAGTTCGGGTTGGATCTCGATCGCGACGACCTCGCGCGCAGCGTAAAGCGCGGCGGCCATAATCGAGATGACGCCGCAACCCGCGCCCAATTCAAGCACGCGCGCGCCGGGCCTGGGATGGATGAAACGGCCTAGCAGGATTGCGTCAACCGCGAAGCGATAGCCGTTGCGCGGCTGGATCAGGCGCAGTCTGCCGTTTAGAATCGAGTCAATTGTTTCGTCGCTCATAACGCCATGGACGCCGCTAAAGGAGAACGCTACGCCCGCATCTTTCGCAAGGCCGGGACCTTCATCGGCAAGGGCAACATAGCGCGCGCAATCGAGGTACTGAAGGAAGGCGTGGAATTGGCCCAGACCGAGGGCGACTCCACGATGGCGCGCCGGTTCGGCGATGAAATCCAGCGGCTTTCCACGCCAGCTCCGGCCTCGGAATAAAGCGGCGCATCGTCTTGCGTCCGATCTCAACTTGACGGCCTCCATTTCGTGCTTAACTTGACTCTTGTAGCAAACAAGAATCAGGCGACGCATAAAAATCGCGTCCGCTATGGAGGTTTTCGACAGATGGATGTTTGGGTTAATGATGGATGGACCAACGCAGTTCCGAGCCATTGGTTTCTAAACCGTCTCGGCGAGTTCATGAATCAGGACCGCCCCGCCGTGCGGCAGAATCGACCGGATCATGAGGCTCCGCCGGTTGATGTGGTCGAGTCCGAAGAGGGCTACCATTTCTATTTCGACATGCCCGGCGTGAAGGCCGACACGCTTGCGGTCAGGATCGAGGACGGCACTTTGATCGTCGAAGCGGAGCGCCCGCGCCCGGAGTATCCGAGCAAATCCACGGCGCATCGCAGCGAGCGCCATTACGCGAAGTTCCACCGCGCCTTTCGGCTGCCCGAGCAGTACGCGAGCGAAAAGGTCAGCGCGAACTACAAGGACGGCGTACTGGAAGTGACGATCGCCAAGCCGGCCCAGGCCAAGCCGATCAAAATCGAAGTCAACCACAACTAAATCCACGGGCGCCGCGGCGCCAACCGCCGCGGCGCCTTACGGTCAAACTCCGGCAGATTCGTGACCGGGGCTGATTCTTAGACTACGCCTTCGCCATGCTATAATCCCCGCAGCCAAGTCCGTTTTGCATTTGCGGGCTGGAGGGAAACCAAATGGGCGGTTGGATACTTCTCGCAATCATCGTCGGCCTCGGGATCTGGGTGATGACGGCTTATAATTCGCTGGTCAGCCTTAAGAACCAGGTCGACGCGGCATGGCGTCAGATCGATGTGCAGCTCAAGCGCCGCCATGACCTCATCCCCAACCTGGTGGAAGCGGTCAAGGGCTACATGCAGTTCGAGCGGGACACGCTTACCCAGGTGGTTGAAGCGCGCAATCGCGCGGTCAGCGCGCCGGATCAGAGTTCGCGGCTGGCGGCGGAAAATCAGCTTACGGCGGGATTGGGCCACCTGTTCGCGCTGATGGAAAATTATCCGCAACTCAAAGCCGACCAGAACGTGCTGCGGTTGCAGGAGGAGGTGACCACGACCGAGAACCAGATCGCCTTCTCCCGGCAGGCCTACAACGATTCCGTGATGCAGCTCAATACGCGCATCGAAAGCTTCCCCGCCAACTTCATCGCCAACAACTTCGGCTTCAAGCAGGCTGAGTATTTCAAGGCCGCGCCGGGCGACGAGGCGGTTCCGAAAGTTGACCTGTCGATGGGCGCCAAGCAGGCCTGAGTTGTCCCATCTCGCACTCGCACTGGCAGCTCACGCAATGTGTGCGGCGGGTCGTGGCGCTTGCCCAAGTGACGCGGAATTCGACTGATGGCTGATTTCTGGACTCAGGAACGGACCAATCGGCGTCAGACCCTGATGCTGGTGGCAGTCTTTCTGACGCTGTATTGCGCGTTGGGTCTGGGCCTGGATTTTCTGATCGGTGCGTTGCGGTTCAGCAATGGGAGTCTGCGCGGCTTCCCGATTGTGACCCTCGCCGCGCTGGCAATCGGCTTGATCCAGGCGGCCGCTTCCTATTACGCCGGAGCGGCATTGATTCTGGGTTCAGTGCATGCGAAACCGCTGCTGCCCGATAGCGACAAGCACCAGATGGTCATCAACGTTATCCAGGAGATGACGTTGGCGGCGCGGATGCCGCCGATCAAGGCCTACGTGATGCCTGATCCGGCACCCAACGCCTTCGCCACGGGGCGCGACCCTGCGCACTCCTACATCTGCGTCACCCAGGGGCTGATCGATCAGATGGACCGCGAGGAGTTGCAGGGCGTGCTCGGTCATGAGATGGCGCACATCCGCAACTACGACATCCGGACCATGATGATGATCGCGGTGCTGGTGGGAGGATTGGCGCTGCTCGCTGACTTCGTTTACTTCGGCGGACTGAACAGCGACGAACACGACGACGGCGGCGGCAATCTGCTCATGATCGCAGTCTTCATCCTGGCGGTGCTCGCTCCGATTCTGTCGCAATTGCTGGCGATGGCGGTATCGCGCCAGCGCGAGTATCTGGCCGACGCCAGCTCGGTGGAGTTTACCCGCAATCCCCGCGCGTTGACGCGCGCGCTCGAGCGTCTGGCGGCGATTGAAGCGCCCATCAAGAACGCGTCGCGCGGCACCGCCCACTTGTTCATCATCAATCCACTGGAAGGGGTGAACAAACAGGACAAGGAAGGATGGCTGGATAACCTGCTCTCGACCCATCCGCCGCTAAAACGCCGAATCGAGCGTCTGCGTGCGATGGGCGGCGGCCCCTCGCCAGCCGCCGCTTCGGTTCGTGTCCAAGCTTAGGTTATTCCCCGTAAGGGGCGTGCTCCCGACCGTCATTCCGAGCTCAGATGCAAATAGCTGCGTGGGACAGGCTTTCCAGCCTGTCGTCTTTTTTTGGGCTTCCGTTGAAGAGCAGGAATGACAGGCTGGAAAGCCTGTCCCACGCAGCCATTTCAGTTACTCACTTGTGATGCCAAAGGCCTTCCAGCCTGTGAGCTTTTCCAACTAACGGCCCCGTCCCTTCATTACCCGTTCGATTTCCCGGCGCGTGTCTTTCTTGGCGATCGCCTCGCGCTTGTCGTAGTCATGCTTGCCGCGCGCCAGGGCGAGCTCGACCTTGGCGCGGCCGTCCTTGAAATAAATCTTCAACGGCACCAGCGAGTAGCCGCGCTCGCGGACCTTGCCCCACAGCCGCTCGATTTCTTTGCGATGCATCAGGAGCTTGCGCTGGCGGGTTTCCGCATGGCTGAACTGGCCGGCGGGCGCGTACATTCCGATATGAACCCCGACCAGAAACGCCTCGCCGCTCTTGATGCGGGCGTAGCTGTCGCGCAGGTTGACCTTGTGGGCGCGCAGCGACTTGACCTCGGTGCCGGTCAGCACCATCCCGGCTTCCAGCGCCTCCTCGATAAAGAAGTCGTGCCGCGCCTTGCGGTTGTCGGCCACCAGGTCGTAACCATTGGTCTTGGCTTTTTGAGATTGCGCCATCGTAACCGTCAATCATAGCGCGGTTAGAGCCGTGAAGGACCTCCAGCGCGGTGATTTTTATGGCCGCCGCGGGTCAAGCCGAAAGTGAATATAGCGCGTCTCGTGCCCGGGTATGCCTTCTGATAGTTATTTAATCGAACCTTGACGTAGTTTTTCGGCATCCGCACCAACAGTCTCACATGAGGTGATCCATGAACGAGGTTAAGACTCTGACCAACGAGAACGGGGCGCCGGTCGCGGACGATCAGCACTCTCAAAGTGCCGGTCCCGATGGCCCGGTCGTGGTTCAGGATGTTCATCTCATCGAAAAACTGGGACGCTTCGTTCACGAACGGATTCCCGAGCGCGTGGTCCACGCCAAGGGCGCGGGTGCATACGGCTACTTCGAAGTGACCGCCGATGTTTCGCGCTGGACCCGGGCGAAGTTTCTTTCCGCGGCAGGCAAGCGCACCGACGTGTTCTCGCGCCTCTCAGTCGTGACCGGGGAAACCGGCGCGGCCGACACGGTCCGGGATCCGCGCGGCTTTGCCTTGCGGTTTTACACCGAGGACGGGAACTACGATCTGGTCGGCAATAACACGCCCATCTTCTTTCTCCACGACGCGATGAAGTTCCCCGATTTCGTCCATTCGCAAAAACGCGACCCCCGCACGCACTTGCCGGAGCCGGACAATGCCTGGGATTTCTTCTCCTTCACCCCGGAAGCAACGCATCAGTTCGTCTGGGTGTTCGGCGACCGCGGCATCCCGGCCAGTTATCGCAACATGGACGGGTTCAGCTCGCACGCGTATCAATGGGTCAACGCCAACAATGAAGTGTTCTGGGTCAAGTACCACTTCAAGACCGATCAGGGGATCAAGTGCCTGGACGACGCGGACGCGGCGCGGATTGCGGGCGAGGATCCAAACTACTGCCATCGCGATCTGTTCGCGGCGATCGAGCGCGGCCAGTTCCCTTCGTGGACGCTCAAGATGCAGATCATGCCCGCGGCGGACGCGGCCAACTACCGCATCGACCCGTTCGACATGACCAAGGTCTGGCAGTATCGCGACTATCCGTTAATTCCGGTCGGCAAGCTGGTGCTGAACCGCAATCCGGAGAACTACTTCGCGGAGGTCGAGCAGGCGGCCTTCAATCCGGGCCATTTCGTTCCCGGTATCGGACCTTCGCCGGATCGGATTCTGCAAGGCCGATTGCTCGTGTACGCCGACGCGCAGCGCCATCGTATCGGAGTCAATTTCGACCAGATCCCGGTCAACCGGCCCAAGGTAGCGGTCGCCAATTATTCGCGCGACGGCGCGATGCGCATCGACGGCAATTACGGCCGCGAAAAGAATTACGGGCCCAATAGCTTCGGTGGTCCGGCGCCGTCGGATCCGCCGCTATGGGCGCCGCTGGACGTGCACGGCCTCGCGCAAAGCCAGGCCCGCGAGCCGCGCCCCGGCGACAACGACTTCGCGCAGGCCGGCGCGCTGTACCGGCTGATGAGCGCGGAGGAAAGGCGGCGGGTGGCAGGGCGGATCGCGTCGGGCCTCGCGCTGGTCAGCCGCGACGATATCATCGAGCGCTGCATCGGCTATTTCCGCGCGGCCGATGCGGAGCTTGGCGCGGGTCTGGCCGCGGCCGTGAAGCGATTCCGCGCGGCGCGCTGAGCGCGCGTTAATCGGTCTTTGCCGGATTTTTGAAAACCTCGGTCTGGTGCTCTCCCGCGGAGAGGAACTTGAACGGCGGCGCCGGGCGGAACTGCGCGTTCACATTGCCGACCAGATCCGGATGATCAATCAGATCGAGCTTCTCTTCAGCCGCGCCGGCGGCCAGGTTCAGCCGATGCATCTCGACCCACACGATGTTGGGGCTGGAGGTGGATTCATAGAAATACACGTCGTTGGTCAGGTCGGCCACAGTACGGAAAATCGTCGCCGAGATATTGGGTTTTCCCGGCTCCTCAGTGCCGAACGGAGCCGAAACGTTGCGCATCACACTGAGCATTCCGGCCACCGCCTGGCGGTAGTCGGCCGGCATCGGCAGGTACTTGAGGTAGTAACTGGCGCGCACGAAGCGGTCTTGCGCCTGGCTGGTGCCGGGCAGCGGCTGATTTCCACCCAGGCCCTGGTATTGTTTGGCGAGCTCGAGTTGCTGGTCAAAGGTGGGTGAGTTGGTCATCACGGTGTACTGGCGGCCGTGATAAATCTTCGGTTTGCCGCCGATGTACTCGATAATCGCCGAGTCTCCGCTCTTATCCGCCAGGGATAGATGCACCGTCGAGGACATTTTTTCCCGGACGCCGACCGTGACCGGCGCAAGCTGGAAGGCGCCTTTTTCGGTGGCTGCGACCGCTTCAGCGACGGTCGCAAAATTATCCAGGTAATATTGCGCCCACAGGCTCAGCGACAATCCGGGCAGTTTATTGTCTCGCGGCCCAAAGTCCGACTCGGCCAGCCATAGGATGTTGGCGTCCAGGCCCTTTTCATTCATCCCGTCCGCGGAGGCGAAATTATACACCACGGCGACGACGCTGCCGTATTTAGACGTCCAATGGAGCGAGTTCTCGCCGGCCAGACCATTATGCTTGATGCCGCGGGGAAGCGCCCACAGATTGGTCTGCATCGGTTCGAACCAGTCCATGCTGCGGCCGACCAGCACCGGCTGGCCGCTTCTGACCCACAGGACGCGCGAACATGCGTCCGCCAGTTCAATCCCGGCCAAGACGGAAACTAGGAGGACGAGTACCGCAATGGTTTTGATTGAGCGATTCGATTTCACTGGTGCAAGGTTCTCCCTTTGGCCTGAAATCGCTTGTCCGCGCCGCTGTGACCCCAGGCCGAATCAGTACCAGCATGCAAGGTAACCGGAGTTTCCGGCAAGCATCGGGCGCGAAATCACGCTGGGTTGCGGCAGCGCGGTTCAAGCCTTACAATAAGTGTTGTAACCGTGGTTTCAGCCGCAACTTTTTTCCCTTTTGTGATCGGCTCTTTATGGGGGCGATTTGGGTTCGACGGGGACAATAGGGTTGTGGTCGCACGCCGGGGTACTGTTGGCCCGTTAAACAAACAGCACTGCGAAATTTATCCGCAGACAATAACGGTTACGCTCTAGCGGCCTAACGGCCGCTGGCGTCTCGCCACTGCTCGCCCATGGCAGCGGGTCGAGGCGTAATTTAGTGGGCTAGGGAGCCGCAGTTCACCGATTGGTCGGTCCTCCCGAAACTTCAATCGGTTGGCCGTCCGGCAGCCCGTTCGTGGGCGTCCGGGCGGCGAGCTAGAAATCGCGGACTAAGCGTGTAGTGACCATCACCGGAAGGTCTTCGGACGGGGGTTCAATTCCCCCCGCCTCCACCAAGTGCTTGATTTATTGAGGTTTTCGCTGGATCAACTGCCGGATCCCCTTGATGAAAGAGCCTCCTTTTTCGGGTGGCCGACGGCTGTTGACGACCGCCTCAAGATAGCTTGACCAAACCCCGGTGCACAGGCGCCGCAAGCGCCACTCTGGTTTGAGGGTGCTCGCGGCGTGCGCTCGATTATCTCATAGGGGAAGGTGGCTCCGTCGCCCCGTCCGGCGGGCACGGTCTGGGCGTCCATCGCTTGGAAGCGTTCCCAGCTTCCGAACTTCCGCGAGCGGTAGGTTTTGCGGTCCATGCCCTTGAGCGGCCTGGAATAGAAGTCGGTCAGGTCTCCGTAAAGGGCAACATCCTTGAAAGCGCCGAATCAAGCCGGGAAAGCAAGATCGGCATACGCCGATAAGCTTCCAGCTGTATGGCCAGCTCGGCGCGAGTATAAGGTTCCCAGCCGGCTTGAAGCACTGCGCTGGCGCTGCCTTCAGCGCAGCCGGGCTTGGCCTCGATCGGTGGCGGTGCTGGTGCTTGGGCTGTGAGTTGTTTGGAGCGTTCAACGGCTCTCAACTTTTCAAGTCCGTATTCCAGCGAGGAACAATACACTTCCTCCAGGGCAGCGAAACGCTGGCGCATGCCGTCCGGCAAATCCGTTTCGGATCCTGCCAACTGTGCGCGGGCGATCGTTTGAAACGGTATGCGATGCGGATAAGGAGGGCGGCTGCTCGAATGCAGCCTTGGAGTTCGCTTTGCCGCGTCGGCCTTCGAGCTTCGCTTGGTCCGCCATGTTCAGAACACCCATAAGGTCATTGCTCAGGTGCCCTTCGACCACAGCGATGCCTCTGTCAGTGGCGCTCTTTCCGGCTACGTCGTTCGCAAATGCCAGTGTGGTTCCCATCAGCCTCTCTAGCCTCTCGACCACTTTTTCACTGGCGTATTCAGGAAAGACGAATAGAAAAACAAATCCTGTCGTTAGCACGCCGAGAACAATTCCCCAGAAGCGCCAAAGCGGCCTGTAGATGTCGCTCGCCGGCGCGAGACCGACGTAGCAAACCAGGAAGGTCACGCCGGTCTGGATGCCGGCATAGTTCAGCCACTCGCTGCTCTGAGACACGTAAGTCGAAAACATCGTGACGGCGAATACCGCAGCCAGGTAGGGAAGCAGGGAGTCGAAATTCTCGGATACCACCATCATTGCAGCGAGCGCTGCGAGTCCACCAATGATGCATCCAGCCAAGCGCAAAAACGTCTTGCGGATTACCGCGCCGTATTGGTTTGGCTGACCAGCCACCGCGATACTCCAGAGAATTGTCTGAAGGTCGGCGCGCTGCGTCGTTAGTCCAACCAGTAGACCCAATGTTATTGTGGCGCCGAGCTTGATGCTGAATCGAAATTTATCCGGATCGACAAACGGCGGCACCTCGGTGTCTTCTTCCTTTGCGTCGTCCTCTCCTGCAGGCGTAAGGCACGGAGGACGCTCTCGCGGCTCAAGCAAGCTCCCGATCGCTTCCAGTCCCGCGAGAAATCCCAGCAAGTTCAGTCTCTCGGGAGTGATCGGTTTAGTGCTTGCGAAAGCCGTTTCAGCGCTCAAACGGTCGAGATGCCGAATCGTCGCGTGCAGATCCGCGGCCCATTGCTCAGGTTCCTCGATCTCAGAGAGTCCAGCCAGAGCGCGCTCGATTTGTTTCGCCAAAGCCGCGTCCAGAACTTCCAACGAATTCACTATTGCTTCTCTGTATGTCTGTCTGGGTTCGTTGGATACGGGCTCATCGGCGAGCTCGAGACGTTCGACTTCAAGGTAAACATGTTCGGAGGTAACAAATCGCCTGGAGCAAGGCGCCGAGGCGCTGTGGCGGGGATTTCATACGCTCCTTGACTGAATTAAGGAGCGCAAGACCGGGCGCCAGTCTCGATTTGACCAATGGCGAGGGCAGCGGCGCCGAGAAGGGATCGAGGTAGCACTGGCCGACCAGGGCCAGGCGTTTCCGTGTGATTGCCAAGTCCGCAGCTATGGACTCAAGCAGCCTGGGTTCCGGCGGAGAGGGCCAAACGTACGTATCGAGGGCGACCATCACAAGAGTCGCCAGGTTCCATCGAGTATAGGTTGATCCCCAGCCAATTTCGCCCGGCTCGAATATCCCCACATAAACGATGCTTATTGTAGCGACAGCGGCCAGCGCCAACGGTAGAAAGAGTCGGGTATTTGAAAGCAGGTAGGCGATGGCGGCAAAGACGACAAAAAGAAATGCCATTATGAGGCCGGGATAGTCCAGCAACTTGCCTGCGATAGGCACGATCGCGGCCTGCATAGCGGCAGCGCAGATGATGGTCACGGTTCCCTCGAAAAGGCCAAATGAGACTCCGGGCTGGCCAATTCTGAAGGCGAACAGCGGTCCGAACGGCCCAAGTACTTGCATGACAGCCGCCAGCCCAGTGGTGAGCGTGGCTTTGGTGGCGTTGCGGGCCGCTTCGACGATTCGCCGCCGAGTTGGCGCCAGCTCACCGGCCAAGAAACCGGCTAATGACACAACTCCTAGTTTCCTCGTATGGTTACGACGGCAGTCTGGCCCATGCGAAAGGGGTGATCGTCGTCGTTGCGCTGAAGATCGATGCGGACGGGAAACCGCTGGTTGAGACGTACCCAATTCAGGGTCTCTTCAACCTCCGGCAGACCGGCCACGGTAGCGCCATTCTGTTGGAAAAGACCCCATCCGGTACCCTGCACTTCTCCTTGGAAGCGTTTGCCCGGATAACTCAGTAGGGATACGTCGGCTCCCATTCCGGGCCGTATCCGATCGAGTAGATCCTCCCTGAAGTACGCGAGCACGTACCAGGTGCTATTATCCACGAGCACTAGAACGGGCTGGCCGGCATTCGCATATTGGCCTTCAGCGATATTGAGATTTGTCACGTAACCGTCGAACGGTGCCCGCACGAAGCAGTAGTCATAGTTGAGCTGGGCGTCATCGATCCCTTCTGCGCCGCCCGTAGCCGCTGATTCACGTCGCCGAGGACTCCAGCCCGTCCCGTGCTTTCTGAAACTCCGAGGCCGCGGTGGCGACGCCCGCCTGGGTTGCCTTGTATTTGTTTCGCGCCTCGACGACGTCGTTGTCGGTAACGAAGTCGTGTTCGCGCAGCGGCAGGATGCGATCCAGATATTGTTTCGCGTTTGCCGCCTCAACTCTCCGCTCGGCGAGTTGCGCATCAGCGGAACCGATCGTGTCATGCAGGGTTTTGATTTCAATCTCGGTGAGGTTAAGTTTCGTCCTTGCCGTATCGAGGGCAAGCTTGTACGGACGCGGATCCACGACGAACAGAGGTCGCCCTTCTTCACCGGCTGATTATCCTTGATTGGCAATTTCATGATCTGGCCGCTGACGTGGGCGGCTACCGACGCGTGTTGCGCGAACATAGGCGTCGTCGGTTCACGGGTTGGCGTAATAGGTTTTGTACTTGAACCATGACAGCACTAGCGCGGCGAGGACCAGAATTCCGCTAAAGGTTCGCCCGATTACAGGGCCCCACGCTGGGCGCTTGGCTGAGGTCTGGGATGTATTCATAAGAGGATCCGCTTCATTCATTTCCAGACGAGAAGCCAGCAAAGGTATGCGACAACCACTGCGAGGGATGAATAAACGAGGGGCCGCGGCGTCATCCACCGATCGATTCCTGCGCTGATGAAAAGCGGCCTTAACAACAGAGACACCACGATTCCCGTGATGAGGCATAACATCCACACGGGAAATTGTGCGCCGGCTATGCTGATGACCGGGGCATATCCCCCGGCGATGATCGAGCCGCCGCTAACCATCACCGTGATTGCTCGCATGAGACTCAATGTGGTCTCGCGCCGGGCGCTGAGGCTGCGCCGGTTGCGTGAAGCAAAGCGCAGGATGAAATCAGGAGATCAGCCTCAGTCTGGATGAGCGTGTAACGTGCCGACATGAGGTCTCGCTCCGCGCCGATCAGGTCGGTGATCGTGGCAAGACCATGCCGATGACTTTCGAGGTTGGCTTGGTAGGAGTCTTCTGATGCGGTGACCAATGCCTCGGATGCGTCGTGCTTGTGTTTTGCGGAGAGGTAATCGTAATAGGCGGTCCAGACCGCCGTGATTATGTTGAGTTGAAGCGATCTCAGTTCAGAACGGGCCCCATCCCGCGCGGCCGTTGCCTTTTGCAGGCCGTAGTAGCGGTCGAGCCCGGTAAAGAGATTCCATCGCAGCGTTAACAACGCTCCATAAAATGGTTGGTTCAGATTCTGAGTACTTCCACCGTTAACCGTGTAACTCCAGATGACCTTTCCATAATTCCCACTGATTTCGACTTCAGGATAAAATTCGGACCGAGCACCAGCGATGGCAGCGTCGTCACTGCGGACGGTTGCTATTTGTGCTGCGATATCGGGTCGTTGCTTAAGCGCGTGGGTCATCATCGCTTCGACATCGTTACCTAGATTCATCGGTAGGTGATCTAACTGGCCTGTTTGGATCCTGATATCCGTACCGGCGGCGACCCCAATGGCTTGGAGGAGACTGGCCTCCGCGTCGTGGACCATCGACTTCGCATTCTCAAGATCATATATAGCTTGCGCCTCGACTTGTTTTGCGAGCAGGACTTGTGGCTGCGTTGAAAGCCCCATCTGGTGACGCTCCTGGACGGCTTCGAGGCTGGTACGGGCGAGTTTGAGGTTAGCTTCGGCGGCGCCCACACTCGCATTCGCCGCGGAGAGAACGTAGTAGGACTTTTCAACGTTGAAAACGACATCCTGAATTGTCTGGTTGAAAGCAAAGTTGGTTGCGATCAGTTGTTCGCACGCACGTTGCTCGGCGGCGCGAGTGCGGCCGAAGTCGAGTAAGTCGTAACTCAGCTTAATCTGGGGCAGAAAAGCTTCATTGCGGATAACGAGGGTTTGTCCAGGGAACTGGAGCGGCAGCTTGAGATAGCCGCCGTCGGCGTCTGCTTCAATTTTCGGGTAGTTGGGAGCCTGCGACTGGCCGAGTCCCGCGTCGGCAGCAAGAGCCGCGTACCAGGCTTGCCGGGTTTGTGGACTTGTTCTTAGCGCGAGGTCAACTAACGAGGTCAGGTCATACGCCCTTGTGCCCGACGCGGGCAAATCGTCTTTTCCATCGAAACGCCGAAGCTGGTCGAGCTTCGACACTGAGTTCTCTGGGCTGTTGATGAAGATGGGTGGCGTCCACGCCTGGTCAGGGTTCTGGGATGGCGCCAGTTCCGGGTCAGGTCTCAGAGGAAGTGAGCCGCATCCGCTGATGGAAAACAGGACCGAGAGCGTCAACATGAGGCGGAGCGAGGCACATTTCAAGCGACGCGCTGCCCGAGCAACGCGATGAACCGTATCGCCCGAGGGATCGCTGGACTGAACAGGACGGACGCGATTAGCAGGAATCCTCAAATGATTATACCCAGCGCCCGTCAAGAGGACGCGTTTCAGGTGGCGCGCTTGAGTTCGATTAAGCGGAATCACATCAAATGCTCGGCAGAAGCACGCCGCGCCCGGGCATTACTTCCTCAAGTCCTTCAGCGTTTTGAGATCGTCGACGACGTATGCCATGGAAGCTCGTATGCCTTTACCGGAACGGACCGGCGCCAGGTCAGAGATCTCCTCGCCTCTGCAGGAGGGCAGAGTTAGCGAACCGTCTCCAATCCAGGCTTGCTCAATCTTCACGTCGTGCGGGACGTTCTCGACAAACTCGTGAATTGCCGGCTGGTCCTGCTTTTCAGCCGTAAGACGCGGGTAGTGCAGCAGGTTCACGATCGGGCGCTGAGCTCAAGAGCGAGAGGTCTGTTACCGGCTCCTTCAACGTCACAAGTCCTTCAGCGAGCCGTTGCCCGCCCGCTGTGAGGGAGCCAGCAAACTTCGATCCCGGCGCGAGGGCGGGACCTGCCTTTCCTGTCGCGGCGAGATACCTGGTCTGGAACACCTCGCCGAGACGCTTCGGATACCCCTGAGTCCAACCCCGGGCAAGGGCCGCGTTGTTGTCCACAAAAATATAGGGACAATAGGAGACCTGCCTACCCTCGTACAACGCGTCCACAAGTATGAAAAACTCGCGATACTGATAGCGGGCGGGATCAGGTATTCTTCGTTTTCTCCGCTGAACTGCCAATCGTAGAAGAGAGCATTGCCGTGTCCCTTTGCAGGAGGGTCGGGATCGAGCCCAGAAGGCAATACAGCCGCCACCGCAGAATATTCCGACCAAAACTCAATTTCGAGGAAGTCGGCAGAGTAGTACCAGGGAGGGCGTGGGTTCAGAGTCGACTGACCTTTCGGAGTAAGTGGATAGTTGAAGCCCTTGAGCATCGATCTTCTCCTTTTTCCCTGATCTTGCTGTCGAAACTGGAGCTACAAAGTCCCCAACGATTGTCCTCACCCCAAAATGTAGGTCTTGGCCAGTTCGATTACTTCGCTCCCGCGTCCGCTGAGCACCGCCTTGAGCATGAAAAGGCCGAATCCATAGGCCTGATCGAGCTGTATTTTCGGAGGCATCGACAA
>CAWDWL010000003.1:0-19351 GCA_963805995.1 uncultured Pseudomonadota bacterium | reverse complement strand
AGATGCGCTGGCCACTATAATGGTTGGCCTCAAAGCCCAGGGGCTGAGATTGGGATGGCCGTAGTCATATCTGTGGTGGCCGGGTCGAGGTCCGCTGCGCGCTGTATATGGCGGCCCTCGCGGCGGTCCGCGGGGATCCTCCTGCGAGCCTTTTATCGGCGTCTGCTCGAACCGGCAAAGAAAAGAAGGTTGCCCTCAACTGCCTGCATCCGCAAATTGCCATCATGCTCAATGCGATGGTCAAAAACCCACTCCGTGGAGGCCCTTATGTCGATCTCTCGCCTGACCACGAAGCATCGCAAGCATTGCGCAGTTGCCAATCCCGCTGGCCATTTAGCTGCGGCGGCAGAGCAAAGGAACAATTGCCTCGCGCTGATCCTTTGACACGGCTCGCGGTGCTCGCCGGCTCAGGATGACTGACTCCACAGAATGTATAAACTCGAGACCCCCAGCAATAGGAGACTGTCGATTTTCGTACTGAGAGCAAAAACGTGGGGGATCCGCTCCTCTTCCTACCTCTCCCTATGGCAGGGAGAGGTTATGCGGTGGAAGGCCGCCTGCGCACACGCACTGAGACCGCGTAGGTGAGGGACCTTAACGGCCGGTGCAATTTTTCCAGCGCCGGATATCAAAATTTTGATGTCTAGCGCCAAACCGCAAGCGCCAGACGCTAAGGTCCCTCACCCGGCACTCCAGACTCGCGACGGCCTCTCCCCTCCAGTAGAGGCGGTCAGAACCGGCCCAAATGAAAATCGAAGTCTCAGTAGCCGGGGAAACTACGTTTGCATTCGGTCTGGTTCCGGCGTGAGTATCCTTTGGAATCGAAGGTTGAACTCTTAACTGATTCTACGGCGAAACTTTCAGAGAAGGGGAATGGGATGCCAACCGAGAGCAAAAACGCAATTGAAGCGATTGCTTCGCTGATTTGCTCGGGGCTTGCGGCTCGCGAGGTCGGGCCCAGGCCCCTTCTTGAAGCCCTCTTCGGTGGCCGCTATCCGCAACGATTCTTCGAACGCACCGCGGTGCGCGACGCTTACGCTCTGGCAAGCGGTGATGGAAGCGACGCTGTCCCCTACGCGGGTTTGATTCATCCTGACAACCCGACATCCGGTCCTTATGGCGGGACTAGCGTGGTGTGGTTTCCGACCAAGGATCAGGGCAGCCTGCTCGGATTCGTTGTCGGAACCAGAGGTCTGTCGCCGGACGAGGGGATTCTAACGCGTCCGGGACACCGTAGGCGCATCGCCGCCCTGCGGCGCTATCTGCGGCGAATCGGCGTTGAGGCATGGACGAAGCCGGATCCGTCGGCCCTTGACGTACCGGTTCCCAAGGTCGTTCATGATCGCTTTCCGGGATTCGAACACGCTTTTCGCAGGTATGAGCGCGAAATGTACTGCATCTCGCAAGTACCACACCAAATAGAACGAGCTACCGAGGTGGTTCAAGCGTTCTTCGATCTCTACGCGTTCGAGCGGGGCTGGAAGGTCCTGAAGGAATTCAAAGAGAGTTATGACGATTTCCATGCAGCGCTGCGCGAAGATCTGTTTCGGAGTGTAACGGACGCGGAGCTGGATGCATTGCTTCGCCAACGGCGCTTTGTGGTCCTTCAGGGTCCGCCCGGAACGGGCAAAACGCGTTTGGCAGAGGAGGTGCGGAAGAATTTCTTCGGCGGCCACGGAACCACCGTCCAGTTTCATCCTGCAGTGACATACGAAGATTTCGTCGTTGGACTGTCTCCTGATCCGAGGGAGGGCACGCTTCGCTTCAATGTGCGGCCTGGCTGGCTTATGCAAGCCGCGCTGAGCGCCAGAGAAGCGCCCTTTCTGTTAGTGATCGACGAGGTCAACCGGGCCGACCTTGGCAAAGTCTTGGGTGAAGCTATCTATCTATTCGAGCCAGGCGAAGTTGGCGGTGAGCGTGCGCGACAGGTCGAGCTTCCTCACGCAGTGGATGGTAAACGCTCCTTCTCGATTCCTGAGAACCTCTACGTTTTGGCTACTATGAACACAGCGGATCGTAGTATCGCGTCAATGGACCTGGCGATCCGAAGGCGATTCGCCTTCGTTGCCATGCCACCAAACCGCGCGGTTGTGGCACAGCAGGGTCTAGCGCGCGCGACGGAAATATTTGACCGGCTCACCGATGTCTTTGTCGAACATGCTCCGGATGACGCACTGGACCTCCTGCCGGGACACGCATACTTTCTCGCTAAGGATGAAACGGAATTGCTCCAGAGGTTTCGTTACGAGCTCGTTCCGCTGCTCGACGAGTACCTCCGTCAAGGATTTCTTGGGGCCGCAGGAACCGAACTGAACGCCGTGCGGGACGAAATAGACGACATTGTTAGTAGCCGTGCCTGACACAGCTACAACTGGTCGAGCACGCCGACGGCGCATCCGGTCTCGTGGCACGGGATACCGGACCGGTCTTTCAGGGCCTTCCCAACGCCCGCTTCTCGTGGCCGTTGACCATGGACCTGCGGTGGTTGTTGATCCTGGTAATTATGCTCCCGTACAGCGCGGCGGGGGTTGGGGTCCGTTTTCGGAGACGTTCCTGCGGATGAACGAAGCCTCCCTCCGCGCTCTGGATGTCAGGGCTGACCTCGAAGCTGGGTCCGCAGGCGCTTTTATACGCTTGGTGCCGGGCGGACGCGCGGGAGCAATTCCACTTCGCTCGGCGCAGACCGGTAATGTTGCTGGCGGTATGGTCGTTCGGCCACGCTTTGGGTGGCCGGGAGTCGGTCGCGTATTGGGCGAGATTGGATGGTATACGTCCCCCGAGTTTCTTGACGCACCGCTGGTTCCCGGAAGTGGACGGGAAGTTCCTCCTTGGGTCATGGCGGGACCGGTGATCACGCGTCTGGCCGAGCTGCTCCGTTCGATGCGCCGCGGATACGCGGAGAAAGAAGCAGTTCTTCGTCGCCCGCGTGGGCGAATACTTTGGGATCGATACCGTTACGAATCTCTGGTCCGTGGTCGCTGGGATCACCTTCCTTGCCGCTTTCCCGAGTTGGAAAGTGACCCGCGCCTGCGGCAAGCCGTCCGATGGACTCTCGAACGCATTCATCGTGACCTTGTTCGTGTAGGCGGGCGGGATCGCATTTCGACCCAGTTGGCGAAACTTGCGATGCATCTGATCGAGAGCCTGTCTGATGTGATGCCGTTAATGCCGGCCCGCGATGACTTGGCCCGATTATCACGCGGCGGCCGTCTATTGGAGGGCGCTATCCGGCGCGGACTGGAGGCGATTGCCTGGATCGTAGATGAGCGGGGACTCGGAGGAGGCCGCGAACTCGATGGACTTGCCTGGCAGTTGCCGCTCGATCAGTTGTGGGAAACCTATGTCGAGGCATTTACTCGCCGCGAGGTGGCGATGACTGGAGGCGAGGTCAAGGTTGGCCGGCTTGGCCAGACCCTGTTTCCCCTTCACTGGTCAGACCCGAGTCATCGAACGCTTGGACATCTGGTGCCTGATATCGTCGTTCGACGTG
Organism: uncultured Pseudomonadota bacterium; assembly: GCA_963805995.1. Lineage (GTDB taxonomy): Bacteria > Desulfobacterota > Binatia > Binatales > Binataceae > JAJPJA01. The sequence goes on along the minus strand of CAWDWL010000003.1, from coordinate 15,861 downwards.
GCCGGCACGTCCATGTAATCGACGCTAAGTACAAGGCCCATCTGGCGGAGCTTGATGATGCTGGCTGGCACCGTTTCGCCGATGAGCAGCGCGAAGCCCACCGCACCGATTTGCATCAGGTGCTTGCTTACGCGTCGCTGTACGATGCCGAGGAAATTACCGCCACGCTGGTATACCCCGTACGCCTCGATACGTGGGAATCCCTGCACCAACGCCGCAGAGATGTATCCAGTGCCGAGTTGTTCCACGGCGGACGGCGAGTGACGCTCCAGTTGCGCGGCCTGCCGTTCGGGACTCCGGCCACATCTTCCTTTACCGACAATCAAGGGTAAGCGGTTCAAGAGTAGCGACCGTTGGCTTGACCATTTGCATCCCGCGTAGTTACAATTATAGTTACATAAGCGGTGGTCCGGTGGAGTTCGAGTGGGACCCGGCGAAGAACCGCGCAAACATCTCGAAGCACGGAATCGATTTTGATGACGCAATCTCCATTTTTGAAGGTCCGGTTTTGGAGCGAATCGCTGCCGCGCGCGATTATGGAGAAGCACGGTTCATAGCTTTCGGCATAGCCAATGAACGCGAGCTTGCCGTGGTCTACACGCCGAGAGGCAAGGAACTACGCAGGATTATTTCAGCAAGGAGGGCTCACCGGCGTGAGCGCAAAGAATATCGTCAGGCGTACCCTGAAGACCCGGCGTCCAGGTAAGAGCGACTGGAAACGGGTTGACGCGCTGACCGACGCAGAAATCGAACGGGCCGTGCGCGCTGACCCGGATGCCGCGCCAATGCTGGATCGCGAATGGTTCAAGACCGCAAAGGTGGTCATGCCCGAGCCTCTACCAAAAAAGGAGTTGTTGACGATCCGGGTGGACCGCCAGGTGATCGACTGGTTCAAGGCCCAGGGCGCCCGCTATCAAACCCGTATGAACGCCGTGCTGCGTGCCTACGTTGATGCGCATCAGTCGGAGGACTGATCGCACCTCCATTTGTGCGGCGTTTCCGCTTCAGTACGACTTGGCGAAAAACGCCTTCTCGCCGGCGTTGCCGCAGATGATACAGGGGCCGCTGGGACCTTGCTGGTTGAGCGGGATCGCGCGGCAGGTGGCTTTGGTCTCCTCGCGGATGCGGGTTTCGCAGGCCGGGTCGCCGCACCAGTGGACTTCGGCGAAGCCGCCGCCGCCCTCGCCTTCCATCTGTTTGCGCAACGCTTCGTAGTCGTCGAATGTGCGGGTCTCCGCCGCCATCGCGGCGCGCGCCTGGGTCAGTAGATTGACCTGAACTTCGTTGAGCAGTTGGGCGACCGCTGCCGACAGCTCGGGGATCAGCGCCTTTACCTTGGCTTCCTTGGACGGGATATCGCGCCGCGCCAGTATCACCGTGCCCGAAGCCACGTCGCGCGGCCCGATTTCGACTCGCACCGGCACCCCGCGCATCTCCCAGTCGTTGAACTTGAAACCCGGCGTCGCACCTTCGCGATCGTCCAGATGCCCGCGGATGCCGGCCGCGGTCAGCGACGCGAGGCATATGCGCGCGGCGGCCAGCACCGTTCGCGCTCCTCAGGCTTGCGCCAGATTGGAACGATGACGGCCTGGATCGGCGCGACCTTGGGCGGCAGCCGCAGTCCCTGGTCGTCGCCGTGGACCATGATGATTGCGCCGAGCAGACGCGTGGAAACGCCCCAACTGGTCTGCCAGGCGAATTGCAGCTCGTTGTTCTCGGCGAGATAGCGGATGTTGAACGCCTTGGAGAAATTCTGCCCCAGGAAATGCGAAGTGCCGCATTGCAGCGCGCGCCCGTCGCCCATCAGCCCTTCGATCGTGTAGGTCTCAACCGCGCCGGCGAACCGCTCCGCCGCGCTCTTGCGGCCCCATATCAGCGGAATCGCCAGATATTCTTCACAGAATCCGCGGTACACCTCGAGCATCGTCAGGGTTTCCGCTTCCGCCTCTGCCTGGGTGGCATGCGCGGTGTGCCCCTCTTGCCAGAGAAACTCAGTGGTGCGCAGGAACATCCGCGTGCGCATCTCCCAGCGCACCACGTTGCACCATTGGTTGACCATCATGGGCAGGTCGCGATGGGAATGGATCCACTGCGCGAACATGTGATTGATGATGGTCTCCGAGGTCGGACGCACGATCAGCGGCTCTTCGAGTTCCTTGCCGCCGCCATGCGTGACCACCGCCAGTTCGGGTGAAAAGCCTTCGACGTGCTGGGCTTCCTTTTGAATGAAGCTTTGCGGGATGAATAGCGGGAAGTAGGCGTTGCGCGCGCCGGTGCGCTTAATCCGGCGATCGAGTTCGTCGCGCAGCTCCTCCCAAATCGCAAATCCGTCGGGCCTGAAAACAATACAACCGCGCACCGGCGAATAATCGGCCAATTCCGCGCGAAGGATCACGTCGTTGTACCATCCGGCGAAATCCTGGGATCGGGGGGTGACTTTCTTTTCCTGCTTTTCTGCCATTGATTGAAATGCTCGCGCCGCGCGCGGAGCGTCCCTTCAGATTAAGCGCGCGCGGCGGCGGATTCCATAACCTTCGCGCCGCACGCCAAGGGTTGCAGCCTTAATCCAGGGCGTACAAGATTGAAGCCGGCTCGCGACAACTTTGAATGACCCATCTGCGAACGATAATCTAAAGGTTGCCTCATGAAGATTACCGCCGTCCTGATATTGCTCGCGCTGGTCCAACCGGCCTGTCGCGCTGGCTCAAGCCACGCCCCCGAGCCCGCCGGTCCCAACGATCGAGGTGACCGGCAACGGCGAGGCGCGCGCCAATCCGGACCGGGCCACGATGGACATCGCGGTGGAAACCCACGGCGCGACCGCGGCCCAGGCCGCCGCGCAGAACGCCAAGCTGTCCCAGCGGATCGCGGACGCGCTCAAGGCCAAACTGGGAGATACCGGCAAGATTCAAACCGGCTCCTACAACCTGATGCCCGAATACCGGCAGAAGCCCAACGAGATTACGTCGCAAGTCGTCGGCTATCAGGCGGTCAACACGGTAACGGTCGATACCAGCGCGCTGGATCGGGTCGGAGCGCTGATCGACGCGGCGATCGGCGCCGGCGCCAACCGCATCGATTCGATCAGCTTCACCCTGCGCGACCAGAGCGGCCCGCGCAACGAGGCGATTGCCAAGGCCGCCGCCGACGCGCTGAGCCAGGCCCGCGCCTTGGCCGCGGCGCTGGGCGTGAAGCTCAAGCGCGTGCAGCATGCCTCCACGACGGCGGAGCCGCGTCCCTTCCGCGTTCTCGCCATGGGTAATGCGCGATTCGCCCCTGGGGCGGCGTCAGAGCCAACGCCGATCACGCCGGGGCAGGTCACGGTGCCGGCGACGGTCAATCTCACCTACGAGATTCAATAGCGCTGGCCTGGCCGCCGTCCTGACACCTGACCGCCGCCCGTATTGGCGGCTTATGGAACCATACACATGGTCGGAAATCGGGAGTTAGCCCGACGACAGCGGCTTCGTGGCGGTGGAGGTAATCAACACCGACGAGGGCTTAAGGCTTGAAACTCGGTCTTCGCGCTCCTGGAGGGTTCTGCCGCGGCACAGATTCCGAGCCTCACGACCGTCAACGTGGTGGGACTGGCGAGCCACCAGCGCTGTACGCCAGCAAGTCGCATGATGGGTGAGTGTGCCCGATCCAAAGAGCGCAAATCAGGGAAGCGGCAATAGCGTTGCGGCGGATTTTGATTTAGGCTGGCATACGAGACTCGATAGCGACGTATCCGCCAATGTTCAAACCAGGTGATGTGGCGCCGGACTTCGACCTTCCCGCCGCGGCCGGTGGCAAGACCCAACGCGTGAGTCTTGCGCGCCAAAAGTGCGAGATGGTCGTGTTGTTCTTTTATCCCAAGGACTTCTCGTTCGTCTGTCCGACCGAGATTAGCGGCTTTCAGCGGATGCGCGCCGATTTTGCGGCCGAAAAGACCGCGATCATCGGCGTGAGCTGCGACAGCGTCCAGACCCATCTGGAGTGGATGCGCGAGCTGGGTGGTATCGATTATCCGCTGGTGGCGGACGAAGGCGGCGCGCTGGCGCGCAGTTACGGCGCCTTCAACGAACGCGAAGGCGTCGCGTTGCGCGCAACCTACATCCTGGATTCCCAACGGCAGGTGCTCTATTCGGTGGCGAGCAGCGCCAACGTCGGGCGCAGCGTTCACGAAACCCTGCGCGTGGTGCGGGCGTTGCGCACCGGCCGCATGTGTCCGGCGGACTGGCAACCGGCCGCGGAAACGGCCGCGTAACCAAACCACGCGAAATTGGCTTCCCTCACCGCCGTACAGCGACGCGCACGATTTGAGCGGTTGTCCAATATCCGCGAAGTCGTCTTTGGCATGCAGGACGGTATCCTGACCACCGCCGGCGTCTTGTGCGGACTGGCCGGAGCGCTGCCGCGGCGTTACGAAGTGATCCTCACCGCCCTGGCTTCGACCGCGGCCGGCGCGATTTCGATGGGTGCCGGTGCTTATCTCGGCACCCGGGCCGAAGGCGAAGTTCTGGAGGGCGAGCTCAACCGGGCGCGCGGCGAGGTCGTGCGCGAACCCTACATGGTCCAGGAGAATCTGCTCGAACAGCTCGCCAAGGAGGGGCTCAGCCGCGAAGCCGGCTACCGCGTAGTCAAACTGCTGAGCTCGGCTCCTGAAGCGCTGACCAAAACCGCCGAGCAAAAGATTTACGGTATCGGCGACAACCTGGTCTCCAATCCGATTAGCGACGGCCTCGTCATGGGGATGGCATTCGTGGTTGGGGCGCTGGTGCCGCTGTTGCCCTTCGTCATGGTGTCGTCGACCGACACCGGGCTTTTCGGGGCCGTGGTGGCGACCGCCGCCGCCCTTTTTGGGGTCGGTTATTTCGAGGGCTGGCTCGCTGACCGCACCAGATGGCTGAGCGGCTTGCGCTTTCTGTCAATCGCGCTGGGCGCGGCGGTGGCGGGTTTCGGACTGGGCAAACTGATCGCCTGGCTTAGCGGCGTTAACATCAATCCAGCCTCGTGAAGCTCGCAGCATACTCGTCACTGACCGCTTTCATGGCCCATTGGCGGGGGTTGCGCAGCCTGGCCTCGCCCGGCGGGGAGCAATTGGTCTGGTTGGCCGAGATGGAATCGATAATCGGTGAACTCGCCCGCAACGAGCGCGAATCGTTGCAAGGCGATGGGGCGGCGGGCGAGGACGCGCGCCGGCGCCAGCGCGCCGAGCGCCATCTGACCCAAATCCTGCGCAGCCGTCACGTGCTCTCCGGATAGGCGCCAGATGCTGGTTTACGTCTTGCGGCGTCTCCTGTTTGGGGCGGCGGTGCTGGCCGGGACCTCGATCATCACCTTCGTAATCGCATTTGTGATTCCGGCCGATCCGGCGGTCACGATCGCCGGCGCCAAGGCTGACCCGCAAACCCTGACCATGATCCGCACCCAGCTCGGTCTGGATCAACCGCTCTACATTCAGTATGCCCGTTACCTCGACCGCGCGCTGCATGGCGACCTCGGCCGCTCCTACATCATGCGCGAGAACGTAACCGAACTGATCGCCGAACGCTTTCCCGCCACCGCGATCCTGGCCGTATCCGCGATGGTGGTGTCGCTGATCCTGGGCGTCGTGATGGGATTGGCCGCGGCCGCTTACAAAGATCGCGCGGCCGACCACGCCTTGCTGGTAGTGTCGCTGGCGCTGATATCGATGCCGGTCTTCTGGCTCGGAACGATGCTGCTGATCGCCGGCGGGCTGTATCTCCATTCATTTCCCCTGGGCGGCTTTAGCGACGCCCGCAGCCTGATTCTGCCCACGCTGACGCTCGCGCTGGGTTCGGGCGGCTACTACTCGCGCATCCTGCATACCAGTCTGGGCGAAGTGATGGGCCAGGATTACATCCGCACCGCGCTCAGCAAGGGGCTGTCGCATCGCGCGGTGATGATGAAGCACGCGATGGCTAACGCACTGCTCCCGCTGGTGACGCTGGCGGGACTGGACCTGGCGGGACTGCTCTCCGGCGTCGTACTGACGGAAACCGTTTTCAACTGGCCGGGAATCGGACGGCTCGCGTTCGAAGCGATTTTCAACCTCGACATCCCGCTGATCATGGGCACCGTGCTGTTCTCCGCGTTTCTGATCGTGATCGCGAATCTGCTGGTCGATTTGCTCTACGCCTGGCTCGATCCGCGCATCCGGCTCGGTGAAGAAGTATGAAAGGGCGGGTCGGCGCGATGGAAGCGATCGGCGCCCTGATGGTGCTGGGGCTGGTGGCGGTCGCCGTCGCGGCGCCGCTTTTGGCGCCGCACGATCCGACCCGGGCCGTGGCCCCGACCTACGGTGAACCGGCTCCGCCGAGTCTCGCGTTTCCATTCGGCACCGATATGTTGGGCCGCGACGTGCTTTCCCGCATCATCTATGGTGCGCGCATCTCGCTGATTGTCGGCGTCGCGGGGATGCTGGTCACGATGACCATCGGCGTCGCGATCGGCCTGGCCGCGGGCTTCTTCCGGGGCGCCGTTGACAGCGCGCTGATGCGCTTTACCGACGTGATGCTCACGCTGCCCGCGCTGCTGCTGGCGATGGCGTTGGTGGCGGTATTGAGCCCCAGTCTGCTCAACATCCTAATCGTCGTTGGCCTGGTCTCGTGGACCCAGGTCGCCCGCGTGGTGCGGGCGGAGGCGTTGTCGGTAAGTCAACGCGATTTCGTGCTGGCGGCGCGTTCGCTGGGCGCTTCGCCGTTGCGCCTGATCACGCATCATCTGCTGCCCAACGTCTGGCCGCTGATCGTGGTGATGGCGGCGCTCAGCACCTCGGGCACCTTGCTGCTTGACGCGGGGCTGAGCTTTCTGGGCCTGGGCGTCCCGCCGCCTACTCCGAGTTGGGGCCGGATGATCGAAGAGGCCGATCTTTACTTTCGTACCGCACCCTGGCTGGCCGCCTTTCCGGGGATCGCGATCTTTTACGCAGTGTTGGGCTTCAACCTGTTCGGCTACGGCTACCTGCGCCGCCAAAGCAAATGAGCAGTCGGTTTTGGCGCGGCCTTTTCTCGATTCGCGGCCTGCACCATCGCGGGATGCAAGTCGGGGCCGCCGCTTAGGCTGCCGGCGGACGCGAAAGTGCTGTGGCTGGCCGCCGCGGACGATGTGCCGACGCTGGACCCGGCGGTTGGATACGACACCGAATCGTGGACTTTCGAGCAGGCGATCTTCGATACCCTGGTCCGCTACGGTGACGCAAACGTTGAGCTCGAGCCGGACCTCGCGCTGAGCTGGGAAATCTCCCAAGACGCCACCGTCCTTACCTTTCATCTGCGCCGCGACGCGCGCTTCAGCAACGGCCGGCCCGTAACCGGCGCCGATTTCAAGTACGCGATCGAACGCACGCTGCGGCCGTCGACGCAATCCAAGGGGTCGGAGTATTACCGCGGCCTCGTGGGCGCCGCCGACTTTATCGCCGGACGCGCGTCTGCAGTGAGCGGAATCGAACTTCCCGATCCGTACACGATGGTATTTCGCCTGACCGCGCCCGATCCGATTTTCATCCATAAACTGGCGATGCCGTTTGCGGCCGCCGTCCCGCGCGAAGCGGCGGAAAAATGGGGCGAAGATTTTGCCCATCACGTGGTCGGCAGCGGCGCCTTCAAACTCTCGGAATGGATCAGCGGCCAGCGGATGATCCTGGTGCGCAATCCGTACTACTTCGCCCAGGGCCTGCCCAAGCTGGACGCGATTGTCGAGATGATGGGCGTCAACGACGAGCTGGAATGGCTCAAATACGAGGCCGGCGAGATCGACGTGTCGGCAATTCCATCGGCCGAGTTTCCCCGCGTCATGAAAACGCCGCGGCTCAAAGCGTTGACCATCCATAGCGTGACCGTGACTACCGACTACGTGGGAATGAACTGCCAGATGCAACCGTTTACCGACGTGCGCGTGCGCCGTGCATTCAATTACGCGATCAATAAGCAAAACCTGTTGGCGCTGCTCAATGGCCGCGGCGTGGCGGCCCGGGGCGTGCTGCCACCCAGCCTTCCCGGCTACACTGCCGACGTCGACGGATATTCGTACGATCCGGAGAAGGCCCGCCACCTGCTCGAGGAGGCCGGCGTGGCAAGGGACTTTGCACCGGTGCTGTGGATGCGCGCCGATCAGACGATGCTTCTGCTGTCGCAGTCGATTCAGCAGGATCTGGCCCTGGTCGGAATCAACGTCCGGCTCAAGCCCGTGGCCTGGGGCCCATTGCTGGACGCGATTCGCGAACCACACAACGTCGACCTGTTCATGTTGGCGTGGGAGGCGGACTTCCCCGATCCGGAGAACTTCCTCCAGGTGCTATTTTCCAAAAGCCAGTGGCGCTCCAATAACGATACTTTTTTCTACGATTCGGAGGCCGATCGCCTAATGAAGGAGGCCGCACCGATCGCCGATCTCAGCCGGCGCTTCGCCCTTTACCGCCAGGCCGAGCGAATCATCATCAACCAGGCGCCGTGGGTGTTTCTATATCATCCCGTGAACTACGTGATCCGCCAGCCGTGGGTGCATGATTACGTCCTCAATCCGATGCGCCCCAGCCGCTTCGAAAAAGTCTGGGTCTCTGCGCATGCGGGCGGTCCGGAACATTAGTTTCGGTCGCACGGCCGCGGCGCGGTCTGGCGCATACCGGAAGGAACGTTTTGACAGATGGCGCAGGTAGGCGGGCAGGGGTGACCGGGCTATACTGAACCTTGCCGTGATATAGACGTTCGCAACTAATTTAACGAGGAATAGCCGCGTGCCGGTTGAGAGTCCCATCCTTGTCACCGGCGCCGCCGGCCGCGTAGGCGGAGTCGGACGCGTTGTTGTGGAGCGGCTGCGTGACCGCGGCCTGCCGGTGCGCGCCTTGGTCCACCGCGAAGATGATCGTGCGCAAGCGCTGCGCGCGATCGGCGCGGAGGTTGTGGTTGGTGACCTGACGATCGCCGCGGATGTCGCGCGCGCGTTGGCCGGATGCCGCCGCCTCTACTTCGGCATGAGCGTGTCGGCGTCCTACCTGGAGGCGACCGTCATCGCGGCCGCGGTCGGGCGCGAACGCGGTGACCTGGAGGTGTTCGTCAACATCTCACAAATGACCGTATCGCAAATGAGCCTGACCCGCATGACCGACTCTCCGCAGCAGCGGCAGCATTTTCTGGCCGAGCAGGTGTTGAACTGGTCGGGCCTTCCCGTCGTGCACGTCCGCCCGACGGCGTTCCTGGAAAATCCGCTCTTCATGAACCTGGCTGCTCAGTCGATCGCAAGAGAAGGAACGATCCGCCTACCTTTCGGCGAGGGACGGACGTCCCCGGTTGCCGTCCAGGATGTCGCCGAGGTCATCGCGACTATTCTGGCGCGCCCTGCCACTCATATCGGCAAAGTGTATGAGCTGACCGGGCCGAAATCGCAGGATATGAACGGCGTGGCGGCGGAATATTCGGCGGCGCTCGGCCGAAAAATCACTTACGTGGACGTGCCTCTGGAGCAATGGCGCGATCAGGAACTGCGCAAACTCAACCTGCCCGAGCATGTCTTCGCGCATATACTCACGATGGCGCGTCTTCACGCCGCCAACCGTTATGATCGCATCACCCATGAGGTCGAGACGATTACCGGAAGGCCCGCGTTGAGCATCCACGACTTTGTCGCGCAACACCTCGATCTGTTCGAGCCAATTCCGGAAGACCCGCAGTTGATTGCTAGGCTAGGCGCCGATGGGCATGGCCCCGGCGCGGGTATCTATAACGTGAGGACACGCGGATGAGTTCAACCGGCAGGGTAGCGGTAATCACCGGGGCAGGGAGTGGCGTCGGCAAGCAGGTGGCGATTGCGCTTGCGGCCGACGGCTACGGTCTGGTGCTGGCGGGGCGGCGGGCGGAGCCGTTGGAAGCGGTCGCGCGCGAAGCGCAAGCGCTCGGCACACGGGCCGTGCCGGTGGCCGCCGACGTCGGCGATCCGGCCGCGGTGAAAGATCTCTTCGCCAAAGTTCGTGAGGTGTTCGGACGACTCGACCTGCTCTTCAATAATGCCGGTACCGGCGGAGCGCCGAAGCTGCTGGAAGATCTAACCTATGAGCAATGGCGGCGCGTGGTCGACACCAATCTGACCGGCTCATTTCTGTGTACCCAGGAGGCCTTCCGGATAATGAAGAGCCAGGAACCCCGCGGCGGCCGGATCATCAACAACGGCTCCGTGTCCGCCCATGCGCCGCGTCCCAATTCCGCGCCCTACACCGCCACCAAGCATGGGCTCACCGGACTGACCAAGGCGACCGCGCTGGATGGCCGCAAGTACGATATCGCGTGCGGCCAAATCGATATCGGCAACGCCGCCACCGAGTTGACCGCTGCGATGAGCCGGGGCGTGCCGCAGGCCCACGGCGCGGTCGCGGTCGAGCCGACCATGGAGGTGAGCGACGTCGCGCAAGCGGTGCGGTATATGGCGAATCTGCCGCTTTCGGCCAACGTTCTGTTCATGACCGTGATGGCCACCAAGATGCCGCTGGTGGGGCGCGGCTGACGGAACAAGCGTCGCTAATCCACCGGACCCCGCGATTACTGCTGCGCGGGATCGCGCAGCGCCAGCGCCAGGCATCCGGCGACGGCGAGCATCAGGGCCATCGCGGCCAGGCCGCCGCTGAAGCTGTGCGACATCTGCCGCACCACCCCGACCAGGTAGGGCCCGACGAAGCCGCCCAGGTTGCCGACCGAGTTGATCAGCGCGATCCCGGCGGCGGCGCCGGCGCCGCCCAGGAACGCCGACGGCATCGACCAGAACGGGCCCATCGTGCCCCAGATGCCGGCCGCACTCATCGACAACGCCGCGAGCGCGATCAGCGGGTTGGGCGCGACCGCGGAGAGCGCCAGGCCCAACGCTCCCGCGAAAGCGGACGCCGCGACGTGATATTTTCTTTCCCCGCGGCGGTCCGAAGAACGGCCGATGGTGACCATCGCCATCGCCGCTACCAGAAAGGGCACGGCCGCGATCAGCCCGACCTCGAAATTGTTCAAGCCTCCGAAACCTTTGACGATTTGGGGCAGCCACATCGTCACGCCATAAAGACCGGTTACAATCGCAAAGTACAGGGCCGAAAACAGCCAGACCTTGCCGCTGGTCAGCGTGCCGGCCAGACCATGCTCTTTGATATTCTCGCGCTCGCGCTCAAGAGTATCAGCCAACCATCGCTTTTCATCCGCGTTTAGCCATCGGGCATCTTCGGGACCGTCGGGCAGATAGCGCAAAACCACCACGCCCAGGATCACCGCCGGCAGCCCTTCGAGCACGAACAGCCATTGCCAGCCCGAAAGTCCGGCAATCCCGTGCATAACCAGCAACGTCCCCGACACCGGACCGCCAATTACGCCGGCCAGGGGGCTGGCGGTCATGAACAGGGCGAGTGCGCGGGCCTGTTCCCGCGCCGGAAACCAAAGGGTAAAATAGAAGATGATTCCCGGAAAGAAACCGGCCTCGGCGATTCCCAGCGCGAAGCGCAGCAGGTAAAAGCTCGCCACTCCGCGCACCGCCGCCATCGCGATCGCCACCACACCCCAGGAGATCATAATCCGCGCGATCCAGGCTCGCGCGCCCACCCGATGCAGCATCAGGTTGCTGGGTATCTCGAACAGGAAATAGCCGATAAAGAACAGTCCCGCGCCCAGGCCGAAGGCCGCGTCGCTCAGCCCGAGTTCGCGATTCATCTGTAAAGCCGCGAAGCCGACGTTGATGCGATCCAGGTAGTTGACGATGTAGAGCACGAAGGCGAAAGGTAATAAATTGCGCCGGACCTTCACTATCGCCGCCGGTCCGGTAAACGGGCCGTCGAAGCGGTCAGCCTGCGGCTGGCGGCCTGATTTTGAACTTGGCAGGGTGTCCAATTCCGCCAATTGTACTTGCCGTTTACGCTTTTTCTTCGAGCATTCCGCAGTGGCGATCAATCAGGTGGAGATCGCGGGCGGCGCGGTCCGGCGCCGGATGAGCATCGCGGAGAACACGACCACGGCGGCGGTCACCAGACCGATTATCAAAATCAACCACAGGTAGGACTCGATTTCGGTTCCCAACAGCGCCACCAGCACGAGAAAGGCGCTGACCCAGACGAAGCTGTGATCGAAATGAACTCCCGCCAGAAAGCAGGTCACCGCCAGGACCAGCAAAATCATCAGCGCGACGGCATCGGCGTCCATCTGGCCGCGGGCAAGCTGCAGGAAGATAATCCGCACGGCGACGATTGGTCCCAGCCAATGGAGCGCCTGCTTCAAAATCACCTTCCACGCCGACATTGCGCGGCTGTCGCCGGTGACGAGTTGATGACCCAGGCAAATCAGCCCGAAGACCGGGAACATCGCGCTCCAATACCAATCCGCCCGACTGATCGAGTAGTTGGCCAGGAACAATCCGAACATTATAAACAGACCCATAGCGCCGACGATCATGAGCCGGTGCAACATCGACAACTCCAGCCGAGCCGCAAAGGCGACGAATTTGTCAGGCGGCGGAGGTGCCGCAGGGTGCGGAGCGGTTGGTGGGGGCGATTCGGGATTGTTCATGATGCCGGTAGAGGAGCCTAGCGGCAAACCACGGGCCCGATCAATCGAACCATTGGCGGCGCAAGCGGGCGGTGGCGTTGAAAAGCGCGATTTTAAGCCCCGTTAAAACGAACCGAATTGACCGCGCCGCGAACTTACGATGTAGTAAAAACAGCGGGAAATTCGGCGCCGCCTTTCCCAAAAAGCATGGATCAGATCGAAATAAGACCTCTGGCGAGTAGGCTGGCGGCCTCAATCCGCGTGCCCGGCTCCAAAAGCATCACCAACCGCGCTTTGCTGATCGGCGCGATTGCACAGGGCCGCTCGGTAATCGAGTCGGCGCTGGTCAGCGACGACACCCGCTACATGATCGACGCGCTCCAGAATCTCGGTTATGGGATTACGCTGGATGAGCCAAACCAGCGGATCGAGATGGACGGCCAAGGCGGCGCCATCCCGGTCAAGTCCGCAGACCTCTTCGTCGGCGGATCCGGCACCGCGATGCGCTTTCTGGCCGGATTCCTGAGCCTGGGCAAGGGACGCTTCCGCCTGGACGGCAACGCGCGGATGCGCCAGCGTCCGATCGGCGACCTGATCGACGCGCTGCGCAACCTGGGGCTGTCGATTCGCAGCGAGTTGAATAACGGATGCCCGCCGGTGCTGATCGAAGCGGAGCAGGCCTTCGAGGGCGGCACGACGCGAATCGACGCGAGTCTGTCCTCGCAGTTCGTTTCCGCTTTGTTGATTCCGTCACCGCTGTGGCCCAAAGGCTTGCGGCTGGTCGTGGATGGACTGGCGGACAGCCCATTCATTACGATGACGCTGCGGCTGATGGAGCGCGCCGGAATCGACAGCACGGTGGATGGCAACGTCATCGTCGTGCCTGGCGGGCAACACTACAAATCCAGCCACATGACGGTTGAGGCCGACGCCTCCAGCGCCAGTTATTTCGCCGCGGCGGCGCTGCTGTGCGGCGGCAAAGTCGAGCTGAGAAACCTCACCCGGGATTCGGTGCAGGGAGACATTCGCTTCCTCGATCTGCTCGAGCGCATGGGTGCGCAGGTCACCTGGAAGGGCGATTCGGTAACCGTCGAAGGGTCAGGCAACTTCACCGGCGTGGACGTGGACATGAGCGCGACGCCGGATATGGTTCCGACCCTGGCGGTGCTGGCGCCGTTTGCCAGCTCGCCCACCAGGATTCGCAACGTGAAGTTCATCCGCCATCACGAAAGCGACCGTATCCACGCGCTTGCCGTGGAACTGGCGCGCCTGGGGGTCAAAGTCGTCGAGCACGAGGACGGGCTGACGATCGAGCCCGCGCGTCCCAACGCGGCCGCAATTGAAACCTATGACGACCATCGCATCGCGATGAGCTTTGCGATCATCGGCCTCGGATGCCTGGAGTCCGCATCAAGGAACCCGGCTGCGTCTCCAAGACCTATCCGCATTTTTTCGTGGACCTCGCCGCACTCGGCTAAAAGCCGCGCGACCCGCACCGGGTCAAACGTCCGCTCCTTCCGCAGCGGCGGTTAAACATGCGATGGTAAAGCGTTAACGCCATACTCTGACTGATGAGGGAACGCTCATGGCCGGGTCCGCGACGCAAACCCAACAGTTCAAGGTGGTTGGCACGAGGCCAATCCGTCACGATGGGATCGACAAGGTCGTGGGGCGCGCTAAATACGGCGCCGATTACAGCGCGCCGGAAATGCTCCATGGCAAGGTGCTGCGCAGTCCCTTTGCGCACGCCCGGATAAAATCGATCAACGCCGAAAAGGCCCTGCGTCTGCCGGGGGTCAAGGCCGTCATCACGCATCAGGATTTCGCTCCGCTGTCCGACGAAGTGGAGTTTCAATACGGGGGCGAATCGCCGTTTTACCCGTATTTTTACGCGCTGAACGTGCTGGCCAAGGACAAGGTCCTCTATCACGGCCATCCGCTGGCGGCGGTCGCGGCGACCGATCCCCATACCGCCGAAGAGGCGCTGGGCCTGATAGAGGTCGAGTACGAAGAACTGCCTCCGGTGCTCGACCTGATCGAGGCGATGAAGCCCGGCGCGCCGATTCTTCTGCTCCGAAGTCAGGGACCAGGAGCATCCCGACCAGCCCACCAACGTGGCCGGGCATTTTCAATTCCAGCGCGGGGACCTGGACCAGGGTTTCAAGGCCGCCGACCAAATAGTCGAGCGCGAGTTCAGCACCGTGATGGTCCATCAGGGATATATCGAGCCGCACAATGCGCTGGCGATATATCAGCCCGATGGGCACGGCGTCGTCTATTGCTCCACCCAGGGACCGTTTGAAATCCGGATGATGTGCTCGAAGCTGCTGGGCATGGATGCGGGCTCCATCAAGATTGTCCCGGCCGAGATCGGCGGCGGCTTCGGGGCCAAGCTGTACGCTTTTCTGGAGCCGCTCGCGCTGCTCCTTTCCCGGAAGACCGGCCATCCGGTCAAGATGGTGATGAACCGGACCGAGGTCTTACGCGCCACCGGCCCCACCTCGGGCTCGCGCATCCGGGTCAAGATGGGCGCTACCAAGGACGGCATTATCACGGCGGCAGAGGTCTGGATGGCGTTCGAGGCGGGAGCTTTTCCGGGCTCGCCGGTTGCCGTCGCCTGCATGACCGGACTGTCTCCCTATAACATCGCGAACTTTCAGGTTGACGGCTACGATGTGCTGGTCAACAAGCCCAAGGTCCAGGCTTATCGCGCACCCGGCGCCGGCAATGCCGCTTATGGGGTGGAGTCGGTGGTGGATGAATTGGCGGGCAAATGCGGCATCGACCCGCTCGACTTCAGGATCAAGAACGCGGTCAAAGAGGGCTTGCCTTCGGTGGCTGGTCCGGCCTTCAAGCGCATCGGCTACGTGGAGGTGTGCGAGGCGATCAAGAACAGCGACCATTACAAGTCCAGGCTGACGGGTAAGAACCGTGGCCGGGGCGTCGCCACCGGCTTCTGGATCAATGCCGGGATGGAATCGTCGGCGACGGTCAACATCCACGCCGACGGCACCGCCAGCCTGGTGACCGGTTCGGTCGATATCGGCGGGACGCGCGCGTCAACCGCGATGTGCGCGGCCGAAGTTCTGGGACTGCGCGCCGAAGAGGTGCGGCCTTCGATTGCGGACACCGATTCGAATGGCTTCACCGACGTGACCGGAGGGAGCAGGACCACCTTCGCCACCGGACTGGCGGCTTATGAGGCGGCGCAAGACGCGGTGCGTCAGCTCAAAGAGCGGGCGGCCAGGCTGTGGGAGATCGCCCCCGAGGACGTGGACTGGATCGACGGCAAGGCGGTGTCGAAGAAAAATGGCGTGCCGCCGATGACGCTCAAGGATCTGGCCAGGAAACTAAG
>CAWDWL010000002.1:0-253250 GCA_963805995.1 uncultured Pseudomonadota bacterium | reverse complement strand
ACTGTTTCCTCTCCTTTTGGTACCGGTCTCGCCCGCACCATAGGCGCTAACTTAAGGGTCCAAGCCAGTGGAGCGGGCGTCCTGCCCGCCGGTTCAAGTAATCAACTCAGACGGAGCTATCGACCAGGGTCACGGACAAGCCTTAGCGGGGTGCTGAAGGCACCAATGGCTCTGACCCTCTCATTTCACCGCGCCTGGCGCTTGAGCCCGACCAGCAGTCTGAGCGCCGTCTCGACCATCTCGCGCTTGGTGGCCGCACTCAAGGCCCGCATCGCCTGCTCCATCAGCCGGTCATCGATTACGATGTTGGACGCGTCTTAATTGCTCGACGTGTATCCCGGAGCGCGGAGTTCACGCAGGGTACCGCATGGGTTCGCGTTTAACAAATACGAGGGCGCGAGTCAGGCCGGCGAACATTATACGGCTGCAAAGGCTCGACAAAACTCCCACCGACTATCGGGCCCAGGCCCAGCGGCCCTTGGAGCACGGGGCACGGCTGAAGGAATCGGTGGAGCCTTCTCCTACCCAGTCTGCGTCCCGGAGGAAGGTTCTTTCGCGGCTCAATACCCGGCCCGCACGTACCCTTGTCAACGCTTCGACGCCGTCCTTTCGGACGGCTCCCACATGACTGGGGGCCGCCGTGGCGCTAGCCCTTCAAACTATGATTCTTTCATTCACAACACCTCGCCGATTTATCCCGGCGCACGGGAGACCAACCATGAAAGCAACGCACCGGCTCACGACGGTTTACTTCAGTCCGAAGCACCCAGAGGGGGTGAAGCGTGGCAACTGGATCCAGACCATGCCCGACAAGGGTTGGTGGGTAATCCTGCGCCTCTACAGCCCGCTCGAACCGTTCTTCACCAAGACCTGGCGCCCGAGCGAGATAGAGTTGGTGAAGTGACCAATCCTATCGATCACACAAAGGTTTCGTCCAATGACGGTACGCCCGTCGTCGAAGACTATGCCAGCAAGATGCGCTCGTTGGGAAGGCTTCACCTGTGAACGATATCAGGGACCTAATTCGCTCCCCATTCGAAGTTTCGCAATCTCTCTAATCGTGTTGTGGCTCTCCGCGTGGTCAGGAGCCCTTTTTTTCAGGAAGCGGCGAGCCCTCAACGATGATGAGCGGGAAGATTTTGGCATCGTCCAGACCCTTACTCTGACGTTGCTTGCCCTCATTATTGGATTCAGCTTTTCGATGGCCGTCAACCGTTACGACCTGCGCAAAAATTACGAGGAAGCGGAGGCCAACGCGATTGGCACGGAATACGTCCGGGCAGCCCTTCTACCCACCGCCGATGCCGCGAAGGTGCGTGAGCTGTTGATAAGCTACCTCGCTCAGCGTCTTTTGTTCTATGGCGACGCCAATGCGCACCAACTTCAGCAGGTCAATTCTTATACGGCTGAGCTGCAGGCCGACCTCTGGTCTGCGGTGGAGGTTCCAGCCATGGCCAATCCTAAGCCCGTAATGGCCCTCGCGGTTTCGGGCATGAACGATGTGTTGAATTCGCAGGGTTACACACAGGCGAGCTATTGGAACCGTCTCCCGATGAGCAATAGAACTAAGCCTATTATTAGACTTATCCGCGGCGAAAACATTCCCAATCCTGAAATAATCCCAAACCAACCTAGGATGAGCAAAAGCCATACGCGATTACTCCGGCGTTTTACATCTTTAAGGCTTTCCCCCTCCGCCTTCATGACCGTTACTCACATTCAGGGAACTGGAGCGAACAGAGGTACGCCACCAGCTCCTAGCGAACCGCTGAAGTTCCAGCTTATCGGCTTAACTGTCGTTTGACAGCCGAAACCACTCGGACTCAGACTGTTGAGAGTTACCAGAGGGGAAACCGGTGGCCAGCTGCCCGCAGCGCCAAGATAAGCATTATAGCCAGCTATTTCTTTACTGCACCTATTGTTTTGGACGCTAACAGTGGCCCCCGCCCCCACACCTTCTCCTGTAGGAAAGGCGAATCCAGTTTCGGCAGAAGCGCCTTGAAGATCAAAGATTGTCGAAGCTTGCGGGTTGAACGAAACCGCCAACCCACCGCCCCCGGCGGCTACAGCCGCTGTGCCACCAACACACGTGGTAGTGGCTGTTCCGACGTTACCCTTACCGTCCCAGACTATTTCAGAGGTAGCACTCGCACCCGCACCTGCCAAACCGACACCAAAATTCAAACCCGCACCAGCGACCCAAAGGCCCAGGGGATCTCGTAGCGCTGTTGGCTGATTTAACGCATATGCGTAAAGATTGAAGCCGCTCGAAAACTCGATCGGGTCCTGGGAGAGGAAGCGCTGGAGGTAGGTGTTGTAGTAGCGGGCGCGATAGTAGTAAACGGTACCGTCGTCGTCTTCGCGGCCCGGTGAACTCGTACGAATTGGTGGTGTTGTCGTCTAAAATGTAGCGAGGATATCGCCGAAGGGAAGGTTTCAGGATTCGCGCGCAATCGTACCCCACAAAGAATAGCGTTGTCCGAACAGCTTGCCGATAGACCATGTGACGGTCTGGTCGAAAAGCACCGGCGTGAGAAAGATAATGACAGCCGCGCCTGCAACTCCTAGAAGCCACGGAAGCGGAAGGGCAGAAGCATCGCGATAAAACCAGTTTTCGCCCGCTAGCGCCTGCGAGACATACAGTATCCAGAATGGTACCGCACTCAGCAAAGCAGACCTCAAATCGATCGCAATTTTTGCAGCAACATAAGCCCCCAACCACCATGCTACTATACCTGCATAAATATTGCGCGCTGGTGCATCGTAAAACACCGTGATGACAAAACTCTCACCGATTAGCCATGCTAACAGATAGACAACCGCCTTGAATAATCTCTTGTTCAGAAGCATGTTTCTCATTTTACGCGCAACGGAACCAAGCCATCTGGATCAGCCCGAAGATCCTTAAGCAATTGTCTACTCTGGGTATTTCCAAACAATCCTCCACCGACATTGATACAGCCAGCTGAGCCTAACGATAGGTAACCTTCATGTAAGAAAAATCCACCTCGCCCAAATGTCTCGGTCCCGCGTTCGGGATGCAATGGTGCACGCCAGCCGCCCCAGTCCGCTCCATTAATCGGGTTGTTCCTCAGTAGAGTCCGTAAAAAGTTCGGCTGCGAGATTTCTTTGGTCAAGAGAAAATATTCTCCTCCAGGAATCGGACCGGCGTTTGGCGTGTTGGTGCCGCAACCACCAGTACAACCAGGCCGGCCCGATACGGCTGGTAGAGTATATGTAGAGCTACCGGGTTGTTCTGGATCAACGGTTAGAATTTGATTGGCCGGGTCGAAATTGAGCGCGGTCCAGCCTGATGGGTCGATTGCGCTAACCGGATCATTGTCAACGTAAGTGTAGAGACTAGAATCGATGCCAGGCAAATCCAAGGGATCCTGGGAGAGGAAGCGCTGGAGGTAGGTGTTGTAGTAGCGGGCGCGGTAGTAGTAAACGGTGCCGTCGTCGTCTTCGCGGCCGGTGAACTCGAAGGGGATAGTGATGAGCGGACTGCTCGGACTGTGGCCGATGCCGACGGGTTGCCGTCCGAACGGTTCGTAGACGGAGGTCGAGAAGACGGCGCCGGTGCTATCGGTAAGCGCGAGGGTGGAACCCAGGGCGTCGGTCAACAGGCTTGCGGCCCCGGTGGAGTTTGAGAAGCTGAAATACTCGTCAATCGAAAGCCCGGTCAGCAGATTGGTGGCCGCAGCGCCCGCGGTCAGCGCAACCGGATTGAGGCCGTCGTAGAGGTATTGGGTCGTGGTTCCCGCCGCCTCGTCGGTCACCTGGACTCGGCGCCCAAGGGCATCGTAAACGAAATCCTGTCCGTAACCGATGCCCGTGAGGTGGCTGTTGGTCAAATGTCGTCGCGTATCCCAGGTATACGTATTGGAGGTGTCGGTAAGCGTTTGACCGTCAGCGTCGTAGGTCAGGGGGTAACCGTTGAACGTGGTCATCTCATTATCCGCATTGAAATGGTTGCCGCTCGCGGTCCGCGGTATAGCGACGACGGCGAGACTTCCGCCCACCGAGCTCCGCCGCCCGTCGGGGTCCCTTCGGCTTCGCTCAGGGCAGGCTCCCCCGTAGGTCAGGTTCCCGATGGTCGTGGTGCCATGCTTGTAAGTGAGCGAGGTCAGGTGCGAGTCTCCGTGCCCGCCATTGTCGTAAACATAGGCCTGCGTGACGCTGTCCGGCAAGGTCAGCAGCGTCCGCCGGTCGGCATTGTCGTAGAGAGAGTGGACAGGAGAAGTTTACGGTCGCACTGAAGGTGGAGGGGATCGTACCCCTCCGCACCTTTCGAAGACCCTCTATGGCCTTGAGATCGAGCGCCCCGGGCTCGAACGAAACCCGCACTTAACTGGGTTCCGGCGGCAGGAAACGCGGGCATCATCCCAGGCCCGCGACGCGCCGGAAAGGGTGGGAATCCGCCCGATGTTCCATCTCGCCGACGGCCAACGTCGTTGCGTTGCTCCCCGTGCCACGATTCAACCACGGGCGCAATGTGCGATCGCGATCCGGTCGAGCACGGCATTGAAATGCGCGGGCCGCAGGCGCCCAATGGGCGCCCGCGCCGGCCATACCTTCAGGATGTCGGCGGGCCGCTCGCTGGGAGGTCCGCCCCCCAACGCCGGGCCGATGATCCACGTTGGTAGATTCAGCCGCGTATTTTCGCGATACATCTTGCGGGCGCAGTCCTCGAAAGCGGCCCGCATCGGTCGCCTCCGGGGCGAAGATCGGCATCGCCACCATGGTCGCGCGGCAACACATCGAGGTTGCGCAGCAACGCGCCGCCCCCGGCAAGGACGACTCCCTGGTCGAGGATGTCGGAGGCCAGCTTCGGCGGCGTGCGCTCCAGCGCGATGCGGACCGCTTCCACGGCCTGGTAAACAGGTTACATCAGCGCTTTCCGGATCTCTTCGTCAGTTATCTCGATAGTCTTGGGCTCTCCGGCCGCTAGATCGCGCCCCCTTATCTCCATGATCTGGACCTCGTTGCCCGGATAGAGCGGCGCCAGCGGTCTTTCCACGATGTGGTTGCTAGGATAGAGGATCAAGAAGATGTTCAAAGCCCATGATCTGAAGTCCGCGGGTGAGATGGCCGCGATTTCCAAGCTGATTCGTTTGGGTGGGAGCCGGTGATGTCCGAGCAGACCCAGGGGCCGGTTCGCGACGTAGTGGACTACGAACTGCTGTTTGACTGCGTCCATTGCGGACTTTGTCTTGAGGCTTGTCCCACTTACATCCTGACGCGGGCCGAGATGGATTCGCCCCGCGGCCGCATCTATCAGATGAAGGCGTTGGCCGAAGGCAGCCTCGACCTCGATGCCGACGTGGTCCATCATCTGGACTTTTGCCTGGGCTGCCGCGGATGCGAAACCGCATGCCCCTCGGGAGTGCATTACGGAGCGCTGATCGAGCAGACCCGCGCCTGGGTTGAGCGCAACTACCAGCGGCGCTTTGCGGATCGGGTGCAGCGATGGGTCGTCGGAGCGCTGTTTCCCTATCCGGCCAGACTCAGGCTTGCGCTGGCGCCGCTCAAACTCATCGAGCGGGTGGGCCTGAGGCCGGCGCTGGAGCGTGCGCTGCCGCAGGCGCTTAGGGAATGGATCGAACTGTTGCCGCCACTGGTTACGGACGTCGCGAATGAGGACGGCAGCGTTGCGTCAGCGCCCGCCGGCGCGACGGCTTCGGTGGCGGTCCATCGCGGATGCGTGGCGCAGGTGCTGGCGGATTCCGCCAATCGCAACGCCGTCAAGCTGCTGGCCGCCTGCGGCTATCGGACCGTACAGCTCGGCCGCACGGTTTGCTGCGGCGCGCTCGACCTGCACAGCGGCAATCGCGAGCGCGCGCTCCAATTCGCGCGCGCCAACGTTCGCGCGATCAAGGACAGCGGCGCCGACTTTGTCATCTCCACGGCGTCGGGATGCTCGACCGCGATGGCCGAATATGGCGAGTTGCTCAAGGACGATCCCGAACTGGGGCAAAGCGCAAGAGAGATCTCCAACAAGGTCAAAGAGCTGAGCGCGCTGCTGCTGGAAGGGCAAAGGCCGATTGCGGGCGGCCTTGAGTGCACGGTCACTTATCATGACGCCTGCCATCTCGCGCATGGGCTGGGCGTCAGAGAGCAGCCGCGCGCGCTGCTGCGGTCGATTCCCGGAGTAAAGCTGGTGGAGATGGAATCTTCCGACCTCTGCTGCGGGTCGGCGGGCACCTATAATCTTACCTTTCCGGACGCCGCGCGCGCTTTGGCGCAGCGTAAGGCAGCGACCATCATCGCCACCGGCGCCGATTATGTGGTACTGGCCAATCCCGGATGCCAATTCCAAATCGCCGCCGAACTGCGCCGCCGCGGCGCGCGCACCCAGGTCATCCACCTGGCGGATTTCGTGGCGCTGGCGACGTCGGCGAATAGTCGCGGCTCGCACCCGCCAACCTAGCAGCAACCGTGTTCGGATACCGCGCCCCGGAGGGGAGAAAGCGAAGCGGATGGTGAGGTGAGGGCAGGTGTAAGCCAGTGGGTTTTGTTGTGAAGCATGGCATTGAGAATAACGAGGAACTTGCGCATCCAGGCGGTGAGCGCCGGTTTGGCGTGCTTACCGTTGGAGCGAAGCCGCAGATAGAAAGCTCTGATAGTGGGATTGCTGCGCACGCCCGCTACTGTAGCCATATAGAGGACGCGCCGGACCTGTGCGCGTCCACCCCAGATGCAGCGGCTCCAGCGCGGCGTTCCACTATCGCGATTAAATGGCGCCAGACCGGCCAGCGCAGCGATCTGCTTGCGATTGAGCATCCCCAGTTCAGGCAACTGCGCGAGCAGAGTGCTCAAGAGCACTGGGCCGACCCCCGGAACGGAACGCAGCAAGTCGTCGCGCTCACGCCACAGCGAAGTGTTTCGGATCATTGTGCCGAGTTCCTCGTCGAGACTCCAAAGCCGTTTCTCCAACCAGCGAATGTGCTCATCGATGCCGCGGTGTAAAACCTTTGGCGCGCTCGAGCGCCGGTTGTTCTCGGCGGTCAACATTTCAACTAGTTGGCGGCGCCGTGTGACCAAGGCTTCAAGCGCCTCAGCCTGTTCATTGGCTAAGGGGCGTGCTGCAGGTTTCACCGCCTCCCCGAAGCGCGCCAACACTTCGGCATCCAGGCGGTCGGTTTTGGCGAGCCGTCCGGTAGCGCGCGCGAAGTCGCGCACCTGGCGTGGATTGACTATCGCCACGGCGGTTCCGGCCGCCGCCAATGCGCTGGCGACAGGCGTTTCCGCAGCCCGCTAAGGACCCGCGCTTGCGCTTCAGTTTGGATTGTACAGCGGAAACGGCATGTGTCCGACGGTCTTCTCGATTTTGCTTTGCGGCACGTCCTCGCCCGCCTCGAGCCGCTTGATGAGCTTGTCGATCTTGAGGATCTTCATCTGGCGCAATGACTCATGATATCCGCTGGTTTCCCGTGCCTGGCGGGCCAGGCGCTTCTTGGCGGCTTTCAACTCCGCGATCTTTTGCTCGGTGCTCGGCTCGGGGGCGCTGTCGCTGTGACCCATGTCGCCTGGCGACGACTGCGCCGCGCAACGCCCCTGCGCCAATGCCAGAAAGCCAATCAGACCGAGTACGGCGACCATCGTTGCTGCCGCCACGCGGTACTTGGGCCTATCCACTGTCAGTTATGCCTCCGTAACACCTGCTTGAGACGATGGGCGACAGCCCCGCCTCCCGCGGGTTCTACCGGCAGCGGAAAGAACGTCACCCCATTGCCGTTGCTGCATGAAAGCGTGAAGCCGCCAAAACAGGTGCCCTTCGGCAACGGGGTCCTGATCTTGGCCGGATGGTCCTGCAAGGTCGGGAGGTCTACCCGGGCCAGGAAGGTGAAGTCGGCATTGGCAATCAGCCCTTGGTTCTGGCAGGTATCGACGGTGGCACTGAAAGGTTCGTCGAACGCGGCAAACGAATTGTCGTCGGGCTGCATTGGCAGCGTGGAGGCTGAGAATGTAAGTGGCCCGGTCAGTTGCGTGACCGGCGTGCTGGGCAGGTTTATCAGCCCGACATCCGGTCCCAGGTCAGAGGCCGCCAATACCTGATGGGTCACCGGATTGATCGCGACCACATCGGCGGGGTCGCCGGTGGCGCCAAAAACCTCGGCGTCCACCGAGTTGGGATTGGTCCCAGCCTCCTTGAGCAAGCATGATGCGGGAGGGCCTGAGAAGGTTGCCTCGTTTAAGTTAAGCACCGTGACGACCGGGATAAAAAAGTCGCCGACCGCGAACAGATTGGTCGCCGGGTCGGCCCAGGCACCGTCCGGGTCGCCCCCATCGTTGGTCAGATTGAGGTCCGACAGCAGACACGCCTGAGTGTCGTTGCCCCCCAGTATCGCGTTGATAGCCGACGGCGGATCGATCGTATCGGACGGGGCCACGATCAGACCGGTACCGGGATTGAGGCTCAGGGAGTCGGGCTCGGGTGCGGAGATAACGGGACCAAACTTATTTGTCGCCAGATCGAAAACGGCCCAGCCGGTGGCCGGGTCCTGATTACCGTCGCAGTTGATGGTGTCGCACATCGAGACCACAGCCTGGTTGCGCACGGGGTCATAAACGATGCCTGAAATTCCGAAGGTATCGCTGCCGGGAGGGAAATCAAACGGCGAGCCGGCGATCGGCTTATTATCACTCCGGTCAAATATGTAGAGATGGCCCCCGGCACTGATATCGCCGGCGACTACCAACAGTTGTGTGGGTGTGAGCGCAACTCCACTGGGAATGTCGTGTCCCAAATCGAGCGTGGCGACGACCGGATTGGCGGTCGCGGGATTGATGGTGAGGTCCACTTCGACCACGGTTCCGTCAGCGCCGGCGCCGCCGGTGTTGTTCATCGCTACCCAGGCGTGCTGAGTCGAGCAATTGACGGCGACTGCGCTGGAACCGGCCGCGACTATCGGAGTCGGGGTAGCGGTCGGCGTCGGAGTAGCGGTCGGAGTCGGGGTAGCGGTCGGAGTCGGGGTAGCGGTCGGAGTCGGGGTATGCGGTCGGAGTCGGGGTTGCGGTTGGAGTCGGAGTAGCGGTGAAAGTTGGAGTGGCCGTCAACGTTGGAGCGCCGGTAGGCGTCGCCGTCGCACTTGGGATTAGAGTAGCTGTTGGGGTGCTGCTTGGGGGTGTCGAAGACGGCATTGAAGTCGCAGTCGGAGCGGGAGTGGGCACCACCGATATAATGTTGGCTGAAGTGCTTCCGTTGCATCCCGCTAGCACTGCCGCAGCCACGACCGCGATCGAGAATGCGATTACCGCTCGCAAACCTGTGAGGATCAGAACCATTGGCCGCGCGTCCGGATGCGGCCATCTCCGGGATGGACTGGTGCTTGCGCGCTCTCTCATCTTTGCCTCGATCTACCACTGCCGGCCAAGGCTGGGTACCGAATCCCTGGGCGTTTGTTGACAGGTTTTTATAAACTGCTACAGCCACTCATTTCGTGTCTACGGCTTGGCGCAAAACAGCGGACTGCCAGGCGGGTACTGAGTGGGTGTATTGTAACAGGCATCCGCCGGATTTAGCTTGGCCTGCACCAACGGTATGTTCCATCCGGTGTCAGCTTGCATAACGCAAGGCGATGGGGGCCGATGATCCAGGCTATCGGCCACGAACCCATTGGGGAACTTCAACCCGAAGCCGTACGCTCCACCCGAAACGCCATATATCGTGTCCGTGCTCGACGCCGGCCAATCTACGTCCTTGCCCGCCCAGTCGGTGCAGATATCGCTGGTTTTGCCGCCAATGGTTTGCCGGCATAGTTTGTAATCCCGATCCGCCGGATTGCACACGCATTGGCCGCTTTGCAGCGTGCAAAAACTGTAGGGGAGGCAGAAATCCGTCTCGGCTTTGGCGAAGTTGGTCTGAAAACCGGTGAAGCTCATATCCAGGGTCACGGTCAATATGCCGGTATCCGGGTCATAGTCTCTTTGCCAGGTTGATGGCCAGTTCCCGCTCGGCGGCTGGTCGAAGGTCTGGAAATTGATCGTATTGGGGAACACCCGGGTCATAAACACGTTGTTCTTCGCCCAATCACTGGTTAGGGGTGGAGTGAAACTGCTGCCTTTACCAATCCACATCTGGTAGGTCTGATGAGTAGTCGGTTTGGCATAGACCAGGAATACGTAGTAAGTCTTGTTCGCCTCGAAAATATTCTTGGTCTGACTGGCGCTCTGAGCGGTAGCGCCCGACGCGGTATCAATATAGTAAGTCCCGTAGTTATTGGTCAGGACATTGCGCTGCCACTCGTTGGCACCCATCATCCGGATTGATTGTAAAGTCGGGTCGCGCGCCTCTCCGTCGGTCAGGTTCTGCCGGTAAATCGGCACCCCATAGCATCCGGGGGGATTGGTGCCCGAGGTGCAGTCACTGCCCCAATTGGGATTCTGACCGGCCGGCGGCGCTCCGGGAGCCATGCCGCAGCCGATTTCGGGGGCCGGGGGACCGCCAAGCCGGGCGCAGGCCGGATAGACCACTGAGGTCACGTGGTCATATGGACTGGTCTTGGCCGTTCCCGGAGGAAAACCCGCCGGCGGATTACTCACGTCGGAGCCGCATTCGAGAGCCTGGATCGGGGCGTCGAAGTAGTCGTCGAAGTTGACCGAGATGGTCTCCACATCGGGCTTGATTGGCTGGTTGGGCGGTGTCGCCTTTGCCAGCAGTCCAGTTAGCGAACCGTCGTCGTCGTTAAGCACGGTCTGGCGATCGACATCCGAAAAGCCGTTAAAGAGTCCTAAAGCCGAATCGGTCGGAGTCGGATACGTGCAATAGCGCTTTTTGACCTGATTGATATCGGTGTTGAAGGTGCCGGGGGCGAACTCCGGCTCGATCACGAAATGACGTATCGGACTGTTGGCAAAGGTCAAATTGACCGAATGAAACGCGGGTGGATAGAAGAATCCATTTGGCTGTTTCCAGCCGATCGCGGCGTTAGGCAGATAGCATTGATTCGCGGCATTTTTCGGGATGCCGCCCAGACGGCCATAGACCTGCAGCGCCTGCGGACACGCCTGACCCATCGTTGGCGTGCACTTAAGCGAACTCAGGATGGTCGGTTCGACGTCCACATAGGCATTCGTATCCTGGTAGGAGGGACCGTCGTAGATGCTGGACATCCGCTCGTTTTCGCCGAAGTTGGCCGCCTCGAAATCGGCCCCCTGGTCGGCGATGATACAGGCCTGGGGTAGTTTGTTAAGCGTTGCGTCGGCGATTGGGCATTGAAGTCCGCTGATGGGATTGAAGGGGCCGGTGGCGGACGCAAAGGGATTGGACTTGACCGTCGCACTGGCTTCGGTCTGCGTATGGCCGACAAAAACGGTTTTCTTCGCCAGGTCCCACGAGCCGTCGATCACCGATGCACGGGTATAATCGCCACCGGTAACGAAGGTGAGGCCGCCGTTTTGCGTGTCGGTGATCGCGCTATTGATCAACAGATGCCAGAGCGGGCGTAACCAGACCGCCGCGAAATTGGTTTGCGCCCAATTAAATGAGGTCGTGTACGCGTCGAGCACGGTGGCTTCGCAATTGTAAAGCGATTGCTGCTTCATCGGCGGTGGATTGTAAGAGTTGGCGGCGCAGACATTGGCGAGGGTGTACGAGCTGCAATCCAAAGAGTTGACCGTATTCGGGTTGTCGCCGCAGCGGGTTGGATGGCGCAGCCCTGTAGCCCGCGGATAGAAGGTATCCGCATAAATCCCGTTCGGATCGGGCGGCGGAATTGTCGGGGCGGCCGGATTGGCGATCGGAATCATGTGCTCAACGTCTGAGGGACTGGTGGTGGCTGGTCCGACCCCGTTACAGGCCGCCTCGCCGCCCACCGTGACGAACGAGTTCATCGCCGAGGAGCAGGAATTGCCTATGAACTTGTACAGCGGAGTGGTGCCAGCCCGGCCTGCGGCCAGGTCCTGAATTGTCTGGGGCCTCGGAGGCGGAGGACCCGTGGTCGGCATCGGAGTGGGTATGGCCGGGCCATTGGCGCCGGTGAAAGAACCCTGCATCGAGGAATATCCGCGCCAGGTCATGGCGGAATTCGGCAATGGTGCTTTGTAGTCATTGGGGCCCGTCCCGAACTGGAAGGTGTTTTCCCGTCCGCTGTTTTGGCCGGGCACCAGCCAATAGCAGGCGCCGCAGGTGCCGGCGCCTGCCGCCATGTTATACTCGAAGTCGTTCCATCCGTTCATGATCCAGAACACGCTCGGCTGATCGACGTCGGAGTAGTACGGAAACACACGGTTACCGGGTGGCGGCGGATTCGGGCCGACCAGGATGCCCGGGACGCTGCGGGGATTCAGTTTGGCGTTTTTGATCGCCGGCTTGGCAAAAACGCCAAGGTTGGCATACAGCCGGTTGTTGGCCTCGGCGCCGTCTTCGATGTAATAGCCGTGGCCGATGGACTTGTAGCCGACGTTGCGCTGGAGCGTCACATTCTGGGTCGCGTGAAGCGTGATCCAGCGGGTCATGGAATCCCAAATCGAGCAATCCTTGACCCAGGTGTCGTTGGGCGCCTGGCGCACCATGTGAAAATGCACCGGATAGTGGCCGATCTGTCCGCCCTGTCCCATCTGATAGAACGACACGCCCTGGATCTGGTAGGCCGCAAAACCTTGCCGGACCAGGCTATGAGCGCCAAAAAAGTAATTGGGCTGAACGGTGGAGTCTTCGGCGGGGAACAACTCGCCCGCCAGGTCGCCGGCGGATTGGATCTGGATGCTGCGGCTGAGCAGTCCCACCGCGGCGCGGGTCTCGACCGTGGAGCGGCCCAGCGCCGCGATAGTGTTCTTGTCGAGCCGGCCCGTGGCGCTCAAATCGTATTGCTCGCCGTTATGGTAAAATTCGACTCCGGTAACTTTCGGCTTCACATTGGTAAAACGGACCGTGCTGGACCCTGCGGTCGGCATGTTTTTAAACACACCTTGAACCACCAGCTCTTCGGCATGTGCGGCCAGGTAATCCGTGCTGGTGACCACGATTTGATCATTTTTTTGCCAATCGACCACGCCGCTGGACCACCATGCTTCGATCCTGGGGTTTCAAGGATTGCGCGAGGCGCACCCAACTGGTCCCGGTATTGGAGGGGGTATCCGCACCGATTCGATAGCTCGCGCCTTTGGCGCCGGCAAATTTCATCGTACCGCCGAAGGAAACCGCGAGGACTTTGGAGCCAAAGAAACTGTTCGCATCCTTCCCGGTGCCAAATGACATAAAGTTGTAGTTGTAGAAATAATCGGTGACGCCGCCAGGTAGGGGTTTGGTGGCCGGCTGGCTGGACGGAACTGAGTTGGATTTCCAGATTGCCGGGTCAACGCCGCATGGGCCTTTGTCATCCGGCGTGATCCCGTCCTTGTTCCATAAGGACTTGCAGGTAATGGGCGCGTCAGTGTCCTTGCCCCAAATGTAGATGTTCAGCGGACCCCCCGCGGTTCCGATCGGCTTTTCCGCTGGCTGGCCTGGCGCGGCGACTCCCGCCAGCAATTGGCCCTTGTTTTCCACCAGGATCGAATGCGCCCAGAAGTTGATCTTTTTGTCCGCGAACCTCAGATAAGCGATGGCTGCTGGATCTTTCGGATTGGCGACGTAGATGTTGACGTTGCCGTACTGGTAAAGGGCCGCGTCGGTGCCGGTCGTACCGGCCACCACACAGGGTCCCGTCACCTCGAGGTCTTGATTCCCACCGCCAATCGGCAGCGTGCCCTTGTTGATCGCATCCGGGCAAGTTACCGCAGCTTGGGCCTCAAAGCTCCAGGATCCACATAGAACCACTGAGAACAGCGTGATCACTAGCAAAGAGTTTAGCCAGTCGCCGATCACCTTAAACATATATGATTCTCCCGAATAAAGGCTTTGAAGAAATTCCCAAGTGATGTCAATAGCATAAGGCTTCTCAGCTTGGAGGCTTTTTAAGGCTCGTGGCGATGCCGTTGCCAGGATAGTCCCTTGGTGGAGACCGTCGAATGACGCGAGCAAGCCGGCGGCGAAGTGTTCTGGCAAAACTGGCCCGCAAGCGCCGGGCAATGGGGCGTGCGGAATAAATGGAATCGTTCGCCTTCGTACCCGGATGCGGTCAAGGTCCGGGAAAAATGGCTGATTCGTTGCGCGCCAATGTTGAACTGCGCTAGTGGTTGTCCGATTCTACGCCTCAAACCTGAATTCAGGGTAGAACGTTGACCAGCGCTCTTGAATTTATAAGACGTTGAAATGGACTATAGAAGGAAATTGCGTGTTTAATTCTCGACGATAAAGGTCGGTCGCGATTTCTAGCATTTACCGCGCTTAAGGACGGCGGCGGGAAGGTCGATTAGTCAATAGGTTCGAATTGGCTTTTTATGTTCGGAAGGCGGCGCATTAAAGCGCTGCGAGGCGAGGAAAAAGCGGGTAAATATGAAAGTCTTCGGCGATCCACAAACGGTAAAATCCATGAGTTCACATTTGCCGCTCGGCACGGGCTGGCGCGCCCTGCTAAGCCTGCTGGCGGCCGTTAGCGTCGCGTTGCTTGCCGGTTGTGGCGGCAGTTCCTCGAACACGCCCATCATAATCCCGACCCTGGGTCCGACCTTGGCGCCGACCCTGGCGCCTACACCAACACCGACTGCCTCACCGAGCTCCACAGCTTCGCCAACCGCGACAGCTTCTCCAACCCCAACACCTGCGGTCACTCCGACTCCGGTTCCCGTGGCTGGTACCGCCAGCGTATTCGCGGTTGACTGCACGACCCAGAAGGCTTACGTGCCGATGCTCTTCCTGGGAACCGACGGCAACGGCGAAGTCGCCGAAATCGATTTAAGCGTAGACCCCGACGTAACTGATCCGCGGGTCGCGACCATTTCAACCAAGATTCCTGACGTGCCCGCTTCGGCGGCGGCTGATCCGATCCATGGCCAGATCCTGGTATCGAACGACGACGAACAACAGACCGGGCAAATGTCGGTAATCAAGGAAAGCGATAATTCGATCACCTCCTTTCCTTTCCCGACCGGCAGCGCGCCGAGTCCTACCGACGGGGTGATATACGACCCCAACCTGAATCTGTCACTGGTATCGATGAGCGATGCCCTCTTCAGTTGCTCGGGGGTCTCCGGCAGCTGCACCGGAACCGCGATGTTCAACGCGTCCACCGGCGCGTTTACCAATTTCAACGAATTGAGCGCGACCACCAACTTTGCGCTCGATTTGAACACTCAAACGTCGCTGCTCACCGCAATTGCGCTAGCGCCAACTCTGAACGCGCTCGACCTTCCCAATAATACGGCCTGTGAGTTTTCCGACCTCAACTTGACCGCGCTGAATGCGGAACCGGATGGGGTTGCGGTGGACCCGGCCACGGGCATCTGGGTAATCGGCAATTTTGATTCCTCCTTGGCGACGGTGGTAAACCTCGTGGACGGCACTTTCTCTCCGCCACCGGCCTGCATGCTCACCGAAGGTGGGACTCTGCCCAACTCGGTCAATTTCGACACCGGCACCAGCGCCCTTATGCCGGGAGCGGCGATCAATGCTGCCACCCACCAGGCTCTGCTAACGGCGGCTTACGGCGCACAAGTTGCGCTCCTGACGCTGCCATCCGGACCCGTACGCCAATTGACCTCCGCGATGGTTAGCGGCGTGCAGGGCACGGTGCCCAACGATCCCGCGGGCAATCCCTGGGGGTCGGCGACCTTCCCTTACGCGATAGTCGCGGACAGTTGCCATAATCTTGGCTACGTACTCGACTTTCAGCGCGACTTTCTGGTCCAGATCGATCTGGCCCAATTTCAGAGCAATCCCGCCGCCATCAGCACCGCGCTTGCGGGCGGGCATTGCGCCGGTACTTCGACCCCATTTTTGTGTGACAACAACAAAGGCGTGAAGTTTTTCCCCTTACCCGGCGTCAAATAGAAGCACGTGTGTGGATTCTCGGACTTGATGATGCATCCTGGCGGTGTCTTACACAGGCGCCGCCGGGATGCGATTGCCAGTCGCAGTCAGCGAAATTGATTAAGGTTGGTGGGACATTTTCCATCGAAGCGCCCCCGCGGCGCTCTCGTTGCCAAAAAATGAAACCGGCAGGAAGGTCACAAGGATGCTAAATTTTAACCGCTTGCGACAGGATGATGGGGATGCGCGTGGCGCGGGGGCTGGACCTACGGTCCTTGGGCGGATAATCACCTCCGCGCTACTGCTGCTCGCCATCACGCTTGCGGGCGGATCCGCCAGGGCGCAATGCAACAATCCTGCTTATACGCCGTTTTCGCGATGCGGTACGGGCAATATAACCATCGGCGGCGCTGGCACCTGCAAACAGGCCTATCTCGACAAGACATGCCACCAGCGGCACAATAACCATCGCTAATGGGGGCACGCTGGCCATCAGCGACCAGGCCGCCCAAGGCGGGATCCAGCTAACCACCAACGGAATCGACATTCAAAGCGGCGGCGCGCTGAAAATCGGTGATACCACGTGTCCGATCGGCACCACCAAAACGACCGACCTCGTGACGCTGAAGTTTACCGGCACCCATCCGGCCGATTGTGGGGACGTAACCAATGGGCCAAACAACAACCCGCCCAACACCCCCAACATCTCCCCGCAATGCCAGGGTTACGTCAAGGGCATCCAGGTCGAGTCTGGCGGCTCGCTTTACATGTATGGCTTGAAGGGCGTTCCGGCCAGTGGCGATACGACTCACACCATGGATTGGACTTACCTCGCGCAGCCGGCGGGGCCGGCCACCTACAATGTGGCCGCCAAGGTTGCGAAACCGGCGGTCAGCGCCACTCAAATTAAGGTAGCGGGTGACGTTACTGGTGGAGGTTCGAACCGGGGCTGGCAGGCCAACGATTGGATCGCCGTGGCGACCACCAGCTTCAGCCCATGGGAAACTGAATTTGTCCAGATTGCGTCCAAGCCCACCTTCGACAAAACCAGCGGCTTAACCACGATCAATCTCGACGCCACGCGGCCCCTGGTCTATTACCATTTTGGCGGACCCGATCCCTACGCAGCCGACAAAGGGGCGCCGGGACCGGGCAGTTACAACGCCTCTGACACCACTAATTATGGGGTCGATGAACGCGCCGAAGTAGGCCTCATCAGCCGCAATATCCTCCTGACCTCCGACGCGGACACGGCACCGGTGGGCGAACAAGGCAAGGCGGGTGGAAATCTGCATTGGGGCGGCGAAACCCGCTTCCTGCCGGGCTTCACCGCGGCCGTGATGCAGGGAGTGCAGTTGCAAAAGTTCGGCAAGGAAGAGCTCGGCAGCTATCCAATTCACTTCCACATGGACGGCGACCTGTCGAAGGCACCCAAGCCCATCGTGCTGATCGATTCCAACAGCATCGACCACAGCTATAACAAGTGCATTACCGTCCATGCCACCCAAAATCTTTCGCTCACCAACAACGTCTGCGCGCGTATCACCGGCCACATCTTTTACGAAGAGATTGGTGATGAAGAGAACATCACCTTTAAGAACAACGTCGGCATGGGTGCAATGAGCAACTCTTTCACCGTCAACAACGGTGCGGACGTGCCGGCGGCGACGCTAATCGCGAAATATTACTGGACCGGAGACAACCTCAATAATACGGTCCCTGGCATGGGCAACAGCCCGGGTAAGTTGCCCTTTAACCAATTCGGCATTTTCGACCCGGACCATCAAGGTAATCCGGTGACCGGGAGCTGCGCTTACCCGTTTACCGGCGCCGGAAACAGCGGCACCCTGGGTTTCAGGGCGGTAGCGGGGACTTGCAAGCCACCTGACGTATATTTCGAACCACCCAGCGGCTTCTGGATAATCAACCCAAGTATCAAGCTGATTAACAACTCGATCGCCGGTTGTCAGGATGTCGGCATGGGCTACTGGTATGTAACGCCGACCGGGACCGGATCAATGCCTAATGTCCCACGCAGTGTAATCGACGACAAATTCATTCCGATTGGTCCAAAATATGCCGGAGTGCACGGCGAGTTCACCAACAATCGTGTCCACGGTTGCTACGGCGGCTTGTACAGCGATAGCAACGCCTTTGTGGTTTCCGGCCAGTTGACTGGCTATCTGAACGGCAATAATCGGTACTCCCCGGTTACTATTCCGCCGAACCATGCGGTGGTTGATGAGTTCGATCAACTGACCGCCACCCGCGTCCGCTGGCGCGCCCTGTGGGTACGGCCTTCGTTCAACGTGGTTTACCAGTCCCGTTTTGCCACCAACCGCCGCAGTCTGTCATTTGTTACGTCGGGGGGCTCGGACGGTAATTATCCTGGCGTATGGGCGCTGCTCAAGGATTCCTCCATAGTGGGAGTCAGTGCCAATAACCCCGATCGTTTCGGCCCTTGTGGAGCGATTATTCCTTCGGTCGGCCAGCAGCAAAGAGGCGGTCAGCGCGGATGTATCGATGCCACACCTTTTGGACCTAAGGACCCGGTAAACAGCGGCGTCTTCCTGGCTGACGGCTTTCCTACACCCCAGTGGAACCAGTTCGGCTTTCAGATCTATGATGGACCACCGCTTATTATCCATAACCGCCTGGTCAACTTCCTGCAGGATCCGAGCTCTCTGCTGACTACCGCCGACTCCGGCCTGGCGAAAAGCTGGAGATATAATGCTCCCTTCACGCGGTACGAGGGCGATGCGGCCTTCGGCTGGTTGGAAGGCAATCAAAGCGCCTATCCGACCGCTGCCACTACGAGCCAGCTAACCTGGGCCAACGTGGATTTTCGCCACCAGGTCTATACCAGCATCGTCAATCAGGGGGATTTCAAGGATGGTGACAAGAATACCGCGGTCATCGATGAGGACGGCACGCTGAGCGGATTATCGGTTGGAGATTCCACCGGTAAGCCGATAGCCGGCGCCTTTCCGATCTCCCTTAACGATCTGCCCTTCAATAACACTACCAACACCAGTGGCGGCCAGCCCGCCAATTCGCCCGCCGAATGTCACGCGCTCGGACAGCAAAACATCGATCAGGAAGGCAGCCGTCCGACCGCGCTCATGTCGCCGGGCGCCATGGGTCAGCTCGAGTTCGAAGCTCTATACCCTCCGGCGATACCCGATTGGAACATGACTCAGCAACTGACCTTCTACAAGGATAACCTCGATTTCGGGACGCACGGCTCGATGGAGTTGAAAAGCCGCGATGGGCTGGGAGTATGGGAACCCAAGGTAATCAGCGGCTACGGTTACGTCGTGCGCGCGGACCCCTTTGTGTTCCCTATCGGAACCCAGCCCCCCAAGTCAAAAGCTGGAATTCCCGATACGGTGGATATAACCATCGACGACGTGGTTAAACCGAATATCAGCAGCACCAAGCCATTTTATATTCAGCTTGGCATTTGCTATAGCGACGCCAAGGGCATGCCGCCGGTAAAGGACCCGTCCGCGTCGAGTATGTTCACGATTACACGAGGTTATCGGACCTACGGCAATGGCGACGGGGCAGACCCGCAGTTGGCCAATGATTGGATGCAGTTGGATAGCACATTCCTCGGGCAAAAACAGACTGGTTTGGCCACCAACATTTGCTATAACCTCGATTCGCAGCTTGAGAAGAACAAAATCAAGTATAACTGTCCGGCGCAGGGCCTGATTCCCAAGCCCACCAAAGGCTGCCCCGCCGGTACCACGGCCGGCAGCGGTATAGTCAATGGTGTAACCGTCAATTGGTGTCTCTACCCTCAAGCGACTCTCACACTATCAGATACGGGAATAGCCGGGCTGACCACCGACGGGAAGCCCAATGGCCCGCCGAATCTGGATAAGTACTTCTACGATTCAACCACTGGGATGTTATATTTGTGGATCAGGCAGAACAATCCAATCGCGGACGGCCCCAGTCCGTTAGGTAATTGCACCGGCAATCCGGCCCAGGATCCGTTTTTCTGCACGGACAATACCACCGATGAAAGCTATTACGTTTGCCCAAAGGAAGGATGTTCATCGGTCCGGGTCAAACTGAACGCCCTAAACTATGCGCCTGGAGTATCCAACTGCCCGGTTTTCGGCCCCGGCGGGGATCCCGCTTCGTGGACGAAAAACACTGAAGGCGCCACGTGGAAAAGCCCGAACAATATTCCGAGCACCGATCAGAATTTTCTGGTCTATTCCGGAACCACCACGATTGCGCAAACCAAAGCGACGGGTACGACTTTCCCGTACAACGACGTGACTTCGTCATTGCTGAAGTGCGATACGACCACCCCCTCGGTTGAACTGGACGTCGGCCACGGCGTTTCCTGGAACACGGCCGGCGGGACGACAGGAAAAGCGCCGTTGAGCGGTTATGGCGGCTTTTGGCAAAGGCAGCAGCAGTAATCATCTGCGCTCCCGCGGTCTTCTCGCGATCGCGGGAGCGCTGATTGCCGGTGCGCTGGCGGTGTCCGGTTGCAAGTCCGGCCGCGACCCCGGCGCCTATGGCGCGGCCAATCTGGGCGACTGCCTGCCGCCGCTTACCTTCACCAACCAGCACGGAAACCAAGTTTCATTGGCATCGCTCAAGGGCAAGCCGGTTCTGGTGGATTTCATCTATACCACTTGTCCCGGAGCCTGCCTGATGCTGACCCAAAAGATGGTCCGGATTGCGGCCGGCTTGCCGCCCGAATTAAGGACCGCTGT
This sequence comes from uncultured Pseudomonadota bacterium, assembly GCA_963805995.1. Classification (GTDB taxonomy): domain Bacteria; phylum Desulfobacterota; class Binatia; order Binatales; family Binataceae; genus JAJPJA01. The sequence goes on along the minus strand of CAWDWL010000002.1, from coordinate 232,658 downwards.
CACCCTGGTTTCGATCACAATCGATCCTGAACACGACGGCCCGGGTCAGCTTGCGGAATACGCGCGCAAGCAAGGTGCCGACAGCCGCGACTGGCTATTCCTTACCGCTCCGCCCGCCATCGTCGAGGATGAACTGGCGGTGTTTGCGGTGCGGCGCGAACGGAAACCCGACGGCTCAGTCGATCACGTAACCGGTATTTTTTTGCTCGGTCCCGACGGCCGCGAAGTTCACGAATACGAAGGCGAGAATGTGAAAGTCAGCACCGTGCTCGCCGACATAAAGAGTATCGTCAATCGGCAGCCCGGCTAAGCTGGGCGGTCATTGGTGCTTCGCGGAGTCCTGTGCAATACACATCAGCGACAATTCAACGCTACGTGAGCGGCTATCGGATGGCCGTGGGCAGCGGCGTGAACAAAATCGTTGGCTTGCTCGCCATCTTGCTGATCGTCACCCTGTTCCCCGGCGGCGCGAAAAAAAATCCGGAAATCAAAGGTCTGATTATCACTCGAGACTTTGTCATTCCCGCCGGTCAATCGGTCACTGCGGTCCAGGACACGATGATTCTGGCCTCTGGGAAGATCGCGATCAATGGGACGCTGTTTGTCCGTCCCGGTATGAAGGTGTCTTTCAGATCGCCCACGGTCAATGTTCAGGGCAAAATTGACCACATTCCCAGTCTCATCGACAGGCTGCAATTAGCAATGATGTCGGTGAAATCCTTCGAGCAATCGATCTTCCAGTCGCAGCCACCGATACCCCAAACCTGGCCTGGCCGCGGCATCCTCGGTTGCAACGGTTTCACGCGCAAGTCGTTGGCTCAAACCACGCCGGCGGCCAAGAGGCCGCCATTACCAAATCCAGCAAACTGAGCCAGCGTGCCGGTGCCTAATCCGAGAAGTAGCGCCGAAATGAATGGCTAAATCTGCGGACTGCTGGGCAGGCAGCTTTCGCCCATCAGGTACTGATCAATTCCGCGCGCGGCCTCGCGTCCTTCCCAAATCGCCCATACCACCAATGACTGGCCGCGCCGCGCGTCGCCGGCGGCAAACACGCCGGGCACGCTGCTCATATAGTTGGCGTCGCATTGGATATTGCCGCGCTGGTCGAGTTTGAGCCCCAGTTGGGCGATTGCGCCGTCGGGTTCGGGTCCCAGGAATCCCAGGGCCAGCAGAACCAGGTCGCAATCCAGCTCGAACTCGCTGCCCGGAATCTCCTCCATGACCATCCGGCCATTGTCGGTCTTCCAGTCCAGGCGCACGCCGTGGAGCTTCTCTACGTGGCCATTCTTGCCCGAAAAGCTCCTGGTGTTGATGCTCCAGTCGCGGATGACGCCTTCTTCGTGCGAAGTCGAGGTGCGCAGGATCATGGGCCAGTTGGGCCACGGCATGTCGGCGGTGCGGACCTCGGGCGGCTTGGCTAGCAACTCGAACTGATTCACGGAGACCGCGCCCTGGCGATTGGACGTGCCCAGACAGTCCGAACCGGTATCGCCGCCGCCCAGAATCACGACCCGTTTGCCCTTGGCGCTAATCATTCGACCTTCGGGAATCGCGTCGCCGGCATTGATCTTGTTCTGGAGCGGCAGGAACTGCATCGCGAAATGGATCCCGTCAAGCTCGCGTCCCGGCACCGGGAGGTCGCGTGGCTTGGTCGAACCAACGGTCAGGCAGATCGCGTCAAACTGCTCGCGCAATTGATCGGCCGGATAGTCCACTCCCACATGACAGTTGGTTTTGAATTCCACCCCTTCGGCCCGCATCTGCTCCAGGCGCCGGTAGATGTTGGATTTCTCCAGCTTGAAGTCGGGAATCCCGTACATCAGCAGACCACCGACCCGGTCGGATCGCTCGAACAGGGTAACGCTGTGGCCAGCCCGCGCCAGTTGCTGCGCGCAGGCCAGTCCCGAAGGACCCGAACCGACCACCGCGACCTTCTTGCCGGTCCTGACAGCGGGAATTACGGGCGTGACCCAGCCTTGGGCGAAGGCATAGTCGATGGTGTGTTTTTCGATCAGCTTGATCGTGACCGGTTGGCTGTTGATGTTGAGTACGCAGGCCTCTTCGCAGGGCGCGGGACATACCCGCCCGGTAAATTCGGGGAAATTGTTGGTCATGTGCAGACGCGCGATCGCGTCCTTGAAGCGCCCGCGGTAAACCAGGTCGTTCCAGTCGGGGATGATATTGCCCAGGGGGCAGCCTTTGTGGCAGAAGGGAATTCCGCAATCCATGCAGCGGGCGCCCTGGGCCCGCAGCTTGTCCTCGGGCATCTTGAGATCGTACTCGCGCCAGTCGCGCAGCCGTTCCTTCACCGGCCGGCGCGACGCCGTTTCCCGCTCGATTTCCAAAAAGCCACCGATCTTGCCCATTCAACCAGCCTCTTCTACTGAGAGAGTTGTTCCTCCGCCCCGGCCCCTCCGTTTCGCCGGCCGGCCCCTCGCGCCAGCCCCGCGGCATCAAGATGGCGCGCTCGCGCAAACCGTTGCGACGCGCCGCCGATGCAGGTTTGGCGGGCAGTTGAACAAGAATTCTACAGTCCCGCCCCGCATCCTCATCTCTCCCCGCATGAGAGATGAAGAAAGAAGCTTTCTTTTATAGCGGGGTGCTTACTTCCGCTAAAGAGCCATTGCCCGCCGCCATTTTCGAGCGCCCTGCCAAGCACGTTCAGGCGTCAGACTGCCGCCAGCTTCGCCGATTCGGGGTTCAGATGTTGGCGCTCAATCACCTTGCGATACTCGGTGGGCAGGACTTTGACGAACTTGCCCACGTAGTTGTCCCAGTTGTCTAGCAACCGCCGCGCCACCGCGCTCTGCGTGTACTGGTGGTGACGCGTTATCAGAGTGTGAATGTGCTGGACTTCGGCGTCGTCCTTGAATCCGAGCAACTCCACCATGCTGGTGTTGCAGCGTCCGGCGAAGGTGCCGTCTTCATCGAGCACGAAGGCGACGCCGCCGCTCATCCCGGCCGCGAAGTTGCGTCCGGTCTTGCCCAGCACCAGCGCCAAACCGCGCGTCATGTACTCGCAGCCGTGGTCGCCGACGCCCTCGACGACCGCCGTGGCGCCGCTGTTGCGCACCGCGAAACGCTCGCCGGCGACGCCGCGGAAGAAGGCTTCGCCGCTGGTCGCACCGTACAGCGCGACGTTGCCGATCAGGATATTGTCTTCGGCCACGAAAGTGGCCTCGCGCGGTGGCCGCACGGTGATCAATCCACCCGACAGGCCCTTGCCGCAGTAGTCATTGGAGTCGCCTTCAAGGTACAAGGCCACCCCGCGCGCCAGGAACGCGCCAAAGCTCTGGCCGCCCGAACCTTTCAGATGGGCCTGGATGGTATAGGGCGACAGCCCCTCCTCGCCCCATCGCCGCGAGACCTCGGAGGACAGGATCGTGCCGACGGTGCGGTTGACGTTGCGCACCGGCAGATGTATCTCGACCGCCTTCTTGTGCTCCAGCGCGTCCTTGCACAGGTCCACGAGTTGGCGGTCCAACGCCTGCTCCAGTCCGTGGTCCTGCGGCTCGACGCAATGCAGCGCCACTTCCGGGCCGACGTCGGGTTTGTGCAGCAACGCGCTCAGGTCGATGTTGCGCGCCTTCCAATGCTCGGTGGCGTCGTTGGCGTCCAGGCATTCGACATGCCCCACCATCTCATCGACGGTGCGGAAGCCCAACTCCGCCATATACTCGCGCAGCTCCGACGCGATGAACATCATGAAGTTGACCACGTGCTCGGGCTTGCCTTCGAATTTGGCCCGCAGCACCGGGTCCTGGGTCGCGATGCCCACTGGACAGGTGTTGAGATGGCACACCCGCATCATGATGCATCCCGACGCCACCAGCGCGGCGGTGGCAAAGCCGAACTCCTCGGCCCCGAGCAGCGCGGCGACCGCGACATCGCGTCCGGTCTTGAGCTGGCCGTCGGTTTCCACCCGGATGCGCCCGCGCAAGTCGTTGAGCACCAGGGTCTGTTGGGTTTCCGCCAGGCCCAGTTCCCAGGGACCGCCGGCGTGTTTAATCGAACTCCATGGCGAGGCGCCGGTGCCGCCGTCATGGCCGCTGATCAGGACCACGTCGGCCTTGGCCTTGGAGACGCCGGCCGCGATGGTGCCGACGCCGACCTCGGCGACCAGCTTGACGCTGATGCGGGCGCGGTCGTTGGAATTCTTGAGGTCGTGGATCAGTTGGGCGAGGTCCTCAATCGAGTAGATGTCATGATGGGGCGGCGGCGAAATCAGCCCCACGCCCGGGGTCGAGTAGCGAATCTTGGCGATGAAGTCATCGACCTTGTGGCCGGGCAACTGGCCGCCTTCGCCGGGTTTGGCCCCCTGCGCCATCTTGATCTGCAGCTCGGCGGCGTTGACCAGGTAGTTGCTGGTGACGCCGAAGCGCGCCGACGCGACCTGCTTGATCGCGCTGCGGCGCCAGTCGCCGTTGGCATCGCGCTCGAAGCGGGCGGGGTCTTCGCCGCCTTCGCCGGTATTGCTCTTGCCGCCCAGCCGGTTCATCGCAATCGCCAGGTTTTCGTGCGCCTCCTTGCCGATCGATCCGAAGGACATCGCGCCAGTCTTGAAGCGCTTGACGATTTCGCTGGCCGGCTCGACCTCATCCAGCGGCACCGGCGGATGCGTGGGTTTGAATTTGAGCAGGCCGCGCAACGTTGCCAGCCTGGTGGAGTTGGTGTCGACGTCGCGGGTGTAGTCCTTGAACAACCGGTAACTGCCCGCGCGCACCGAGTGCTGGAGCTTGGCGATAGTGTTGGGGTTGTACATGTGCAGCTCGCCGCTGCGCCGCCATTGATACTGGCCGCCCAACTCCAGCGCACCGTCCAGTTCGGGAGCGAACTTGAAGGCGTGGTTATGCCGGTGCAACGCCTCCGCGTGGATCGCCTCCAGTCCGACGCCCTCAACCCGCGACGGCGTCCAGGTGAAGTAGCGGTCGATGACTTCGCGATTGAGCCCGATGGCCTCGAAGATCTGCGCGCCCCGATAGCTCTGCAGCGTCGAGATTCCCATCTTGGAGGCGGTTTTGATCAGCCCCTTGGTGACCGCCTTGGCGAAGTTATGGACCGCCTCATCTACGCTCACACCCTTTAATATGTCGTCTTCGATCATCCCGCCCAGCGTCGCGTAGGCCAGGTACGGATTGAACGCGCCCGCCCCGTAGCCCATCAGCAGGCAGAAGTGCATCACTTCGCGCGGCTCGCCGGATTCGATCACCAGGCTGGCCTGGGTGCGGGTGCCCTCGCGCACCAGATGATGATGGACGGCGCCGGTGGCGAGCAGGCATGGAATCGCCATATGCTCGGCGTCCACCCCGCGGTCGGACAGGATGACGATCGTGTAGCCGTCGGCGATCGCCTTGGAAGCGCTCTCGCACAGCCGCTCCAGGGCGGCACGCAACCCGTCCTCGCCGTCGCGTGGATTGTACAGCGTGGACAGCGTGACGCTGCGCAGTCCCGGCATCGCCAGCCGTTTGATCTTCTCCAGCTCCTCGTTGGTCAGGATCGGCTGGGTCAGCCGCAGTTGGCGGCAATGCAGCGGTCCCTCTTCGAAGAGATTTTGCTCGGCGCCGATGGTGGTCTCCGCTGACATCACCAGTTCTTCGCGGATCGGGTCCACCGGCGGATTGGTGACCTGGGCGAAGAGCTGCTTGAAGTAATTGAACAGCGGTGGATGCTGGTTGGACAGCACCGCCAGCGGCGCGTCGTTGCCCATCGAACCAACCGCCTCCTGGCCGTTGAGCGCCATCGGAGCAATCAGCATCTTGAGCTCTTCGATGGTGTAGCCGAAGGCCTGCTGCTGTTCGAGCAGGCTTGCCGGCCCATGGCCATTAAGCGGCTGCCCGGCGGGAAGCTCGGGTAAATCGCCGAGGTTGACAAGGTTCTCCCTGAGCCACTGCCGATACGGCTTGCGCGCCGCCATCCCTTCCTTGATTTCCTCGTCGTCCACGATGCGACCCTGCACGGTGTCGACCAGGAACATGCGCCCGGGCTGCAAGCGGCCCTTGAACGCAACTTCTTCGGGCGGGATGTCCAGCACCCCGGTCTCCGACGCCATCACCACCAGTCCGCCCTTGGTCACGGTGTAGCGCGAGGGACGCAGCCCGTTGCGGTCGAGCACGGCGCCGATCTGGCGCCCGTCGGTGAATGCAATCGAAGCCGGTCCGTCCCACGGCTCCATCATGCAGGAATGGAACCCGTAGAAGGCGCGCTTGGCGTCGCTCATCGATTCGTGGTTCTGCCACGCCTCGGGGATCATCATCATGACCGCGTGCGCCAGCGAGCGTCCGGTCCGGACCAGCAATTCCAGGGCGTTGTCGAACATTTGGGAATCGCTGCCGGTGGGCTGGATGATCGGCAGCAGCTGCTTGATGTCGTCGCCGAACAGCGGCGAGGAGAACAGCTTTTCGCGCGCGTGCATCCAATTGATATTGCCGCGCAGCGTGTTGATCTCGCCGTTGTGGCTCAGGAAGCGGTAGGGATGGGCGCGGTCCCAGCTCGGGAAAGTATTGGTGGAGAAACGCTGATGGACCATCGCCAGCGCGCTGGCCAGGGACGGATCGAGCAGGTCGGGATAGAACTGCGGAATCTGCGTGGAGATTAGCTGGCCTTTGTACACCAGGGTCAACGAGGAGAGGCTGCCGACGTAAAACAGGTCCTTTTGGCTGAGTCCCGCCGCGCGGACCTCGTTTTCCACCCGCCGCCGGATCACGTACAGCTTGCGTTCAAAGGCGTCGACATCCTCGATTTCCGGGCTGCGGCCGATGAAAATCTGCCGCACCGTGGGCATCGCGCGCCGCGCGATATAGCCGCACGCGGATTCCACCACCGGCACCGGACGCCAGCCCAGGAACTCCTGCCCCTCTTCCCTCACCACGCGCTCGAAGATCTGCTCGCACAGGTCGCGTTCAGCGAGCTCCCGCGGCAGGAAGACCGACCCCACGGCATAGCTCCCGGCCGGCGGCAGGCCAAATTCCAGCTGTTCTACTTCCTTGCGTAAGAAGGCGTCGGGGATTTGCAGCAGGATTCCGGCTCCGTCACCAGTCAGCGGGTCGCAGCCACAGGCGCCGCGATGCGTCAGGTTGTCGAGCACCTGAAGACCCATCCGCACGATGTCGTGCGACTGCTCGCCCTTCATATTGACCACGAAGCCAACGCCGCAGGCGTCGTGCTCCATGGTGGGCTGGTAAAGACCTTGGGGGGCAGGGAGACTTCGCAGTTGATGCATCTTTACGCTCGCTTGGTATGGGATTGCCCGGTCTTCGCGCCGTTATGGCGCAGGCGCCGGCCGCTGCCCGCTTCGCCCTCCTCCTCTTCCTCTTCCACCTCCGGCAACGCGATGGTGACGCGCTCGATATGAGTTGAAAGCACCACCATGGTCTCGGTGCGCGATACTCCTTCGATAAAGCGCACCGTGCTGATCAGGTTCTCCAACGACGCGGTGTTGTCGGTCTTGATTTTTAACAGCAGCGTGTGCTCTCCAGTCACGTGATGGCATTCCAGCACATCATCCATGTCGGCGACCGCGCGCTCGAACTCGCCAATCAGCTTGGGATGGCTAATCGACACGCCGATGAAGGCGGTGACGTCCTTGCCCAGTCGGCGCGCGTCCAGCGTGGCGTGATAGCCGGTGATGATTCCGCTGTCTTCCAGCTTCTTGACGCGCTCGACCACCGACGGCGCCGACAAACCTACCTGTTCGCCGAGTTTGGCCAGCGGGGTTTTGCAATGCTCCTGAAGCAGAGACAGGATCTCGAAATCGATGGCATCCAGCTCCGGATTGGATCCTAATTTCATAAGTCAAAAACCCCGGTAGGCCGTAAAAAGAAATCAAATTCCGGTGTCGGTGTCAAGGATTGTTAGGCCGTAATCGTAAATTTTCGAATAAATCGTGGGTTTGCGTCAACTCCCCTCGACATCAGGTCGCCAATCGCGTCTAACTGACGAGGCGGTCCTAGAAGTTCTTGCCGTCGGCCTCGCGTCGCAAACTGGTGGGAAGGTCGCGCAGGTATTGCCGATCCGTTGCCGGGATGACGGATAGCGTATAGTCGCGCGTTGCTTCGGCCATTCGTGCGGAAGCGTGGCGAGCAGCCGCAGTCCGCGTCGAATCCGACCGCATGGTCATGGTTGCCGCGAATTACCGTGGACGCGTGCGCGCGGACGAAATCGATGGTCGCCGCCGGCTCTTCGAACAGATGAGAATCTGCGTCATCCCGAATTGCTCGCGAACTTTCAGGCGCTCGCGGCGATGCCGCCGCGACTCCGACGAACTATGGGCCCTTACCTGATCTTCGAGTCAGGCTTGCGGTACTGGTAGAGCTGATCCGAAGGCGTGGCGTGGCAAAGGTAGGAAGATCGGCAACTGGTCGCTGACCAGCCTGCAGCAGCGCTTGGTCAAGCCCGGAGGCCGTCTGATTAAGCACGCCCGCTACCAATCGGTTGCTGCTTGCGGAAAGTCACCTGACGCGGCATCTGTTTCGCAGGATGCTGGGAAAAGTGGCAGCGCTGCCATCGCCGGCGGGATAGGCAGGAGCACGCAACGGAGCAAGTTCGGTGACCCGGGAGAGGGGAAGAGACAGGTGTCTGAGAATTCAGCCGGAAAACCCGCAGCTTTCGTGGTTTCGGTGCCAAGGAGGGGCAGAACCGGTCAAAGGACACCGCGGAACGGGTTTCTGCAGTTAAAAAACAGGCTCAACTTCCTTTTGCAAAGATCTGGCGCCTGTGCGAGTTTAATCGCGATTCGAATATGGAAGTTCCGGGTAAAACGCCTTCTCGCCTAGGGCCCCATAGCGTGGGGGCCCTCTCCTGTAGACAATCGACAACGAGGTCTCGTCGTGAAACGCCAAGCGATTTCGATTCTCCGCCTTACGCGCTGTTTCATTTACCGGCCGTTGGCGGCAATTCTGGTAGTTTTGCTGCTGCCGATGTTTTCCCGCTTTGAAGGCGACGCTGGGGTGCGGGCTTTCCAGGCGTCGGCAGGAGTTATTGGCGGAAGCAACGCGATTATCCAAAACTACTGTGTCGGTCGTACATGCTACATCGCCGATCTCGGTCAGTTGGAAAGAGATGCGGTGGCCGGCTATCTCGGCTTGCACAATCTTCCGCCTGACGATGCCCACATCATCTACGACTCTGGCCGCGCCGACCTGCGCAATGCGGTTCGCGGGGTGATATTCAATATCCTGCAGGGGATTATCGACACGCCGGCATCGAAGCGGATGAGCCACGAACAGAACCTGTACAACTGGTTCCAGAGTCTGGTGCAGCAGAACGAAATCGAGCAATACAAACTTGCCATTGCTCAATATAATTCCTGGCAAACAGACCCCTGCCTTTTCGCCCTTGATCCGGTTATCGCTTCTGAATACAAGCTGGCCTACAATGGCGCGCCCTTCTGCGGACGGCAATTTGCCAACCTGTTTTTAGCGCCTGACGTTCCGGACCAAGCCTATTTCACAGCGTACGGGCTGAAGAACTCTTATGGCAAACCCGCTTCCATGTTTCCCTATTTCGCGTCGCTCGTGGCTGACACCAGTGTAAATGTGGCCGCAGTGGCGGGAATCAGCGCGGGCACCGCTGCAGTGGTGCTCGCCGGCGCCGGGGCCATCCTCGCTAAGAGTCTTACTCTTGCGCTGGCGGCAGTTACCGCTACCTCACACGCCCTCGCCTCTAGCAGTGCCGCCTTCGTTCTGAGCGGCTCCACCGTGGCCGCGCTCACCCCCGCTTTTCTCGTCGGCGGAGCGGTTGTGATCGTTCTCATCTTCGTCGCTATCGGCGTAGCGGCGGGCATCCGCGTATTCAACAATCAAATGAATATCGACGAGCTCAATAAGCTGAAAAATACGCTGGACCTGGTTACCCGTACGCCTCCGGATCTAAGCGCTCTCCAGAGCGACTCGAGTGGGCTGGGAATGTACAAGTTGCAATCAGCGATGGACGGACAGACGGTGCCGGACGTTCCCAGCAAGGCCCTGCTCCCGGCCCACTCGGGCAGCGATTTGAATTTTGCGATCCAGAAATCGACTGAGACCATACCCTTGGTCCGCGACACACTCACCTACCTTGACTGGAACGGAGCCGAATGGTCGGCACAGACCTATGGCGGATGGTTTGTCCAGACCTGCAAAGGCAATAAGTGCATCCAGGGTGATAGCATCAACGCGAATATCCGATACGTGGACTGGTCGGGGACGAATTGGACCGGAGCAAGATTGGGAGATAAATTTATCAGTACCAAGAACAAGCCTGCCCCTACCGATAAAGACTGTCCGCCCGACCCCACGACGGGGGTGAGCACGGGGCCCGATTTCAGCAAATGCGTGAGCTTCGTCTCTAATAGCATCCCATTGAAGGCGCCGGGTGGCGTTTTGGAACGGGTCTCGCTGTCGGTGTCGAAGCCTTCGATGGTGCCGGTTTTCACCAGTGAGCCCATGCTCCCGTTTACGCCAGGCATACCGTCCAGCCAGACCATCACGGCGTCGGGCAATCCAGCGCCGCAGATCTGTTATGCCGGCAGTAAACCGGGATTGCCGCCGGAGTTCTCGTTCAATGGCGTTTGCCAGCAGAATGGCAGATTTCAACTGGCATTTAACGGCAATCCCATTTCCCCCGAACAAATTTATCAATTGACTATGTCTGCCTCGAACGGAACCACCGCCCAGCCGGTGTTTAAAACCTTCGCCTTGGACGTAAGCCAGCACGTGGCAATCACCTCCCCGTCTATACTCACTGGAACCGCCGGCTTTCCTGTCAATTTCCGGGTAACCACCACGGGGGCTCCGCCGCCCAGCTTATCGGTTGATCCGGGACTTCTGGACTATTTCCCCGGGTTGATCTTCACGGACAACGGCAACGGCACCGGGACCTTCAGCGGGACCGCGGAGCGCCCAGGCAATCGCTTCTGTGTGCTTATTAACGGCCAACCCACCTGCGGAATAACCGCATCGAACTCGCGGGAAAGGGTTGTCCAAGCTTTTGGTATCAATCTTGCCCCGGCGCCGGCGGCGAGTTTAGGTCCGCCCAGTGATGCGACATTCGTTGCGGGCGCATCCAACTCGGTTGTGGTGACATCAACCGGCGCGCGTACCCGCGTCTACTGGAATATCAAATCCGGAGCGCCCTGGATGGTTCCTATCGATAACGGGAATGGCACCGCGACCCTGTTTGGCAAACCACCTGCGGGCACCACTCGGAACGTTCACCGCGGAAATCGCGCCGATAGCTACCGGGCTCGGCCGCATCCGTCACTCCGGTCTTCACTCCGTTCCCGGTGACGGTGGTGAACAAACCCACATTCCTGAGCCCTAACACCGCGACGTTCACGGTCGGGTCGCGCGGCTCATTTGCCATCTCCGCCAGTGAGGGGAAAATTGGTAGTGTCTTCGGCAGGCTTCCTGCCGGTTTGTCGTTTACCGGCGGCAATCCCGCAACCATCGCCGGAATCCCCGCGTCAGGGAGCGGCGGCCAATACCCGCTGGAAGTGACCGATTCCCTTGCAAAACAGGTCTCCATTTATGGGAACCTGACGTTGAACGTTCACCAAGCGCCCACGATTACCAGCCCGAACAAGGCGACCTTCACAACCGGGTTACCCGGCTCTTTTACCGTCACCACGAGCGGCTTTCCGAACGTTTCGGCCCGGCCTCTTACTCAGCCCTTGACGCCACCGGCCAACCCCAATGAGGGGAAAGGGATGTACTTCACCGTCACCGGCCTGCCCGCGAGCCTCAAGGCGAGCAACCTCAATCCGGAAGGCTATGCCACCGGAACCCTGACTATCCAGGGTAGTCCGGTGGCGGGCGATGCCGGCTTGCGCCGGGTGGAAATCATGGCCCGCAACGGGGTCGGCGCGACCGCCCGAGCAGACCCTGATGCTCGACCTCGTCAAACTCAACGGAGCAGTGCCGGTTTCAGGTAACCGAGTGCGACGGCGCTTACACCGGCACCTTTGAGGGGGACATTGGGGTCGCGCTCGGCCAAAATTGCATGTTTGTCGGCGGCGGTGTAAATGGCAATGTCACGGTTATAGGTGGAGATTTCACACTTTCCAAAGCAAAGGTAATCGGAAACGTCCGAATCCAGGGATCGTCCGCGTTTTCCATCAGCTCCGGGCTCCGAAATTGACCGGGGATCTGACCATCGAAAACGTAGACTTGGGAATGCCACGTAACGCGCTGTGTTCGAGCCGGGTGGGAAACAATCTTCGGATATCCAACAACGCGATACCAATCGAGATCGGCGCGCCCCAAACCTCCTGCCCGGGGAATTTCGTCGGCCGGAATCTTGTTATCCAGGACAACGCGGACTCAATCCAGGTTTACAATAACCAGATCGCGAATGACTTGACGTGCTTCAATAACGTCTCGATCGCAGGGGGTGGCAATTCGGCCAGGGGCGACAAGGAGGGACAATGCGTCCCATTCTAAGTCCAGTGCAATGCCGCCCGGTGGCGTTTCGCGAAGCCGACACGGTGCTGGTCATAGGCGCCCGGGCCAACTCGATGCTTTCCTTATTTGCGCCCGTCGCGCTTTGCGACGCCAGGTTCATCAACGTCAACATCGACGGCAGGGAGATTGGCCACCACCGCGACGTCGAGTTGGCATAAGCGGGAACGCCAAGCTGGCGCTCTCCCAGCTTACCGCGGCTGCGGCCGGGATGTTCCGCCCCAAAGGAAAGACGCCGTGAATCGCGAAGCTGTCGGCCAAGCGGCGCTCCAACCAGGAGCGCCAATCGCCGCTGCTGCATTCCGGCACCGCGCCGATTCATCCGCTAAGGCTGTGCAATGAGTTGCGATTCAGTTTCAGCGGCCGCCGCCAATGCCAAAAAAGCCCTGAATTTATTGGCGCTGCTATTGAGGCGCCGGTGCCGGTGATTCTCAACGCACGCCGGCGTCGCCAACTTCCTAGGAGCGGGCCCGCCGCCCACCGATTACCTGCGGCTGCGCGATCTCCGCCTGGCGCTCCAGGACTGTCCCTAAAGCGAAAATAATTTTGCGCCTTGAGCGCACGAACACCTTGGCGCAGAGGCGCTTTCTGTTCCCTCTCCTTATCCTAGGAGAGTCACCATGAACGACCGGCTCCGATTTCGCAGGGACGTAGGTTACGCTGCGAATTGGAGCAAAACGGTAGCGCAGAGCTACAGGCGAAAGGAGCCGGTCATGAAGGACAATATCTTATATGTAGGACTGGATGTACACCGCGACAGCATCGCGGTGGCAGTGGCGGAGCGCGAGGGTGAGGCGCGGTCGCGGGGAATAATCCCCAACACGACGGAGGCAGTGGCCAAGCTGATCAAGCAACTGGGGCCGGCCCGACGGCTGCGGGTATGTTATGAGGCGGGGCCCTGCGGGTACGTTTTGTACCGTCAACTCAAACGGCTTGGGGTGCATTGCGAAGTGATCGCGCCCAGTCTGATGCCGGTGCGGCCCGGGGACCGGGTCAAGACCGACCGGCGCGACGCGCTTAAGCTGGTGCGCAGCTATCGGGCGGGGGAATTGACCGCGGTGTGTGTGCCAGAGGTGGAGCGCGAGGCCTTGCGCGACCTGGTGCGGGCGCGCGAAGCAGGCAAAAGCGATCAGCAGCGGGCGCGGCAACGGTTGGGCAAGTTTTTGTTGCGCCAGGGGCTCCACGCGCCGCGTGGGACGCGACGCTGGAGCAAGCGCTATCTGGAGTGGATCGCGCAGTTGCAACTGGAGCAGGTAGCCCAACGGCTGGCGTTGGCGGATTATCTGGCCGAGGTGGAGCATGCGGGAGCGCGGGTAGCGCGGTTGGACGAGGCGTTAGGACAGGCCTTGGCGCAGGCCCCGGAGCCGATCAAACGGCTGGTGGCAGGGCTGCAAGCGTTGCGCGGGGTGGCGCAACTGACGGCGCTGACGATCGCGGCCGAACTGGGCGAATTGGGGCGCTTTAGGGGAGCGCGGCAATTGATGGGCTACAGCGCGTTGGTGGCCCGCGAATACAGCAGCGGCAAGCGGGTGCGGCGGGGCACCATCACCAAGACCGGTAATGCCCATTTGCGCCGGGTCTTAGTGGAGGCCAGCTGGCACTATGCGGCCAAACCCGCAGTGGGCCAGGCGCTCAAACGCCGCCAGGCGGGACTGGATGCCAACCTCGTGGCGATTGCCTGGCAGGCACAACAGCGCCTTTACCGGCGTTATCACCGGCTGGTGGCGGCGGGCAAGTCCAACACCAAGGCGATCGTGGCGGTGGCGCGCGAGTTGACCGGTTTCATCTGGGCCATCGGAGTGTTGGTGGAGCGCGGCGAGATTACCAGCCGGGGTCTGCTTAACCCAGGCCAAGCGGCTTAGGATTGCGCCCAACCAAAGCGTTTAACTGAATTAAAGGAATTGCGGTGGGCCAGACCAGCGCCAGCATCACAGCGCCAAGCCACGGAGGGGACGACCCTCGACCTCGCCCTTGTGTACGGCCACGGCCGACTCACGTTGAGAGTCACAGGCGTCCCTTACGAATCCCGACTATGCGACGAGCACAGCCTCGACGGCGATTTTGTTGGTATTGACACCCCGATAGATTAGCGCTAATATTCAGGTCATGTGGACTTACAAACGATTCGATGACTTGTTCCCCACCGACGACGCCTGCAAGCGATACATCGTGGGTAAGCGTTGGCCCGATGGCGTTAGCTGCCCGCGTTGCGGCAACTTCGAACGCGTCTATGCGCTCAAGGCTCGCCCTTTCCATTGGTCTTGTAAGCAAGACCTGGAATGTGGCGGTCGGAACGGTTACCGGTTCAGTGTCATTAGCGGCACCATCTTTCAGGACACCAAAATTCCGCTGACTCTCTGGTTTAAGATTGGCTACCTGATGCTGACTGCAAAGAAGGGCATCAGTTCGCTAAGTTCGCAGGGTCATTTTTGGCGAGGATTAGGGATCGGACTGGCGGACTACTTGGTACATCTGCCATCGCTGGCGCGCTGCCATGCGTGGCGATGCCTTCCCTCTTACTGGCGTATTTGAGGCTGATGAGACCTACGTCGGCGGTAAGGACCGTAACCGCCATTGGAACAAGAAAAGCGCCATACGTTCGCGCCAAAGCTGGATTCCAGATGCCGGGAGACAAGATCGGCTATGGCAAGGTCGGAGTCATTGGCGCGATAGCGCGCAAGGGCAACGTCGTAGCGCGAGTCATCGGCAGTCAGGACGCCCCTACCATCGCGAGTTTCGTCCAGAAAGTAGTGAGCGATAAGGTCGAATTGGTCGCGACCGATGAGAATCCCGCTTACAACTACGTGCGCGCCGGGAATGCCGCATGAGACCGTCCACCACGGCAAGGGCGAGTATGTTCGCGGGAACATCCACACCAACAACATCGAGTCTTTCTGGAGCCTGCTGAAACGTGGCGTGGTCGGGACTTACCACAAGGTCTCTAAAGACTACCTGCCGCTGTACCTGAATGAGTTTTCCTATCGCTTCAACAACCGGGACAATGCAGACATCTTCGCCGATTTGATTACGACGTGCGGCAAGTAGCGGCATGCGGGTCAATGCGCTAAAATTTGCGCATGCCACGCGTTCGAACGGTAAAAAAGAAGCCAATCAGCGACAAGCAGCGCGCCGAAGAAGACGACAAGCTCCGCGAGGAACTCCGAAACTTTGACCTTAAGAAATTTGATAAGGCGCTGGAGAAGGCCTTAAATCCTAAGAAGTGAGGTTCAATAGGGTGGCTGTGCGGGATGATCAAATATGGAATTAGAGCAAGCGCGCGATAAAGTGGCCCGTCAGCGGGCCGAATCTTTAGCGAACGCAAGCGGGCGAGACGAAGATTCACAAATCATTGCCCTCAAGTTGCGCGAACTTAATGGTAAACTACAGACATTGACCAGCGTGACAGAAGATTATCGTAAGTCCGCGAAGTTCCTGAGCGCCGCGTGGCTTGGTCAAGAACAACCCCAGAGTATGGAGCGGCTCGCCGAGAAGGCTCGATATAAACCTCAATGAAACCAAAATCGAAAAGCTGAAAACTGCGATCGCGGAATTGACGGAATGGCAAATCGGGGCGGACTTTCAGTATCGCTCCGCACAAGAGGCAGTCGAGTCTTCTCCAGATAAAGACCTAAGTCAGATCAGATCGAAGAATTACCGAACTTCGAGGATTTTAAGCCGTCGTCTGATCCCCTACTACCGCGTCCTTAAGTAAGGCTACTATTTTTTCGAGAAGAAGAATTTGCCTCTCCATCAAGTGCCGTTGAATACGCATGTTTGCAACATGATCTTCCCCTTCGTACCGGAATTTTAAGGTCTCTCGCTCGATTCAATCTTGCGGTCACGTCTTCGAACTCACGTTCCAGTGGTTGCACCTCAGCCCGCACCGCTGGATTGATTCGCTTGTGCAAAAGAAGAAGGTGTTTGCTCCTTGAGGCGGTTGCCCACCGGCGTTTTATGCGCTTTACCAGCTGGTCATCGAAGTTAATGCGTGTGCGAAAGCTTGATGCTTGCGTCCGCCCAGGAATCAACATCACAGGATTTAAGCAGAGATTCCGAATTCCTTCTTCCCGGTAAATCAATGGATCATCGGGGATGGGCAATAATTGAACGTAGGATGCTCGTATTTTTCGAGAGCGTTTGGCTGCAAACAGCTGTGGGACTTCCCGAAATTCTTCGTAAGCGAACCAATCTGCCGCTTCCGAGCGGGCGGATTTCCGGTGATCTCCATCGCGGGCGTCGATGTCCAGATCAATTTTGCCAGCCGATTTTTAAGTTTCCCCCAATCCTCGTTCCCTTGGTCGAAGATGTACTCTATCTCGTTTGGGTCATATCCCACCGCTTTGACCCAATCACGTGCCCGCGCAACGATCATCCGGCCGCACATAACGTAAGGGGTGAACTGACATTCCGTTCAAGAAAATCCTCGTTGAGCCTATTCCAGCCGGGACATGAATAGCGCAGGTGAAACTCTGCTTGACGTGGTCTCTGATGATTTTCGCGAGATCCCGAATAAGTGCTTCTCTTTCGCCTTGACGTTCCTTGTTTCCCAACCCACAAAAATACCCGCGCCATTAAAGAATTTATTGGCGTGGAAAGCGGGCAACCCGGCCTTGGCTAATCTCAAGCGCCAGTCGGCACAGAATGATTCCCACTGGGCTTGCAGACCAATGTAGCCTGCAACAAGGACATAATCGTGGTCATCCGGTTTACCTGCCTCATCGGCATAGACCGTAAGCATCACCACAAACCGATCAGGTGGCCAGCAGAGTGCATGAGATAGATGGGTAAAGCTGTCGTAGTGCGAACTGCTCACGACGCCGCGCCTCGCAGGGCAGGGCCATCAGCCAGCCTAATTCCGGGCAACTCTTGTTATTTTCCGCATCTATCGAAAACATTAGCATTTTCCTACCGGGGTGTCGATTGGAACAAAATCGCCGCCTCGACTCGCGAATATCAGGGTGAGTAACCGTCGTCATCGGCGCGGGTGCGCGGGACCAGCCCCTGGCCCCACCGCCGCAGATACAAAGGTGCGAGCTTGCCCCTGCGCAACCCTTGGCCAGCCACCAGCACGGCTGGCCGGCGCGCTGCATCGCCGCGGCAGGCTCGGACGCGGAATCGGTTTTTTTCACCCCACGCCCCAGCCCCTTTGAGGGCGTGGGCGAAAAAAACTCCTATTTCAGAAAGGAAGATTTCAGAAAGAAAGATCCTTTGCGAACTTGACAGGTCGTTTCATATCAGGGCGAGGGAGAGGTTACACGCTCCAGTTCGCGACACAGATTTCGCCTATGGCCACTGACCTTGCGCGAAACCACTACCCAGAATTATTCTCGCTTTGAGGCTAGGATAACAAGCCGTTCGATGAGGATCTGCGTCATATCGGATTTGCACGCGAACTACGCGGCGCTTGCGGCGCTGCCGCGGGATTACGATGAACTGTGGGTCCTGGGGGACTTGGTCAACTACGGGCCCGAGCCGGCGGCGACCATCGACTTCGTGCGCGCGAACGCCTCGGTGGTGATTCGGGGCAATCACGATCATGCGGTGGGATACGACGCGGACTGCGGATGTTCACCGCGCTTCCGGACGATGGCGGAGGCGACGCGCGACTATACCGCAACGGTCATCTCGGCGGCGGACCGCCAATACTTGCGTGACCTGCCCACCAGCCTGCGCCGCGAAGCCGATGGCAAATGCTTCTACCTCTGCCATGCCACGCCTGCGGATCAGCTCTATGAGTACCGCAAGCCCGACTACCGCTATGGGATCAACCGGAGGCGGCCAGCGCCGGCGCGGACATCGTCTTGTGCGGTCATACCCATCTGCAGTTTTCCCGCGACGCCGCCGGCCGGCTGGTCGTGAATCCCGGCAGTCTCGGGCAGTCGAAGGCCGGGGACCCACGGGCCCGGTACGCGATTTGGGACCATGGGCGCTTCGAGTTGTGCGCGCTGCACTATCCGATCGAGCAGACCGTAAAGGGAATTCTTGCAATGCCGGTCGCCGGGAAGTCAAACGCGACCTGATTCAGGTGTTGCGCACCGGCACGGCGCCATAGCAGGGTGTCTGAGAGCTGAGCATCCTTGCAACATGCTCAATCTTACCCAGACCCCTAAAGGGCTTATTGGCGGCTGCCCAGTTGCTCCGCAAAGCGGCGCAGCGATGCCCGATCAGGGAGTTGAAGACGTTCCATCAAGCGATGGACGTAATCCTTGACTGTGAACCTGGATAACCCCATACGGCCGGCGGCCTCGGCACCGCTCAAGCCCGAACCCATCAGGCCCAGCAGTTCCATCAGGCGTGGACTGAGCCCGTAGCGATCCATGATCCGCCGCCGCCGATGCTTGGCGTGCTCGCCGGCCTCGACCATCACGACAACCTGGTTCTGACCCGCCTCACCGTCGACCACGACGCCCCTGAGTTTCAAAACCAGACCGATGCGATGGCTGTATAGGCGCACCGCGGGAGAATGAAGAATGTTCCACGGATCGGCGCGATCTTCGAAAATCGACCTGAGCGTTTGTTCAATGTAGGCGAGGGCGGTCTGCAAGCGTTCGCGCGCGAAAGAGCTAACCGAATAGCCGTCGAACAAGGCCAGCTCCTGAAAAATCGCCCGCGCCGTAGCGTCGGCGGCGACGACGCGCCCGCCGCGGCTTAGGATAATCACCCCTTCGCCCAAATCAGCGAGCGGTGCGAACTCGCGCGATCGTTCAGGCCGTGCGGCGATCCGCGAAGCGACGCTGAGCGCGTGCGCGATATAGGGTGCAGCGGCTTGTGCGAACCGCACATCGTCGGCAGTAAATGGCCTCATCTCAGCGTTGCGCCACATCGGATAACACCCGCTCAATCCCAGATGATCGCGCAGATTGATGAACAAGGCGTGATGGAAGCCGATATGCCGCATGCACTCGTTGTAACCCTCGGAGCGGTAGAAATGGGGCAACGCCACCTCTTCATGCGTGCGTACGACCCCCTCCTGCAGGATGGACAGCATAGGGATGGTGCCGGACACCTGCGGCGGCGAATCGACGTAAAAAAGCTTGTGAAGCGGCGCCCATTGCGCCAGTTCGCTTGAACTCGTCACGTAGCGGTCGGGATGATGGCCGTCGTCGGCCAGCAATACCCGGTTCGCGCCATGGGGTATGGCGTCGCCCAGCAACTCGAACAGTCCCAGCGCGAGCGGGTACAGCGGCAGCCCCGAACTGCAAATCCGCTTGATTCGCCGCAACGCGATCTCCTTGCTGGCATGGTCCGAATTGGACGGCACCGACGGGTGATTGGTCGCTTCCGGGGCAGGGATTTGCGGGGCCGCTTCTGCGCGGATTTGGTGAACCTGGCTGCGGCGACCCCCGATTTACACGTTCGAAGGATGCGGCGGCATTGGCGCGCCCCGAGCACGACACCATAGTGGTCTCGCAGGTGCTGGGCCAGCGATTTGCCGCTCCACGACCTGCGGAAATCCAAGCTGGGAAGGCGGCCGCGCCAGTTCGGCTCGCAAGCCTGCAAATCCTTTCGGCAGGCTTGCAGGCCTACCCGGTAAACGCCGCGCGGCTTTCGGCCGTCATCGGTCCACCTTCAAATAGAGAGGTTTTTATTTAAATTATAGATGCCATTTGCCCTGCGCAACCGAGAATTAAGTCCATACCCCAAAATGGGGGCTTTATGTCCGCAGCTTCACTGTATTAATAAATAAATCCTTAAAAAGCTTCAAGTACAGCTGCGATGACATCGGCGGCAGCGCAGGCCGGTGGAGTCCGGAAAGAAAGAGGCAGGCTTCTCCCAAAGCCGCTTTGTGGCCATGGTTGCGACGGCCACGCTGGTGTCGCGCCGCTGGCGGGTGCGACCGCGCTCACTCCGGACCGGGCTGACGCGGATGCGGTTTCTCACTGCCCGGCCGGCGACTGGGGCGCCTTCGGTCGTGCGCTTTGAGCCCCACGCCGGCGCTCCCGTTGCTTTTCGAGCCAACGTTGGCCAGACCGATCCCCGGGTTCGCTATTTCGGCCGCGCGGGCGGCTACACGGTTTTCCTGACGCCCCGGGAAGCGGTGTTTGCGATGCGTTCGGGGCTTGGCGCAGTCGCGGTTCGGATCATTCGGGCACACCGCCGAAACCCGCGGTCGTGCAGCTCAAGTATGATGGCATCAGCCCTGATGCATCGCTACGCGGCACCGACGAAGAATCGGCGAAAGTCAACTACCTGATCGGGCGCGATCCCGCGCCGGTGGCATCGCGGGGTGCCCACCTTTCTCAGTATCGCCGAGCGGCATCTGTGGCCGGGGATCGACCTCATTTATCATGGCAACCAGGGTCGGATGGAGCTGGACCTGATGGTCGCCCCCGGTGCGGACCCGAGCAAAATCAGGTTTGTCCATGGAAGGCGCCGAAAGGGCCGAGATTGATTCTTCAGGTGCGTTGGCCTTGAGCGCGGGAGGCCAGCAGGTACGGCTCTCAAGCCGGGAATCTATCAAAACTTCGATGGTTCGCGGAAAACCATTTCAGGCACTTATGTCATTATCGCGCCGGGCGCCGCGGCCATCCAAGACCCGAATATAAGATTGGGTTCCGGCTGGCTTCCTATGATAGACGCCATCCCCTGATTATCGACCCGGTAGTCACATATAACTACGTGAGCTATCTAGGCGGCAGCCTGATCGATATCGGCGACGCCGTCGCCGTGGATCCCACCAGCGGCCACCTCTACGTCAGCGGGCAGACCGACTCGCCTGACTTTCCCATCTCCGCCACTGCGTACCAGAATAAATGCAAGGGCTGCTCCCTGGCCGGACCGCCCAGCGCGTTCGTCGCCGAAATCAATCCCAAAGTAGCCCCGGGCAGGGCGCTTCTTCCCTGATTTACGCGACCTATCTTGGCGGATCCGGCAATGGCAGAGGTGTGGGGGACGAGGCGTTTGCGGTTGCCATTGACGCCAAAGGCAACGCCTACGTCGGCGGGTACACCTTCTCGTCCGATTTTCCCCTGGTCAATGCGTTTCAAAACACCTGCAAGGCGTGCGGCGGTCTGGGAGGCGACGCATTCGCGTCAGAACTCAACTACAACGGCAGTGAATTGCTCTATTCGACCTACCTCGGTAGCGGGGCTGGACCCGATAGCAACGACGCGGTGCTTGGGATAGGGGTCGACCCCAGCGGCAACATCAATGTGGGCGGCGTAGCGGTGTCAAGCGATTTTCCGACCACGCCTGATGCGCTGCAACCCAAGCCATTATCGGCTCCGGAAAGTGGATTCTTCTCGATCCTGAATCCGTCGGTTCCGGCCGACTCCCAGTTGATCTATTCAACGTATCTCGGTGGCTCGGGCTATGTGGGGGGCGTGGGTGGAGCAGGCGTAGGAGGCGTCGCCATCGGTGCTTCCGGCGATGCCTATGTAAGCGGCGCCGCGGCCCCAGGGTTGCCCACACTTAACGCTTACCAGAGCACATGCGGCACGGATGGTACACCGACATCCACCGCTTTTGTCGCGGAATTCAAGGCCATCACCCACAGATTGGCGTATTCCACCTACCTGTGTGGCGGCAGGGCAAATCCCAATGGTTTGCCGACGGTCGCAGTGGATGGAGCGGGCGACATCTATCTCACCGGTTCCGCCGACTCCACCTTGCCAACAACGCCTAACGCGCCGCAGGCGAAAGAGCCAAGCGGTCCCAAGATCGACGGCAGCGCTTTTGCGGCGGAGTTGAACCCCTCGCGCGGAGGATCAGCGCAACTGGTGTTTTCAACGTTCATAGGCGGTTCGGGCGGCGCGACCTTCGGACGCGCAATCGCCTACGGCGGCGGCCAGATCTATGTCACGGGCGGGACCGATTCGCCCAACTTCCTCGTCACGCACAATGCCACCCAAAAAACGTGCCCTAACGCCTCGTGCGGCAATGCTTTTATTACGGTGCTCAATCCGGCGGCGCCCACGCCATCGGCAGCCCTGGTTTTTTCCTCCTACTTTGGCGGCAACGGCAGCGAGACCGGCGCCGGAATCGGGGTGGACGGTGCGGGCAATTTCACGGCCGTGGGCGCGAGTTCGTCGTCGAACCTCCCGACTACTTCCAACGCTTTGAAAGCCACATGTCCGACCTGCGGCTCCGCCAGCCGCATCGGCGGGTTCAACGCCTGGATCGCATCCTACCGCGTCGGTCCCCCTTCGCTGGTCGAGGGCAACATAGACGACGTCGCGCTCAACTTTCCCAACCGGACTTCGGTGGACTTAAACCTTCCTCTGGCCGGAGCGACGGTACAGCTCCTGGACAGTACCGGCGCCGTGGTGGCCGAGGACACCACCGACGCCACCGGTTATTACGAACTCGACACAATCGCGCCGCCCGGGATCTACACGGTCGAAGTGACAAAGAACGCAAACCTGTATGATTCTTCCACCAACAGTTATTTACCGGGCACGGTTGAACAAGTTCGAAGCGTGACCGTCACCGGGACCGCACCTGTCGCGCTTAGCCTGAATCTGCCGGTATCAATAGTAAATGAGGCGGCTTCAAATGAATACGCGCTCCACAACCTGCCGGACTTCGCGGGCCTGATTTCGACGGGCGAGAACTACGACACCAGCGCCATAGAGGCTCATATTAAGGACATCCTCAGCGCTAATCCGCCGCCCGATTTCATTGGAGTGTTCAATGGCGGCTATCCCCGCGATGATTGGAACTCCCTGATCCGCATCGACGTGGCGATGGAGACACTTGGGGAACGTGCTTCGGACGCTGTACTTCTGGCGAACGACCTGTCAAAAGCGCTGGGGCAGTGGATCGTGCTTCGAATCATCAAAGGCTTGGCAAAGGATTTGTTTGAAACAACCACATCAACAACAAAGTCACTGAACAAAAGTATCCTGACCGCGGCAGCCAACGCCCTGAAGGCCGACCTGGACTTCGGTGTTTACTTTGTCATCAAACCGCTGTTGACGAAATTCAACGTCAGCGCCGCCGATCAAGCAAAAATAACAGAGTTGTATATAAAGCTATTCAAGCTGGGCATCGACACGTTTTTAGGAAAACTGAAGCCAGAGGCGATTTATCAAGCAATCTATCAGGCGTTACGCCTTGAACTGTTCGAGATCTTTGTGCACGATTTTATAACCAGTACGCAGCCAGCACTTGACACCGCCGCTATCCAATTTAGTCACAACGCGATTAGAGATGATACCAATACCACATTGGTCACCATAGAAGTTTACGATGCTCAGCTGTCCAACTTCGCGAAATATATGGATGGCATCACCATGACAGCGTTGGCCGACATCTCGGCAGTCACTGGTACGGTTGCTACAAGCGGCGCATTTGGTGAACTCCAAAGCCTACTATTTCAAGCTCAACCTCTCAGTAAGTTTTCACTATATTTCGGCGAGATAATGGATTTCCTGAAGGAACCGGCGGATCGTGCGGTTGACGCCGCCTACGCCACCGGTTCTATCGCTCCCATTATTGGTGAGACCTTATCAATCGATCCAGCCAGCGCCGTGGTGACCGCCGCGATGATCGGTGCGGACAGCCTGCCGCCGGTGCCATCCGCGATCAAGAGCATGAAGAACGGTGTGATGCCGGGTCATGACCCGTCGCTGATAATCGGCCCGCCAATGGCTGTGACGCCGGTTCCGACCGCAAGGCCAACGGCGACACCGATACCGCTGCCGGCCCCGGTGCAGGAATACCTGGACGAACTCGGCAAGCTCAGCAAAATCCTGGCGGCCAACGATCTCGCCTCCTATAACGCGGAAACCGCAAACCTGACAGCGGCGAATGATGTGCTGTTCAGCTACCTGACGCCGATTGGTCAGCGCGCTTCGGCCGCTATGCCACAATTGCCGGGACCCGCCGCAACCGACGCTATTTCGCTGGCTTCAGAATACGACGCAGCCTCAGACGATATCGGTCTTTCTTACCTGGCGCTGCAACTGTGGGCGGCGGCCCAGGATACAAACAGCCTGGCCATTGCTGCCAGCTTAGTGACCGACACCATTGCCGCCGTTACGGCAGCGGGGCAGCAAGCAGTGCTGGTACAGAATGATTTGAAAGGTGTGACCGTACCAGGACAGATCGTGATTGCGGGCGACGGGGTACCGGTCGGCGGAGCGACGTTTGGCGGCACGGTTAATGTTAACTATTCCTTCACCAATGTCGGGGACAAGGCATTGCCGGCCGGCAGCGTGACGCTCCTTCCCAACGCGAATCTGGCGCTGCTCACCGAAGCGACCGTAACTCTTCCAGCGCTGGCGCCGGGTGGAAGCTTCCTGGCTGGATGGCAATTTAATGTGTCGGGCTCAACGTCGCCGGTTGATTTCGGTCAT
Source organism: uncultured Pseudomonadota bacterium (assembly GCA_963805995.1). Taxonomy (GTDB): domain Bacteria; phylum Desulfobacterota; class Binatia; order Binatales; family Binataceae; genus JAJPJA01. The sequence continues at coordinate 207,925 of CAWDWL010000002.1, read as the reverse complement.
TACCAGATCGATTCAAGCGTGACCGGTGCACAACCCATATCGCTAGACGAGATTTTCGTAATCGCCGGGGTCCCGGCCCCCACGCCAACCCTGGCCACGACCTCAACGCCGGCTCGAAGCGCTACCCCGAAACCAACCCCGTCGCCGACCGGTAGCGTTACTCCGGCCCGGAGCGTGACGCCGAAACCCACGCCTACGCCGTCATCAGCGGTCTCCGCGACGCCCAGTGGGCGGCCGACGCCGCCGCCGTTGGGTAGCACCACTGCCGACCGGGTGCTGGGGCAGCATTATCTCAATACCTATTACTCCAATTTGATCGATGGGCACTCGATGAACCATCCGCAGCGGGTGGCGATCGATCGCAGCGTCACGCCCAACCGCATCTACGTCAGCGATACCTATTACAATCGGGTGCTCGGATGGCACGACGCCCAGAATTATAAAAACGGCGACCCGGCCGATCTGATCATCGGCCAGCCGGACGCCTTTAGTATCGGCGTGCTCGCCATCAACATAATCGATTGCCCCAAGGTAAGTGCGTCGAGCTTGTGTCAGCCGGAGGGAATCGCGGTTGATGGCGGCGGGCAATCTTTACGTGGCGGATACCGGCGATGACCGCGTGCTGAAGTACAACACACCTTTCCAGAAGACCGCGGTCGCCGGCAGCGGAGATACCGTTGCGGACATGATCTTTGGGCTGAGCAGTTTTACCGTGAGTCCAGTCCTCCATAGATACTGTGCTCTGCAACGGCGGCAGTATTCTTACGCCGCCTGGGGCGGCCACGCTGTGCGAGCCGTCAGATGTCGCGGTTGACGTGAAGGGCGATGTTTTTATCTCTGACTCAGGCAATTGCCGGGTACTCGAATACAACACGCCCGCTGGCAACGATCCCTCAGCCAACCTGGTGTTTGGACAGGGCGGCTTCACTACCAAGACGTGCAACAACGGCAACAAAACCGTCACCCGGGGATCTTTCGGAGGCCCGACCGCCGTGGCGCTGGACGGCGCGGGCGACCTTTACGTTACCGACGGTTTCAACAACCGGGTACTGGAATATTTTAAACCGCTGGCGCCGCCCGGCGCCGGGGGAGTTGGCGATACCGCGCCAGACCTGGTTTTCGGACAGCCCAACTTCACCACCGCAAGCTGCGGCACCGGACTCAACGGTCTGTGCTTTGATAATGGCCCGTCATCGCTGCAGCCGGGCAGCGGTGGTATTGGCGTGGACGGCTCCGGCAATCTCTACGTTGCCGACACCTTTAACAATCGCGTGGTGGAGTACAACGCGCCGCTTGCCAATCAGCCCACCGCGGATTTGGTCTTCGGCGGCACCTGTGAACCCGCGCCTGCCGTAACCGTGATGCCCCCCTATCCGCAGGTAAGCGCCAGCACCTTATGCTATCCCGGCGGGGTTGCATTTGACGCGCAAAATAACCTGTTCGTGGCTGATACGGCGGAAGGCTTGGAAAGCACCGCCGGCCTGCAGGGCAATCAAGGCCGGATTGCTCGAATACTTCGAGCCCAAGGCGGCGCCCAATCCGGCCACCGGAGCAGGCGATACCATCGCCTGATCGTGTGCTGGGCCAAATCGATCTGACCAAGGCCGGTCCGAATATGGTCAAGGCGTCGGGCTTTTGCTGGCCGAAGGCCGCGGGCGGTATAGCGGTCGATACCAGCGTCTTTCCCAACCGCATTTATGTCAGCGACGCCAATAATCGCGTGCTGGGATGGCACGACGCCCAGGGATTCAAGAACGGCGACCCGGCCGACCTCGTGTTCGGCCAACCCGATTTCTATTCCTACCTCTGCAATAACGGCGGCGTGAGCGCAAATAGCCTGTGCCAGCCGGCGGGCCTCGCGCTGGACTCGGCCGGGAACCTGTACGTGGCTGATTACCTCAACCATCGCGTACTCGAATACAACACCCCATTTACTAAAACCGCCGTTGCGGGAAGCGGTGATACCACCGCGGATGTGGTGTTCGGTCAGTCTGGCTCGTTTACCTCCAATAGCTGCGGCGGCGGTCCCGGCGGACTGTGTTATCCCGTCGGCGTTGCGGCGGACCGCTCCGGCAACCTGTATATCGCGGATCGAGGACAACAGCCGGGTGTTGGAATATAACACCCCGCTTGGCGTAACTGGCGTCGCCGGCAGCGGGGATACCACTGCCGACCTGGCGTTTGGCCAGCCCGACCTGTATTCGAACAATTGCAATCAAAATTCCATCCCCGGATCGGCACCCAGCGCCGATACCCTATGCCGGCCCGCGCGCAGTTATCTCTGATTCGTCCGGGAACATTTACATCGCCGATACCGGCAACGGGCGCGTGCTTGAGTATGACAAGCCGCTGCCCGCGGGCACTGCTATTGCCAGACGCGTCTTCGGCCACAACGGCAATTTTACCGAAGGCGTCAACGGCTACGAGTGCAACAACAGTTTTTCCGCCTCCGCGCCAGCGACTGCGGATACTCTTTGCTATCCGTCGAGCCTCGCGATCGATAGCGTTGGAGACCTGTTTGTCGGCGACTTCAACAACAACCGCGTACTCGAATACAACTATCCCCTGGCAAAGACCGGCGAGCCCGGCAGCGGTGATACCACTGCCGATCGCGTTTACGGCCAGAACAATCTCTTTACCACCAGTAATTGCAACGGCGGCTATGCTATACTCGATCAGTGCCGATATCGTTGTGCGATCCGGTCGCCGTGGCGGTCGCCGGTAACAACACGGTCTTTATCGCCGATGGCCCAAATAACCGCGTACTCGCCTATGATCCCTTGAGCAGCGCCGACCCGACCCCGACTCCGTCCGCAACGCCCAGTCGGCGCCCGTTTCATCACGACGCCGATCCCCAACGGAGAAGCCACTGCCACACGACCGTCCATCCCCGGCGCCAACTCCGACCTCCCTCAGCACGCCGACGTCACGAGTCGCACCTCCACACCGACACCACACGTACTCACACGCCGACCCCGACTCCCACGCCGCGCGAATGCATCGCGAGCACGCCCAAAGCCGACCGTGCCGGTGCCGACGCCGACTCCGCTGCCGGGCCATCCACGAATCGCCAGCGTGACCAGTCCGGTGCTGGCCGGCGCCAGCTTCATCATCAAGGGCAGCGGCTTCACCAAGGGCTCGGTGGTCAACTTCTTCGTCGCCACGCCTAAAGGTCCGGTCAACGAGGGGCCGCTCAGCCCTGACCCCACCACCAGCACCACCACCCAACTGGTCGTTCCCGGTTCCAGGCACGATCACGTTGGGCGAGGGCTTCGTGGCGGTGGTGGTGATCAACACCGACAAGGGCTTTGTCGACTCCAATCCCGCCTTCGCGCTGCTGCAGGGTTCGCCGGCGGCGGGATTGCCGAGCATCACTGAGCTTAACGGTCATCGCGCTGGCGGCCACCAGCCTCGATCCGGACTACGCCGTCGACAACGTCGAGACCACGCTGTTGCAGGGCAGTACGGTAGTGATCAACGGCAATGGCTTCGACACGATTCATGGCGCGGCGGTCGACGTGTTCTGTGCCTGCCCGGCGGCAAGCTGCCGACTATGTTCCTGGCTCCCGGCAATCCTAATCTGAAGTCCGACCTCCATCACCTTTACGCTGCCCCTCGACCGACGCCGACCGGGCCGGGATCGATCATTGTGAGTAACGCGGCCGGCGGGCAGTTACAGCGCCAAGAGCAACGCGGTATCGGTGCCGCTGGGGACGCGGATCACCGTGACCGGGCGAGACCCAGAGCGGGAACACGCTGACGGTGGAGGGGACCGGGTTCTCGACCCTGACGGTGATCAACTTCTTCAACGCGCAGGGGGCGAGTGCGGTCAACCTGGGCGGGCTGAAGTCCGACGGCACCGCGCGCATTCCGATCACCCTGATCAACTCGACCAGGTTCAGCTTTGCGGTACCGAAAGGAGCAATCCCCGGACCGGCCTACGTGCAGGCGCTCAACCCGCCGTTCCTGGCTTTTACCAGCAGCGGCAATGATCCCTGCGGTGTGTTCACGCTAAAGTGAAGCCGAGCGGGGCAGCGCGGTCAGACCCGCGCCATAACGTGCCCGCGCTCTATCCGCCGTTGATTTGACTAGCTCTTCGGATAGGCGTCGCTGCCCATTTCGAGCATGTCGAGGCCCGACCATTCGACTTCGGCGGCGACGCGGTTGCCGATAGTGCGTTCGACGATCACGAAGAACGCGAGCGCCAGATGCGAAGACCACGATCAGGTTGGTGATCACGCCGATAAGCTGGGCCGCGAATTGACCGGGGTCGCCGAACAGCAAGCCGCGGACGGTTCCCGGTACGCCATTCCAACCCATCCCGTAACTGCCGTCGGCGAAAATCCCGAGCGCGAGCGCGCCCCACAATCCGCAGACTCCGTGCACCGCGATCGCGCCAACCGGGTCGTCCACATGCAGATGGCGCTCGAGCATGATTACGCTCCAATCCGTGATCAATCCGGCGACCAGACCGATCAATAGCGCCGACCACGGCGACACGAACGCGCAAGACGCCGGTGATTGCGACCAATCCTCCGAGCAGGCCGTTACAGGTAATGCCGATGTCGGGGCGCTTGTAGCGCAACCACATCGCCATCAGTGCGGCGATCGCTCCCGCCGCGCTGGAGAGCATCGTGTTGACCGCGATCAGCGCGATCCGGGAATCGGAAGCGGCCAGGGTCGAGCCGCAGTTGAAGCCGAACCATCCGAAGGCCAGGATCAGGGTGCCGACCATGGCCATCGGCAGATTGTGTCCGGGCATCGCACCGATTACCCGGTTGCGGCGGAATTTGCCGATGCGCGGTCCCAACACCAGCGTACCCGCCAACGCCGTAACGCCGCCGGTCATATGCACCACCGAGGAGCCGGCAAAATCCACGTGACCATGACCCAGTCCGAAGTTGATCCCCAGTTGCGATAGCCATCCCCCGCCCCAGACCCAGTTGCCGTAAAGCGGATAGAGCAACATCGACATGAACAGGCCGTAAATGAAAAAGGCCGAAAACTTCCAGCGCTCCGCCAGCGCACCGGTTGCAATGGTCGCGGCGGTATCCATGAACACGACCGCGAACATGAACATCGCCAGGCTGCCGGGATCTCCGGCGACGCTGAACAAGCCGAACTTGCTCAGACCCAGCAGGCCAAAGCTCATGCCGCCCAGGTGAATCGTCAGTTCCCGATGGGCGATCGTGGCGGAACCCAACGAGGCATACCGGCTCACTCCGCCTAGCATCAGGCCGTAACCGGTCAGGAAGAAGCCGACCAGTCCGATTGGGATAGATCACCAGGTTCATCGCCATCGTGTTGACGGCGTTTTTGGCGCGGGTAAAGCCGGTTTCGAGCATCGCGAAGCCGACCTGCATGAACATCACCAGGAATCCGGCAACCAGCACCCAGGCCAGATTGAGCGATTGCTCGACCCCGGCCCCTGGGCTCGCGGCGAAGGCCCTGGTTGCCGTCAGCAACGTGGCGGCGGCAACGGTGCCCATCAGGCGATGCCTGGAGAGAATCACCGAACCGCCCCGCGGTAGGCGCCCTGGGTGCGCGCCGGCGCGGCCGGATAGCGGCGCGCCAGCCAGACGAGCAGCACGAAAATCGCGATCAGGGAAACAAAAAAAACCCCGGCCATGATGACGGCTTTGAACCGCTGCCAACTGGCGGGCGGATGCAAATGGCCGACGCGGCCGGTGACCACGACCCGCGAGGGGTCCTCCAAATCGGCCAGCAGTTCCTTGGCGTTGTTGTAACGGTTGCGCGGAGAGCGCTCGATTGCGTGCAGCACGATTTCTTCCAGCTTGGGATCGAGATCGGCTACCCATCTGCTGGGCGGACGGGGATCCTCCGCGGCTTTAGCTTTCATGATCGCATAGACGTTGGAACCCTCGAAGGGCAGGTTGGCGGTCAGCATCTCATAGAGGATCATCCCCAGCGAATAGATATCGGTGCGGGCATCGCCACGCCGGCCGCTGACCTGCTCGGGCGCCATATAATCGGGGGTGCCGATGGTGGTGGACAGGCCGGCCCAGGTCAGCCGCCGCGCGCTCTCGTCCAGGGCGATCCCAAAATCCATTATTTTGACCTCCCCGGCGTCGGTCACCAGCAGATTTTCGGGTTTGAGGTCGCGATGAACCACGCCCTGCTCATGCATGTAAACCAGCGCCCGGCAAATCTGGCGGGCATAGTCCAACGCGCGCGGCGTCGAAAAGGGACGCTTGTCGCGCATCATCGCGCGCAACGAGACCCCCTCGATATACTCCATCGCGATATACATGCGGCTTTTGCGCCGCGGGGTGAGGACCTTGACGATGTTGGGATGCTGCAAGCGCTGGCCGATCGCTTCCTCGCGGCGGAAGCGCTCGTAGAACACCACATCGGATTCGAACTGAGGATAAGGTACCTTCAGGGCGAGCGTCTGACCGTCATCGGTGTCAATTGCTTTGAGAATCGAAGCCATGCCGCTGCGCGCGATCAGCTCCGTGATCTGATACTGGTCGAGGCGCTCCCCGACGCTGACCTCGCGCACCGTTTACTCGCCTGACGCCGCCATGAGTTGAGCGGGCACGCTATCATCCGCGTTCCGAATGGGTCAACGCCCCAGGCGCAGCAGACTGCGCAGACGTCCACGCCAACCGGAGGGCTGGTCGGCATTGGCGGAGCCATTGTGGGCCAGCAGGAACGCCGCCGTAACGTTGTCGGCGGCGCCACGTGAGTTGGCTTCGTCGATCAACCGGCGGCAGGCCTGCTCGGCCGTAAGGCCGCGCGAAAGGGTTTCGATCTCCTGATCTTCGAGCACTCCATGCAAGCCGTCGGAGCACAGCACGATCCGGTCGCCCGACCTAAGCGGCATCGTCAGGCGGTCGAGCGAAACAATCAGCTCGCGGCCCACGCATCGGCTCAGCGCCGAACGCTCGGGATGCTGGCGCGCCTCCCGTTCGCTAATCAAACCCAGACGCATGCGTTCACCAATCACGGTATGGTCCTTGGTCATCTGCTGGATTCGCTCGCCGCGCACCAGGTACAGGCGGCAGTCGCCCACATGGACGGCGTACAACACGCCGTCGGCAACGGCGGCGGCGGTCACGGTGGTGGCCATGCGGCGCAATTCCGGCACGGTAAGCGCGCGGTTATGAATTTCAATGTTGGCGCGTTGGACCGCGCGCTGCAGGCGTTTGGCCGGACCCAGGGCGGGGTCGGTTTCGCGGTAGGTGGCCAGGGTCACTTCGACCGCCATTTCGCTAGCCACCTCACCGCCGTCGTAGCCGCCCACGCCGTCGGCCACGACAAATACGGCTTCCCTTGGACTTTGGATAAAGTGCCCGCAAGCATCCTCATTGTTGGACCGTGCGGTTCCAATATCGGTGAGCAGCGCCAAATCGAAATCGGCAGCTTCCGTGTCCTCGGTCACTTCCATGCTTTCCAACATGCTTGACTGCCTTGGGTTTGGGCCACGCGGATCGCGCCTTACAAATTCAAAAGGGCGGACCGCCGGTCAGGCGGTCCGCCCGCGAACGAGCCATTGTGACTCCGAAGCGGACTCAGGCAGTTCTGGCTACAACCATAGTCTCCTTCCCGCGCTTTTTCGAGTTACGCACGAAGTAGATTGCGCCATAGATGCCCCAAATTACCGACAGCCCAACCGCCATCAAGGGTTCTTTCGCGCTGCCGAGGCCTTCGATTGGACCGATAATATAGAAGGCCATACATGCGAAGTTGGCAAGCGCACCGAAGATCGGCACCACCATGTGCTTGAAGCCATGGAAGTCGTGATGTTCGTAGAACGCCACCATGCAGACTATGTTGGTCAGACCGTACAACACGAAGGTACCGAAGTTGGACACCAACGTTACCAGCAGCAAGCCGTTGGGCAAAGTGGCCAGGTAAGCGTTGGAACTCATCCCGACCGCGTACCACAGGTTATGTGGCAGCGCTGCGATGGCCTTGTCGTCGGGAGCCGAACCCCCGGCGAAGAAGTAGATTGCCGCGTAGGCGCCCAGCACCGCCGAGATGGTCGCCAAGACCCAAATCGCGCGGTGCGGGGTGAGGTTCTCGCCGTGCAGCATGCCGAAGTGCTCGGGAACTTCCTCGTCCCGGCCCATCGCGTAGGTGACCCGCGCGCCGGTGTTGATGCAGCTCAGAGTGGTGCCGATCAGGGCCAGGAACACGGTGAAGGCCTCGATCAACATGAAGGCTTGACCATGTCCACCCAACAAGGCATTGCCGACGATCACCATCATGTCGCCGATTGGCGCCGCGGACCCCTTGGCGGCCGCCAGGCTGTAACCGCTGTTGAGGAAATAATTGGCCGCGAAGTACTCGAACATGTAGCAGATGAGGCCTTGGATGGTCAGCGACAGCAGCACGCCGCGGGGAATATCCTTCTTGGGGTTCTTGGCTTCTTCGCCCAGTGCCGTGACTGATTCAAAGCCCACCAGTAGCAGAATCGCGATCGTCGCCTGGAGCATCACCCAGTCGAAGCGATGCGGCGCGATGACCGACAAGGCGCTGGTATGCGCGGGACTGTCTCCCGTCGAGCTGTAATGGACGACGGTCTTTATCACGTTGCCCGCGGAGTCCAGCGCCAGCCCGGCGGAACCTTCAGGATGCGAGATTCGATACGCGATCGCGAGGGCGGAGAAGAACAGGAGCGCAGCGATCTGAATCGCGTTGATCGCGATATTGACATTGGTCGAGCCGCTGACCCCGCGATAGGCGATAAACGCGACGAAATAGGAAAAGATGATCGCGATCAGGGCCATAAAAAGCGGCCCCGGAGTGCCGGGGTTGATGGTGTTGGGGAAGATATTGCCGACGATGTAGCCGACCATGACGCCCATCGTCGCCACCATCACAGCGGGATACACCCAGTAGTAAAGATGCGAAGCCCATCCGATGATGAACTTGGCGATTCGAGCAAACCGGTACGCGTGGGTCTTGCCCAAGAATGCCTGTTCGGCGAACAGGTACGAACTGCCGGCGCCGGGATACAATTTGGCCAGTTCGGCATACGAGATTGCCGTGGCGTAGGCCAGCGACAGCGCGACTAAAATTCCAAACCACATGGCCAAGCCGGATGGAAACACGTATCCAGCCTGAAGAACGAACGTGATCCACAGAAAGGCGCCGGGCGCGATCAACGCCATCGCGTTGACCGTGACTCCGGTCAGACCCAAGGTTGGAATCATCTTTGGTTGTTCATCAGCCATTCTTTTCGATCCTCCATTTAGGCGCCTGGCGAATCAGGACGACGCGCTTCAATGGCAAGAATGGTGCCGGTTTTATTTTGCAACAACATTGCAGAATGAAGCATGTTCAACCGGGGGGAGCGCTCAACAGGTGGGCAACTGCCCATGGATTGAGCATCGAAATGACCAAAGTTGCTTGAACTAAAACGATTGACCTAGCCCGTTAGTCGTAGAGCTACGGTCTCTTTACCAGGCGCAGTTTGCGCCGCGCATCCGCGGCCTTCCGGCTGCCGACCCGCTGGTTGACGGTGCCCTTGATACGGCTGCGCGCCTTGCGCCGGGACTCCATGCGTCCGAGCACGAATCCGCCGGTTAGCAGCAGTGCCATCGCACCGATTACCGCCAGCGCGATCAGCACCTCGCTGGTCCGTACGGGTTGAATCGGCCGGGGATGAACCGGCCTGAATAGCTGGGGAACTACCGCTATGGGTACCAAATCCTTGCCCAATCCTTCAGGTCTCTTGAATGACCGTCAGCAAACCCCTTGCCACTCTTCCCGCGCTCCACTCCTGATCAGGCGGGAACTCCCACGGCCACCATCAGCAGGGGAATCTTCCCAGCGGCATGAGGACTGAAGAATTCGACCGTGTCATCATCAAAGAAAGTAAGGCCCGTGGCTCCGCGCTCCATGGCGTAGGCGGCCAGGTATGCTCGGCCGCCGTGAAGCCCCGCTTCGAGTTGAGCCGCCCGATAGCCGCGGTTACCCATGGTATCGAGCAGGAAATCAAAGCTGGCCATATAGCAGATCAGCACGGCGCAATCGGCGCCCAGTGGCTGCTCCAGGCATAGATAACCGGCGTTGCCGCGGAAATCTCCCGGCTTCAATAACTCCAGGGCGCGCCGTGGACGTGAATAATAGTAGGCTCCGGAGGGCAGCCCGCTGACTGCGTTAACGATCAGATAAGTATCGCTCAGGGGCGGAAAATCGCATCGGGGATGGCCGCTTGACCGATCCAGAATCGCCGCCAATTCTTCGGCGGTGATTGGTTCCTGAGCAAATTGCCGGGTCGAACCGCGGCGCACAATGGTCTCGCCCAGTCCGAGGCATTTGACCCCGGAGAGCGGCGCATCGACACCGCTATCCTGGCCGGCTTCCTGGCCCGCCGTAACGGCGGCATCGATCGCCCCGACCTCATCGGCGTCGAGTAGTTTGGACGCCTGATGCATCCGCACCAGATCCGGATAGGATTTCTCTGCCATCGAAAGCGGCACGGTTTCAAGTTCGAGCGGGGCGGCCTGTGCGACTTCGGCCCGGCAGGGCGTTGCGCGTCCGAGCGCGAGCAGACACAGGGGGCCCTCGCGCTCGCCATCCACTCCGAGCAACCGCTCGATTTCGGCATCGGCAAAGTTCACCACCAGATCGGTCTGCAGACCCTCAGCGTTGGCCGCGGCCAGCAGATTGGCGATGATCGTGCCCGCATCCCAGAAACAATAGCGGTAGCATCGCGCCCGATATTTCCACGCGCTGCGCCAGAAGATCGCGCTCAGAATCACCACCGCGCGCGCTTGCGCGATCGATGGACGCATCGCACACGCCCGCGCCAAAAGCCCCCGCCAGTCGCCGCGCCGCAGGCCGCGCAGGGTCAGGTCGGCGGGTGAGAAATGATAGAGGCCGGTCTCCAGACCCGCCACGTCAGAACTTCCGGCCAGGTAGATCTCGATCGGATAAAGCGCGCCCGCCGAGGCCGCCGCGCGAAAATGGTAATCCTCCATCCCGACCCGGCGCTTGCGGGTCAGACCGGCGGCGCAGAACAGGACTCGCGTCAGGCGCTCGAGGTCAAGCGCGGTCTGGGCGGACGCGGCCGCGGTTTCGCCAATCGCCTCAAGGGTCGAACTCGATGACAGCTGCAGGTCTCGGGGCAAAGTAAGGGCCGCCGCATGGGGATAGATCTTGAACGGGAAAGGCCGATTGTCCCAATCCAGAACGTGTCCATCGGTGCGCACGCTGGTGTAGGAATGCTTGGTCACTTCATGGTAACGGCGCGTCTCATCGATGCGCCGGTTGGACGCTTCCATGGTCGGAATCCTCCCAACCTCAGCATATCTCAAACGCCCATTGCTTTGGTGATCGGAGATGGATAGCCGTAAGCTTGCGGTAACGAAACTTGAGGCGAGGAGGAATGTTGGGCGTGAGCAATGCGTAATGCATCCGGCCAGGCGGCGCAGGTTACTCAATCGCGCCGCGGCAAATATTTTGCTCTGGTTCACGAAGATCTATCCGCGGTCTATTCGCGGGATCTTCACAAATGGCTGCTGGTCGCGCCGGTGATCGGCGTGATTACCGGATTGCTGATAAGCGGCGTCGTATTCGTCATCCTCGATTACCAGTGGGCGCACCTGCTGCCGATCTTTTACAGCCATCCGCTGCTGATTGTTCCGCTCACGACCTTGGGGTTCCTGCTGACCGGCCTGATCATGCAGTTCCTGACCCCCAATCCGAACCAGCATTCGACCGAAGAAATCATCAACTCGTACCACGAGCATCAGGGCGACATAAACTTCCATCCCTTTTGGTTCAAACTGCTGGCGGCGGCGACCACGGTCGGATTCGGCGGCAGCGCCGCGCTTGAAGGTCCCAGCATCTACGGCGGTGGCACCATCGGATCATGGCTGTGGACCAAGGTCAGGGGCGTCAAACTGACCGCCAGCGACCGGCGCATGATGCTCATCAGCGGCGCGGCCGCGGGCATGGCGGCGGTCTTCCGCGCCCCGCTGACCGGATTGATCTTCGCCCTGGAGATGCCCTACCGCGACGACCTCGCGCACGAGGCGCTGCTGCCCTCGCTGATTGCGTCGGTCGTTTCATACGCGACGCTGGCCACGCTGATGGGCTCCGAGCCGCTATTCGCCTTTATCGGCCGCAGCCATTTCGCCGCGATGGATCTGGTGTGGTCGGCGTTGCTGGGCGTGATTTGCGGGCTCGCGGCGATGGTGTTTGCGATCACCTTCCGCCGCTTCCGCGCCTTCGCCATCAAGGCGCCGGTTCCACATACTGTAAAGATGGTGGCGGGAGGAGTGGCGACGGGATTGTGCGGCCTGCTGTTCGTCACGCTTTACGAGGGCCTGCCGCTGATGCCGCTGGGGCCGAATTATGAAGTCGTCAAGGAAATTCTGGCGCGGCCGCATGCGTCCGACACCTTGCTGGTATTTGCGGCGCTGAAGGCCGCCGCTACGCTTTTCAGTCTGGGCGTTGGCGGGGTCAGCGCGATGTTCGTGCCGTTGCTGCTGATGGGCGGTTCGATCGGCAAGGTGTTCGGGCAGTCAATCGTGCAGGTGTCCGGCGTCGACCTTTATGCAGCGGTGGGCATGGCGGCCTTCATCTCGGCGGCGTACAAGACACCGCTGGCGGCGGTGATCTTCGTGGCCGAGACCACCGGCGGCATCTCGTTGCTCATCCCCACCCTGATTGGAGCCGCGGTCGCATACGCGGTTTCAGGCGAAGCCTCGGTCTCCGCCGATCAGCGCCTGCATGAAGTGGCCAAACTCAGCGGGCCTACCGGAATCAAGGCCCGCCACATAATGCAGACCCACGTCGTCGGCGTACAGGCGCAGGCAACCGTGCGCGACTTCTTCGATAACGTGGCCAACAACTACCGCCATCAGGTCTATCCGGTTTTTAAGGGTACCGAGACGGTCGGATTGATCTCGCTGTGGGAGATAAGCCAGGTTCCCGCACAAAAATGGGCCGACACTTTGGTGGGCGACGTCGCCAGCAGCGAAGTTGGGAAAATCGGCGAGGATGCGGATCTTGGGGAGGCGGTACGGCTCCTCTCTTTGGAACGCCGCGACCGGCTGCTAGTGGTCACCAAAGCCGACGGAACCCCGGCCGGCATCATCACCGATTCCGATGTGCTGCATGCGCTGGAACCGCGCGGCGGGCCCAAATAGTCTGGGTCACGAAAACGCTAATGACCAGAAAGTTGCTGGGCGAGTGGGGTCGGCGTATTCGAGGTCACGCCGGATGCTGCTGTGACAGGCAGTGGATCGTACCCAGGCCCCAGACCAGATCCAGGCAGGGAAAGCCAAGCACCTCGCGGCCGGGAAAAAGCCGGGCGAGCACCGCCAACGCTTGTTGGTCCGCGGGGCAGCCAAAAATCGGCACCATCACCGCGCCGTTGGCGATATAGAAGTTGGCGTAAGAGGCGGGCAGACGCTGGCCGTCTTGGTACAGTGCGGGCGGCATCGGCAGCGTCTCGATTCTAAAGGGCTGGCCGTCCTGATCGCGCATCGCGCGCAGCCGCTCCAGGTTTTCGGCCAGCGGCCCAAAGTTGTCGTCGGCGCGATCGTCCTCAATCACGGTCACGATAGTGTCGCGGCTGACGAAGCGCGCGAGGTCGTCCACGTGTCCATCGGTGTCGTCGCCCGCGATACCGTCGCCAAGCCAAAGGATATTGCCGACGCCAAGAAAGACGCGCAGGTATTCTTCGATTTCCTGCTTGCTCAGGCGCGGATTGCGATTGGGGTTGAGCAGGCAGGACTGCGTGGTTAGTAGTGATCCGGCGCCGTTGACTTCGATCGAGCCACCCTCCAGCACAATCGGCACTTCGAGGCAGTCAAATCCGAGTTGGGCCGCCAGCCGCCGCGGAATTGGATCGTCGAGATCGTAAGGCCCATACTTCTCGCCCCATGAATTGAACTTCCAATCCAGCGCGAGCTGCGTGCGGCCGCCGGAGGCGTCGCCGCGAGTCACGAAGATCGGTCCGTAATCGCGAATCCAGGAGTCGTTGGTGGCGTGGGTCAGAAACTCAACGCGGTCGATGCGCGCGTCGGCTTGTTGCACCAACGCGCTGGCATGCACCGCGGCCGCCGCATCCTTGACCAACAGCCGCATCGTTTCAAACCGCGACAAACCCGCGACCACCGCGGCGTACTGCGCCGGCACCGGATCGAACTTGCCGGGCCAGGTTTCCAGATTGTGCGGCCAAGTCATGTAGGTCGCCAGATGCGGCTCCCATTCGGCCGGCATCCGGTAGCCCGCCATCCGCCGGCGAATCGCGTCGGGGATCAACGCGGCCCTCTATTCGGAGCGCAAACGCCGGGTCAGGTCGCCGTAGGCGTCGATGCGGCGATCGCGCAGAAATGGCCAGTTGCGCCGGGTCTGTTCAACCAGGCTGAGATCGCATTCCACGATCATGGTTTCTTCAGCGCTGGCGCTGGCGCGCGCAATCACTTCACCCAACGGGTCGCACACGAATGAATTACCCCAGAACTCCAGGCCGTCCTCGATCCCCACCCGGTTGATCGCCGCGACAAAGACCCCGTTGGCGATCGCGTGACCGCGCTGCACCGTTTCCCATGCGGCGAGCTGGCGCGCGCGCACCGACGGCACTTCGCTGAGGTCCCAGCCGATCGCGGTCGGATAGAACAGCACCGGCGCGCCGCTCATCGCGGTAAGCCGCGCCGCCTCGGGAAACCATTGATCCCAGCATACCAGTACGCCCAGCGGGCCATAGGCGGTCGGATGAGCGAGGAAGCCCAGGTCTCCGGGAGTAAAATAGAACTTTTCGTAGAATCGCGGATCGTCGGGGATATGCATCTTGCGGTAGCGCCCGGCAATCGCACCGTTGGCGTCGAGCACGACCGCGGTGTTGTGATACACCCCGGCGGCGCGCCGCTCGAACAGCGAGGCGACGATTACCACCTGGCGCGCGGCGGCGAGCTTTCCCAGCGCCGCAGTGCTCGGTCCCGGAATCGACTCGGCGAGCTCGAACCTGGCGATGTCTTCGGTCTGACAAAAATACAGCGAGGCGAACAGTTCCTGCAGACAGATCACCTGCGCGCCGCGCGCAGCCGCCTCTTCGACCCGGGCCAGCGCCTTTTCCAGGTTAAGGCGCGGTTGCGCGACGCAGGTCATCTGGACCAGACCCAGGGTCAGGAGTTCTTTGCTCGAAGCCATCCGCTCACCTTGCGAGACCGCGCCCACCTGGATTTAGTGTGAACTTTTAGAGCTAGTGATGAAACCCCGCGGCCGCCGGTAACACGATCTTCAAAAAGCCTGTAGGGGCGCATCGGAACGATGAGAAAATAGGATACGCGGGGTCCGATTTTCGATTGACTGGCCCGAACCTTGGTGTTGGCATGATGGGGTCTTGGCACGCCGCGGTTGCCCCGCCATGCGGCTGCGTTCCGTGACCTTCTGGCGGCGCGAGACCGGGTTCATGGCCGGGGTTTGGACGTGCTCCCGATCCCGTGCGCAAGACCGAAATAGCAAAGAAAGGATTGCCGCGACGACTTTGAGCGCCCTTTCACCGCCAAGGTGATGGCAATCGAGTAAGAACGAATCTACGATCAACCGATCGGGACTTAGCTAGCCAAGGGCGAGATCCAAAAGTGCGGCCAGCACAGGAAGGCCAGGGGAGAAACTCTGCGTGAAAGAGCGCAATGGCGTGCGAACATCAAGCCGGGGAAAGTCGCGCGAGCAAATCCGGACCGTAATCAAGATCGGGGCTGATTTCTACGTACTGGCCTCGTCGCTAAGCTCGCGGCGCGCGACCCGAGTTTTGGCCGGCGGCGAAAGCTTTGCGGTCTTCGAAGTCGGCGGCGATTTAATCGAATCTCCACTTGAAGCGCTGGGCTTTTTCCATCGCGACACGCGCTATCTGAGCCGCTTCGAACTGAAGGTCGCGGGCGAGACCCCATACTATCTTAATTCCTACACCAGCAGTGACAACGCCCAGCTTAGAATCAATCTTAGCAATCCGGACCTGGGCGTGAAGGGCGAGACCATCGAGTTGCCGCGCAACTCCATCCAGATTGAGCGTAACTGGGTGCTGTGCGGTGCTTCGATCTTCCACAAGGTCGCGGTTCGAAATTACGCCCGTGTGCAGACGGAGATCGCGCTGGATTTTGTCTTCGGCGCGGATTTCGCCGATCTCTTCGAGGTGCGCGGCCTCAAGCGCGCCCAGCGGGGCAGCGCTTCGCAACCGCGGGTGGGCGCCAACACTGTCCGTTTCGCCTACCTCGGCCTCGACGGCGTCGGGCGCTTCACTGAGATGGTCTTCGAGCCGGGGCCGCACGCGCTGGACGGCCGCCGCGCTTCCTTCCTGCTTGCCCTCGAACCCGACGAGCACAAGGAGCTCGAGGTTCGAGTAACCGGGGGATGCGAGGATGCGCCCGCACCGGAGCGCAGCACGTATCCGCTCCGCTTTGAGCAAGGCCTGGCGGCGCGCCGGTCCGAGATAGCTGGTTTCGATGCGGGATGGAGCGGGATTACCGCGAGCAATGAGCTGATGGATACGCTGCTGCGCCGCTCGTGCGCCGACCTCACCTCGATTATCAGAGACGGGCCCGAAGGCACGTTCATGATGGCGGGGATTCCGTGGTTCGCCACTCTGTTTGGGCGTGACAGCATTATGACCGCGCTATCCGCCCTGCCGTTCAATCCGGCGATCGCGGCCGGCACGCTCAGGACGCTGGCCGGCCTTCAAGGCTCCGAAGTCAACCAGGATCGCGATGAACAGCCCGGAAAGATCGTGCACGAGGTCCGGCGCGGCGAAATGGCGGCCACCGGGGAGGTGCCCTTTGGCCGCTATTATGGGAGCGTCGATTCGACCCCGCTATTCCTCTGGCTGCTGGGTCAATACGTGGCGGTCACCGGCGATCTGGGTCTGGCGGCGCAGCTGTGGAGCAACGTGCAACGGGCGCTGGATTGGATTGAAAAATGGGGCGATCGCGACGGTGATATGTACGTCGAGTACCTGCGCGAAACGCCGCGCGGCCTCGCCAACCAGGGTTGGAAAGATTCCTTTGATGCGATTTCGCACGCCGACGGTACCCTCGCTGAGCCGCCGATCGCGCTGTGCGAGGTCCAGGGCTACGTTTACGCCGCCTACCGCTCAATCGCGGACGTAGCCAGGCGTCTGGGCCATCGCGAGCAGGCCGACCGTCTGATCGAACGGGCGGCAGCGCTGAAGTCAGCGTTTTCACGCGACTTCTGGCTTGAACCGGAGCGCACGGTCGCGCTTGCACTGGACGGCGACAAGCGTCCGTGTCGGGTGATGGCCTCCAATGCGGCCCACTGTTTGGCGACCGGCCTGCTTGACGCCGATCAGGCAAGCGCGCTTTCCGAGCGGTTGCTGAGTGAGGAAATGTTTACCGGATGGGGCGTGAGAACTTTGAGTTCGCGCGAGCGTCGCTACAATCCGATGAGCTACCATAACGGTTCCATCTGGCCGCACGACAATGCCGTCGCCGCTTTGGGCCTCTCGCGCATACCGGGGCGCCAGGGGGTGCCGCGGATCATGCAGGGGCTGCTGGACGCCGCCGTCAATCTCGAGACCGGAAGCCTGCCGGAGCTGTTTTGCGGATTCCCTCGTGAAGAGCGGCTCGGTCCAGTCCCTTACCCCGTCGCCTGCCATCCCCAAGCCTGGTCGGCGGCCAGCGTTTTCATGATCCTGCAAGCGATGCTGGGGATGCGCGTGATGGGTTTCGATCGCAAGCTGATAATGGACTCGCCGGCGCTGCCTCAATGGCTGGACTGGCTGGAGATAAAGAATCTCCGGGTGGGCGATGGCGCGGTTTCGCTGCTGGTCCGGCGCGCTCCGATCTCCGCGGTCGAAGTAATTGAAAATCGCGGCTCCGTCACTGTCGAAGTGATCTAGGTGACGTTCTCGCGCAGTTTGGTTTGAATTGGCGTTTTGCATTCATCGACCTCGTGATTTTCCGGCCGCAAGCTGCCCTATGCCGCGGCATCGAACGGCGCTTTTGATGTGTGCCGCGGTCGCTTCCATTGCGTCGGCGATTCGATCGATCGGTTCCTGCACTTTGGCGGCCTTGTCGATGGCGTTCATCAGGTGACCAATCGCGTCGTGGATCAGCGTGGCGAGTAACGCCAAATCCGTGCTGGTAACCAGCGAGTAGATCTCGGAACGATTGCGCTGGGTCGATTGCCCTGCGCCGGTCGAAGCCCGCCAATCGGGACCCTCGCCATGGCCGCGCTTTCTGCCACCGGCGCTTTGGGCGCTTGACTTGTGCTTACTCGGGCTAGTTCCCCCTTTTGACAACACTAGCCTTCCTCCTTTTTGGTGCGAAACTTTTGCATGCGGCCCAGCGGGCTAGCCGCGGAAAACCACCGTTCTAGTCACGAAGGTATCGGCGCCAGTTGACGCCGAGTTCGGCCGCCAGCGCGCGCTCGGCTGCTTCAGCCGCCCGATGCTGACGATGGTAAGGAGCTGACGGGTCGTCTCCCGGCTCGCCATCTCCCGTAAAGGACATGTCAAATGTGTCGACCTGCCGGGTCGAGACCCCGGTAATCCGGCATAGCATCGCCTCAACGAACTCGTGCACCAGTAGCAGCGCGCCATAGCGCGGGTCCTGTTGCGCGAATTCCCGGCTCAGCCGGATATCCAGTCCGGTTTCTGTCCAAATCCAGTCGCCCAGCGTGTCGTAACGTTGGTTTTTCTGCGCCACCAGGAAGACGCGAACGGTCATCTGATCGGGTAAAGAGTCGAATTTAATGTTCATAAGCGGTACAGGGGTTGGTTGTGAACGTTCGTGAAAAACTGACCAGAGAGCGGGAATTGCCTTGGCGGAAAGATAAATATCCAGGATCAGGACCGCGATTAGCAGCGCGCCACGCAACAATTTCAACAGTCTCCTGATTCCCCGGCCCCGGCCAGTCCCGCACTCGGGGCACTGGTTAAGGGCGTTTTGCGTCAGCGAAAAGGCCCCGTCGCTTTTTCCCGGATTCAGCATCAGGTTCACCTGAAGGCATCATATCCGCCGGTGTTTTTCTGGCAATAGGATAATTCAAAATTTATATGGCCAGACAGCAAACATCTGGCGAGAGCATTTGCCTATTGCAAGAGGATTTGTTATTCGAACGCTACTTTCAGGTGCCAATGGCGCAGTTCAAAAAGAACCTCGCTGGGCAGCGGCCGATAAGTGCCTCGCGACCCCAGGCGATGCCGAGGGAGGAAATTGTCCCGTGGCTGGTCGGTTTCGCCGGAACCGATGTCGAGCGTCTTAAACAAGGCCGCCCCGGCGACCTGCCCAATCTGGTTTACGACCTGCGCCGGTGGCTGGACCTGGAACCGGACGAACCGCTCAACGCCGAGGTGGCATCGTTGGACAAAGACCCCGCCGCTCTGCAGAAACTGATCGCGCGCCTGGGCGAGTTGCTGGAAGCCGTCGCCGATCGCCGGCGCTTCGAGATCCGATACAAGGCGGGCAGCGTGATCCTCGATGCCGGCCGGCTGGGCGCGGAGGGTGGCCGGGCGCTCAGCTATCGCGATGCCAGCCTGATCGATGCGCTGCTGCGGGTGGGCCTGGACGACTTATATGAAAACGTCGAGGCCGCGTTGCGCGTCAGGCGTTGTGCCGAGCAAAGCTGCCGGCGGGTGTTCTTCGCGGCGCGCGAGAACCAAACCTATTGCGGCCATCGATGCGCCAACAAGATGGCAAGCCGCAAATACCGCGAAAACCATGGCCCACAACGTGCGGCCCGCGAGCGGGCCAGATACGAGCGCAAAATGCGCGGACGCGTGGGGCCGTCAGTCAAGATTGGACACAGGCCCCGTACTTCGAATTGAATTGACGGCCGCGCTTAGCCGAAAGGGCGCGCGTTGGTGCTGCCGCCGTCGACGTGCAGGATCGCTCCGGTGACCCATTGCGCGGCCGGCGACACCATGTAGAGCACCGCACCCGCGATATCCATCGGTTCGCCGAATTTTCCCAGCGGCATCGCCTTGAGCATCTGCGCTTCGCGTTCGGGCGTGTTGTAAGTGCCCTTGCGCGTATGCTCGACGTCAACCACGCCGGGAACCACGACGTTGACGCGGATGCCGAAGCGCGCCCACTCCATCGCCAGGGTCTTGGACAGATTCTCCAGCCCCGCCTTCGCCGCCCCGTAGTTGCTCATCCGCGGAGCCGGACTGCTGGCCACCCCCGACGAGATGTTGACGATGGCGCCGCCGCCGCGCTCCTTCATCGCACTGGCTGCCGCTTGCGACAGGAACATCGGCGCCTTGAGGTTCAGGTCCACCATGTTGTCCCATTGCTGCTGAGTCATGTTGAGCGCCCAGCCGAAGTCGGAGAACTCGCTGCTACCGGCAAGGTTGACCAGGATATCGAGGCCGCCCAACTCTCTGACCGTCCGCTCGACGATCGACGCCAGCCCGTCGATGTTGCGGAGGTCGGCGGGAATCGCCACGGTACGGCGGCCGAGCTTGCGGATGCGTTCGGCGATTTCCTCCAACTGGGCGGCGGTGCGCGCGGTGAGCGCGACGTCGGCGCCATGTTCCGCGAGCGTATAGGCCACCGCCTGGCCCATCTCCTTGCTGGCGCCGGTTACCAGCGCGATTTTTCCGGCCAACGAGAAAAGCGCTTCAGCCATTGCGATCCCAAGCCTCCTGCCGATGCCCATCTAGCACGAACGCCGCGGCCGCCCAAAGCGAATCTCTCAAAACTGGCCATGAGACGCTGACCGGACGGCGCGCCGCCCGTGAAAAGGCCTTCCAATGCAACGATAACTTCCAGACGGTTGCAACAATCGCCGTGTGATATACATTGAGTGAGCTTCCGGACTCGCTGCCCGCCGCTGATAGCTGGGTCCTGCGCAAGGGAAAGTCGCGAACCCCGCCAGGTCCGGAAGGAAGCAACGGTACCGACCCCTTCTCTGTGCCGCAGGGGTGCCTAGCTATCATTCGGCGGGCAGCATTATTTTAAGGGCTTGGGATGGCGGACACAGCCTCACATCTGGTTCTGGCGCGCAAATGGCGCCCGGAGCGCTTCTCCGATTTAGTCGGGCAGGAGTCCGTGACGCGCACGCTGGCGCAGGCGCTGAGCAGCGGCCGTATCGCTCACGCGTTTCTGTTCACCGGCATCCGCGGAGTCGGCAAAACCACCGCCGCGCGCATCCTGGCGCGATGTCTTAACTGTGAAAAAGGTCCGACCGCGGAACCCTGCGGCGAATGCGCGGCCTGTGTCGAAATCCGCCAGGGCCGCGCCCTGGACGTGGTCGAGATCGACGGCGCCACCTATCGGAAAATCGACGACGCCCGCACCATTATCGAGAATCTCAGTTATCGCCCGGCCCGCGACCGCTTCAAGATTTACATCATCGACGAGGCCCATCAGCTAACCGATCAGGCCTTCAACGCCCTGCTCAAGACGCTGGAAGAGCCGCCTCCGCATATCAAGTTCATCCTCGCGACGACCGAGCCGCAGAAGGTGCCCGAAACCATCCTGTCGCGGCTGCAGCGTTACGATTTCCGCCGGATTCCGTTCGCGGTTGTACTGGAGCGCCTGCGCGAGCTGGCCCGCCGCGAAGGTATTGAGGCCGACGACGGCGCCCTGGGAATGCTGGCGCGCGAGGCCGAAGGCAGCATGCGCGACGCGGAACGGATGCTGGAGACGGCGTTCGCGCTGGCCTCCGGCGCGGTAACCGAGAGCCTGGTGGCAGATTCCCTGGGCGTCGCCAGCCGCTCCAAGATCTATGCTCTGGCCGAGGCGATTCTCAGTAAGGACGCCGCGACGGCCTTGGCCACGGTGCGCGAACTCCACAGCCGCGGCGCCAATCTGCAGGGACTCGGGCGCGATTTGCTCGAGGTTCTGCGCAACCTGGCGGCCGCCAAACTCCCGCAGTTGGGCGCGATTACCCCGCTTTCCGATTTGCCCGACCACGAGGCCGCCACTCTCCGCAAGCTCGCCCAGGCGCCGTCGATGCGCGATTTGATGCGTCTGTTCCGGTTGATGGCCCAGGCGCAGGAGGAAGTCCTGCGCTCGCCCTACGCGGACCTGTTGCTCGAAATGGCGGTGGTGCGGATGGCGACCCTGGCGCCGGTCATCGATGGCGACGAACTGGCTCGCGCCGTGAAGGCTCTGGGCGGCACGCCACCCGCCTCGGGCGGTGGTCCGGTCTCGGGGCCGCGGCCGGCGTCAATGCCACCCCAACCGGCTTCATCCCCGGCCCCGGCACGGCGGCTGAAGATCGAAGGCGAGGTCAAAGCCGACGCGCCGTTGCGCAAAAGCACGCGCAACGAGGAGCCGCGGCCGGACACTGCCGCCGATCCGGGCCGCTCCTCCAGCCCCGATGACTCCGCGAATGGCGGCGGCGACCTGCCGGATCTGAGAAGCTACATCCGCCAGAAGAAGGCGGCGCTGGCGGGCTTCATGGAGTTGGGAGCGGCCCTGGAACTCAACGGCGATATCCTGGAAGTCGTTCCGCGCAACGACATTTACGTGCGCTATCTCAACGACAACAAAGGATCGATTGCCGCACTCGCCTCAGAACATTACGGGCGGCCGATCAAAGTCGAGCTGGGGCAACCCGCGCCGGCGGCCGAGAATTCCACGCCGTCGCCGGCTCAGCCGGAAACCCAGGAAAAGGCCGTCGCGCCGACAGCCGCCGCGCCCGCGCCTGCCGCGCCCCAGAAGGGCGACTTCCAAAGCGCGATGGCGAATGCCGCGACAGCTCCGGAAGCGGGCGCGTCTAACGGAGAGCCGATCGATCGGGAAACCGCACGCAAGGAGCTGTTCGCCGATCCGATGGTGCGCAGGATCCTCGACGAACTCGAGGGCCGGCTGGTGGACGTGCGGCGGCCACCGGTCAAGCGCAACGAACCCCAGTAACCGGCCGCGTCGGTTCGACGTCAACATCGCAACCAAGGAGCTATTTACATGGCCCAGCCCAATTTGTCAGAACTCCTCCAGCAGGCGCAGGTGCTGCAGGAAAAACTCAAGCAGCTCCAGGAAGAAGCCGCCAGCAAGACCGTCGAGTCGCAGTCGGGCGGCGGGATGGTGCGGGTAACCGTGGATGGCTCGATGCAGGTGCGGCGCATTCACATCGATCCCTCGCTTATCACCGCCAACGACCAGGCGATGCTCGAAGACCTCATAACCGTGGCGGTTAACGAGGGGTTGCGCCAGGCGCAGACCCTGGTCGCCACGGAGATGGGTAAGCTGGCGCCCATGGGTGGGCTCAAGTTGCCTGGTTTCGAGTAGCAGGCGATTGAAAAAGGATTTCAAGGCCTGCGCCCTCACTCTTATTTCTCCCGGAGGGAGAGGAGATTCAGGAAGGAAGCCAATTTTTATGCAGGGTGTTGAGCGCGCGCGTCATTCCAACGCAATCAATCTTACTCTCTCAACACCCTGCTAAGAGATTCTTCTATGGCGGACAACACTGCTCCCAAGCACGGCCAGGGCTTGCCGCCGGCCATGACCCGGCTGGTGCGCGAGCTTTCGCGGTTGCCGGGGATCGGTGAGAAGACCGCCTCGCGGCTGGCCTTCAATCTGCTGGGCCGTCCGCGTGAGGAGGTCATCGCGCTGGCCGAGGCCTTGCTCGAAATGAAGGAGCGAATCGTTCTGTGCGGTTCGTGCCTGGGCCTTTCCGACCGCCCGCAATGCCATATCTGCTCCGACCCGGAGCGGGATCCGACCCTGATCTGCGTGGTCGAAGGGCCGGCCGATCTGATGGCGATGGAGCGCTCGCGCAGCTTCGGCGGCCTCTATCACGTCCTGCACGGGGCGCTGGCGCCGCTGGATGGAATCGGCCCCGACGATATCAGGATCAAGGAGCTGGTCGCGCGCCTCAACGCCGAGCCGCCCGTCGCGGAACTGGTAATCGCCACCAATGCGACTGTCGAAGGGGAAGCAACCGCACTGTATCTGGCCCGTCTGATCAAGCCGCTCGGCATCAAAGTCACCCGCTTGGCGCGCGGCCTGCCAGTCGGCGGCGACCTGGAATACAGCGATTCCGCCACGCTGACCAGCGCGCTGAGCGGCCGGCGCGAGCTTTAGCCGGAAGTCCCTGGTAATCCCTTCGGATAATCCCTAGCCACCACCCTTTTCACCAGGTTCTAAAGCTATCCTTCCAGGATCAGATGGCTTTGTGGCACAGGCTTCCAGCCTGTGATTTTTCTTCCGAAGGTGTAGGAAAAGACGATGACTGGCTCGAAAGGGCGGGCATCCCGGTACTTGACTCTTGGGTTCATGCGGGCTCCCGACGGCAGCATCACCACGTTTGATGTTCCGGATTCCACAGCCGTCTATTAGCGCTAACTCGCTGGATACGAGGCCTGCCCCTTTCCACCACACGACCGACGCCACACTTCGCGTTTAGCCCTTACTTTTTGTTTGCTCGGCCACTTCCCGGCTTCGCGCCTTTCGCCATGGAGCGGGTTTTACCGGCCATTACCGGGTCGAGATAATTCTTTTCTTTGATGCCCAGCTTGCGTTGCGCCAGCCCAGTGAGCGCTTCGAGGATTATGCGCCGGGCATTCATAACCGTGGTGATTCCGGGGTCCAGCAGCGGCGCCACCTCAACTACCTCAAATCCCACCACCGGGGTTTCGTGACAGATCCGCCGGACGGCGGGGAGTATCTCGCGCGGCGTCAGCCCTCCGGGTTCCGGGGTGCCGGTGCCGGGAGCAAAAGCGGGGTCCATCACATCGACATCGACTGAGACATACAGATATTCGGGGCCGTCCAGCGCTTCGCCGATCGCCTTGTTCAAAACGGCTTCGAAGCCTGACCGCTCGATTTCCGCCATGTGATGTGAGCGCATGCCTTTTTTGAGCATCCAGGCCAGCAGTTCATCGTCGGGCACCACGAAGCTGTGCAAACCGATTTGTACAAAGTTTTGCCCCGGAATGTGTTCGTCCTCGATTAGCCGGCGGATTGGCGTTCCGTGGGCGATATTATGCCCCAAAACGCTATTGGCGCAGTCCACGTGACAATCGAAGTGAATTACTCCAACCTTGCCGGGCCCGTACACTTCGGCGACAGCAGCCGCGTCCGGCCAAAGGATGGTATGGTCGCCACCAAGCACGATCGGAACCGCGCCTGCCGAGGCGATCTCTTTGACCACGCTGCGAATTTCATCGCACGAAGCTTTCAGGTCGAGAGGATCGACGCCGGCATCACCGTAATCGACGACCGTCAGTACCTCGAAGGGTTTGAAGCGGGTATCAGGATTCTGGAGCATCGCCGGAGTGTGCGGCACCGTGCGCTCATCCGCCCGGATGTATCTCGGCCCGTACTGAGCGCCACGATGGCCGACGCTCGTATCGACGGGCGCACCCACGACGGCAACATCCACTTTGCCCGCCTTGAGGTCATCCGGCGTAAGTGCCAGCGGCAACCCCATGAAGGTGGAGATTCCGCTGTAGGCCATCGAGGCCGCATAACGCTGAAGGTTAATCGGGCCGGGCTCGCGCTTGGGCTGCTTGCTGCGGTCCGCGCGGAGCTTCCAGAATGGTCCCTCTATCCCCGCCATGTGTGCATCCTGCCCTTTTTCCTATTAATTCAATGTTTGCGGCTCGACGCAGAAATCGCGCAGCGCGTGATTATAGCATTGGAAGCAGGCGAGCGGGTATTCGGGGTCTTGCGCGCCGAAGATTACCAGCC
Source organism: uncultured Pseudomonadota bacterium (assembly GCA_963805995.1). Lineage (GTDB taxonomy): Bacteria > Desulfobacterota > Binatia > Binatales > Binataceae > JAJPJA01. The sequence goes on along the minus strand of CAWDWL010000002.1, from coordinate 182,339 downwards.
CGAGTCCCGGTACCGGACCGCGGCGCGTTTCGGGGATGGCCAAAAACATGCGTCTAGCGAAGATGGTTTTCGTCGCCTTACAAATTGTCCATCCGGTTTTGCCGGCCCGCTCCGAGGCCGACCCAGTTGCAACATGTCCGTCTCATCCCCCCGCTAGCGCGCGGCCGCGGCCGTCGCTCCGCCCTGAAGGGATGCGAGGAGTTCGTCAAGCCGGGCATAACCATCCGTCATGCCCGCTTCCATCGCTCCGTCGGACAGGTGGGCGTCGCGGCCTTCCATCGTCTGGTGCACGGTGGTTGTGGTGATGGTGGTCTTGCCGTCGTGCTCATCCAGTTGCAGTGTCTCGACTGCCTCATGCTCGGGCTTTATCTCAAAGACAAAAGTTCGCACCAAACGCTCGGGGCGGACGATCCCGAGGAACGTTCCGTGAAAGCCGTATTCCTGCCCGTCGGGCGCCCGGTGGACGAATCGATAGCCTCCTCCGACGCGAAAGTCACTCTCCCATAGCACCATGGTGAGACTGCGCGGACCCATCCAGCGTCTAATGTGCTCAGGCTTGGTAAACGCGTCGAAGACCAGGGTGCGCGGCGCGTTGACAACACGTCGCGTGACAATTGTTGGCTTACCGGGCTCGGCGATAATTTCGAGCTTTTTTTGACTCACGATGTTTCTCCTTCGCTTGCAGCTCTTCGAGGTAGTTGTCGAGGCGGTTGAAGCTTTCTTCCCAGAACTCGCGATACGTGCCGACCCATTGCGCAACTTCTTTCAGCCGTTGCGGCTGAAGACGGCAGGGGCGCCTTTGCGCGTCGCGTCCGCGCGAAATCAGGCCTGCGCGCTCCAGCATCTTGAGATGCTTGGAGATCGCTGGCTGACTCATCGCGAATGGTTTGGCGAGTTCCGTCACCGACGCCTCGCCCGCCGCGAGACGCGCGAGGATCGCCCGCCGTGTCGGATCGGCTAGCGCGGTAAAGGCGGCATCAAGTCGTTCGGACTGGGTCATATAAATAACCGTGGAATTATAAAACTATTTGGTTATATAATGGGTTGGCCTCATCGTCAAGGGTCCGGCGCGAAAGAGGTCTGACGGACCCAGGCTTTGGTTGATGCGGGTGTGGATTATGGACCGACTTTGACTGAAGATCTGTGCGGGGCAGGGCATTGGCGCCCTTTCAGGCGGACGCCACCGATTGTAGAATTCCGCACGCGCTTTGTCCGTAGGAGGAAGACATGAAGCTCTCGATATATGCCATTGCGGTGGAAACGTTCGTGCCGATGCTGCGGTCGCTCTCCGCGCTTCTGGATAAGGGCGCCCGGCACGCGAGCGCCAAAAATCTCGATCCCGCCGTGCTCGTCAATGCGCGGCTTGCTCCCGACATGTACCCGCTGCTCAAACAGGTGCAGATTGCCTGCGACCATGCCAAAAATTGCGCCGCGAGGCTGATCGGCGACGAACCGCCAGTCTTCGAGGACAACGAACAGACCCTGGATCAGCTCAAAGCCCGCATCGCGAAAACAATCGATTACCTACAGGGCCTGCGGCCGGCCGCGTTCGAAGGCGCGGAGGATCGCGAACTGAAGATTCCGCTGATGAACACTCTGAGGCTCGAGGCGGACGGCCTGCAGTTTCTCCGCGATTGGACGCTGCCCCACTTCTACTTCCACGTCGTGACGGCATACGACATCCTGCGCCATAACGGCGTCGAAATCGGCAAGCGCGACTACCTGAGCCAGGTCGCCAGCTTGATCCGCGAGCACGCCGACCAGAAGAGTTAGCCGTCGATTGAAAGGAGAAGGCCGCGAATTTATGAAACGCGATATTCGAGGTCAGACCTCCAAACCAACGCGACGATTACCTTAACTCAATCATTGCGGACCAGGATGGTATCTACGCGTGCCACGGAGAGGTTCGACAACGCTCTAGTCTAGCGGAACGGAGGATCTGGCCGCGCTTGCCCCTGACGCTAAAATGCAGGGTGGTGGGGATGGCGTGATCGCGCGCGCCTCGAGCGTGTCAGCCGACGGCGCCCCCAGCAGCTTGCGGGCCTGGACAAATGAGTCAGAGCGGCTGCGCGGCGGCGTTGCGGCCGGCGATTCTGCCGAAGGCCAGGGCGTCGGCGATCATCTGTCCGCCCGCCATACAATGGCTGTAGGTGGACGCAACTTCTCCGGCAGCGTAGAGCCGCGGGATTACTTTGCCCAACGCGTCTATCACCTGGGCGCGCGCGTTCTTGCGCGGACCGCCGCAGGTGTAAACCAGCAGCGGTCCCCACGCGAACCCGTAAAATGGGGCCTTGCTGATGGGGAGCATAGTTTCCGCGGCGCGGCCATGCCGCGCATCGTGCCTCGCCTCGCAGCCGCTATTGTACTCCGCGATTGTCGCGGCAAGCTGCCGGGAGTCAAGGCCGAGCTTCATGCCGAGGTCCTCAACGGTCGATGCGCACGAGATCCATCCTTTTTCAATCTCGACGCTGTTGTCCGGGCTCCAGCGATAATCTTCGATACGTTGGGTCCAGCCATATGGCTGCGCTTCGATGGTCGGATAAATCGGTCCGGCCAGGCGCGTCGTTTCGTCGAAAATCGCGAAGCATGGACGGTCGGGAAACAGGATGTAGCGATTGCCGACCAGGATTTTGCCGTGCTTGTTGCGCGCGGTTTCGTTAGCGAAGCGCTGACCCCCATAATCGACGACGATCCACGCGTGGTTATTGAAAACGACATTGAAGCCGCCCGCATGACCGGGCGCCTTTAGCCCCATCATGCCCATGTAATTGTGCATGTTGGCTAGCGCGGCACCCGCCTTCTGCGCCATCAGCAGGCCGTCGCCGGTATTGGCGGGCGAGCCCCAAGGCGTGGCTTCCGGCAGACGCAGAAAGGTACGGATCAGCTCCGAATTGTTGGCGAAGCCGCCCGAAGCCAGAATGACCCCGCGGCGCGCGCGGATTTCGACCGCCCTGCCATCCTGATCGGCCGCCAGCCCCACCACGGCATTGGTTTCCGCGTCACGCAGCAAATCACCAGCGCGGGTGCTGTAGCACACCTCAATGTTGCGTTTCTCAACCGCCAACTTGAGCGCGTTGTAGAGCCGTCCCATGCCCCAGGCGGGGCCGACATGATGGAAGCCATCGTCGCATTCATGACCCGAGACCTCAGGAAACTCCATTGGGACTTCCATCAGTCCGACGTCGGCGCCCAGACTTTTTACCCATTCGGTGTTATGCGCAGTCTCATCGGCCCAGGCGCGCATCAGTTCGGGTGCAATGGGATATTCGCCGCAGAGATTTTTGAGGTAGCGCAAGCCGGTCTCGGAATCCGTTGGACAGAACCAAACGTTGCCGGAGACCCGGGTGCTGCCACCGGCATGAACCTCAGGCATCTTCTCGATAATCAATACCCGCGCGCCGGCGTCGTGTGCGGTGATCGCCGCCGCCGCTCCAGCCGCGCCGAAGCCAATCACTACCACGTCGGCATTCAGCTTGTCGTTTTTGACCATCGCTACCCTCTGCTTTGGAGATCCGGCCCGCACGATATAGTTTCGTTTCGGAGCAAATCCAAGCGCGACGCCCGTCCGTAACCGGATGACGTTCGGGAATCTATCGGCCGTAATCTCCCGGACTGGTTATCTCTTGACCGTGGTGAAAAACTCGGTGAGATTCCGGGAGGACGCTTCCCGTCCGCCCTGTCGCACCGTCAGCATTTCGCGAAACAGGCATTCTTGCGTGATCGCCTGATTGACCCCGACATCGAGGCCGCTATGGACGCTCTGTTTGGTGATTTGCACGGCGAACTCGTCAAAGCCCGCTATCTGCTCCGCCGTCTCCATTGTGCGCGCCATCAGTTGAGGTTGCGGGACGATCTCATTGATCAGCCCGATACGCAGCATCTCGTTAGCGTCGATGCGGTCACCGGTCAGCAGCAGGCGCATCGCGTGAACGTAGGGGATTTGGCGCGGCAGTCGTGCGAGCGCGCCACCGTCGGCCAAGCTGGCAAAGCGCACTTCGTTGAGAGAAAACGTAGCGTTGGCTGACGCGTACCGGACGTCGGTGGCCAGAATCAGGCACGCGCCCAAGGCAATCGCATGGCCGTTGATGGCGGCGATCATCGGTTTGGTGATCTCAATCCCCTTCCCATAAGGAATCATCTTGCGCGCCAGGCCTTCAGGGATTTCGCGATAGGGTCCCAGCGGATCCCCTGCGGGAAGCGGCTCCGCAAGGTCGTTGCCGGCAGTGAAGGCCCGATCGCCGGCGCCGGTGATGACGGCGACTTTGATCGTGGAGTCGCTGCGCACCTGCTCCAACAGTTCGGCCAGATGTTCACGATCGTCTTTGGTGACGGAGTTCAGTTTCTCCGGCCGATTGAAGGTGATGACGGCGACGCCATTTTTTTGCTTTTCGAAATCCACGGACATAATGAAACCCTCCCATCGGTCGAGATTATCAGAGGGCATCGCCGCCGACGCAAACGCTGCCGCGGGGTCGCCCCTTGACAACCTGGGCTGGAACTGATGATTTGAACGCGTTCTTGAAATTGAAGGTGCTCTCGCCATTCTGCAGCAACGGAGCACCGACGCAATGGAATGATGGCAAGGATTGGCGGTGGTCCATAACGAGTGGCCCGGCCATTGCGGTATAACCCACGCTTGTTTCTATTCAAAGGACATCGGGAGAGACTACCAAGTGCCCGCGGGGAGGATCGGAAGATCGCGCTGTTAACGTCGATGCGGGCGTGTGATGGATTTGCGCGAAACCCTCACGTCCGGATTGTGTTGCGTGCGCGCACAACAGTTTTGACCTGGTTAAACGTCGATGGCTTCCCTTCAGCCAATGTTTCGTGACGCGATTTTGAACATGGCGCCCTATATGCCGGGGGAACAGCCACCACCCGGTGAGCGCCTCATCAAACTCAACACCAACGAGAATCCTTATCCTCCCTCACCACGCATCCGCGCGGCGATCATTAAAGCGCTCCAGGGCGACGCCCTGCGGCTGTATCCACGCCCGATGGCTGATGATTTCATCGAGGCGGCATCACGTTACTATGGGTTTCCCAAGGAAATGATCCTTGCCGGCAACGGCTCGGACGAATTACTGGCGATGCTTTTCCGGGCGGTCGTCGACCATCGTGATAGTGTTGCATATCCAGTCCCGACCTATTCGCTCTACGACACGCTCGCTGCCATTGAGAGCGCCCGTGTGACTCCGATTGAGATGGGGCGGGATTTCGCGTTTCCAGCTGACCGGCTCGCCCGCGCCAAGGCGCGGCTTACGATTGTATGCAACCCGAATTCGCCGACTGGAACTGAGATTCCGGTCAAGCTACTTAGTGAACTGGCCGCCCGCCTCAGCCCCTATCTGCTTGCGATCGACGAAGCTTACGCGGATTTTGCCGGCCGTCATGCGATGGCGCTGGTCAGAAAGCACGCCAATGTAGTCGTGCTGCGGACGCTGTCGAAGTCGCATTCCCTGGCGGGGATGCGCCTGGGGCTTTGCTTTGCGCATCGCGCGGTTATCCAACAACTACTCAAGGTAAAGGATTCCTACAATCTGAGCCGCGTGGCTCAGGCCGCCGGCGCCGCTGCCTTGCGGAACTCCGATTGGGCGGCGCGCAATGCCGGGCGCATTGCCAGGACCCGTGTGGAAACCGTTCAGGCTTTGCATGCGATCGGGTTTGAAGTGCCCCCTTCGTCCGCCAACTTTGTGCTGGCCCGCCTCACCGGGCATGATCTCTCTGACCTCGCGGCCGAATTGCGGCTCCGCGGTATTTTAATCCGTCATTTCCCGACGCCTTTGCTGTACGACTGTTTGCGGATATCGATCGGCAAGCCCGCCGAGATGAAAGTTCTGCTCAGGCACCTCAAACAACTCGTAACTCCCATCGTTGCCCGGACTAACGGAAAAGCCGGATGAAACTGAGGATCTTTTGCGCTGGATCTGATTAGGCGCGGATGCCTGTTTGAGCGATACGCTATCGGCAATTTAAAATACAGGAGAAAACAATGCGCGTAGGAGTGAGTTGGTTCTTTGTACCGCCGGCACCTTTCGATCCGGACGTGCTGGCCCATTACGCAAAGGAAGCCGATCGTCTGGGTTTCGACGTTCTGAGCACCCCCGAGCACGTGGCGTTCCCGCAGACCTATGCCAGCAAATATCCATACAGTGCGGATGGCAGCTTTCCTTCCAGCAATGACGAAATGCCTTTTCCGGACCCTTTGCTGCCGCTGGCTTTCGCGACTTCGATAACCAAACGCATAAAGTTTTCCACCAACGTAATTATCCTTCCACAACATCATCCCCTGTACCTCGCCAAGCAGTTGGCCACGCTTGACGTCCTCTCCAAGGGCCGCATGCGGGTTGGCGTCGGTTCGGGCTGGCTTAAGGAAGAATTCCAAGCGCTGGGCGTCGATTTTCACACTCGTGGTGTGCGCACGGACGAGGCGATCCAGGCAATGCGCGCCCTGTGGCGTGACAACCCCTCCAGTTTCCACGGCACGCATTTCAATTTCGGACCGGTCAAGAGCTTTCCTAAACCGGTGCAAAGCAAAGGCATTCCGATTTACGTCGGTGGCAATTCCCGCCCCGCCATCAGGCGCGCCGCACGCTATGGCGACGGTTTCATTCCAACCCCGGGCGCCGACATGAACGCGCTGCTCAAACAATTGCGCGACGATTGCGAGAAGATCGGCCGCAATTACCAGGAGATAGACGTTATCGCGGGTTTCTATGCACCGCCGACCGAGGATCAATTAAAACGCATCGAGGATCTCGGCATCAAGGCGATCGGCGCCGGCATCAAATTCACCAACGACCTCGAGGCGATCACGCGAGACCTTGAGACGCTCGCGAATAAGCTGGTGGCCAGGTAAAGACCGGCTTTGCAATTGAGTTTCGTTCAGCCGAAGGCACTCTTGCACAGCGGGATTATTGCTATGTAACAAGCTGGGATCTCGTTAGGGATCTGGAATAATTATGGGAGGGCAAACCGTGTCGAAGCCTCTGGTGGTGGATGCTGACGGTCATTTTCTCGAACCGCAAGATCTATGGGAGCGGTACCTTGAACCGAAATATCGCGACCGCGCGATGCGGATCAGCAAGGACGCAGAAGGGCCTTGAGTACCTTGAGATTGATCGGCGCATGAGTGTCACCACCAATGGCGGCACCCTTGGCACGCTCGGCGGCGCCTACCAGGACTGTGCCGATCTCTCGATTCCCGGTAAATATACTTACTGGGAAATTGCCCAGCGCACGCCGGGTGGGATCGACCCCGATGCTCGTATCCGCGAGATGGACGCGGAGGGCATTGATATCGCGATCCTGTACGGCACGATCGCGATTTGCTGGGAAGAAGAATGCACGGACCCGGAGCTTTCGGCTGCTTATTGCCGTGCCTATAACAACTACGCTTTTGACTATTGTTCGAAATACCCTGACCGTCTGATTCCGATCGCTCATATCAACCTGCGCGACGTCAACCTCGCGGTCCAGGAGGTAGAGCGCGTCAGGGGCAAGGCCAAGGGCATCTTCTATACCCCTGCCCCGCTGCGCGGCGTCTCCGTCGGCGACAGCTATTACGACCCGTTCTGGGCCGCGGCGGAGGCGGCAGGGCTTCCGGTCTCGACCCACGTCCAGGTGCGGCCAACGTTTCATGGATCGAAGCTGCATCGGTCCGTTCAGCCCTGGCTTTATCTGATGCAACTGCCTGGCGAGACCCAGCTTTCCTTGAGCTGCGTAATGCAGGACGGGGTGTTCGATCGGTTTCCCCGGCTCCGTTATGTGGTTCTCGAAGTCGGCGCAGGATGGCTGCCCCACTGGCTCGAACGGGGCGACGAAAAGTACCACATCTTCGGCTGGGCCTCGCGACTGGGAAAAAAGCCGAGTGAGCTATTCCGTGAACATTGCTGGATTTCGACCGAGGTGGATGAAAGCACTATTTCGAGCGTTTCAGGAAAAATCGGAGCCCGGCGGATGCTGTGGGCGACCGACTATCCGCATATCGATGCGCCCGCCAATCCGCTGCCCGAAATACGCGAACATATCGCGATGCTTTCGGAATCGGATCAGGAATGGATACTGGGAAGAGCGGCCGCCGAACTGTATCGATTATAAGAAAAATGCGGAGACCCGAATTCTGACACAACCTTCTTTCTCCGGAAAATAGCGGAGGACCGCGCATGCTTTCGAAGCAGGACGACATTAATCTGACCGACCCGGTGTTCTTCGCAAAGGGCGATGCTCACGAATTGTTCAGGCGCGCGCGCAACGCGGATCCGGTTCACTGGACCAAAGGCAGGCTCGAGCATGGTTTCTGGTCGATTTTCCGTCACAGCGAGGCCTATACGGTTTTTGCGGGAGCTTCGGAAATCTTCGCCAACAGCGTGCGCAGCGTCGGTTTGCCTTCCAGTCCCGAGGTCGAAGCGGCCGTGACCCCGGAAATGCTGGGATGCAACAAACTGTTGGTCGCTACCGATGGGGAATTCCATCGTGGATTGCGCAAGGCGCTCAATCCACCTTTCCTGCCCCGCGCTATGAAGCAGTATCAGGAATCGGGACGGGTCCTTATCAAGGAAATTTTTGATGAGATTTTGCCCCGCGGCCGATGCGAGTTTGTCGGCGAGGTCGCGGCGCGGCTGCCGATGGCGTTCACGTGGGACATGTTGCAGATTCCGCGCAAAGATTGGGAGATGCTTTTTCAAAAGGTCAACGAGGTGCTTGGCCCCGAGGATCCCGAGTATCATGGCGACTCCACCGCCGCCGAAACTGCCGCGAACGCGTGGCGCTCCGCCTCAGACTACTGCACTGATCTCGGGATGTCCCGGCGGGGCAAGGAGGGCGATGATTTTCTCACGTTGATCGCCAATGCGCAGGTGCTGGGAAAGCTGCTTACTCCCGAGCAGGTGGGATACAATGTCTGGAACTTCGTGATCGGCGGCCTCGACACCACGCGCAACGCGATCGCGGGCGGAATGCTGGCGCTTATCCAAAATCCCGGCCAGATGCGGCGCCTGCGCGAAGACCGCACACTGGTACCGGCCGCGGTCGAAGAAATACTGCGATGGACCAGTCCAATCGCACATTCGATGCGAGTCGCAATCAAAGACACCGAACTGGCGGGACGCAAGATTGCTGCCGGGGATTGGGTGGTGGTCTGGAATATGTCCGCCAATCGCGATGAAGCCGCCTTTACCCACCCCGACGCCTTTGACGTGGGCCGCAAACCTAACGAGCACTTTGCCTTTGCCTACGGCGAGCATTTTTGTATCGGCGCTCATTTGGCGCGGCTCGAAATGCGACTGGTTCTGGAGGAACAAATCGCGCGCATGCCCGCGCCCGCATTGGACGGCGAGGTCGAACGCGTGGCCTCGGTCGTGCTTGCAGGGATCAAGCGGTTGCCGATTAAGTTTCAACCTGAGCGTGCTCTTGCCGCCTGAACTCTGAGGTTTGAAAAACTAAACAAGGAGGATGGATCCATGCCTGGCATTCCTGGACATTTGATAGAGGCCTATAAGGAAAAGACCCCCAAGTCGCGCGCGGAGTTCGAACGCGTCGCGCCTTTGATTCCGCAGGGAAGCCCTAGCGGTTTGGGCTTCATCCAGTACCCGTATGAGGTGTTTCTCGACCACGGCGACGGCGCCTATATCTGGGACATCGATGGCAACCGCTATCTGGACCTCTTCGACGGCGACTGGCTGATGCCGCTGGGGCGCGGCAACCAGCAGGTCAATGAGGCAATCGCGGCACAGCTTGCCAAGGGCACGACCTTCGGCGGGCCCGCGGCCGAGCTCGGTTACGAATTGGCCAGTTTGGTCCATCAACGGATGCCGTCGGTCGAAATGATCAGGTTTGCGACTTCCGGCACCGAGGCCAACCAGAACGCAATGCGCCTCGCGCGTACCTTCACCGGGCGGGGCAAAATCGCCAAACTTTCGGGCGCCTATCATGGCACCGCTGACGTGCTGGTGATCAGTAACGGGCTTAATACCGATCCAAAGTATGTTCCGCCCGGATTGATTCCGGGGACCCAGCAGGACGTAGTGCTGTTGCCGCCCAACGATATCGCCGCCTGCGAGAAAATTATCGAGCGCGAGAAGGACAATCTCGCGGCGGTGCTGTTGGAACCGATCATGGGAGTCTGCGGATTTCTCGTAAACAAGCGGGAGTTCGTCCATGCCATACGTGAACTCACTTACAAGTACGGCATCCTGCTGATTCTGGATGAGGTTGTGACGATGCCCCTGGATGTCGGCGGCGCGCAGGGCCTTTACGGGATCACGCCGGACCTGACGACTTTTGGCAAAGCGATCGGCGGCGGACTACCTCTGTCAGCTTACGGCGGACGCCGGGACGTGATGGGGCTGCTCGATTCATTGCAGCACAACGGCAATCCGCCTTTGGGGATCGCGGCGACCATGGGCGGGATGCCGATCTGCCTGGCCTCCGGACTCGCGACCCTCAGACAGCTCACCCCCGACGTCCATCGCCATCTACACAAACTGGGCGACCACATGCGCGACGGCATCGCGGCAATCGCGCACAAGCACAAGGTACCGCTGCAGGCGACTGGAATCGGCCAGTTTGTCGGGATCCACTGGACGCCGACTAAAGTGGTTGACTATCCATCGTTCACTACCGGCGATCGACAAATAGTAGTAAACCTCTGTTTCAGTCTGGCCGTGCAGGGCTTCCTGGCGCCGGCGCTGGGTTTGTTTGTGCTCTGCGCGCCGATGACTATTGCGGATATTGATTCATTCCTCAACGCGCTGGAACAGGCGCTGCATGACAACAACCTTATCAGGTAAGGTCAGAGCGCTTGGTAGCGCGGTCGCGCAATGGAGCTTGGTTGTGTTCCCTCGCCCACATTCAGTTGTGGGAGAGGGCGAAGGAAAAGGGTTCTGATACACCTCAAGCAGGATAAGGCATTGGTGCACAAGGAGATTCTGCCTGCATGACGCCTCCTTGCTGGGCGCCTGCGCCCGCACCCGTCACGCGACTTGCTGGCGCAAATCGCGCGCCTACCTCTCGCGGCGTGGGCCTTTTGGTACCCAAGTCCGCAGACGCGGGCGAGGTAGGTTTAGGAGTTTATCGACGGTCTCTGACCGGCGAAGATAAGAAATAGGGAGCAAGCTGTGGAGACTTTTTCCGCAGCCTGTTAGCGCTGCAGCCGGGCAGTCACTTTGATTTCAACCAAGGCGCCGCCGGCGACTTCCGCCACGCTGGTCGCGGTCCACGCCGGATAGGGCGCCTTCAGGTAGCGATCCCTTACCTTCATGAACGTTGGCGCATGCTTGGTTAGTTCAAAATGAAGGGTGAGCAACTCGATAATATCCCCATAGCTGGCGCCCGCCTCGGCCAATACCTGCCCCAGCAGTTCGAAGGCCCGGGTAAACTGGGTCTCGGGATCGTCCGGGATGGTGCCGTCGGGCATAAGGCCGATTACGCCGGAGCAGAACAACAGGTCGCCGTGCGCAACCGCTGCCGAATACTTGAACTCCTGGAAATGACTGAGCATCTCTTTAGGATTGTAGTGTTTGAGTTCTCCCATTGGTCCTACCTCACCCAAGCTAAATTGGTATGCATGGATCTATCACAATACGAAGGGTGGCGCGCCTGCTGTCCTATTGCCAGGGCTACAGAAGAAACGTAACCAATTTCATTTGAGGTGATGTGATGAACCTGCACGAATGTGACCTCAAGCTGACCGATGCCCAGTGGTTCGCCCACAACGACCCGTATCCGCTGTTTAAACTGATGCGCGACAACGATCCCGTCCATTGGTGTAAAGGCGACCTGCATGAAGGGATTTGGGGGGTCTTTCGATATGACGATTGCCGCGCAGTCTATGGCGACGCCAAGACCTTCAGCTCTGCGCTCAATGGCATCGTTACGAAAAGCAGTCCCGAACTCGAAGCCGTCGCGCCTGTGGAACGCGGTGCGGGCCTGATGCTGGTTATGTCGGACAATCCGCTCCATCTCGAAGAGCGCAAGGCTTTCCGCAATCAACTGCTGCCCACTGCCATCCGCCGGATGGAAGCCCGGGTCCGGATGATCGTCACCGAGCTGATCGACAGCGTCGCCCCGCGGGGTAAGTGTGATTTCGTTATTGATATCGCGGCCCGCCTGCCGATGGCGGTCATCTGCGAATTGATGGGTATCGACCGGAGCGATTGGGACAATATTTTCCATTGGATCAACATGGCAATGGGACCCGAAGACGCTGAATACCAGATCAACAATTCGGCCGTCGATACGCAGCGGCATGGTTACGGCGAGATTTACACTTATACCACGGCACTGGCTAAAAAGCGGCGCGGCCTGCAGGCTGACGATCTCCTGGGTATGCTTGGGAATGTCGAACTGTTCGGCAAGAAGCTCAGCGATTCGGAACTGGCCGCCAACGGTTTTATGTTTATTTCCGGAGGATTTGAGACCACGCGCAACGCCCTCTCCGGAGGGATACTCCAGTTCATACGTCAACCTGACGATTGGCGGCGGTTGGGAGAAAACGCCGGCCTGATGCCCACTGCAATCGAGGAAATCCTGCGATTCACAACCCCGGTCACTCAGCTCGGCCGGACTGCAACCGTCGATGTTGAGATTGGCGGCAAGAAAATAAAAGCCGGTGAGCGCGTGGCCGTCTGGATGGCGTCGGCAGATCATGACGAGCGGGTCTTCCCCGATCCCGAGCGCTTTGACATCACCCGCACTCCCAACAACCACATCGCGCTCGGCTACGGGGAACACTTCTGTCTGGGCGCTCATCTGGCGCGGATGGAGATCCGATTGCTGCTTGAAGAACTGTGGCGCCGGATTCCAGACATTTCTCTGGCCGGTGACGTGCAGCGGTTGGCGTCCAACGGCTTTGCGGGAATCAAACACATGCCGGTCAAGTTCACTGCGAGATCGACCGGGATTCGCACGCCAACGGAGCTAGCCTGAGGAAGAGCGCCTCATCATTAAGCGGCTGAAGATTCAGACTGGCGCAGACCAGCAACTGGCCAGCCATCTCGTCCCGGCTGCAGGAAGTCAGTGAACGGCTATACGGGAGTATATGAACCCCGTCAGCCCTTAAGCCCGAGCAGGCGTGCTGAATTATCCGCCGCCATGAGCTTCAGCTTCGCTTCCGCAACGCCGATCTCCCATAGCCCATCGAGGTAGTCGCGCATTCCCGGCGCGGGACGCGGGACTTCGGTCGAATAACCGTAGTCGGTCGAGAGCACGCATTGCTGCGGTCCGATTGCGTCGATACGTTGCGCCACTTCCTTAAGTGGACATGGCGGGTAACCGAGGTGCGGCACGCACTCTTGCGCGGTCAGCTCGATAAACGCACCGAGATTAGCCAGTTCGGCGCATTGCGCCTTGGTCAGATGCGGCCCCGCCGCGGGTTCTCCGGCGTGGGTCACGATGACGCGTCCGCGCCGCGCGAACTCCCGTGCGACCGCGTAATTCTCGTCGGCAGTGATGTGGCCGGTGGCGAGGATGGCGTCGTGCCGGGCGACCATCTCGATAATCTCCCGAACCACGGGCAGCAGCTTGCCCTCATCGTCGGTGGTGCGGATACCGGTGCCCGGGTATCCCAGGCGGGGGCCGAGGCCGTTGAGATAGTCCTGATGGCTGGCCACAGTGGGCAGCCACACTATTTTGGCGCCCAGGCGCAGGGCGTGCTCCACCGCCCAAGGGTTGAGGCCGCCGACCTGGTGATCGAGCGTGATGGCGCCGAAAGTCCGCACATTTGGAACCACTTGATTGAGCGTGTATGCGAGGGCGGCAGTGGGAAAATCGTGAGACTTGAGGACAATTGCGGCAAAGCCGGCGTCCGCCGCCTCCTGCGCCGCCTGGATCGCGGTCACCGAGGCCTGGACGTTGTGGGCCGGATTGATAAAGTCAGGCCCATAGTGGCAGTGAAGATCTACCGCTCCTTCCACCTTGATCTTGCCCACAGCTAATCCTCCTCGATGAACCTGTTCGGCTATCAAACGAGGCGGCTACCGTCAAATTGCGGAAATGTCCTGAGTTCGCAGGAATTCAATGGTAGCGATTCCCCCCTCACTGCGCCAACGCGGCGACTCGACCATATCCGCGAACCGCGCTATAAGGGCTGCGATCCATAAGGAGTATCAGCCATGGCGCTACTGCAAGACAAAGTCGCAATCATAACCGGCGGTTCCGGAGCGCTGGGGCGCGCCGTTGCGGAACGCTTTCTGAGCGAAGGCGGAAAAGTCGCCATCCCCTACATCGTTGACGCGGAAGTGCCGTTGCTCGAGCAACGGCTGGGCGGCCGCTTTGCAAAATCCGACCTGCTGGTGAGCAAGGTTGACGTCTCCAACGCCGGCCAACTGGCCAAGTTCGTCGATGAGACGGTAAAGAAATTCGGCCGGATCGACGCGCTGGTCAACCTGGTCGGCGGTTTCTGGGGCGGCAAACCGATCTCGGAGACCACTGTCGACGAGTGGCAGGCGATGTTCGACCTCAATCTCAAGCCGACCTTTCTATGTTGTAAGGCGGTCGTGCCGATCATGCAGAAGAACAAGTTCGGCCGGATCGTGTCGGTCGCCTCGCGCAGCGGCCTGATGGGCGCCGGCGACTATGCCGCTTATGCGATTGCCAAAGGCGCCATCGCCACTTTCACCTATTCGCTGGCCGAGGAGGTGCTCAGCGACGGCGTCCTGGTCAACGCGATCGCACCCAGCACGATCGACACCGAGGCCAACCGCAAGTCGATGCCCAACGCCAAGCATGAGCGCTGGGTGAAGCCCGAGGATATCGCCAAGACCCTCTCGTTCCTGTGCTCGGAACTCAACCAGGTCACCTCGGGCGCGGTGGTTCCGGTCTACGGATTGGCCTGACAATTGGTGAAAATCAGAGCCGCGACGCGAGGGAATCACAGCGCTCGCGGCTCTGGTTGGATTCCCCCGCCCCCTGTCAACGGCGCTAGATATGAAAGGTGTGGGCGGCTTTGCGCTTGCTGGCCAGCATCTCCAAAGTCGTCGAGCGCAGGATCGAGTTGACCTGGTCACGGACCTGGCGCCACACATCGCGCATCGCGCAGGTCTGGTCGCGCCGGCACGGCGAGTTGGCGCCTTCCTCCAGGCATTCCACCGGCACGTAGTCGCCCTCGATCAACTCGACCACGTCCGCCATCGTGATTCGCGAAGGTGGACGGGCCAGGATATAGCCGCCGCTGGGACCTTTCTGGCTGAGCACCAGACCGCCGCGCTTGAGCGAGATCAGCAGGCGCCGCAGGTAATTTTCCGGAATGCCCTGAGCCGTCGCGATCGCTTCCACCTGCAGCGGCTGGACACTGGGATAGCGTTCCGCCAGCACCAGCAACGCTTTCAGCGAATAATCGACCCCAACGCCAAATTTCATTTCTTTTCGGCCTTTTTCTGGTCCACCGATATCCCCAATTCGTGCCGCGTCAAGAATAATTGACTAAGTAGGTCATCTAAGTTACCTTTGCTCATAAGTCAAGGTAAAGGAGACCTGCGCCGTGCCCAGACGTGAGCCCCCGACATGGGATTTGGTGCTCAAGCGCAACTCGGTCGAGCGCCTCAAGCGCGAACTGTTCCCGACCGAGCTGTGGAGCCAGTGGAATCGTCTGGCCGAGACCTCGTACGAAAAATTGCCCGAAGAGGACATTGTCCGCCTCCAATGGTACGGGCTTTATCACGACAAGCCGAAGGTCGGAACCTTTATGATGCGGGTCAAGATTCCCGGCGGAATCCTGACGCCCGCGGGCTTGCGCACCATCGGTGAAATCTCCGAGGAATTCGGCCGCGACCAAGGCGAATTAACCACCCGCCAGAACATCCAACTGCATTACATAACGCTGGACCGTTTTCCGGATGTTTTCGAAAAGCTCAAGAGCGCCGGCCTGACCACACTGGGTGGATGCGGTGACGTGGTGCGCAATATCACCGGATGCCCGGTCGGCGGCGTCAATCGGGAGGAATATTTCGACGTCACCGGCCTGCTGTCTGAGGCGGCCGGCTTTTTCTACGGCAACCGCGACTATTCCGACCTGCCGCGCAAGCACAAGATCACCGTTTCGTCGTGCCATTACCAGTGCAACGCGCCCGAGATCAATTGCGTCGCCCTGGTCGGGTTCATCAAGGATGGTACTGCGGGATTCGCGGTGCGGGTCGGCGGTGGACAATCTTCGACCCCGCGCCTGTCGCGCCATCTGGGCGTATTCGTGCAACCGCAAGAAGCGATGCCCTTGCTGCGGGCAATCATCGACGTGTGGCAATCGACCACCGAGTACCGGATCTCGCGGGTCAAAGCGCGGCTGAAGTTCATGATCGACGATTATGGACCCGACGAATTCCGCAAGCTGGTGGAAAAGCGCCTGGGCCGGGAATTGGAACCGCTGGCCGAGTTGCCGCTGCCCGATCGTGACGGCGACCACATGGGTATCAACGAGCAGCGGCAAGCCGGCCTCTACTACGCCGGTTTTCCCGTATATCTCGGAACCATGAGCGGGAGCCAGATGCGTCAGGTAGCCGGGATCGCGGAGAGCTACGGCGGCGATATCCGGCTCACCCGCCGCCAGAACTTTATCCTGACCGGCATTCCGCGCGAGCGCCTGGACGAAGTGATCGGCCGGGTCGCCGAAGCGGGGTTTCCACTGGACGCCAACGGCCTGTACGCCTCGTCG
This sequence comes from uncultured Pseudomonadota bacterium, assembly GCA_963805995.1. Classification (GTDB taxonomy): domain Bacteria; phylum Desulfobacterota; class Binatia; order Binatales; family Binataceae; genus JAJPJA01. The sequence goes on along the minus strand of CAWDWL010000002.1, from coordinate 165,694 downwards.
ATCGGCTGTATCGGCGACCCCCACTGCAATTACGCGGTGACCCCGACCAAGACCAAGCTGGCCACGATAATCGAGCGGCTGGTCGGCGATTTCGGCGATCAGGTCGCGGGGCTCAAGCTCAACCTTGATGGCTGTCCCCACGCCTGCGCCCAGCATTGGACCGGTGATATCGGTTTGCAGGGGACCACGGGGCGCGGACCCAACGGCGAACCCCTGGAAGCCTTCGATATCATCTTGCGCGGCGGCTTGGGCAAGGATGCCGCGATCGGAAAACCGGTATTGCGCCGGGTGCCCTCGGCGTTGGTGGAAGACTATGTGAGCCGGCTGGTGGCGGGCTACCTGCAGCGCCGCCTGCCCGATGAGACCTTTGCGCGGTTTTGCGTGCGGACCCCTGATGCCGAATTGATCGGCATTAGCCATGCTGCGCCGGACGCAGACCTTAACGCCGCAGCCCCAGAGTGATGCTTATGAACCAGGAAGCGGAACAGCGACAAGAGTTGATGGACGAACTCGAGGCGGGCGAAGCCGCCGTCGAGTACGATGACAAAGAACCGGCGGAGGTACTGGCCTGGACGATCGAGCGCTTCGGCGACCGCATGGGAATCTGTTCCAGCTTCCAGGCCGACGGTTGCGTCCTGATCGACATGGCCTGGCGCATCGATCCCAATGTGCGCGTGTTCACTATCGACACCGGCCGCATGCCCGAGGAAACCTATAGCCTGATTGAGCGGGTTCGTGACCGCTATGGGATCAAGACCGAGATCTTCCTGCCCGATACCAAGATCGTCGAGCAGATGGTTTCCAAGCACGGGCTCAACCTGTTCTATCGCGACGTCAACCTGCGGCTGCTCTGCTGCCAGGTGCGCAAGGTGCTGCCGCTGCGCCGCGCGCTGCTCAACTACGACGCCTGGGTGACCGGGCTGCGGCGCGATCAATGGGCCACCCGTTCCAACATCCGCAAGATCGAGATCGACCACGACCACGGCGGAATCGTCAAAGTGGCGCCGTTGGCCGACTGGACCGAGGAAGAGGTGTGGGATTACATCCGCGCCAACGACGTGCCCTATAGCGAACTCTACGACAAGGGCTACAAGTCTATCGGCTGCGCGCCGTGCACCCGGACCGTCCCTGAGGGTGTCGATGCGCGTGAGGGGCGATGGTGGTGGGAAACCGGCGCACCTAAGGAATGCGGCATGCATTGCGCGATCGAGACCGGCGGCTTCGAGCATGAACTGGCGGCATTGCTCGGCGGTCATGGGCCCTCGATCAATGGCTCGGGAAACGGGTCCGGATCGAGCCACTGACTACGGCACCGCCGCATTTTCGCCGTGACTGACGATGAATCGCTGACGCTCGACGACCTGCAGCGCCAGGTTGTGCTGCAGCAAATAGCGAGCTTTGCCCAAGCCAATCCCGACCCGCAGGCGCAACAGGATTACCGCGCGCTGGCGGAAGCAGTGGGCCGCCTGGAAGTGCCCGCCGCCCTGGTTCCGCGCCTGACGGCAATCGTGGAAGTCTGCCTCTCCGGCGACCGCATCCGGCGCACGGCCGGACCCGGCGCGCATCTGGCGCTGACCGCGCTGTTTCAGAAGACCCCGCGCGCAAAGGCATTGGCCGCGCAACTAAGCTCGCTCAACGCCGCGCTGGCCCAACTCAAGGATCAACCGCTGACCGAGATCGGCGCCGCGCAACGCGGCCCCGGAATCTATACCCTTACGCTGGGAACGCCGGCCTGCCGGATAGTGATCCGGTTCGAAGCTGACGGCGTGCGCGTCGAGAGCCTCGACGTCGGCGCGGAGTAAATGCTTCTCCACCGGACAGAGACGGTCGATCTTCGCGGTGAGAGCATGAAACGTGGGGGGGCGCGCACAACGAGCAGAGCTTCTAATGCCGAAGGAAGTAAAGGACATGAAGGATCTCTTACGCAACCATTTACATATAGTATGGCTACCGGGTTGATATTCGCCCTATTCCTCAAGTCAAGGCAGCGGGGCGACCGAGCGAGTCGGCGAGGCTGGAGTTTTCTCATCACGTCGGATTCCGTGATGAGAGCAGGTTGCCCAGGATGGCGCGATCGCGCACGCCCTTGAGCGTGTCACCGGGCCGCACGTCAGCCAAGCCGCTGCGGCAGGGACACTTTGTGGCGGGTCGAAAGTCTGGAAGTTGGTTCCGAGTGAAGCCCAGGAGGGACGGTTCGCTTCGGCTAAAACGGCACGGTGTCGGCCCAATCGGCCAGCAGTGGCACGCGGAAGCGATTTCCCATGTAGGCCTGGTAGATCAGGAAAATCCACAGGACCGCCAAGGCGATGTCGCCGAGCCGATTCAGCAGCAGGAACAGTCCTTTCAGTGGGCCGGGCATCACCGCGATGAAGACATTCATCACGATGGAAAAAGCGATCCAGGCGACCGTGAAGGCGATCGACTGGCGGGCGTGAAAACGCACCGATTCGTCGCGGTTATACGGTTCCACCAACAAAAAGATGATGCCCGTGATGGCGAAACCAACGTAACTAAGTGCGGCAATCACGTTGTTGGGCTGGGTGGCGGACGTAACCGCGGCGCCGCATGACGGGCAGTTGGCGGAACCGATATTTAAGACCGCGCCGCAACGCGGGCAGCTCGAGGGCATCGCCTTTCATTCCTCCTTGGATCAGCCATCCAGATTGTGCAACCGAAACGCCGCCTGCGCAACCTTGCGCCGCTTGGGTGCGGGTTCCCCCGGCCATAGAGTCGGCGGTTCGCCCCTCGTGTCCACGTTTGATCGTGCGGGCGTTTCGGTATAATCCGGTTACTCCGCCCGCGTCGGAGCGACCTGTACACCATTGGATACCGGGCGGCTGGAAGAACGTGGCACCACACAGCCAAAACCCCGAGGTGGATAAGGTAGCCGGAGAACTACGGGCGAGCATCCGCAGAGCCCAGGTTCCGCGTTCGCATATTCCCGCATCGCGCCTCGCGGCGGAGCCTGAGGGCGCGATCGAGGCCGACCTCGAGGTGCTCCGTTGCACCTACGATATCGCCGGCGCGCCGTTTACGTCCCATCGCAAGTTTTTGGGCCGCGTCATCATCTCGATAAAAAATATCGCGCGTGAACTGCTGTTGCAGCTGCTGGCCCGGCAAAGCGCCTACAATGGCGCGGCCGTGCGCGTTATCGGCCATCTGACCCACAAGCTTGGTTCACTGGAGGCGGAGCACGCCAGGATGGCGCAGAGACTGGCCGCGCTTGAAGCGCGGCTTGGCGCCGCACAGACATCGGGACCGTTCGCCGGCTCGCCGGCGTCCAATGGCCCATCCTCGACCGTTGGCCGCAGTCCCGGCAAGCTCGATGACCGCTCTGACGCTGCCGAAAAAGCGGGCGCCCAACCGCGAAGCGGGCCGCGTTACGATGCGTGAACCGTCGTGCGCATCCTGATCTGCACACCACAAGTGCCGTTTGTAAGTGGCGGCGCGGAGTTGCAGGTTCGCAATCTTAAAACCGCATTCATCGAGCAGGGCCATCGCGCCGAGATCGTTTCAATTCCCTTTCAATGGCATCCGCCCGCGCAGATCGTGCGCAGCATGCTGGTGTGGCGGATGCTCGATTTGAATTCGGCCAACGGAGAGGCGGTGGATCTGGTCGTCGCGCTGAAGTTTCCCGCCTACCTGATCCAACATCCGAACAAGGTGATTTGGCTCACCCATCAGCATCGGCAAGCCTACGACCTGCTGGGATCGGACTACGGTGACCTCGGGGGCGACGATGAGGCGCGCAAGGTCAGGGAAGTCATCGCGGACGCCGACACCAGGCTGATTCCCGAGGCCCGGCGCGTCTTCACTATTTCCAAAACCGTGGCCGAACGATTGCGCAAGTTCAACGGCATCCGCGCCGAGCATCTGTACCATCCCGCACCCAACGCCGCCTCGTTGCGAGGCGGCGAATATGGCGATTACATCTTTTATCCGAGCCGGCTCGATCGCCTGAAGCGGCAGGAGTTGTTGATCGAAGCGATGGCGCAGGTCAAAAGCCGCGCCACCTGCGTACTGGCCGGTACCGGTCCCGATAATGATCGCTTGCGCGCCCTGATTACGCGATTGGGAGTGGAGCGGCGGGTGAAAATGTTGGGCTTCGTGAACGATCGCGAGTTGGCGGATTGGTACTCCAGGGCGCTCGCGGTCTATTTCGGACCGTTTGGCGAGGACTATGGATATGTGACGCTTGAAGCATTGCGGTCAAAGAAGGCGGTGCTGACGCTGAGCGACAGCGGCGCGCCGCTGGAGTTCGTCCAGGACGGCGTCAACGGCTTCGTCCTGCCCTCGGACCCCGCGGCGATCGCGGACCGGATCGACCGCCTGTTCGAAAACAAAGTGCTGGCCGAGACCTTGGGAACGCGCGGCTTTGAAATGATTAGCGGGCTCGCAATGGGCTGGGACAAAGTGGTGCGCAAATTGGTATCATGAAGATTGCCTACTTCAGTCCCTTGCCGCCCCAACGCACCGGGGTCGCGGATTACAGCAAGGAACTACTCCCCGCACTGGCCAGTCGTGCGGAGGTCGATCTTTGGGTTGATGAACCCGTGGCAACCGCGGAACTGCCGCCTTGCCGGACTTACAACTACTTTGACGATCCGGAGCTGCGCCGCGAGTTGCCCAATTACGATTCCATAATCTACCATATGGGCAATTCTCCCGCCCACCGAAACGTATATCGCACGCTGCTGGCGGCGCCCGGCGTGGTGGTGCTGCACGACTTCGTGTTGCATCATTTCTTCGCCGCCTACTACCTTGAAGCGCTGCGCTCGCCGGCTTCATACATCGCGGAGATGGCGTACAACTACGGCAGCGCGGGCGAGGAACTGGCCCGCACCGCGTTAAGCAGCGAACGGCAAATTTGGGAATACGAGCCGATCCGTTATCCGCTCAATAAGCGCGTGCTCGATCATGCGTTGGGAGTGATCGTTCATTCCGATTTCGCGCGCCGGCTGGTGACTCAGTCGCATCCGCACCTGCCGGTTGCGAAAGTGAACCTCCCGGTCGCCATTGCCGACCCTTTCCCGGATGCTCGCGGGCTGCGGGAGCGCTACGACATTGCGGCGGACCGCGTGGTGATCGGGTCGCTGGGCTTTGGCAGCCTGGCCAAAAGAATCGAGCTGGTTTTGCGCGCCGTCGCCGCGATCGGGCGCAAGGACTTTTTGTACCTGCTGGTTGGCGAAGTGGGAGAGGACTTTCGCCACGATCTGCGCCGCCGCGGGCTTTCCGATGTGGTGCGCGCAACGGGCTACGTGGACTGGCAGACTTTCAACGATTATTGCCATCTCATCGACGTCGGCATCGACCTGCGCTATCCGACCATGGGCGAGAGTTCGGCCAGCGTGTGCCGTATCCTGGGCGCGGGCAAGCCCTGCGTGGTGTCCAACCTTGGGTGGTTCGCGGAGCTTCCCGACGAATGCGTAGTGAAGCTCGACGTTGAGGCGGACGAAGGCAGCTTGGTCAGGTGTTTGTCGGATCTGATTGCGGATCGATCGCGCAGACAGACAATGGGTGAAAGCGCGCGCCAGTATATCCGGCAACACCATGGGACCGAGGCAGCCGCCGGGGAATACGTAAGATTTCTCGGCCAAGTGCGGTTGCGCGAGCGCAGACGAAGCGTGAAATATGCGCTGATAAACGATACCGGCCGGGCGATGGCCGAAATCGGCGTGAGCGACGCGGACGATTGGCTGATCGACGCAGTAGCGGCGGAAATCGAGTCTCTGTTTGAAAAGGGACGGGATTGAGCGGTTAACGAACGCGGACGAAATTCGAGCGGGCGTGCAAAACCTGGCGCCCTGGTTTCATCAGATTGATCTTGGACAGGGCATCCTGACCAAATCGCGGCCGGCGGCAACGGAACCGATCGACCATCCCGCCGGGACCTGGCAAATCGTCAAACAATGCTTTCCCGAAGACCTGGAGGGACGAAGCGTCCTGGACGTCGGATGCAACGCCGGCTTCTACGCGATTGAAGCCAAGCGGCGCAACGCCGGACGCGTTATGGGCATCGACTCTCAGCGCCAGCAGATCCGCCAGGCCCGCGCTGAGGCGATCCGCGGACCATTGCTGGAGCCTAAATAACCCCGAGCGTAAATAATCTCACGGACCAAAAGCACAGACACGCAGGGGCAGAGGCTCTTTTTCTTTTCTGCTCTCGCTTCCTGTGCCAATTCCGCTCCGGTTACTGATCTCACCGATTAAAAGCACAGACTCCCCGGGCAAGCTCGCTGTGGCGATCCGCGGACTCATCGCTGGAGTCTACATAACCCCGAGCGAAAATAAACTCACGATCCAAAAGCACAAACATGCACGGTCACAGTCTCTTTTTCTTTTCTGCTCTCGCTTCCTGTACTCGATCGCGCCTCAGGCAATCGCACGCTGCAAGCACAGACTCTCTGGCGCAGAGGTTCTTTTCTGCTCTCGCTTCCTGTGCCGATTGCGCCTCAGGCAATCGCACGCTTGCAAGTAGCGCGTCCGGGAACTAACCCAAGCCAACGCGCGGTATCAGCGTGACGCGGATGGTCAGCGAAGTGCGACGAAAAACTCCTTTTTCCGCACCCTGCTTAGGCGTCAGCTTTCGCCGGCGCGAGGCCAAACTGTTCGGCGGCGTTGCCACCGAGCATTTGAGCGATGATGGGCTCGGGCACGTGCGCCGCGCTCAGCGCCGCGATCGCGTCGGTGGCGCTGGTGGTATCGTGATGCGGATAGCGCGAGCCCCAGACGATTTTGTCGGCGAAGTCTTCGGGGAGCTTCTGGACCAACCTTTCCTCGGCGTCGAAGCCCAACATCACGTGGCCTTCTTTCCACAACTCGTCCACGTCCGTGCGCACCGGATAGTAATGCGAAAGCGGGATCACGCGCGTGGAAGCTTCCATCTTTTCGAGCACTTCCTCCATCCACGAGGCTTTGCCGTGGGCGACCACCACCTTCATGTTCGGATAGCGCTGCATCACGGTAAACGCGATCAAGGTGGAAGAGACGAACATGTGATTGTCCAACCAGTAGGACAGAATCGGCGCAATCGGATGTCCCAGCGGGGGTGACGCGGAGAATCCGAAACTTTTGCCAGGGCCGCCGCCAGCGTTGGGGCCTCCTCCCGCGGAGGCCAGCAGCGCATATTGATTGAGCCGGTTCTTTACCTTTTCGAAGAAGGGGCCGTGCGACGTCCATTCCGGGTTCCACAAACCCGGGGTTGGATGGACCGCGGCGGTGATGCCCAGGGTTTCCAGTTCCGCCCAGAGTGGATCGTAGTAAGGATGAGTGAAGTAGTGCCCCTCGATAAACATGGGCCGGATGAAGGCGCCGCGAAAGCATGGAATAGCGGAGACGCGGCGCAACTCCTCGACGGTGTAATCCATGTTCTGCAACGGGACCATCGCCGCGGCGAACAACCGCTGGGGCGCCGCCTTGCAGAAATCGGCGATCCAATTGTTATAGGCGCGCGCCAGCGCGTAGGCCACATCGGGGTCTTCCACCAGGTGGAAACCCTCGGCAAACCAGGTGGGATACAAAAAGGCCTGGTCGATCCCCATCGCATCCATGTGTTTAAGCCGCGCCTGCGGGTCCGAGGCGCCTTCGGTCATCGCATGACGCAGCTTGGGGTCCAGTTCGCCGACCTGGTCCCAGGTCATTCCGGGCCGCCAGATGGCGTGGCGCGGGATGTTGGAATTCATCGTGTCGCGGAACATCTTGCCGTTGACTTTCAGATAGGAGCCGCGCTGGCCTTCTTCGCGCCAGAGGGCAAATTTGCCCAGAGTGCGGTATTCAGGCTCCAAATATTTTGACCATAGCTCCGGCGGCTCCACCACGTGGGAATCGCTGTCAAAGACCGGAAACCGCTTTTTCGTCATGATCGCCTTGCTCCTCTTTGCACGCTCGCCACAGCCCGGATGAGATTAAAACCGCCGCAGGGCGGCTTCCGGCCGGAGCGAGTCTTTGACCTCTTCTTCGGTCGGCCACCAATCCGGCCGTTCGATCTCGGTGACGCGATCCCGAATGAACTTGCGCGGCGGGTCGATGTGGTACAGACGGCGGGCGTTCTCGCCGAGAAACTTGGCCTGGTAGGACTCGGGCAGCTCGCATTTGCGCATCATCTCGATGGCCCGCCACGCGTCGTCCCCGTCGTGATGGTAAACGTCGGAGGACCAGGCCAGGATATCCTCGTAAAACTCGGGGAAGCGCGACGGCGGAGCCTCGTCGCCCTCGAAGCCGGTGACGCAATGCTCGAAGAAGGTCGCGCTGGGCAGGCGCTTGAGCGGCGCCATCTTACGATCGTTGCGATACAGCCGGTAGGACTTGTCGCACTCGTCCAACAGGAAACTCAGCCAGGTCGAGGAGGCCTCGAAAACCGCCGCCCGGATTTTCGGATAGCGCTCAAAAAACCCCGACATCAGGGCCATCGCCACCCACTGTGCGGCTTCGGCCTGGAAGTTTTGCACATTGGTGGAGAAGGAGTGGGGCAGCCCCGATGACGTCGCGGCCAGATTGATCAGCTCGGCGCCCGAGTGTTGCTCGGTATAGCCCGGCGGCTTGAGCGAGCCGAAGGCCGGAAACGGATGCATCCCATAGACCACGCCGGTCTCTTCCATCGCGCGCCACAGGCGCGCGTACTTGGGCTGGATCGGATAGTTGCCCATCGCGTCGATCGGGCGGATCAAGCCTACGCGGCAGCCCTTGCCGGCCACGCGATAGAGTTCCTGCTCGGCGAACTTGGGGTTTTGCATAGGCAGGAGCGCGGCAAAGTAAATCCGCTCGGGATCCTCCTTGCAGTATTCGAAAGCCCAATCATTGTAGGCCTTGCACATGGCGTAAGCGCCGGCGGAACTTTGAATCCAGGGATAGGTATCGATGTCGGTGGGGATAATCATCACCTGGTCGATGCCTTGGACGTCCATGTCCCGCAGGCGCGGCCGGGGTTCGTAGGAGCCGCCATGGTCCAGGTAGGCGGCCTGCTCCTTGGTCAGCGCGGTCTTGCCTTTGAGATTGCGCACGTTGAGCGCGCGCTGGATGTTGTGCTTGAGACCCGGGCCGGCGAGGCTGAGAACATTGACCATGCCGGCCGTTCCACCGATACGCTGCGAGCCAAGGCCGGCCCCGGCAAAGCCGTTGACGATAAGTTGCTGGCTGTCAGAGTCGAACCAGATGCTGTCCTTGAGATTTTCCAATTCGTTCCTGGTCAGGTGGTCCCGCGCCCGCTCCCACAGCCATGGCGGCTCCGTGACGTGGGCATCGCAGTCGAAGGTCGGAAAATCCTTGGCCATTGGTGCAAACTTCTGGATCGGCATAAAGTGCCTCCCTTAGCTCCTCGCCTAACTTCGATTATCGCGCCGGCGTTGCCGCCGTCAATGTTACCGGTTCATTTTCACCCGCGGCCGGCCATGGTATCCGGTCTGACGCGCCTCTTTCATCTCAACCGCAACCTATTCCATCATAGCAGGCGCATCGACAACAGTCGCACCAACGGCAGCTTTTCCGTTAAGGAGCCTGCAAATGGCCAAAGTAATGATCGAGGCGGCAATCAACGGCAATGCGATGCGCGAGGCCAATCGGCACATCGCTTACTCACCCCAAGAGATAGCGCAAGACGCCATCGCGGCGTGCAAAGCGGGCGCCTCCCTGATCCATCCGCACGTGCGCAATCCGGTGACCGGCGAATGGTCGCACGAGGTGGCTTACTACGCCGAGGTTTTCAGGCGCATCCGGGAGCAATGCGGGGCGCTGCTGTTCCCGACGCTGCCGCCCGCACGCGACGCGCGCAAGCGCTATGCACATTTCGTTGAGCTGTCGAAGGAACCCGCGGCCAAGCCGGACCTGGGCGCGCTCGATATGGGTTCGCTCAACTACCTCTCGTGGGACGCCCGGACCAGGACTTTGAGGGGCGGCGTTTACGAGAATTCGATCGATCACCTGCGCGAAGCCTTGGCGCTCTTGCATGAATGCGGAATCAAGCGTTCGACGCTGCAGGTCTTCGACGCGACCTTTCTGCGCACGATTTTGCTTTTCCTCGAACAGGGAATTCTGACCGAGCCCCTGATGATCAAATTCTACTTCGGTGGACCGGCATTGCCGATGGGCCTGCCGCCGACGCTCAAGAGCCTGGAAGCGTACCTCGATCTGTTGGGCGGTGTGCGATGCCACTGGTTTGTCGCCACGCTGGGCGGGGACGTGATGCCGTTGGTGCCGCTGGCGGTGGCGATGGGCGGGCACGTGCGCGTCGGCCTGGAGGACTACCAGTACACGCGCGAGGGTCAGTTCAGCAACGCGCAACTGGTGGAGCGCGCCGCCACGATCATCAGGTCGATGGGCCACGAGGTTGCGACTCCGGAAGAGGCCCGTCAGATGCTCGAAGTCTGACCGGCGCAAAGGCTTCGCCAACTGCGATAAGACGCTCAGGGGACCGCCCCTGTCCCCGGGGGCGTGCTTTTCCGGCAAAGCTGCGCTATGGACAGCTTATTGGGTTACCGTTGTTTTATCAGGGAGATCAAGCCATGTCCGCGAATCACAGCAGCAAGGCAGCGTTAATTCGATCCCGGCTGAAACATCCGGTGATCGACGCCGACGGCCATTGGGTGGAGTTCACGCCCGTGGTGAAGGAGTTCATCAGACGCATTGGCGGCGACAAGGCGGCCGACGGCTTCGCCGCCGTCGAAGGCCTTATCACCCGGGTGCTCTCATTCAGCGACGACGAACGGCGCGCCCGGCGCGCGGCGCAGCAGGGATGGTGGTCGTTTCCGACCGCGAACACGGTCGATCGCGCCACTTCGCTGTTCCCGCGCCTGCTTTACGAGCGTCTGGACGAGCTCGGCCTGGACTTCGCGGTGCTGTATCCCACTGGCGCATTGGGGATCGCGTTTAATCCCGACGCCGATACGCGTCACGCGACCTGCCGCGCCTTCAATACCTATATCGCGCAGGAGTTTGGCCCGCTCGCGGACCGGATGACGCCGGCGGCGGTGATTCCAATGGATACGCCCGATGAGGCGATTGCGGAGCTGGAATACGCGGTGGGAAAGCTGGGGCTCAAAGTGGTGGTGATGGCCAGCCTGATGCGGCGTCCGATCGAGGCGATCGCGCGCAAAGTGCCACCAGCGGCCCGCTTTGCGAGTTGGTACGATACCGTTGGACTCGACGGCCAATACGATTACGACCCGGTGTGGGCGAAGTGCCAGGAACTGGGCGTCGCGCCGACCTTTCATTCGGGGTCGCGCGGGTTCGGGCTGCGGACGTCGCCGACCAATTTCGTTTACAACCATATCGGCCATTTCGCCGCTGCCGGCGAGGCGGTGTGCAAGGCCCTGTTCCTGGGCGGAGTAACGGCGCGCTTTCCGCAACTGAAGTTTGCATTCCTGGAAGGCGGCGTCGGATGGGCGTGCAACCTGTACTCGGATCTGATTGGCCACTGGAAGAAGCGCAACCTCGAGGCGCTGGAGGCGGTAAATCCAGCCAATCTTAACCGTCCGCTGCTCACCGAGTTGGCCGCGCGCTATGGCGGCGAAGCGATGGCCGAATATCTGCGCAAGTCGGGCGGCGAGATCGAGGATCGGGCGCTGATGCGAGGCGGAGCGCCCGAGCAGCTGGACGATTTTGCGGCGTGCGGAATCCGGCGCGCCGAAGATATCCGCGATCTTTTCGTGCCCAGCTTTTACTTCGGATGCGAGGCGGACGACCCCACCAATGCCTGGGCGTTCAACCGCAAAGTCAATCCTTACGGGGCGCGGCTCAACGCGTTGTTCGGATCGGATATCGGCCATTTCGACGTCCCGGACATGGGCGAGGTCTTGCCCGAGGCCTATGAACTGGTCGAAGAGTCATTGATCGGCGAAGATGACTTCCGCGACTTTGTGTTTGCCAACGCGGTCCGCTTCTGGACCGGCGCCAACCCGGATTTTTTCAAGGGCACAATAGTGGACCAGCAGGTCCGGTCAACTGTGGAAATGGGGGCTGACCCGGCGGGGGATCAGGGCAATTGATGAGACGCCGGTTTCCTGGGCGACGCTAACTTCGAGTTACGCCGCGCTGACAACGGTATCTTGCTCGCGACCGCGTCCATATAGTCCTCAAGGCTCACGTGGTGAGCCCCGGCGAGCTGTTTCAACGTCCGAACGGAAACGGCACCGCTTTGCTCAATTCGTCTCAACTGCCGTTCCGAGATGCCCGGCACCTCGGTCTGCTTAAGCCCGCGTTCTCTTCGCATCGTGGCTATCGCTGCTCCATATGCGCGACCGTGAGCGCGTCTCAAACGCTCTGATTTCCGGCGCCACCCCGGATCAACCACGCTTCTGATAGCGTCGAGGTCCAGGTGGATATCCCGTGAAGGCCACCAGATAAAGCTTCCGTCTTGAGCAATTTCGAAATTGCACCGCTCAGAAGCTGGGAGCTTGCTTAAGGCCGGTATTTGGTCGAAGCCCAGTTCGTATGTCATAGGCTCGCACGAGATTACGATCAGACGGTCGCCCGCAACAGTGGCGTTAGCCTGAAGCTTGTGTTCCCGGTTCATCTTGCTGACCAACTTTGCAGCCGCGGGCAAGTGCGAAGCGGAACAGAGAACGAATAAGTGCCACAACTTGCGCGCGGACTGCCAAGACATTGTGTGAAGAACTGGAAAACCCGTTGGAATCGAGTCGCCCTTCATCTCATCGCAAACCACTAACGCGTAAGCTCCACGATGGTTCGATTCTAAGGCTGTGTGCATACTTTCAGTTCCCATTCTCCCGGAGGGCCCGGAGCTAGAGAACTGACAGCCTGGAAAGGCTGTCTTAACCAGATCCCTGGTCAGGGAGCTGGCGTCAATCAGAATCCTGCTTTCAAGCTGCGAACAGTTTATCGACACTGTGGTGGCGAGATGCGCAACTCTTCCTAACCTTCTCCTAACCAGGTCAGGGAACAAATGAAAAAAAATAGTATGCGTGCTCTTTGACGATCCGGTCTATAATCACGATGGGAATGTTCGCAATTGAGCGTGTGTCGGGAATCAATTCCAAGGAGAAATTTGATGAGCGATCTCAAAACCGAGCGGAGCGTAGACTCCGAGTGTTTGGTGTTGGAAATCTCGGGAAAAACCTGGCGCGTGCCATTTGACGCCTTGCAGGCGATTCCGCGGGTGGGAGAGAGCATTCGCCTGGCCGGCGCCAGCGCAGGCAAAGTCGCCGAAGTAGAATATGAATTCGCACCGGATGCGGCACCGGTCCGCGTGGCAGAGGAAATGCCCGGGGACCTGTCATACGCGCGACCGGTCCGGATTGTAATCAAGGTGTCGTGATCGGCCGATGGTCTTCGAAGCCGGGGCAGAAGCGGCGATAGCCAACGACGATCACATCGGAATCGAGGCGACATCGGCACACCGGGATACAGATGCAGGCTGCGGTGATGACACAGAAACGCGCCGCGTGCGGAGGTGATGACCAACACTGGTCAGCAGGTCTGCGCCGCAGATTTCGCGCAGCGCTCAATCGCCGCCGCGAGAAACTGAATCGGGTTTCCATATCAAAGCGTCGGCAGCCCATGGGCCGGGGCCGGCGCTGATCAGGAAGAGCAGACCCATCGTCATCGCAAAGTCCGTTCTCGCGTCGCTTATCATGAACCAAAAGCCCTGGTTGGGGCGGAACAATTCCGGGATTTTGGTGGTCGCGATCGCGGTCAGGATTACGATCAGAAGCGGAATGCTGGCGATCCGGGTGAAGAGGCCAATCAGGACCATCGAGCCGCAGGCAATCTCGAAGGCGCCGACGAAGTGGGCCGTGAAACCGGGCAACGGGAACCCGATCCTGGTAAATCGGAGCAGACCCATATGCGGGTCGATATATTTAAGGATTCCCTGGGTGAAGAAGATTGAGCCTACCGCCAGGCGAATGAAAATCGCACCCTTGGCGTTACATGAGGGGACGAGAAGTTTTTTCATTGTCGCCGCAGTGGTCAGGCAAAGACCGCGCTCTAGTGCGATGCCGCCGGTATTTGACCGGCGTCTGACTCGAGGAATTCGCGCAGTTGTTCGAACCACACCAACTTGTCCCGGAAGCCCGGAAAGCTGGCATTGAGGCCGCTCGGATTGGGCAGGACGAACACGCGGGCGCCGTGGATTATATCGGGCTTTGCGCCTGGGCCTGGGACACCGGTCTTACCCAACAGGTTCCGGTAGATGCTGATGCCGACGAAAGCAACAATTGCCGGACGCAGGCGTGCAATTTTTCTTATCAATGCCCGTTGACCGCGTTTGATTTCCTCCGAAGTCAGCTCTGACGCGGCACGGGTCGCGCGTGGGCACAGGTTCGTTAGCGCCAGCCCAAACTCCGACAGCCGGCGGTCGTCGACATAGGTGATCTGGGCCGGAACAATGCGGGCTTCGTACAAGAGACGGAAGAAGGGATTGCCGGGACTCGCAAAATGATGGCCCACAGCCTGGGAACGCAGGCTGGGGTTGATGCCGACGAAAAGAACTCGCGGCTGCGGCATGACGATGTCAGGTAGTCGCGGCATGGATGATCGACTTTGCCGGCCGCGTTTGGGTCTTGTCCGACAGCTTCGGCGGTGCCGATTTCAGTGCTACGCCGATCTAGTAATAATCCTGCAGGTTGGGCTTCAGGGTCATCCCCGCCACTCCCAGGCCCACGTACAGTCCCGAACTCCCTTCGACGCTGACCGGTTGCAGCATGATGGAATTGCCAAAGCCGGTCATCACGTTAACTCCCACGCCCAAACCGGCGGTCGCCCGCGCTCCCGCACCCGCATAGTTTCCCGCCAGGGCGCCGATACCCATGTCAGTGGTCGGGGCGAAGACGGCCCACACCAATGTGGCGGAGGCGAGGTAGCCCAGATCCAGTCCGATTATCGACAGCGTGCCCTCATAATCTTCCGAGGAGCCGGGTTTGGATGAATAGGTGCATCTGATGACGCGTCTGGAACCGACAATATACCCGAAACCTCCCGCAACCTTGCAAGTCAGGACTCCGACCTTGGCCGTCTGGGCGCGGGCGATCGAACCCTGCAATGAAAGCAGGAGCAGGCAGGCCGCAACGATAATTGTTAAACGGATGGATTGTTTCATGAGCAAGCTGGCCCCTTTTTCATAACGAGCCCAAACCTCTTGTGCGAGACTGAGATAATCTGCGCGAATCAGGCATCTTAAGTCAATCCGGGACACAATTTAGCCGGGCGGCCGATCAAGCCCCGTTTCCAGCCGGTCGGATAGCTCAATGACGGTATCGCGGATGCTCCGCTCCGCGCCGGGGTTGAGCTAAAGTATGCGCGGGTGCCCGGCGTTGAATTTGGTTGTAAAAGTAAAGCGGATACGCAACAGCGCATTACCATTGCCCGCCTATCACAGCGCGGGAGCGGCAGGCATGGACCTGCTGGCCGACATCGATGCCGCAATCACACTGCAATCCCTGGATCGATGCGCGGTTCCCACCGGGATTGCGGTCGAGATTCCCTCCGATTTCGAGGGACAGGTGCGCCCGCGCAGCGGTCGCGCGTTGCGCGAGGGCCTGACCCTGCTCAACACTCCGGGTACAATCGATTCCGACTACCGGGGCGAAATCCAGGTGATCGTGGTCAACCTTGGCCGTGCACCGGTCTTGATCGAACCCGGCGACCGCATCGCCCAACTGGTCATTGCTCCGGTCGCGCGCGCCACTGTGCAGGAGGTCGAGGTGTTGGCTGACACCGGCAGGGGCGAGGGCGGATTCGGGCACACGGGGCGCTGAAATATTCGCGGCCGGGAAGACACGGGGGTCGCGCAATGAGATGAATAAGGAAGAGGCAGATAACGATTCGGCGCTGCTTGCGGTCAGTCCGATCGACGGCCGCTACCGTACCCGGACGCGCGCGCTGGAGCGCTTTTTCAGCGAATTCGCCCTGATTCGCTACCGCGTCGAGGTCGAGATCGAATGGTACCTGTCGCTGGCGGCTAATCCCGCGATTGACGCGGTGGCGCCGCTGGCGCCGGACCTCGCGAAAAGGCTGTGCGCGATTTACCAGGACTTCGCGCTGGCCGACGCCCGCAGGGTCAAGGCCCTGGAGCGCGCGGTTAACCACGACGTCAAGGCGGTCGAATATTTCGTCAAGGAGCGGATGGCGGCGGTCGACCCCGGTCTCAGCCTTGAGATGGTGCATTTCGCCTGCACTTCCGAGGACATCAACAGCATCGCTTACGCGCTCATTTTGAAAGAGTTCGTAACCCGGGATCTGATCCCGCGTCTGGACAAGATCGTGGCGACGGTCGCCACGATGGCGCATCGCTTGCGCGAGGTGGCGATGCTCAGTCTGACCCATGGACAGGCGGCGACGCCGACCACGGCGGGCAAGGAGATGGCGATCTTTGCCGCGCGTCTGGAGCGCCAACTGAGGCAGCTCGAAAAGCAGGAATACCTGGGCAAGGCGAACGGCGCGGTGGGCAACTTCAACGCGCATCATTTTGCCTACCCCGAGGTCGACTGGATCGCGCATTCCAAAGCTTTGGTCGAATCGCTGGGTCTGGTCTGGGCCCCGCTGACCACCCAGATTGAAAGCCACGATTTCATGGCCGAGCTGTTCGACGTGACGGTGCGCATCAACACGATTTTGATCGACTTTTCGCGCGACATGTGGGGCTACATCTCGCGGGCCTACTTCACCCAGCGCCCGGTTCCCGGAGAGGTCGGGTCTTCGACCATGCCGCACAAAATCAATCCGATCGACTTCGAGAACTGCGAGGGCAACCTCGGCGTCGCCAGCGCCCTGCTCCAGCATCTTGCGGTCAAGCTGCCGATTTCGCGCTTCCAGCGTGACCTCTCCGACAGCACCGCGCTGCGCAGTATCGGGTCGGCCTTCGGGCACGTGGTCATCGGGTTGAGCGCGCTGGAACGGGGACTTGGGCTGGTCGAGATCAATCGCAAACAAGTCGCCGCGGAGTTGGCCGAGGAGCAGTCCTGGGAAGTGGTCAGCGAAGCCATTCAAACCCTGATGCGCCGCTACGGTCTGCCCCATCCTTATGAAACGCTGAAGGAACTGACCCGCGGGCGGACTATGTCGCGCCAGGTCATAGAGGAGTTCGTGGCGCAATTGCCGTTGGATGAAGACGCCAAGCAACGGCTGCGCGGCTTGACTCCTGAGAACTACGTGGGCCTGGCGCCGGAACTCGTGAAGCGCTTTAGCCCGGCGCGCAAGCCGGACTGAAAAGCGCCGGTCAAGGCAGGCGCAAAGTGGACGACATGGATCTTTTCGAAGCGATTCATTCGGCGCGCGCAATCAGGCATTTCCGGCCCGACCCCGTACCCCGCGAAATCATCACCCGCATTCTGGACGCGGCTATTCAGGCCCCCTCCGCCGGTAATGGCCAGAACTGGCTGTTCGTGGTCATTACCGACGCCGGGCAGCGCCGCAAAATTGGCGATATCTACCGCGCAGCCAGCGCCTGGGTGGAACAGAAGTACTTGAGCAGACCCCGTCCGGCGCATACGACCCAGGCGCAGTATGGCAAGATGCTGGCCAGTGGCGCTGATCTGTGGGAACACATGGGTGAGGCGCCGGTGCTCCTGCTTCCCTGCCTGAGAGTATCCGCACCCCAGTTGCCTTCCACAATTCCACCCGGAATCCAGGCGGCGATGAATTCCACCGCGCCATGGGTGGCCGGCGCAAGCATTTATCCCGCCGTTCAGAACATCATCCTGGCTTGCCGCGCGCTCGGTTTGGGAACGGTGCTAACCACCAATCACGTAATCCTGGAGGCGGAGGTCAAGCGCGTGCTGGGACTGCCGGACGAGGTGCGAACGTTCGCGTTGATGCCGATCGGGTACACTGACGACAAGTTCGGCGGGGTCAAGCGCCGTCCGCTAAACGAGGTGGCGGTACTCGACCGCTTTGGCGCTCCGTGGCCGGCGGATTAAGACCTCTGCAGCGCCAATTAGGCTGCGGGGCTCCAAATCTTTTGACCGGGATGGGTCGTTTCGCCGTCCGGGGCAGGGTAGAATAAGAAATCAACAGCTTCTGTTGATAAACGCAGACGCCGGAGGTTTATCGACTCCGGGCGCTTGGGTAATTAAAGCTTTTGTCTCCAAAATTTTCGCGCGCGCGGCGATGCGATTCAGGCCACGTTCTGAACCGCGCGGCCGGTCAAAGCGCGGAGGAAGCATGGAACAGGAACCCACCAAACTGGAAATGTTTTACGAGGGTAAAGCGAAGAAGCTTTACTCCACCCCCGACCCCGATTTGGTGATCGCCTACTTCAAGGACGACGCGACCGCGTTCAACGCCAAGAAAAAGGGAACGATCGAGCAAAAGGGCGTCATCAACAATCGCATGTCCGAGCTGTTCTTCGGCCTGCTCGAAAAACACGGGGTGCGCACGCACTTCGTGCGCCGGTTGAACGATCGCGACATGCTGTGCAAGCGGCTTGAAATCGTTCCGGTTGAAACCGTCGTGCGCAACGTCGTGGCCGGCTCGATGGCCAAGCGGCTGGGCCGCGAGGAGGGCGAGAACCTTCCGTTTCCGATTGTTGAATATTACTACAAGTCCGACCCCCTTGACGATCCGCTGGTTCTGCCCGAGCACGCGTTGGCCTTTAAGTGGGCGACCCAGGAGGAACTGGACCAAATCAAGTCCTTGGCCCTGCGCGTCAACGAGGTGCTGAGCAAGTTTCTCGACGAGCGCGGAATCCTGCTGGTGGACTTCAAACTGGAGTTCGGACGTCATCACGGGCAGATCCTGCTGGGCGACGAGATTTGTCCCGACACCTGCCGCTTCTGGGACAAGGCCACCCGGCAGAAGCTCGACAAGGATCGCTTCCGCCGCGACCTGGGCGGCGTGGAAGAAGCCTACCACGAGATGCTGCGCCGGGTTTCTAGCTGACGCTGTCCGCCACCGTGCTCAGGCTTAGACCGTGCTTAGATTGATCGAAGGATAAGATTTTGCAGGTCAAGGTTTACGTCACTCCCAAGCAGGGAGTCCTGGATCCGCAGGGGCGGGCGATCGAGCAGTCGCTCAAGAGCCTGGGCTTCGACAACGTGGGCCAGGTGCGCATGGGCAAGTACATCGTGCTCGAGGTCGCCGCCAGCTCGCCGGCCGAGGCCGGGACCGAGGTCAAGCGGATTTGTGAACAGCTGTTGGCCAACACCGTGATCGAGGATTACCGGTTCGAGGTTGAGGGCGCGTGAAGTGGGGAGTCGTAACTTTCCCGGGCTCGCTTGACAATCGCGACACCCTGTATGCCCTGCGCGACGTGCTCGAGCAGGACGCGGAGTTGTTGTGGCATAAGGATCGCGACCTGCGGGGTGCGGATTGCGTAGTGTTGCCCGGCGGCTTCAGCTACGGCGACTACCTGCGTTGCGGCGCGATGGCGCGCTTCTCGCCGATTATGGAAAGCGTGGTGAGTTTCGCCCGGCGCGGTGGCCTGGTGCTGGGAATCTGCAACGGTTTCCAGATCCTCTGCGAGGCCCATCTGCTGCCCGGCGCCCTGACTCGCAACCGCTCGCTGTCGTTCATCTGCGAGCGCGTGACGGTGCGGGTCGATAACCATCGCACGCCGTTTACCTGCGCCGCTGCCGCAGCGCGAGGTGCTCCGCTTGCCGATCAAGCACGGCGAGGGTCTGTATGTGGCTCCGCAAGAGGAGTTGCGGCGGATGGAAGATCGCGGCCAGGTGCTGGCGCGCTACGTCGACGAGCACGGCGAGGCCACCGACGGCGCCAACCCCAATGGCTCGATGCATTCGATCGCCGGCGTGGCCAATGAAAGCTTCAATGTTTTTGGCCTGATGCCCCATCCCGAGCATGCCGTGGAGCCGATGCTCGGGGGAGAAGGCGGCCTCAAGATTTTCCGCTCCATCATCCAGAGTCAGGCATGAGCGTTCATCCGGTCACATTACCCGGCGAGCCCCAAGTGGACTTGGCTCAGGCTGCGGCCCATGGACTTTCCGAGGCCGAATTTAGCCAGATCGAGCGGCGGCTCGGACGCACGCCCACCTTCACGGAATTGGGCGTTTTCTCGGTCATGTGGTCGGAGCATTGCTCGTACAAATCCTCGCGGCGTCATCTCGCCAAACTTCCCAATAAGAGCAGCCTGGTGGCGGGGGGGCCGGGCGAGAATGCGGGCGCGCTCGATATCGGCGACGGTTGGCTGGCGGTGTTCAAGATCGAAAGCCACAACCATCCCTCTTTTGTCGAACCCTACCAGGGCGCGGCGACGGGCGTGGGCGGTATCCTGCGCGACATCTTCGCGATGGGCGCGCGGCCGGTGGCCAGTCTCAATTCGCTGAAGTTCGGATCCTTCGCCAACACCCGCACTCGCTATCTGCTGGGCGGCGTGGTCGGCGGAATCGGCGGTTATGGCAACTGCGTGGGCGTCCCCACGGTCGGCGGCGAGGTGATGTTTGACGACGCCTACAACGACAACATTTTGGTCAACGCCTTCTGCCTGGGGCTGGCGCGCCGGGAAGACCTGCAAAGCGCCCGGGCCAAGGGGGTCGGCAATCCGGTGCTCTATGTCGGCTCAGCTACCGGGCGTGACGGTATCCATGGCGCCAGCCTGCTGGCGTCCGCCGAATTTGACGAGAGCAGCGAGCACAAGCGTCCCACCGTCCAGGTCGGCGATCCCTTCACCGAAAAGCTGCTGATCGAAGCCTGCCTGGAAGCGGTCAAGACCGGCGCGGTCGTCGCGCTCCAGGACATGGGCGCGGCGGGCCTGACGTCATCCTCAAGCGAAATGGTCGCGCGGGGCAAGCTTGGGCTCGAAATCGATCTGGATAAAGTGCCGTTGCGCGAGAACAATCTCACTCCTTATGAGATCCTGTTGTCTGAATCGCAGGAGCGGATGCTGATTGTCGCGGAGCGTGGACGCGAGCATGAACTCCAGGCGCTGTTCGAGAAATGGGATCTGCATGCGGTCGTAATCGGCCAGCTTACCGCCGATGATCGCTGGCGGGTGCACTGGCGCGGCCAGATGGTCGCGGATATCCCGGCCGCCGCGCTGGCTGACGAAGCGCCCGCGTACGAGCGGCCGTTCGCTCCCCCGGTGTCGTCGCGGACGGCAACCGCGGTCAGGGAGCGGCCCGCGCCGGCTGAAGCTTTGCGCCGCCTGCTGGATTCCCCCAATGTCGGCTCCAAGCGATGGATCTATCGGCAATACGACTCGATCGTGCAGAGCAATACGGTAATCGAGCCGGGAGGCGACGCGGCGGTGCTAAGAATCAAGGGATCGCGCCGCGCCTTGGCGTTGGCGGTGGATTCCAATCCGCGCGCCTGCGCGCTGGATCCATACCTGGGGGCGATGGCCGTCACATTGGAGGTCGCGCGCAATGTGGCGTGCGCCGGCGCCCGGCCGATCGGGATTACCGACTGCCTCAATTACGGCAACCCCGAGCGGCCCGAAATCATGTGGCAATTCGTGCGCGGCGTCGAGGGTATCCGTGACGCGGCCCAAGCCCTGGATACGCCGGTGGTGAGCGGCAATGTCAGCTTTTACAATGAGACCCAAGGTCGCGCGATACCGCCCACCCCGACCCTCGCGATGGTTGGACTGCTGGACGACGTGCGTCGTTGCCGGGGCCAATTCTTCACTCGCTCCGGGGACGCGATCCTGCTGCTGCGCACCGCTGCTCCGAGCCTCGCGGCGAGCGAATATGATGCGCTGTTCGGCGGGGCGGGCGAGCTTGGCGCGATTGACTTGAATAAGGAGCGGGCGCTGATCGAATGCCTGGTTGGGCTCGCCGCTCAGGGACTGATAAGATCAGCTCATGACGTTGCCGACGGTGGGTTAGCGGTAGCATTGGCCGAGGCCTGTTTCACCCCGTCGGGCAACCTGGGAGCGCGCGCGGAACTGAACTGTGGCGGGCTTGATGCGGTTATCGGCCTGTTCGGCGAAGGGCCGTCGAGCGTGATCGTCTCGGCCGCCGCCGAATCAGTCGCCGCCATCGAGCGCATGCTGGCCGGCTCCGGGTTGGAATGCGGCAGGATTGGGGAAGTTTTGGCGCAACCCGTTCTGAAGATCGATTCGGTCATCGACGCTGAAGTCGCCGAACTGAGGGCCATTTACGAACAGGCGTTGCCCAGGAGGATCCACGGGCATGGCTAGTTTGTTGGAAACTGAGCTTTCGGCCGAGTTCGAGGAATCCAATCTCGACGAGTTCCACGAAGAGTGCGGCGTGTTCGGCGTCTACGGCCATCCCGAAGCCGCCAATCTGGTGTACCTCGGACTCTATGCCCTGCAGCATCGGGGACAGGAGTCGGCGGGTATCGTATCGTCCAACGGTAAGGCGCTGGTCAGCCATCGCGGGATGGGGTTGGTCGCGGACATCTTCAATAGCGAGGTGATCCAGCGCCTGGAGGGGACCCTGGCGATCGGCCACAATCGCTACTCCACGACCGGGTCAACCACGCTCAAGAATTGCCAGCCGCTGGTGGTCGAGTACGCGCGCGGCGGCCTGGCCGTGGCGCACAACGGCAACCTGGTCAACTTTGCCGAATTGCGCGAAGGGCTGGAGCGCTCGGGCGCGATCTTTCAATCCTCCTCGGATAGCGAAGTCATCATCCATCTGGTGGCGGCCTCCCGCGCGCCGTCTCTGGTTGACGGCGTGGTTGAAGCGCTGGGGCAAATCCGCGGCGCCTATTCACTGCTGTTCCTGACCGAACGCCAGATGATCGCCGCCCGCGACCCGTTTGGCTTTCGCCCGCTGGTCATCGGAAAACTGAAGAACGCGATAGTGGTGGCCTCCGAGACCTGTGCGCTGGATTTGGTCCGCGCCGATTACATCCGCGAAGTCGAGCCCGGTGAAATCGTGATTATCGACGAAGACGGGATGCGGTCGATCAAGCCCTTTCCGGTGATGCCTTCCAAGCGCTGTATCTTCGAGTATGTTTACTTCTCGCGGCCCGACAGCACGGTCTTCGGACGCAACGTCTATGCGGTGCGCAAGCAACACGGGCGCGCGCTGGCGCGCGAATGTCCGGCCGATGCCGACGTGGTGGTGCCGGTCCCCGATTCCGGTGTTCCCGCCGCGCTTGGCTTTGCCGAAGAAGCCGGCCTGCCGTTCGAATTCGGTTTGATTCGCAGCCACTATGTGGGCCGCACCTTCATCGAGCCGGCGCAGGCCATCCGTCATTTTGGCGTCAAGATCAAGTTCAATCCGGTGCCCTCGGTGCTCGAAGGCAAGCGCGTGGTATTGGTCGAGGACTCATTGGTGCGCGGCACCACGCTCAAGAAGGTGATCCCGATGCTGCGCCAGGCCGGAGCGCGTGAAATCCACATGCGCGTGGCGGCGCCGCCAACTACCAATTCCTGCTTTTACGGTATCGACACTCCGACCCGCGAAGAACTACTCGCTTCGCATCAATCGGTCGAAGAGATCCGCCGCTTCATCACGGCCGATTCGCTGGGTTACCTGAGCTGGGACGGTTTGTATTCCTTTAATGGCGAGGGTCATCCGGCGACCGGCTTTTGCGACGCCTGTTTCAGCGGCAACTATCCAGTCGAAGTTCCCGATCGGCGCCGCGAACGCCAGTTGCGGCTGCCGTTATTCGAAACCGCCGATCGCCACGACTGATATTTCCGATTGTGGATAATGCGCAGTTCCATTGAGGGCGATTTGTTCGCCCTGTATGGAGTTTCTGTTAAATTCTCCCCGCAAGTAGAGCCGGATTATCCGCGGGGTGAGCGTATCAAAACAACTTTCCCTTTAAGCGATTGGCTACGTAACTACAGCGACCAGCCGTGGCGCAGGTACGTCCAAGGTTTGGCGCAACGGGGCGAGCTGGTTCAAATCGACGGCGTCATGATTGACGCCGGCGCCCTGTTCAGCACGCGATTTCGCTGCGACAGCAAGACCTGCGCGATGCCTGATCGGCCCGCCGGGGTCGAATCATGCTGCCAGGAGTACTTCGTCAATCTCACGCTGGAGGAACGCGATCGCATCGTTGCCCACGCAGACGATGTAATCGCGCTGCTCAGCCGCAAGGATCCGGCGCGCGTCAAGCCCGATCGCGCCATCGCCAGCTTCTTTGACGACCGCAATACCATCGAGCTGGCCAAGGAAGATAACCGCTGCGCGTTCTCGTATCGTGACGAGGGCGGTCAACTCTGGTGCGGGCTGCATTCGTTGGCGATGGAGAAGAACTGGCCCATCCATTCGATCAAACCGGTTACCTGCAGTCTGTTTCCGTTGATGGTCTTCCGGTTCGACAACGGCGATATTCTGCTGTCCGCCAACACGGCTGAAGTCGAGCGGATGTTTGCCGGCACCAGGGAGCCCTTGGCGCTGCCTTGTCTGCTCAAGCAGGCGGGCGATCCGATGTACATCGAATGCCGCGACGCTATCGAACTCGCTTTCGGCCAGCCATTTTACGAGCGCGTCGCGCGCGCCGCCGCGCGGTACCTGGAACACGGATCCGATGCGCAATGAAGACTCGCGCGCGGAGGCTGAACCGATCCGCCGGGTTGCAATCTCCGCTCGCCGGCTCATGATAAGTTTGTATAACCCAAAGTTGTTTGGCGATATATGAGTACCCATATCGAGCCCACCCCACTGATCATCGATTGGCTGCGTGATTACAACGAAGCGCCATGGCGCAGATTTATCCACAGCCTTGAACGCAGCGGCGACCTGGTGACCGTTGACGGCGTCTGGATCGATGCGCAGGGGCTGTTCCGTACCCGCTTTCGTTGCGACAGCAAGACCTGTTCGCTGCCGGGCCGGGACTCGGAGGTGGAGTCGTGCTGTCAGGAATATGACGTCGAGATTACCCCGGCGGAGCGCGATCGAATCGTGGCTCATGCCGGCGACGTGATCGAATTTCTGGCGGCCAACGATCCGGCCCGGGTCAAAGCCGGGCGTGGGATCGAAAGCTTCTTCAAAGAATCACACACCATCGAACTGGCGAAGGAAGAGGGCCGCTGCGCCTTCTCCTATCGCGATAGCACGGGTCAGCTCTGGTGCGGGCTGCATTCGCTGGCGCTGGAGAAAGGGATACCGCTGGAGGCAATCAAACCGATCGCATGCATCCTCTTCCCGCTGGTGGTGTGCCGCTTTGAAAACGGCGATACGCTGCTGACTTCGACTTCAAGCGAGACCGAGCGGTTATTTGACAACGCCAAAGAGAGCAATAAGTTGCCATGCCTGAAGTTGCAGACCGCCGACCCGATGTTCATGGAATGCCGCACCGCAATCGAGCTCTCCTTCGGCAAACCGTTCTATGACCGCCTGGTCGCGGCGTCGGAACACTACTTTAAGAATTTGCCGCCGCAGAAGGGACAGCCCTTTTAACGGCCGTCCGGTAAGTTAGCCCCGAGAACGAGTCAGCATTCACCGTGCGCGGGGTTCTCCCCCAGCAACGGGAACTGCCGAAAAGCGCCGTATCCTGCCGTGCCCGTGCCTATGGACTTGCTCCGCGGACGGGCCCAATCCCACGGCGTCGGAGTTGGAGGTCGGGCGCGCGTTTGGCACCGCGTTAATCTGATCATCGCGGACCGGTATGAGCCCGGTCCGCAATAGCTTTTCTGCTCAAAACGCTTATAGTGCCCGGTATGGCAGGGCCGAATCGCGCCAGTGGGGATGGGTCGAGCGCGGCCGCGCCCGGCCGCTGCAAATTCTTGTTATCGTGGTGAGGCGAGCTTCGATGCCAGGGGATGCGACAAGCATAGAAGCGGTCACGAGCAAGGACGCGATGAGCGAGTTCGCGATGCTGCCGTTCGAGGTTTACGGCGATCGCGACGCCTGGTGGCCGCCCGACGTCCAGAACGAAATCGATCTGCTCTCGGGCCGGGCCCCGATCGCGGCGTACCTGGAGATGATGGCATTCGCCGCCCGCCACCGCGGCCGGATCGTGGCCCGTGTCACCGCGGTCGTCAATCGCCGATACAATGAGCACTGGGCTGAGCGGACAGGGCAACTGATTCATTTCGAAGCGCTGGTCGGCGAAGGTCCCGCAGTCACGGCGATGCTGGAGGAAGCCTGCGGATGGCTGCGCCAGCGGGGGATGACGGCGGTGCGCAGCGGCTTCGCGGCCTTTCTTGACTATCCCTATGCGATCGACAACTACGGAAACTTCCCGCCGTTCCTGCTGCGGGCCAGTCCGCCTTACTACCACACCTGCTTCAAGGATGCGGGCTTTCAGACCGAAAAGGGGATGAACGATTTCAGCATCCCGTTGACCCCCGCGACGCTGGACAGTTATCCCGCCATGATCGAGCAGGCCGCCCGCAACGGCATCCGCATTCAGAGTTGGCGTGAGTACGGCTTCCTGGCTGCGGTGGATGCCTGGACCGATGTCACCAACGCGGCCTTCGCGCGTCATTGGGGCTGGAACCCGATTACCCGGGAGGAAGTGCGCCCGATGCTCGCGTCGCTGGCCCGGACCGAAGTTGGCGACCTCTCGATGCTGGCCATCGCCGACGGGGAAGTGGTCGGATCGGTGTTTTCGGTTCCGGACTTTAGCCCCCGGCTGGCCCGGATTCGCCACGGTGTCCGCCTGGACCCGGCCCGTGGCGGTGGTACCCGCGGGGCGCTGATCAATATCGGGGTGCTGGAGCAATGGCGCGGCAAAGGTGCGAACCTGGCCATGGCGGCCCGTTCCTACGCGAGCATGGCGCAGCTCAAAATGAAACACGCCGGCTATACCCTGGTGTTGGACGACAACTGGCCATCGCGGCGCACCGCGCAGAAGCTTGGCGGCTCCATCAGTAGCAATTTCGTCGCTTATCGGCGCGACTTCCTCGTGTAACTTTTTTCCGGCCCGCCGTGCTGATTCGGGCCCGTACCCGGTGTACAATCACTTCCAAGGCTGACTCGCGCTGAAAGAGCCGACGTCGCTTGAGACCCGCATGGCGAAATGTTAGGCTGAGTCGGCTATACTCCTTGCTCTCTTTTTGGGGGCTCGTAGTTTTCGATCCATAAGGAGGATGTGTGCGGCGTTACGAGACTATCTTCATTTTACGCCCCGATCTTGGGGAAAATCAGGTAAAACAGTCCCTCAAACGGGTTGAAGACATCGTTGCCAATGGCGGCGGCGAGTTGGTCGAGACCGAGGAATGGGGCATTCGCGAACTCGCTTACCGGATCAAGCGTGAACGCCGTGGCTACTACGTCCGCCTCGATTACGTGTCCAACGGCGCGGTGATGAACGAAGTCGAACGCAACCTGAAGTTGATGGACGAGTCCTTGCGCCACCTGTCGGTGATGGTGCAGGAAGAGGCTGACGGCGCACAATTGCGAGAGGAGGTCGAGGCGCGAAAGCGGCGTTTAGCCGAGGCGCGGTCGGCCAATTCTCCGGCGGAGCACGCGGAGGCCGAACGGCCGCATGCGGCCCCAGGGGCTGAAGTCGTCAAAGAAGCTGAAGTCGCCAAAGAGCCTGAGGCCGCTGCAGAGGCCGCGGGGACCGCGGTGGCGAGCGAGCCGGCGGCGGCCCAACCAGCGACAGTTGCCGACGCGGAGCAAGAGCCGGCCCCGCAAACGGAAACCGGCGATGGGGCGGACCAGAATTGAGCTCAGCGGCAGGCTGATCAGGCCGCCGACCCTCGGGGTGACGCCGAGTGGCCGCGCGGTTTTGCGTTTAAGCGTTGATTGTGGTGAAGAGCGTGAAACGCTGTTGCTCGAAATAGTGGTTATGGACGGGGCGGCCCGGGATCTGGCGCGCACCCTCAGTGCCGGGCAACGGATTCGTGCGGCAGGTTCATTGAAAGCGGTACGCCGTGGAAGTCTGGCCGGGCCGGGCTATCAACAGCTCGAGGTTCTGGCGAGTGAGGTCCATCCCGAGCCGGTCGAGAGCGGGTCCGCTGAGGAAACTGATTTGATGGCGCGCAGGGCGCTTTTCCCTGCCAAGGTTTCAGCGAAGGATTAAGTCAGCGAAGGATTAAGATGGCTGAGAACGAAAGTCCGGAAGACAGTGGGGAGCGTGGCGGTCCGGGGGGACGCCCGCGGCCTCGCGGAGATGGCGACCGCGGTATGGATAGCCGTCCGGGAGACCGCGGCGGGATGCGCCGGCGGCCCGGCGGACGGCGTAAAGTTTGCCGCTTTTGTGCCGACAAATCCTTGAAGGTCGACTACAAGGATGTCCGCACTTTGGGGACCTTCATTACCGAGGGCGGTAAGATTGTGCCGAGCCGGGTTACCGGCAATTGCGCCAAGCATCAGCGGGCCTTGACCGTCGCAATCAAGCGGGCGCGAATTCTGGCGCTCCTGCCGTTTTCGACTTTGGGTATCTAAGAGCAAACCGGTGAGGTTCAAGAACGCATTGGACCTGACCCGCGCCGCCGCGCTGTCCGCAGCTTTGTTTCTACTGGGCGGCGTGATTCCGGTCCTGGGCGCGATGGTGATGCTGTGCGCGCCAGCCCCGTGCCTGATTTATGTGATTCGGCGTCCGGGCGTGTACTGGCGCATGGCCGTCGTGCTCACGCTGGTTCTGGCAATGATTGGGTTGGTCGCCGGTCCCCTTCAGAGCTTGGGCTTTGCCATGAGTCTGGGACTCGCGACTGTGCTGATCCTGGTGATGATCCGGCGCCAGTGGGCCTTTGAATGGATCGTTTGTGCGACTACCGGGGCAATGATGCTGGCGATGACCGCGGCCCTGATTGCTTGGGCCGGATCACCCGCCATGCTGGCCCGGCAGGTCCATGACGCTTTGGCGGCGGCGATGAGCCACGCCGACGGCTTTTACGAAAAGCTGGGAATGAGCATCAGCGAGAGCAAAGAGGTCGCCAGCCGCGTGTTGGAGGTTACCACTTCGCTCGCGCCGGCGCTGACGGCGCTGCTCAGTGCGCTCACCGTCCTGGTCAACTTGGCCCTGGTCTGGCGATGGCTAGGGAAGGACGGGGTGGGCTACCAGTTGTTCAGCGGGCTGACGACCTGGCGGACCCCGGATTGGCTGATTTGGCTTTTGCTGGCGACCGGATTTGGGCTGTTTATCCCGCTTGAGGCCGGACGGATGGTGGCCACCAACGGATTCGTTCTGGTTGCCGCAATCTATTTTTGCCAAGGGCTGGCGATTATGGCGTACTACCTGCAGATGCTCTCGATGCCCATGATCGTTCGCGGCACGATCTACGTGATTGCGCTGCTGCAGCCGATCCTGGCCGCCTTGGTATGTCTGGCCGGGGTGTTCGACATGTGGATCGACTTCCGTCGGCTCAAACCTCCCAGTCAGGAGGCAGGCAGCTTCGACGACTTCTTTTAACGGAGAGTCTGGAATGGCGATGATGCAAGTGATTTTGCGCGACGATGTGCCCAACCTGGGGCGGCCGGGTGACGTGGTCAAGGTACGTCCCGGTTACGCCCGTAACTTCCTGTTGCCGCGCAGCCTGGCGGTGGAAGCCAATCCCAAGAACCTGCGCGCGTTTGAGCACGAAAAGCGTTTGGCTCTGCTCAAACGGGAAGCCAAGCGCTCCGAAGCACTCAAGGTCAAGGATCGGCTGGAGCAATTGACCATCGAAATCCCGGCCCGCGCCGGCGAAGGCGGCAAACTCTTCGGCTCAGTGACCAATATCGACATCGAACGTGCGCTGGGTGGTCAGGGTATCAACCTGGACCGCCGCCGGATTTTGTTAGCCGAACCAATCAAGGAACTGGGCGAGTTCGTGGTGCCGGTCCGGGTGGATGCGGATGTCGAAGCCAACCTTAAACTTAAAGTAGCGGCTGAGTAAGGCGGCCGCCGACATGATTAAACTTTACGACTTTCTTCCCTGCCCCTTCGGTCAGAAAGTTCGCGTCGTACTGGCCGAAAAGAGTCTCAGCTATGAGCTGGTGGCAATTGATATCACCAAGAGCGAGCAGCGCCGGCCCGAGTTCCTGCGGCTCAATCCTTATGGGCGCGTTCCGGTCCTGGTGGATGAGGATACGATAGTCTACGACTCTACCATCATCAACGAGTACCTGGACGATGAGTATCCCGATCCGCCGATGCTCCCGCGAATCGAATACAGTTCGCTGCGCGCGCGGGCGCGCCTGTTCGAGGATTTCGCGGATACATCTTTTACGCCCCAGGTCGGCCAATTAATGGCGGAAATGGCTAAAGCCGAGGGTGAGCGCGACCCCAACCGCGTCCAGCGGCTGCGTCAAACGATCGAACGCGTGCTGGATTACGTCAACCGCGAACTGCAGGGACAGCATTTTTTAGCGGGCGAGTTTTCGGTGGCGGACATCGGGTTCCTCCCACGCCTGGTGGTTCTCAGGGAACTCGATCTTGAGGTCGGGGCAAACCGCAGCAACGTCGATACCTGGCTCAGACGGTTGCTTGACCGACCCAGTATCCAGGTGCTGGACGGGGTTACAATCGATCCCATCGCTGGGATCTGAGCGCCTGAACCAAATCCGTGATGCTCAGAAAGCGGTGCACGGTCCCCGATTGGGCGACCGTGCACCTGGGACGCGGAGGCGGCAGCCACGCGTTATCTGATATCGCTCAAAAGATCCCCTTCTTCGCCCGGCGCACTGGCTCCAGATCCAATCGACCGGTAAGTCAGCTTGGCCACGAACAACCGGTCGTCCAGTCGCCCCAGGCGTTTGAGCATTCCACCGTGCCGGCGGCATCGCGGACAGGCCATCGTGCCAGCCAGAAGACCGACCTCTTTGGCAGTAATTCGAAGGTCAAAGGTATGGCCACATCCCGGGTTTTCGCAGGAGGTTCGGTAGACGACCCCAGGGCTTTGAAGATTTTGATTGAGTCGTTGCATTGTTCGGCCTCTCTTTCCGAGGAACACTTAAAGGCTCAGGTTGGTTCCCCATGCCCATGTTAGACGTTGGATTCAGGATAATGTTTCAAGCAACTCGTGTGCCGAAGGATGAATATCCTGTCCCTCTGACGCTTTTGCTGGGGAAATCAGGATACGGCACACGAATAAATGACGAAACGAGGGTCTCCAGTGTCGATTTCAGGGAATTTCGCTACGTTTCGGTGTAAAAATTTCAATACACTTAGGGTCTTTGATACAGCCTGAGTTTCTCCCTCCTCGCTCTTGATGGTGGGTTGCAAGCTCTGGTTGAATGCGTTCGGATTGGTGTAGCTGCGCTTTACTGGTCCCCGGAACGGGAGAAGACAGGAAAAACGGGAAATTTGCAGGGTTGTTGGAGAAAGAGATTTTAATTCATAAGTCGATCAGGAGTCTTCATCATCACCTTTTGGAAACGTGGGTTATGGTATGAGAACCCTAGCACTCGTGATGGCCGGCGGTCAGGGAACCAGATTGCATCCGCTGACGCGCGATCGGGCAAAACCGGCTGTTCCATTTGGTGGCAAGTACAGGATCATTGACTTTGTCCTGTCTAATCTCGTCAATTCCGGGATCTTTTCGATTTATGTTCTGGTGCAATGGCGCTCGCAGTCGCTGATCGAGCATCTCAAGGACGGCTGGTCGTTTGGCGGTCTCCTCCCCAGCCATTTCGTGACCCCGGTGCCCGCGCAGATGCGTCTGGGCGAAACCTGGTACCAGGGGACTGCCGACGCGATTTTTCAGAACCTTAACCTGCTCGATGACACCAAACCGGAGATGGTGGCCGTTTTCGGCGCCGATCACATCTACCGGATGGACATCGAGCAGATGATGCACTTCCATCTCGAACACAAGGCCGCGGTAACCGTGGCCACCTTGCCGGTGCCGGTCGAGGAATCCAGGCATTTCGGCATTGTCGAAATTGATTCCGGGATGCGCATCACCGGATTCAAGGAAAAACCCGAGCATGTGGATTCGATGCCTGGGGCGCCCGGCCGTTGTTTGGCCTCGATGGGCAATTATCTGTTCGACCCCCAGGTCTTGCGCAACGCGCTGATCGAAGACGCGGCCCAGGATCAAAGCCATCATGACTTCGGCCAGGACCTGATTCCGGCATTAATCGATCGAGTGCCGATATACGCCTACAACTTCATGACCAACCGGATTCATGGCGACTCGGAGCAAAATCTGAGCTATTGGCGCGACGTGGGGACGCTGGATGCCTATTATGAGGCGAACCTGGATCTCAGAGACGCTCGGCCTCATCTGAACCTGTACAATCCCAACTGGCCGCTACGCACGGCGTACTATAATCAACCGCCGGCCAAATTCGTTTTTGCCGAAAACGGCCGCCGTGGTCATGCTCTACATTCGGTCATCTCGGAGGGCTGCATCATTTCCGGGGGCACCGTGCGCAACTCGGTGCTGGGGAGGTCGGTATTCGTCCATTCCTACAGCGAAGTGGATGATTCGATCCTGATGGATTACGTGGAAGTGGGCCGCCATGCGCGGATTCGCCGCGCGATTGTCGACAAGAACGTGTACATTCCCGAAGGCGATGAAATCGGCTTCGATCTGGAACGCGACCGGCGCCGATTCTTTATTACCGATTCCGGGATAGTCGTGATTCCAAAGGCTCCGAAACGCGAACGTCTGGGCGATATTTCGCTGCTGTGAAAGCCACCGGCGGCCGGGTCCTTCCCAAGGTTGAAAGCGCGGCTGCCGGCCCTGCCGATTCGCCTGCATCCGCTCACCTCGCCTCCCTGGCCAAGAGCCGTCCGCGCCGGCGCTCGGACCTGAAGCTGAGCTTTTCCGGCCGCTGCCTGTACTACATGATGGTGGCGACTCTGCACCTGCTGAGCTTGCTGCCCGATTTGGTACTCTACCCGTTGGGGGTCCTCGGAGGGTGGCTGGCTTTCAGGCTCGACCGGCGCCACGTCAAGATTGGCCTTAAGAATCTCGAAATAGCCTTTCCCCAGATGACGCCGGCCGCGCGAGCGCGAATCCTGCGTGAGTCCTACGTCAACCTCGGGCGCGGCGGTGCGGAGTACGTCCGCCTGGGCGGATTTTTCTACCGCCGCCTGCTGCGCAAGGTGAGCTACGAAGGGCTCGATCTATGGACGAAGATGAAGAGCCGCAGCCCTGACCGCGGTATCCTGGTGCTCAGCGCTCATTTTGGCAATTTTGAATTGTTGGCTACCGCCCATGCGCTGCATGGGCATCAAATCAGCCTGGTTCATCATACCCAGCGCTTTCTGGCCGGCGACGCCCTGATGACCTTTGTGCGTGAGCGGGCCGGGGTTGAGATTATCCGCAAGCATGCGGCGGCCCGTGCGGTGCTCCGCAGCCTGCGCGACGGTGAGATGGTGGGCATCCCGTTCGACCAAAACGCCAAACGCAGCGAGGCGGTCTTCGTGCCGTTCTTCGGCGAGCTGGCCGCGACCACCAGCGGCCTGGCGCGGCTTGAGCGCAGGTCCAGGGCCGCCGTCGCTCCAGTGTTCATCGTGCGCCAGCCCGACCGTCGCACGCATCGAATCGTGATTCAGGACGAGCTTGAATTGCAGCATACGGATGATCTCGAGGCGGACGTCCTGGAAAACACGCGCCGCTTCGTAGCTGCGATCGAAGCGATGGTGCGCGCGTATCCCGAGCAATTCCTCTGGACCCATCGGCGCTTTCGCACCCGTCCCCGCGGCGCCCCGAAGGTTTACGACTGACCCGCGAGGATCGGGGATCCGGATGCGACGAGGCATCACGGGGTAAACAGGTGCCAGCGCGTGGCTGACCGCTCGCTCACGCTCGCGGTCATCGGCGTGCCTACCCCGTGACAAGAAGACCCTTTGCATGAGGCGACTTCGCCGCCAAAATCACGCCGCTGTATGACCGTCCTGGCCGCCACGACCGCTGTGCAAGATCAACCGCGTTACCACGAGCAGCACAATCGTAATCACCCAAGCGGCGGCGCCGCTGATTAGCGGCGGCCGTCCATAGCCGGAGAGCCAACCCGGCGCCGTCTGACCGCCGGGCGCGAGCTTGCTCCAGCTCTTCGCGCCGATGACCAACATTCCATGAAGACCGACCGAGAAATAAACGCGTCCGGTTTCAATGAACGCCTCGCCCAGCACGAGTCCGAGCAGGAACAGGCCCAGCAAGCCGGGTGCGGCCTGTAGCGGATGGCCGAGCTGAACGATGCTCAGGGTCAGGTTTTGCAGGCCTGCCAGCGGCTGAAATGTGGTCAACTCGTAGCGCGCCGGGGATCTGACCAGATGCGCCGCGGCATAGATCACCGAACTCGCCACCAGACCGGCGCGCGTCCCGAAATCCTCGGCCATGCCGTCGAGCAGAAAGGCGCGGAAGAATCCCTCTTCCATGACCGCAATCGCAAACGCGCCAATTATGTTCATCACCAATGCGATCGCCGAGGGGCGGACCAGCGGGTTCGCAGGCGCGATGAGCCAGGCCAAAATCCACAGAACGGCAAGCGCGGCCGCACCGATCGATGCTCCATAGACTGCGCGCGGAAGGTTCGCCAAAGGCTGCGCAAACCCGTTCATCAGTCGGCGAATCAGTCCCAGGTTGCGGTGTTCCCACCAGAGGGCCAGCGCAAGTGTGACCATCACTACGCGATCGAAAATACGCGGGAACGGAAAATGGAATCCGCTCCAGGCCACCGCGGGCGCCACGAACGGCGCAATCAAAGCCGCCGCGAGAGCGGCGATCAGCAAGGTCAGAGCGAGCCTTAGAGTGAACAGCTAGCGGCTCCGTTGCGGATTGCGGTCCGGTTCGATGACTAACTCGACCGGACACATCCCGGGTGGGCTGCTGATGGTTTGCATGACGGCCAGGGCGACGCGGCCGGGCGACAGCATCAGCGAACGGTCCAGATGCTTGTTGGCCGGTATCAACGCAGTGTCAACCAACCCTGGGATGATGACCGATATGCGCACTCCGCCGTCGCGAAATTCATCGAAGCAGGCCCGGGTGAAGGCAATCAGCCCGGCTTTGGTGGCGGCGTAAATTGCTTCCATCGGCGGGCTTTTGAGGCCCGCAGTAGAGGCGACGTTCACGATGGTGCCGGCGCCTTGTTTGAGCATCTGCACCGCCGCCAGCCGGGTGAGCGTAATCGGGGCGCGCAGGTTGACCGCGATCATCCGATCCTGCTCGGCGTCGCTGACCTTGGTGACCGTCCGCCGCGGCGGCGCCCATCCGGCATTGTTGATCAAAACGTCGAGCCGCCCGTAATAGTCCATCGCGGTGTCAAGCAGAGCGGCCGGAGCCTCGCTGTCGGCAAGGTCGAGCAGCACGATTAGCGAGTCCGGCGCTGCCAGACCGCTGAGCGCGCGGGTTTCCGCGAGTTGTTCGCGGGTACGGGCCGCCATACAGAGGCGGTAGCCCGCGCGCGCCAGCTCGATTGCGACGGCGCGGCCGATACCGCGTCCGGCGCCGGTGACTACGGCGACTCGCCGGTCCTGCGCATTCATCGCCATTCCCGGGGCCCGTGATCCGGCTGCGGCCTCGGCGGTCGCGGAACCGTCCGGCGTTCAGGCCGTGTTCGAGGTTGCATACGCCCATGAGGCCGCAAGTTGGGGGAAATGGGGCAAAAAAAGCTTGCGCACCTGGGGCAAGTCAAAGACACTAACACAAACATCTCGGACGAATTTTCATAAGGCTGATGAATCCGCAGGTTTTTAGAGAATATGACATCCGTGGCGTGGTCGAAGAAGACTTCGACGACGAATTCGTGATCGATCTGGGCCGCGCCTATGCGACGATGCTGCAGCGGGCCGGCAAGCGAACCATCACCGTTGGCCGCGACTGCCGCCTGTCCTCGGATCGGCTCTTCCATCTTTTGCTCGAAGGCCTGCTACCCAGCGGTATCGATGCGGTTGATATCGGGGTGGTGCCGACCCCGCTGCTCTATTTTTCCGTGCTGCAGTGGAACATGGACGGCGGCGTGATGATAACCGGCAGTCACAACGCCGCGGAGTATAACGGCTTTAAGCTCGGCATCGGACCCTCGACGATTTTCGGCGACGACATCCAGGAGGCCCGCAGAATTATCGAGCGGCGCGAATTTGTCTCCGGCCCGAACCGAGGCACCATGAGGGCGCGCCCGATACTGCCCGATTATAACGATTTTATCCGGCGCAACTTCAGCTTCAGCCGTTCCTTCAAGGTCGCGATTGACGGCGGCAATGGCTGCGGCGGGGTGGTCGCGGTTCCCCTGATGCGCGAGTTGGGGCTGGATACGGTCGAACTGTTCATCGATATGGACGGGCGGTTTCCCAACCATCATCCCGACCCCACGGTCGAGGCGAATATGCAGGATCTGATCGCGGCGGTGCGCTCCAGCGGCGCTGTGGTTGGGATCGCGTACGACGGCGATGCGGATCGGATCGGTGCGGTCGACGAGACCGGCAAAATCGTCTGGGGCGACGAGTTGATGGTGTTGTTCTCGCGCGCGATTCTAAGCCAGCGGCCCGGCGCGACGATTATCGGTGACGTCAAATGCTCCAAGCGCATGTACGACGATATCCAGCGCCATGGCGGGCGGCCGATCATGTGGAAGACCGGCCATTCCCTGGTCAAGAGCAAGCTCAAGGAGGAACATGCGGCGCTGGCCGGTGAGATGAGCGGGCACATGTTCTTCGCCGACCGCTACTACGGGTTCGACGACGCGATTTATGCGTCGTTTCGTCTGCTCGAGATTATCGACCGCGACCCCAGAGGCCTCGGCGCGATGCTCAGCGACCTGCCGCCAGCCTGCTCCACTCCCGAGATTCGCGTCGATTGCCCCGACGCGGAGAAATTCCAAATCGTCGCCCGGCTCGCCGACTTTTTCCGCGCCCACTATGATGTGACTGAAATCGACGGGGTGCGGGTGAATTTCACCGACGGGTGGGGACTGGTGCGCGCCTCCAACACCCAGCCGGCGCTGGTATTGCGCTTCGAGGCAAAGGACGAAACCCGGCTGTCCGAGATCCGCAACCTGTTTGAAACCAAGCTCAAGGAACTGGACGGACTTTGAAACGGGCATCGCCGCGCGCGCTGCGTGATCGCACTTCGGCGCTGATCATTGCCGGCGGCTTTGGCGCACGCTTTTGGCCGGCCGCCCGCACCGATCGCCCCAAGCCGCTGTTCAGCCTCAACGGACGTACCAGCCTGCTCGACGATACCATCGCGCGTCTGCCCCCGCTGATTGCGCCCGAACGCATCTTCGTCCTCGTGCCCGCCAACCTGGAAAAGGTCTTCCGCGCCGCGATCGGGAGCAAGCTACCACGCGAAAACCTGCTGCTCGAGCCGGATCGGCGCGGCACCGCCGTCGCGGTCGCCTACGGCGCGGCGCTAATCAGGTCACGGTTGGGAGAGGGATTGGTCGCCGTGATGCCGGCGGACCACTACATTCATCCGGCGGCCGCTTTCCGCCGCACTCTGGCCGCAGGATTGCGCCTGGCCGATCGCGGCGGTGCGATTGTGATTATCGGCGTTGCGCCCAGCCGGCCGGACTCCGGTTACGGCTATCTGGAAGCGGGCGCGCCACTTCCCGGCGGTTTCAAGGTCAAAAGGTTCGTGGAAAAACCGTCGGCGGCGGTGGCCCATTCGATGGTGCGCTCGGGCCGCTTCCTGTGGAACGCCGGAATGTTCCTGATCAGCACCGCGACTCTGGAAGCCGAGTTGGCGCGCCATTGTCCGCGCCTGCTGGCCGCGCTGAATAAGCTGGTGCGGCGGGCTCCCGGCTGGGAGCGAGTTTATTCCCGGCTTAAGTTCGATTCCTTCGACTATGAAGTGATCGAGAAAAGCGCCAACGTCGCCGCTGTCCGCGCCGGCTTCAGTTGGAACGACGTGGGGAGCTGGGAGGGTTTGTGGCAGACCCTGCGCGACCGCAGTGGGAACGCGATCTCCGGCAAGGTGGTGGCAATGGACGCCAGGAATGTGCTCGCGCGCAGCGACCAGCGTTTGATGGTGCTGCTCGGAGTCGAGGACTTGATCGTGGTCGACACTCCCGACGCCCTGTTGATCGCGAATCGCGGACGCACCCAGGAAGTCAAGAGCATTATCGCCGAACTGCGCCGCCGCAAGCTCACCGGATATATTTAAGGCCGCCGCAGAAGAAAAAATTCAGAGCGCATTCAGGCCCCCGTCAACGACCAGTTCGGAACCGGTGACGTAGGACGAATCGTCGCTGGCCAAAAACAGGACCACTTTGGCGACGTCCTCGGCCGTACCCTCACGCCGGAGTGGTACGAAGGCCGTGAACGCCTGCCGCTGATGCTTGGGAATTATATCGATCATTTGGGTTGCGATGATTCCCGGATGGACCGAATTGGCCCGGATTTTTTCAGGGCCATATTGAACCGCCGCGGCCTTGGTCAGTAATCGCACCGCGCCCTTGGTGCCGTGATAAGCGGTTGATCCAGTGGATCCGGTAAGGCCGGCGACCGAGGAAATATTGATGATCGAACCGCCGCCGCGCTTGCGCATCGCCGGCACCGCGAACTTCATTCCCAGCCAGACGCCTTTCTGATTGATATTGACGACCGCGTCCCACAATTCCTCAGTGGTTTCCTCGAGTCCGGTGGTATTAAAAATACCGGCATTGTTGACCAGGATGTCGAGTCCGCCGAATTCGCGCTC
This sequence comes from uncultured Pseudomonadota bacterium, assembly GCA_963805995.1. Classification (GTDB taxonomy): domain Bacteria; phylum Desulfobacterota; class Binatia; order Binatales; family Binataceae; genus JAJPJA01. The sequence goes on along the minus strand of CAWDWL010000002.1, from coordinate 127,395 downwards.
GCAAGCGTCCACCGCCGCACGCCAGTCGCCGGACCGGGTGACGTCGAGATGTACCGCCGCAACCGCGTGTCCTCCGGCCTTGGCGTTTATCTCCTGGGCGGTTTGCCTGGCCAGATCGTCGAGCACGTCGCCGATTACGACCTTGGCGCCTTCGGTTGCGAACAAGCGGGCCTCGCTGGCTCCTTGTCCGCGCGCGCCACCGGAGATTAAAGCTACTTTTCCTTTGAGCCGATCCATGACGCGACTCCTTCCCCTGAGGTCAGATTTTTTCCCGACTCAAACGCTGCGTCAGACCGCGGTGTAACCGCCGTCAACCACCAGTTCCGCGCCGGTCACGAAGGAGGCCTCGTCGCTGGCCAGGAAAACCACGCACCATCCGACTTCTTCGGGCTGCGCGCTGCGCTTCATCGGCGCGTGATTGATCACCGGGTCCAATGTTCCGGGCGGCGCCTGATCGACCATTGGGGTCATGATTACTCCCGGATGGACCGAGTTCACCCGAATCTTGTCCGCCGCGTATTGGGCCGCAGCCGACTTGGTCAGCAGCCGGACCGCGCCCTTGCTGGCATGATAGGCGGCCGATCCGGCCGATCCGATAATCCCGTAGATTGACGATATGTTGATGATCGAGCCGCCGCCGCGCTTGCGCATCGCCGGCACCGCGAACTTCATTCCCAGCCATACGCCCTTTTGGTTGACGTTGATCACCGTATCCCAGTCTTCCTCGGTGGTCTCCTCGATTCCGCTGACGTTGGCGATACCGGCGTTGTTGACCAAAACGTCAAGTCCGCCGAATTCGCGCGTGCATACGTCAACCGCCGCACGCCAGTCCTCCGCCCGGGTGACGTCCAGGTGTACCGCCAGCACCGGGCGTGCGCCCGCCTTGGCGTTGATGTCCTGCGCGGTCTTGGCCGCCTGATCGTCGAGCACGTCGCCGATTACGACCTTGGCGCCTTCGCCGACGAACAGGCGCGCCTCTGACGCGCCCTGCCCGCGCGCTCCACCAGAGATCAGCACCACTTTGCCTTTGAGCCGGTCCATAATGATCGCGAGACCTCCTTAGGGGAATTTGTCGAAGATGATTTCCCGCAAGTGCGGACCGTGGCAGGATGCCGCAGTCCGTCGCCAGTTCTCGAGCCTTAATCTTCCTCTTTTTGGCAACCTGCTAATCGAGCGCCTGGGGGTCCGAGCGCGCCGCGACTTCCTGCAGCGCGTCAAGCTGGGCGATCTGCTCCTCGGCGATGCTTCGCAGCCGCTGCGAGATATCGGGGTCCGCCGCAAGCCACCTAACCGCGTGTTGGTTCAACTCAGAATTCAGTCGCCCCAGTAAGATGAGGTCGCCGCTGAGCCGTTCCCAGTTGTTGATGCCCTGGTGCACAGGCATTTCCGGCAACCTGGCCCAAACCCGGTTATCGCTCAGCATCGCGTTTAAGGTCTTGACCTGAGCCTTGACCGCGATGGCGACGGCTTCGATCTTTTCCTTCATTTGCGGGTAGACGCAGGCTTCACCATGCCGGGTCAGCCGATCCGCCAGACCCTGCATCTGGCCGGTAAAGGTGGCCAGTTGCGTTAGCAACCTTCCTTTTTGGGTGAACGATTGGCTTATCTTTTCAAGGAGTTCCATCAGTTCTTTGCAGATCTATCGGCGCAAGCCGTTTAATGAGCGTTTTAACGCAAGCCATACCTAGGCGTTCGGCAATGGAAATGTCAAGGCGCCCCGGGTTTTGGGGCGCTGCGCGGATTGGTTTCGCGCGGCGCCACGTAAAGGGCGCGAACCAGGAAGGATTCGCGTTTGAAAAATCCTTTGGTGTGAAAAGACTCGCCCAGGTTAAGGTAGGAGTAATCCAGATAGTGCCCCAGTTCGTGCAGCAGGGTGCGCAGAAACGTTTTGGGCCTGACCACGTCATGGCGCTGGGCGGTGCGCATCCAGACCACCATCCTGGGCGGACGCGAATTGGGGTAGAAGATGCCGTGCAGTTCGCTGCGCGGGTCGCGCGGACGTACGCCGCGGATTTCCACGCGCACCGGTTCCACCCCCATAACGCGGCAGACCTCGTCGATCATCCGCTGGGCGGACTGGTTGATCGCCGCCAGCGAGCCCGAATCGAGCGTTTCCAACAGCGCCTGGGCGCGGGACAGGGCGGCCCCGTTGGGGACGAAGTTGTATTGGCCGATGGCGTCGCTCTTGAGATAGGCCCGTTGGCCGCGCGGCGACAGCCGGTAAAAAAACGCGGGGAGCTTGGCCTCTTCAGGCACGGCGGCCTCCATTCATGATTGCGCGGCAACTGCACCGTCGCTGCGGGCTTTTTCTCAGCCCGCACGCGTGCATATCATTATTCACAATTCCGGGGGTTGAACGCGGCACTTCAAGGCTAAGGTTTCGCATAGCTTGCTCGGCACCCGGCGAGAGGAAACCCCGCATGGAGCTGAAGACAATTGGAATCGGCAAACCCGACGATGTCAATTGCATCATCGGTCAGGCGCATTTCATCAAGACCGTCGAGGACCTTTATGAGGCGTTGGTGCAGGCGGTGCCGGGAATCAAGTTCGGCCTGAGCTTCTGCGAAGCCTCCGGTCCCTGTCTGATTCGCCATACCGGGACGGACCCGGAACTGGAAAAGCTGGCGGTCGAGGCTGCCGCGGCCATCGGGGCCGGTCACGTGTTTGTGATCCTGCTCGGCAATGCTTTCCCGGTTAACGTGCTGAATGCGGTCAAAGCGGTGCCGGAAGTATGCCGCGTGTTCTGCGCCACCGCCAATCCGCTGCGGGTGGTGGTGGCCTGCGAGGGAGCGGATCGGGGCGTGCTCGGAGTGATCGACGGCAGCGCGCCCAAGGGCGTCGAAGGCGAGCGCGATCGCGTCGAGCGCCACGCGATGCTGCGCCGCTTCGGCTACAAGCAATAGTTGTCCTGGAACTCGTGGACTTGACTCTCCGCTTGGGCCGTTAAGGGTTTCCACGTTTTACCTGACTTTGGCCTGCACCTCGATTGGCAGCCGCAAGGCGTCACGACCCTCAGGCCAAATCCGTCCAAGCCATAACCCAACGGGACACCATAATTTTGACGGCCCGCGCCGATCCGAATAGCCTATCAGCTGAAAACTGACTTGGGGATTGCTACCGCGATATGTTGAGGTGGTCGGGCGAATGGCGATGAGGTGGCCGAGACGGGTCCGGTCCATGAACTGGCGGCGGATTGGGATTGGGGCGCTGTTGGCCAGTTTTTTTGGGGTCGGCTTCTACCTCGCCGGAGTCTATGGCGATATTTCCGAACTCATTGAGCAACGCAAAGCGGCGTTGACCTCCAGCGTCCTTTCCGCCCCGACCTTGCTTGAACCCGGGCAGGACATCGAACAGATGCGTCTGCTCGATCGATTGCGGCGTCTGAGTTACACGCGCGTCAGCGCGGTCGCCCAACCCGGTGAATACTTGCAGACGCCGAATCGAATAATGATCTACCGGCGCCGGTTTCGATGGGGCGCCGCGGACTTCCCCGGCGCCGTGATTAATTTAGCGCTCGACGAAGACGGCAATATCAAGGCGGTCACGGACTCCACCGGGCAGCCGACGGCGCGCGCGATGATCGAGCCGATGGTGATTGGGCGGCTGATGTCAGACGCTCCGGCGGAACGGGTCGAGACTCCGCTGAGCGACTTGAAGCCGTACGTGGTTGACGGTCTGCTGGCCACCGAGGATCGCTACTTTTACTACCATCCGGGATTCGACCCGGTGCGCATCATGGAAGCGGCGTGGGCGGATTTGCGGGCGCGCCGCCTGGTCCAGGGCGCCAGCACCATCACCCAGCAGTTGGCCCGCACTTTTCTGACGCGCCAGCGCAGTTTTGCGCGCAAGTTCCGGGAGGCGGCGGTCGCGCTGGTGCTGGAGCTGCGGCTGCGTAAGGACGAAATCCTCGAGCGCTACATCAATGACGTGCCGATGGGCGATTATCACGGCGTGCCGATTTACGGCTTGCCGATGGCGGCGCGGTATCTCTTTGGCAAGGATTTGCGCGAGGTCACCCCGGCTGAGGCCGCGACGCTGATCGGAATGATCCAGGCGCCGACGCTTTACGATCCCCGGCGCCATCCCGATCAAAGCCAAAGGCGGCGCGATACGGTGCTGGCCGTGATGCATCGCGCGGGACTGCTCGACGACGAACAGTATGCGGCGGCGCGCGCCGCGCCCATCCAGGTAGCGGCGGAGCTGCCGGTGCGTCCGGCGCCATACTTCATCGACTACGTTTCCTTGCTCATCCAGCACATCCCCGGCTTCGACGGCAATCTCTTGGGCGTCACGGTCTATACTACGCTCGATCCTGAGATGCAGGATCTGGCGCAAAACAGCGTGGTGGAAAATCTGGAGCGGCTCGAGCGGGCTCATCGGCGCCTGGGCAAGGCCGGCGAACCGCTGGAGAGCTCGTTGGTCGCCATCGACGTGCAAACCGGCGCGGTCCGCGCGATGGTCGGGGGACGCAACTATTCGCGCAGCCAATTCAATCGTGCGGTGTCGGCGCAGCGCCAGCCCGGGTCCGCATTCAAACCAATCGTATATCTCACCGCGCTGGACCCCGAGCGTAATCCAATCGAGCGGCCGTTCACGCTCGCCTCGGTTCTCCCGGACCGGCCGATGTCTTTTGGCGGCTGGACCCCGGTCAATTATGAGCGTTCGTATCGCGGCACCGTAACGGCGGTGGAAGCTTTGGCCGACTCGCTCAACGTGCCCACCGCTTACCTGGGCAGCCTGCTCGGGCCCGAGCACATGATCAAGACCGCCCACGACCTGGGCATCGCGGAGAATCTGCCCGACCAGCTTTCGATTTCACTGGGCGCCGGGGATACGACGTTGCTTGAACTGTCATCCGCCTACCAGGTGTTCGCGGCGGGCGGGGTGGCGCATCCGGCGTACGCCCTGGAGTCAGTGGTCGATGGAGAAGGGCATCTGGTGTATCAGCATGAGCCTGCCGCCCGCCGCATGATAACCCCGGCGGTGGCTTACCTGATAACCGGCGCGCTGCGCGAGGTCATGAAGTTCGGCACCGCGGCAAGTTCGAAGGCGCTGGGCGTGGACTTTGCGGCCGCGGGCAAGACCGGAACCACTGAGGATTACCGCGACGCATATTTCATGGGTTATACCCCCAACCTGGTTTGTGGGGTCTGGGTGGGATTCGATACGCCGCGCAACATCGGGCTTACCGGAGCGCAGGCTGCGTTGCCGGCCTGGGCTGCGTTCATGAGCGGTGCGGTGCCGGAGTCATCGCCTGACTTCGCGGTCCCTGACGGAGTCGTAATGGCGACCATCGATCCTGATACTGGCGGCCTTGCCACTCCGGCCTGTCCGCGCCGCGTCAGCGTGCCGTTTCTGCAGGGCACAGCGCCGCGTCGTTTCTGCAGCTTGCACGGCGGCGCCATGCCGGGACTGGGAACCGCGAGCGCCGGTTCACCTCCGCTGGCCGCGGCGTCGCCGGCGTCGATGGCCGCCGCATCCTCAGCGGGTACGCCGCCGTCGGGCAACCTGCTGGATAAAGTGGCGGGCTTTTTCGGCTCGCTGTTCGGGCATCACTGATTTAACGAAAAATCAGCGGGGCTTTGAGGAGCGGGTTAAAGCGCTTGGACGTCGCGGCCTCCTGGACGCCTGCCGAGGCGCTGATTGAGCCTTGATCCCGCGAACCACGCCGCCACGCTGAGGGCGGCGATGAGCAGGAACAAGGTATCGAGCGTAATGCCGCGCCGAACCCCCAGCCACCGGTCCAGAACCAGAAGGCCAAAGATAAACCCAACCGCGGCGTAATCCATGACGATAGCCACAATCGCCCCAAACGTCATATCAAATCCTGTACGCATCTTCTGTCTCCACACAATGATAGACGCTGGTGGCGGGAAAAGGTTCAATGCGGCAAAAGTGGACAGTGTCACATTTGCCGGAACATATTTAATTGAATACTTACTCGCAAAGTGGACTGGATATCAAGTCATCGCTGGTCAATTGTATGCAACTGCTTCCCAAAGCATAAATATTTTAACCCGTCCAGAGCGCAAACCGATAGAGGCAGAGCGTTTTCTGTCGCCTCTCTGCTGATCCATGAGACTGTCGATAAACCGTTTGCACCTTGAAAGTTCGATGCATGGAATTGGCCGGCGAGGACCTGATTGATGCCCTCTTCCTGACCAGGCAGAGGGTTAGGGAGAGGCTGCAGGCGGGCCTGCATGTGTCAGGCATGTGAATCACATTCTGCGCCGATGCGTGTGGTGTTACTTGATGCGTCCGGAAACCCTCACCCTTCCCTCTGCCTTACAAATAAAGGGATAGGTTACAAACCCAAGCCCCCTGCACGCGAATACCGCCGTACTGTACGGCGCCAACCATTTATCGACAGTCGCCTGGGCAGCAGGAAGAGTATTGGCAGGTTAAACAACAAGTCCGCTCGCGTGCTGAAGGACGATCAGTTCGCCAGGCGGCGCGCGACTATGATGAAGGCCGAATGGGCGACCATCCGATGCAGTGGACGGACGCTGAGTCCCTTGACTTGCCAATGCCGCAGCAGAGTTTCAAAGCTTTCAATCTCGGCGAAATGGGGACTGTCGTTAAGCGCTTCGACCGTGTCCTTGAGCTGGATCGCGGTGGGAACATAGCAAAGGATCACGCCGCCGGGACGCAGGGCGCGCGCGGCGCCGGGCAGGGCACGGCCGGGTTCGGCCACGTCCAGGAACATGCGGTCAACCCCGGTTTCCTCAAACCCTTCAAAGAGGTCGCCGATTTTGAGCGACCAGTTGGGCGCCTCGCCGAAGAACGCGGCCACGTTGTCACGCGCCATCTGCGCAAAGTCTTCGCGCAGTTCATAGGAGATCAACCGTCCGTGGGGACCCATCGCGCGCAGCAGCGCGATAGTAAGGGCGCCGGCGCCGATTCCTCCTTCGATCACCGTGGCGCCCGGAAAGACGTCTCCCCACAGCAGCATCAGGCCGGTGTCTTTGGGGTAGATAACCTGTGCCTGGCGCGGCAGATGGGGGACCAGGTCGGCATAAGTGGGGCGCAGCACCAGGTAGTTTTCACCGGTGCTGAACTTGACGTGGGAACCTTCGGGCACGCCGAACAGGGCGTCGGCCAGAATTTCGCCGCGGATAATGATTTTGCGGCCGGCGCGCAATCGTTTAAGATAACGTCGGCTTTTGCGGTCGATAAACAGGACCGCATCGTTTTCTTTAAGTGTTGAATCCAAGAGCTAAAGGCTTAGAACGGCGCATCGCCCCGCGCAACCCGCAAAGTATCGAAGGTGTTTTCAACTGTCGCCGCCGCGGGCGGGAGTGCTTATGCGGCTGAGAGTGATTATATTGATCAGTCAGGCGCGGTCGGTTATGCGCTCCGGACCATCGTGCGCTGGCGTTGAAAACCAGCGCAAAGGGATGAAATCGGTTTGGCACCGCGTCGGAGGGCGATCAGGCCGGAGGATGCAGGGTTTCAGGATCCTGACGGGCGGCCCACGCGGTCGTTGACGCAATGGAAGTGCTGACGCATCGTGAGGAGCTATTGACTGAATTGGCTGTCCGCATTTACTTTTTATGTAGCCCGGCCGGTTGGAGGATTTTCACTGGCCGGGTTCTTTCTTGAGAGAGAGGGGAAATCGCGATGGCAGAGAAAAAGGCTAAAACCGCGGAAAGCAGGGGCGCCGACACGCGCAAGCACGTGTGTCCAAGCTGCAGTGCTGAGTCCAAGGTGATATTTTACACGGGCTTCGGCAAAAAGGGTTTCTTTTGGGTTTGCGAGAAGAACTGCGGTTACAGCGCACGTACCCGTTAACCAGGTTCGGGGCAGGTTCCGTGGCCAGATCACGCAAGACGAAAGCAAAGGTGGACCTCTATGTCGGCATCACCGAAGCCGATGAACATGAGGAAGAAGCCGACCTTCCCAAGGATGAAGCGGGCCGGCGCAAGATCAAGCGCCAGTATGAAGAGCTGCTCGGCATCCGGATTGAGAAGCTCAAGGGCCGCATTCTCAACCGCGAGCGCATCAACAAGACCATCGAGGGCATTTATTTCATCTGCGACAAGTGCCTGAAGGTCTGCCATTCCCTCGACGACGGAATTGTCGAGGATCCCGCCAACCTGCATAACCTGTGCGGCAAGTGCGGCAAGTCCCGCACCGCCGCGGCCTGACTCCTCCCTCACCCTTAGCGCTTGAGGAAGCGACGCTGTTGGCTTCAGGCTTCGCCTTCCGGACCCCTTCACCCGGGATCTTTTCTTTCCCGGATTAACCGGCTAATTGTCATGCGTTAAGATACGACTCCCGGCATACCGGCGGGTCCAGCGCGGGGGCGTTCCAAGGCGCTCGGTGCTCGCCCGCCTGATGGTCAAGCCGGACAAGGGTAACGAGGTGCGATGTCATTACAGCTCATTCCGGCCGACGTAAATATTGATTTCGTTGGGAAGCGGAAGTTTTTCGTGCTGCTGTCGACCGCGATCAACATTGCGGCGATTCTGCTGCTTTTCGTCAAGGGCCTGAACTACGGAGTCGACTTCGACGGTGGTACGGTGGTCCAGGTGCACGTCAACCGCGCCACCACCGCCGAAGATTTGCGCCACGCCATGCAACCGTTGGACCTGGGCGAGATCACCGTCCAGGATTTTGGTTCGAAAGGGGCCTACCTGGTGCGGTTTGAGAAGCTCAGCACCTTAAAGGGTTTCTCTCAACGGTTGACCGACGCACTGAACAAGGCGTACGGCAACAACGTGGTCGAAGTACAGCGCGTTGAGAGCGTTGGGGCGCGGGTGGGCCGGGATTTGCGCCGCGACGCGGTCGAAGCGGTGGTGGTTGCGACCATCTTTATGGGGGTGTTCATCGCCTGGCAGTTTCGCAACATCAGTTGGAGCTTCGGCGCGGGCGCGGTGATCGCCCTGGTGCACGATATCCTGGTGGTGGTTGGCGCGCTGGTCATCGCGCAGTTGCAGTTTGATCTGACCACCCTGGCCGCGCTGCTGACCGTGATCGGTTATTCGGTGCACGACACCATCATCGTGTCCGACCGGATCCGTGAAGACGCACTCAAACGCCGCCGTGACGGTCTCCCGGCGATCATGAATCGGGCTATCAACGAGACCCTCTCGCGCACCATCCTTACCTCGGGGGTGGCGATAGTCGTGTTGATCGCACTGCTCGTACTGGGTGGGCCGATTCTCCGTCCTTCCGCCTTTACCTTGTTGGTGGGCTTTATCACCGGGACCTATTCTTCGATCTACATCGCGGGACCGGTGGTGCTGTTCTGGGAGCGGCGAGTCAAGCTCAAGGCGCTTCCGCGTGCCGCCTAGCAGGGTGTTGAAAAACAAGAACGACGGAGTTTGCCGTGATGACCGCCCTCAACACACTGCATAAAAATGGCTGCTTTCCTTAATCTTTTCTCCCTTTGGGAGAGATAAGAGAGAGGGAGCAGGGTGTGAAAATCCTTTTTCAACAGCCTGCTAGCAAGGTGGGGAAAACGAAATTTCATGAGTCATGGCGCATTTGGCGGACCGGCCCCCGGCATTTTTTCCGCAGTTTGCTAGAGCACCGAGTATGGCCGAGCCCGCCCTGCTCAACACCACCCGGGGACCCTATCGGTTGCGAGTCGCGGAACCAGCGGCTTGCGATGAAGGTTGGTGGACACTTACGCTGGCGGCGGAGCATCAGGGCGGACTGGAGAAATTCGCGTTCCGTTGCCGGATCGCCGGTGCTCTGTTGCAACGGGGAACGCTAGCCGATTCGGCGGCCGCTTGCGCGAGGTTGGCGGTCTGGATGGAGGGCCAGTTCGAGCAGGTCCGCGAAGCCGCCCTGAAATCAATCCGCGCCGAGCGCCGACTGATGGAGTTCGAATTCGATGAAAGCCGGCCGGGGCCCTTTCAGATCATTACCTCCGTTTGAGTCGGTTTGGTCGAAAGCTTAGTATCTCTAATGTCGGCCGCGCTGGCGCAAAGCCGGCGGGGCCACGCGGACGCAAGAAATCCAGGGCCTGACTCAAAGGTCAGCCGGGATTTCGATGAGTTGGAGCGGATCAATTAGCCCTTATTCTGATTGGTTAAAATCCTGAATTAAGAACCCCGATTGGTTTGACTCCGAACCGCCAGTGCTTATAATATACCTGTCAGGTCCACTATAGCGGGATTATCCTGAGATTGGGCCGAGGTATGGTGATGGTTAAGCTGCCGATTTACATGGACAATCACGCAACGACTCCGATGGACCGTCGGGTGCTCGATGCGATGTTGCCTTATTTCATAGAAAAGTTCGGGAACGCGGCCAGCCGCAATCACAGCTTTGGCTGGGCGGCCGAAGAGGCGGTGGACAAGGCGCGCAATCAAATCGCGGCCCTGATCCATGCCAAATCCAAGGAGATAATTTTCACCAGCGGCGCCACCGAATCGGATAACCTGGCGATTAAGGGCGTGGTCGAGTTTTACAAGGACAAGGGCAACCACGTTATTACTTGCGTAACCGAACACAAAGCGGTGCTCGATAGCTGCAAGACGCTGGAGCGGGCCGGCAAGGCGACGGTCACTTATCTCCCGGTTGACAAGTATGGGATGGTCGATCCCGACGAAGTGCGCCGGGCGATTACCGACAAGACCGTGCTGATCTCGATCATGTCCGCCAACAATGAGATTGGTACGATTCATCCAATCGCGGAGATCGGCAAGATCGCCAAGGAAAGGGGCGTGCTGTTTCATTGTGACGCCACCCAAGGCGTGGGCAAGATACCGGTGGATGTGGAGCAGGCGGGTATCGACCTGCTGTCGGCCAGCGCGCATAAGATTTACGGCCCAAAGGGTGTGGGGGTGCTGTATGTTCGCGCCAAAGGACCGCGCGTGCGCCTGACCCCGATTATCGACGGCGGAGGGCATGAGCGCGGGCTGCGTTCGGGTACCCTGAATGTGACCGGAATCGTTGGCTTCGGCGCGGCTTGCGAGATTGCGGGCCAGGAGATGGACGATGAGACCGGCCGGATGCTCAGCCTGCGGGCCAAGCTGCAAGCGGGGATTTTCGAGCGTCTGGACGACGTTTACCTCAATGGACATCCGACCCAGCGGCTGCCGGGCAACCTCAATCTGAGCTTTGCCTATATCGAAGGCGAATCATTGCTCATGGGAATCAAGGATATCGCGGTGAGTTCGGGCTCCGCCTGCACTTCGGCGACCCTGGAACCGTCTTACGTAATCCGGGCGCTGGGTACGGATGAAGAATTAGCGCACAGCTCGATTCGTTTTGGTCTGGGCCGTTTCAACACGGAAGAGGAGGTCGACTTCGTGGCGCAAAGAGTGACCGATGAGGTCAGACGTTTGCGCGACATGTCGCCCCTGTACGAGATGGCCAAGGAAGGAATTGACCTGAAGTCAGTGGCCTGGAAGCGCGACTAACCTGGAAGCGCGACTAATAGTGAAGCGCGACTAACACCTCGCACTTCGAGGTAGAGGGATTAGAAGTCATGGCTTATTCAAGCAAGGTTCTGGATCACTACAACAATCCGCGCAATGTCGGCAGCTTCCCCAAAGACGAAGCGGACGTGGGGACCGGCGTAGTCGGCGCTCCGGAATGTGGCGACGTGATGAAGCTGCAGCTCAGGATCAATCCCGAGGGAGTGATTGAAGACGCGCGTTTCAAGACCTTCGGCTGCGGCAGCGCGATCGCCAGTTCGAGCTACGTGACCGAGTTGGTCAAGGGCAAGCGCATCGACGAGGCGATGGCGATCAAGAACAGCGCAATCGTCCAGGAGTTGAATTTGCCGCCGGTCAAGATTCATTGCTCGGTGCTGGCTGAGGACGCGATCAAAGCCGCCATCACTGACTGGAAGAGCAAGCACGAGCAGGTGCCGGAAGCGGCGCCGGCTGACAAGGCGGTCAGAGGTTAAGGAGGATATCCGTAATGATCTCGCTGTCCGAAAATGCGGCAAGCAAGATCAAGCAGCTGGTGGTGGAAAAACCAGGTGCGGGCTTGCGGGTCAAGGTGGTTGGTGGGGGATGTTCCGGTCTGCAATACCGGATGGAAGTCGACTCAGCCAAGGAACGCGACAAGATTTTTGAGCGTGACGGGGCCCAGTTGATCGTCGACAAAAAGAGCTTCCTGTATTTAAACGGTTCCGAACTGGACTATGGCGAAGAGCTGATGTCGGCCGGCTTCAAGCTGGTTAATCCCAACGTCAAGCGGGCATGTGGGTGCGGGGAGTCGTTCACGGTATGAGCGGCAGCTCAATCGTTCGCAACAGCCATGACGCAGGCGCAATGCCCATCATGTGCGCGGCTCCAGGAGCCGCGCCTGCTTTGTTCGGAGTGCGGCGCGCCGCTTGCCACCGAGCTTGATTATTTCGCCGCGTTGGGCTTGCCCAGGCGCCTGACCATCGATCAAAAGCAGCTCGAAAACCTCTACCACGAATTAGGCCGGCGGGTTCATCCCGACCGTTTCGCGAACCGCGACGGCGCGGTCCGCGACGCCAGTTTAACTGCCACCGCACTGCTCACACGGGCATTTCGCACGCTGCGCGACCCGGTAAGCCGGGGGCTCTATTGGCTGCAACTGGAGGGGGAGAAGCTAGCGACCGACAACCAACGGGTGCCACCCGAACTGGCGGAATTGATCTTCGAAGTGCAGGAAACGTTGGAAGAGCTGCGGGGCAGCGCGTCCGAGGGCGATGGCGAAGCGCGGCTACGAACCCAGGTCGTGGCGCGCAGGCAGGCTGTGGAGGGCTCTTTGGGGGATGCCTTTACGGAACTGGAGAGAAATTTCGCCAAGTGGGATTCTGGTGTAAGCGATCACCCGCGATTGATCGTCCAATTGAGGGGAATGCTGTCCCGAATCAACTATTTGAGAACCCTCATAAGGGATATCGATCGGGCGCTGGAAGTACCCGATTTGGGCTAGGTTTGAGGACTGTCCTAAACAGGTTAGCACTATGGCATTGATTTTCGGCATCGACCTGGGCACCACCAACAGCCTTATCGCGGTGATGGAAGAGGGCCGCCCCCGGGTTATCGCCGATCCTGAGTCGGGGGATTCGCTGCTTCCGTCGGTGGTTGCCTTGATGCCTGGCGGCAAGGTGGAGGTCGGGAAGAAGGCAATCGCGTTGGAACCTCATCTCAACGTCGAACGCGACGGCAAAATCAGTCCCGCCGGCCTGGAAGGGGAAGAGAGCGGAGCCGTGGTGCGGTCGATCAAACGTTATATGGGGTTGGGCGGCGATGAAGTCGCGTCCGTGGAACGTCATCGTTATACCTTTGCCGATTTTTCCGGCCCCGTGGTGCGCTTCCAAGTTGGGCAACGGATCTTTACACCGCCACAAATTTCGGCAGAAATCCTGCGCACCTTAAAGGCTTGGGGTGAGGCCGCGACCGGTGAACCGGTCGAAAAGGTAGTGATTACGGTGCCCGCATATTTCAATGATGGCCAGCGTCAAGCGACCAAAGATGCGGGCCGGTTGGCGGGTTTGGAGGTGCTCAGGTTAGTCAATGAACCCACCGCGGCATCATTGGCATATGGCTTGCATTCTCTCGCGACGGGACGTGTGGCTGTATACGACTTTGGCGGTGGCACCTTCGATATCTCCATCCTGAACCTTAAAGAAGGAATCTTCGAGGTCCTGGCGACCAACGGCGACACGCATTTGGGAGGCGACGATATTGACGCGGCGATGGTCAACCTGGTTCTGGAGGGGGTACCCGACAGCGTCAAGCGCGACCGTCAGGTCTGGAACACCGCCCGTAATGTAGCCGAAGAAGCCAAGAAGAAGCTAACGGAACTAACCGATACCATGCTGGAGTTAAACCTACCGCAGCGGCCAATCTCGCGCCCCTTTTCCCGGGCCGAGTTGGAGGCGCTGGCCGAACCCTTGGTCTCGCGCACGGTGCAATGTTGCGCCAGGGCGCTGAAGGATGCGGGGCTGAAACCGGCGGAAATCGACGCCGTGGTTTTGGTTGGGGGTTCGACCAGGATGCCGCTGGTGCGGCGGCGGGTCGAGGAGTTTTTTGGGCGCGAGCCTCTGTGCTCGCTCAACCCTGACCAAGTAGTGGCGCTAGGTGCTTCTGTGCAAGCTGGCGTGCTGATGGGCAAAAGCGGCGATATGCTGTTGCTCGACGTGGTGCCCCTTTCCCTGGGAATCGAGAGCATGGGTGGCGTAATGGAACGGCTGATTCATCGCAATACCACCATACCGACTAACGCCCGGGAAATGTTCACCACCGCCGTTGACAATCAGACCCACGTGGATATTCACGTGCTGCAGGGCGAGCGCGAGTTGGCCAGCGATTGCCGCAGTCTGGCCCGCTTCAAGCTGGGACCGATTCAACCGCAACCGGCCGGAATGCCGCGCATCGAAGTGACCTTTCTGGTCGACGCCAATGGAATACTGAATGTTACCGCGCGCGACGATCGGACCGGCCGCGAGCATTCGGTGGACGTCAAGCCCAGCTATGGGCTGAACGACGAGGAAATCGAGCGGATGCTCGAAGAAGCGATCGATTTGGGCGAGGACGATCTCAACCAGCGCCTGCTGATTCAGGCGCGCAACGACGCCAAACAGATCCTGGCCGCGTTGGACAAGCAGTTGGCGGAGTACGGGCGTCTGATTGGCGCCGAAGAACGGACCGGGATCAATTCTCTGGCGAACACCTTGGCCACGGCCCAGCAGGGCGACGATCGCGAATTGATCGGCAGATTGGTTGAGGAATTGAACGAAGCGACGATGCCTTTCGCCCATCGTATCATGGAAGAGGCGATCAAGATGGCGCTGGAAAAGAGAAGCGTTGAGGAGGTGTCCTGATCGCCATTTTGCGCGGTCTAGCGACATCAGGTGGGCAGCGGTATCAGGCAGGTATCAGGGAGGAAGCGACGATGGGTCTCAAATGGGATCAGGCCGAAGAACTGGCTGAGGTGTTGGCCGAAAACCATCCTGGTCTCAACCCGCTGGACGCGAGGTTTACGGACCTGCGCCAGTGGGTGATTGATTGCGACGAGTTCGACGACGAGCCGGCCGGCTCCAGCGAAAGTAAACTTGAAGCCATCCAGATGGCGTGGCACGAAATTTACAAGGAACAGAACGAAGACTGACGAAGTTGAATGGGGATTGAATAGGACGGGATCGCAAATCGTCTACAAGGAGGGAATTGAGGTGGTGGTGGACTCGAGTCAGCCAGTGAGAAATCACAAGGAAGCTACGATGCAAGAAAAAGAAACTCTGGATGAAAGGCTGCCGAGCCTGTTCGAACCAGACACGCTGTTGCCTATTCAGTACTTCGAGGCGATGCGCCGAAAACATCTCCTGGAAGGCGAGAAGCGGCTGATCCTGAGCGTGTTGGAGGACGGGATCGAATGCTTCATGAAGTATATCGATGCGCCGACGAGTAAAGGTCAGAAGCTGTTCCGCGACGCCGACGAATGGATCAGTTTGCGGGACAAGCAATGGATCTTCTCCTTTGACAATGTCTGCGACATGCTCGATATCAACCCCGACTACATGCGCCGGGGCCTGCAGAACTGGAAGCGCAAGAAGCTGGCGGAATTGGGCATGGCGCAATCGCCGCAACAGGGCGCGTCGTATCCCACCGAGCGCCCTGGCCAGCGCAAAGTGGAAGTTCCCGCCCATGAGCGTCATCTACACCTTCAAAAAGCTCATGCGTGAGACCGCGGCTTAAAAAACCCAAGCAACTAACCGATAATTGGCGAAAAAGGGCGGCCCGGTGATCCGGGCTGCCCTTTTTATTATTCTGATAGCGCAGGTTGTTTCAGAACTATGATTGCTTCGATCGGCGCGATTGCCTTTCCTGCTCAAGATGCCGCTTAGGACCAAAATCGAATGCCCCTCCTGCCATCAGGATTTGGTCGTCAAACGTGGCGGGAAATGTCCGAATTGCGGTGTCCCCATCTCCGCGCATGTAGCTCGAGTGCGCGCGCGGGAACGGCGCATCGAGCAGGTGGTCGCGATCGGTGGCTCGCTGCTGGTGCTGGCGTTGTTTCTGACCACCACTGGTATCAGCCTGGGCGTGATCGAAGGGGTGGCGGTTTACGCCGCGGTTGGCGCCGTGATGTTCTACCTCGCGCGCAAGACTTTCAGCTAGCCGTTGCGATGAAACGCTTTATCGGTGCAAGTAAAAGGAGGGCAGGGCGTTGTCTTTGACACCGCTTTGGGCCTTCTGGCGCGCCGTGCTTGCGCAGAAGCTGGTCAACTTTAGTCCGCCGGCGCCTGGTGCACAGGCCATTACGCCGCCGGCCCCCAGGGAAGTGCAGTCGTCGATGCAATCGTCGTATTCGCTGCGGGTGTCGGCGAGGCACTCCTCTAAATCCTGAAGGTCTTTGCCCTGTTCGTATTGAGCGCGACACTCGTTGAGTGAGGAGACATACTCATTCTTGCAATCATCGTTGCACGTCGCACTCGCCACGGCTGCGTGACCGGCGAGACCACTCATGACCAGCACGATCACGATGCCGAACCGGATGCACAGCTTGCGCTGCGCAACCAGCGTCCCCGGAATCGGAATCCGCCCGCGCCTGGATGCGGGCGCCGGGCTTGCGGCGATGGTGTCCAACTTTGTCATCGTTAATCGTGAACTGACGGAGCCAATCGTGGCGCCCCCGCTCTGAACCGTGATTCAGCTTCGGCAAACGCTGCGCAAAGGCCGAATGCTCCGTACTCTTTACTCTGGACGCCCAGACTTGACCGGTGCCTGCCGGACGTTTGATGCTATATACGATTCTTATTGAAGGCGATGAATGGCGCAATTAGGTAAGCGGCGCCGAACTGCTAACCTCGATCCTCGTATGAGTTTTGTCATCGTCCGCCGGCGCCGTCCTCAACCCGGCAGTTCCCAGGATTTGGCGGTCCGATGCCGGCGACTGACGGCGGCGATCATGATAATGGCCTGGGCCGCGATCTTTTGCGCTGCGCCTTCGGCGATTGCAAGCCCGCGCCTGTGGCAGCCATTGCTGGTCAAAGGGATCCAGTTACGTCCATTGCTCGATACCCGGGTCGATCGTCTCGAAGTGCTGGCCGTGCATGGAGGAAAGCTGGAGCCGATTCCGTTTCAGGTCGACGCGGTGCTGCCCAACGGCATGTTCGTCCTGCCGCAAGGTTCCCAGCCTGCAACGGGCCATCGGGTCCAGACGGTCGGCGAGGGCGACGAACTGGCGATTATGATCTTCGACCTGGGCGCGCGCGCCACGCCGCCAGCGCAGTTGCCCGACGGAGCCCTGGAAATAATGGTCACGGACCCGCTTGGAGGACCGGACCGCTACGCCTATATAGCGGCTACCAGGAATCCAAGGCGGAGCACGGTTCACTACGTGGATTACGATCCACAATTGGAGCGGATAGAGACCGACCATTACCGGCTCGCCTTCAAGTCTCAGCTCCCTGACGATTTCCGGCTACAGAACCATCGGGGGGAAGACACCAAAAATCTGATCAGCGGATTCGAGCTACGCGGTCAGGTCACAGTGTTGAGTTTGCTCAAATTCAGGCTCACCGAGAACGACATCGACAGCCGCCTGCTGGCCTACCGGGCCGGGCCCGTGCGAGTCATACGCCGGCTCGGCCATCGCTTCCGGGTTTTTCTCGGATTCCACTCACCCGAAGTCTCGAGCATAGAATTTTTCTACCGCGATTTCGCCCAGGCGCCGTTTACGATGCGCCTGCCGCTGCGCCGGCTGTTCCGCAGCATTCAGGGCCGGATCGCCATGGATTTCATCGATCTGGATGGATTTGCGCTGTTGGCGTCGGGAGTGAACACGCCGATCGAGATCGGCGATGGGCCTGATGGCGGACTGACAATGCCATCAGGAGATGCGCCTAAGGCCGATTGGCTCGCGTTGCGCGGCGATGGGCGTCTGATGATGCAGACCTTTGTGCCGAGCGCGGATCTGTCACTTATCGACCGGCGGCTCTACTATCATACCGGCCTGGTAGGCGCGCACGACGATCCAAATGGCGTGGCGGTCGGAATTCAGACCACCGGGTGGGAACGGCTCTCGGGAGGGTCGCATCGTTTCAATCCGCTGCTGGTAAGCGTACCGCAGAGCTATGGCGCGAAGCTTCTCGTAGCAGAGGGGTCGGCTGCGCCCATTGTCACGGTTGCGCCGTTTGCTACCTCCAACCTGCCTCCGGCCGGCCGTGGTCTGATCAGCCAGATGCCGTCCACGTTTGCCGAAGACGGCAAATGACCGGTCTGCTGAAAAGAAGGTCGTCCCCCCGATTGCTTACCGACCGATTGCAGATACATTTAGAATCAATGCTGACTCACAGGGAGGGCTGGTGGTGAACTCCCAACAGAAACTGCGCCCTGGACGAACCTTGTTTTACGACGTCGACACTCAGCGCGACTTTATGCTTCCTGGCGGCGCCTTGTATGTTGCCGGAAGCGAAAAGCTTCTCCCGGCCCTCAAACGGATGACCGCGTTGGCGCGCCGCCGCAACATCCGCCGGGTTTGCTCGATGGACCGGCATTTTCCGCCTGACCGCGAACTGGCCCGCAACGGCGGCCCCTGGCCGGACCATTGCATGGACGGCACGCCGGGCCAGCGCAAGGTCGATGAGACCGAAGTCGCCAATTCCCATTCGCTACCGACCCGCGCGATTGGCGGCGAGGAGTTGGAAAGCGCGCTGCGCCATCGTGGGGACCTGATCATCGAAAAGCAGGATGTCGATGTGATCGTGGGGAATCCCAACGCGCGCTCCCTGCTTTCCCGGCTGGCGCGCGAATATGATCATATCGTGATCTACGGCGTTTACACCGATGTCTGCGTCGACCACGCAGTCAACGCGTTGCTGGAAGCCGGCCAGGTGCCTTACGTGGTTGTCGATGCAATTCACGAGATCGATCCGGTCAACGCCGCGGCGGTGAAGGCGCGCTGGAGCCAGCGCGGAGTCAAGATGATAACCCACCGCGAGCTCGAGGACCTGGTGGACGACTGATGAGTGATGTGGAGCGGGAGGACGCGTCCGCGGAGCATGAGGTCGCGTCTGACGAGCAGGCGCTCGGCGCGCCCGTTACGGATGCTGCGGAAGCGGCGGCTGAAGAGGCTTGGCAGGTGCCGCCCGCACAGCCGCTGCGTGTCGTCGCCGCGGTTGTTTTACTCGCTGCCGCCGCCACCTGCTATGCCTACACGCTGCTCAATTTCTGGAGCTCCCCGGCGTTGGGAATCCATCTGCCGGTTCCCTATCCCGCGTACCTGCTTATCGCGCTGAGCCTGATTCTGGGAGTGGCCGCGCTTAGAACCGCGCTGGGCTTGTGGTCGCCGCATGCCAAGCTCGCAATCGCGGGTATCGCGTTGCTGGCTAGCGTGACCTTCGGGGTGGGCGGAGGCAGATTCGTAAGTTACACGCTGCGTGGAACGCTCAATCCGCCCTTCAAACTTAAGCTCGAGGTCAACGACCGTTTCCCCGATTTCAGACTGATCGATCAGAATAACCAGATCCATGACGGGGACATCTTCAGCGCCAGTCCGCAGACTCTGGTGGTCATCTATCGCGGCGACTTCGACCCCTTTGCCCGGTTCGAGTTGGGCGAACTCTCACAAATGCAGGAGCAGTTTCGCAAAGCCGGCGTGCAAATCGTCGCGGTCAGCGCCGACCCCCCGCAACGCTCCACGATGCTGGCGCGCTTTGTGCGGACTCAAATGCCGCTGCTCAGCGATCCCGAGGAAAGTCTGCTCGGTCCGCTGGGTCTGGTGCAACGCTATTCCAACGGCCAGCCCGACAGCGCAATTCCAGCTTTCTTTCTGGTCGATCGGAAGCATCGCGTGAAGTGGATATTCACCTCGCGCTATTACCGCGAGCAACCAGCTCCTCGCACGCTTCTGGACGCTGCGCAAGCCGCCGCAAATTAGCTTGTTCTAACTAGGGCTTAGGTGACCGCTGTTCGGTCCTTATCAGCCGTCCGTTCTCGTAATAATCGACGCTGTCCACGGCGCCGCAGCCATCGGGATCGTGCTCGATCATGGCCAGCTTGCCCTTGCGGTAGATCTCAATGGTCTCGGGCTTGCCGTCAAAGTTGTCGTCGTGCACCTCGCGGGTTGGAACCCCGTGCGAGTATTCCTGGACGAGATCGGCCTGGCCGTTAAAATTCCGGTCCCTCTCGATCTTGACGAGATCGTTGCCTGTGTACGTCTTGACGACGTCAGGCCGCCCATCACCATTGGTGTCGATGGCAATCGTATAGGCGTCCTTGCTGGTGCGGTATAACCACTGGTCAGGATGCCCGTCGCGCCCTCGATGCACGACGTTGCCCTCGGGCGCACGGTTGCAGGAGATGAGGCTGAAGGCCAGCGCGGCCACGAAAATTGCGGCTTTGCGCATGCGTTCTTATATCAAGTGTCTAATTGGCGCTCAACTTCGCTATCCGGCCGCCCCGCCTCGCCCTCGTATCGCGATTCACAAGCGCGGTTACCAGTGAGGGGCAGCCGACATGGAATATGCCGAAATTCCGCGGGCGAATTCGCGCAAGGAGCCCTGGTCAGACAGATCGAGCTTGAGCCGCAATTCGCGCGCCAACGATTTCAACGCCGCCGGCCGCGCCTGAAGCCCGTTGGCCACCTCAGCGTTGGTGGAGTTGCGCCGCAGCAGCATCAACAACTCGGTCTGCCGCGGGCTCATGCCATCACGAGCGGCCAGCCGCTGGCGCAGCAAACGCTCGATTTTTTCCGCCATCAGCAGCCCCGCGCTCCAGCCGCGCTCCACAAGCCCGAGGCACGCCGGTGGACGTGTCAGATCGGCGGCCAGGCGTGTGCGCTGGTCGGAACTCAATTTCGTGTTCGAGCGCGCGCGTTCCCGCCCTTCCAATGCGTCGGATCCGAACCGGCGAATGCTGGCGGCCCACCGTTGTACCGTACGGAGCGAGGCTTTCGCGCAATGCTCGATTTCGCGCCGGTCCCGCCCTTCCCAGAGTGCAATGACCGCTTCCAGCTTGCTTCTGAAGCCCGCCTTGAGCTTTTGTTCGCGCAGTTGTCGCAGAATGGGCCAACGCGGGTTCATCGGCAGACCCTGCTAAGCCTGCGGTCCCCGTCGCTGGGGGACGGCCGGTCTCGCGACATTTGGATGTCCGCGACAGTTGGAGGTCTTCCCTCTTCGGCGCCTACAATGCGCGAATTTAATCCTGTTAGATTCCAACGTGCCATCACTCAAAGCATTTTAAAACCGTCTTGGATGGTTGAAGTCCGGAGTTGATTAGAGATATAGGCATGAAAGATATCGATACGAAGGAGGCACTGTGATGCGTAATCTAGTTGTGACTGTAGCAATAGGCGTGGCCATCGTCATGGCCAGCAGTAATGCGCGCGCCCAACTGAACACGGACTTTGGCCTTAAAACCAATCCTACGATTCTCAATTGCCTACGGATCACGCCAACGGCCACGCCGTTTGCTACCGTATCGCTCAGACAGGGCGATATTAACGACGATCTCACGATCCTCGTGGCAAATGTCAAGCCGCATCTGGCATTTGATCTGTTCACGGTTCAGAACAGTTCGCTTACCTCTGCCGGCACTCCCGATCCAAAATTCAAAAACTTCGGCTTGGCCTGGTATCAAACAGACCTCGAGGCCGACAGCCGCGGGATAATCGTCGCCGCGATCCGTAGCATTTTCGTGAATCAGATCTTCGGCTTCGACGCGGGAGCTTCGCCGCCGCTGCCCCCGACCAACACGTTCCACGTGGGATTTTGGTTCAATAACCCAACCGATGCGGCGGCATGCGGCTTCACCGGCTTCACGCCGTTTAACGGCGAGCACCATGCGGGACCCCTTGCGATGATTAGCCTTCCCAATGCTACCACCGGTCTGGGGCCACTATGTCTGAGCCCCAACACCGCGACCCATCCCGCGACCTGCAATCCCTAATCCGCACGACGCCGGATCGGCGCAGCGATCCCGGACCAGGCCGGAAGTAGTTCCGGATGGTCCGGGAGATCTCCTCGGGCGTCAGACCGAGTCGTAGCGAGGTGCTGCAGGTTCCCAGCGATGGAGACTAACGAGCGACCACGAGGACCACTGAATCCCGGACTCGTCTTACGATTTCGGCCTCTTTGCCCGCGGCGACCGGCAGGCCGCCGGCGGGCTGGACCTCATAGCGAGTCATCAAGGGCAGCACGTAGTCGCTCTTCACCGCGTAGTTGGCATTTTGGGGTACGGTACCGGCCGCCTTCAGGATCGCCGCGGGATCCAGGGTCTCGGCCACGACGCCCACCACCCGGCCACGGGAATCCAACAGCGGGCCGCCGGAATTCCCCGGTTGGATGGGCGCGTCCATTTGCACAAAGCGCACGTCGTCTTGAATCCCGGACAGCGCGTTGACGTGTCCGAACGTAGTCTTTTGCTCCTGGCCTTCGATGTCAATGAGCGGATAGCCGAGGGTAAACACCTCGTCGCCCACCGCGACATTTTTGCTCGACACCACCGCCAGCGGTTTCGCACTTCGCGCCACTTTCAGCAAGGCGATATCGTTGGCCTTATCGGTGCCCTTCACCGAGGCTTGCAGAGTATCGCCAGAGCGCAAGACCACCTCGACCTCCTGAGCGTCCTCAATCACGTGATAAGCGCTCACCACGTAGCCCTGCCTGGAGACGAAAAATCCGGTGCCCACCGAATAGCCCTTTTGCTTTCGCGCCTCCTTTGGCGGGACCGCACTGGGCAGTCCGGCCACGAAGGTCTTGAGCTTGGCGATGGTTTCCTGGCCTTCCAATCCGCTCATCCGTGGGCCGAAGCTGAAAGCGAACCACTTGAGATCATGGCTCAGCCCCAGGCCGCAACCGCTGACGCACGAGACGAGTTGATATCGGCAGGCGATTACCGTGCCGTCGTCGCACGTCAAACTGCAGGCGCCCTGCCCGCCCACGCAGGTAGAGGCCGGCCTTTGGACCAGATGACCTTCGCCGCGGCAGCGCGCATCGCTGTTGCTGGCTTGCAGATCGACATAGGCCGTCCCGGTCATCAGATTGTTGTCGACGGTGCCGGCGAAGGTCTCAGCTTCGCTCGCCGCTACCACGGGATACTGTGCATGCGACGGCGGCGGGGCCTGGATCACGCAAGCCGCAAAGGCCAAAACGATGAAGGCAAACAGGAAAAGGCCGGAAAATTGCGTGATCCAGCGCAACGTAATTTCGGGACGGACCGCCAAAACGCCGCGTCTGGCCGCAACGCCAATTTCCGCGGCGAAGCGCGGAGCCGGGTAAGAGCGCATCGCAGAGCCCCCCTTTTCGTACCATAACTGCGCAGCCCTAACCTTAGCGTATGCGTAATGCTGCCCGGAGAAGAAGTCAAGTGCCCTGCCATTCAAAGTGGCCGGGCTTGAAACCACACCACCGGCCAGCAGCCAGGAAGCGGAGCAACGGCACATTCCTCCAAAACTTCCCAAGTCTGATTCGAGCCCGGTGCAGCAATTATTTTTACGCCTTGGCACACCCGGCCGTGGCCGATCCGGGCTCGGCGACGCAGCGAAATTCCTGCTTGACCTCGGCCGCAATCGTCCATATACCCTAAAAGGCTAATTCCAATCGTGACGAATTATGTGTAGCAGCTAGAGGGCCGTCGCAATCCCGATGTTCCGTATACTTCGGCGTTTTGCCGCTTTAGCGGGTTGCTTAGGACCCTCTCTGAAGCTGTTCACGATAATCCTTGCGATTGCGGCCCTGCCAATTCAACTGGACAACGGCGCCGTCGCGTCGATCCTGGTGCCTCTTTCGCCGGCACTGGTTCCGATTGGACATCAATTTCAGGGACGTTGCGCCAGTCAGTTGTCGGTGCGGACGACGTTGGGCAAAGACTGGCGGAGCCAAGAGATCGGTCCACCCCAACCCGCGGGACCCGGCGACGATACCCTCGCGATGGGAGCGCGCATGCCGCCATTGGCCCAGCGCATGACGCGGTTCCGGCTATCAATCGCGTCGGCCGGCCGTGCGCCTCCCACCTGCTGAACCGTCCTTTGCGATTGCGTTTCGAAGTCCAGGGTTTCGGCGGCGGTGCAGCGAATCTATCCCTCAGGGCTTCGTCCAATAATCTGGTAATGGCTGGTTCTGACTGCGCGGGACTGCATTAAATCCGCGCGAACATGATGAAAACAAGAAAGTGAATTCAATATCGAACAATCCGCCGGGGCGTCCCGACGGCGTCAAGCCGGCGCGGATCGGCAAACTCGCGGGCCTGGCGTTGATGTTGTTGGCGATCGCGCTGCTTGCGGGCTGCGATCAGGAGCGCAAAAGCCAGACCGATACTGAAGCGGCGCCCGATCCGATTCCGCAGTTGGTAAAGCAGGCCGACGGCACCGAATTGATGCGACTTCCCGCACATATGCCGGGACTCAAGATCGCCACGGTGCGGCAGGTGGAGCTTTCCGACGTGCTGGAGACCAGCGGCAAGATCAGCTTCGACGATCGGCGGGTCGCGAAGATCATCTCGCGAGTGTCGGGCCGCGTCGAGGCGGTGTGGACCCTGCAGTGGGACAACGTTCGCGAGGGCCAACCGGTGGTTACGCTCTACAGTCCGGACTATATGACCGGTGAAGCCGAATATCTGGAGGCGGTGGCGACCACGAAAATAGGCCTGGGCGGCGGGTCATCAGACCAATCCGGTCTGGCGGCTTCGATGGTTGCGGCGTCGCGCCGCAAGCTGGAGTTATTGGGTCTGACGCCCAATGAAATCGCCGCGCTGCGCGCGCCCAACGCCAGCACCGTGGTGCGCGCGCCGATTGGTGGCACGATCATCGACCGTCAGGTGATCAAGGGCGCCCAGGTCAATCCCGGCGATGTCCTGTTCACGGTCGCGGTGCTCGATCCGATTTGGATCACCGCTGATATCTATGAGGATGATCTGGCGCGAGTGCATCCGGGCCAGCAACTGGAAGCGGAGACCCCCTCCTATCCGGGCCGGATTTTCAAAGGGGTCATCGGCCGGGTCAGCCCCAATTTCGATCCCAATACACACACCGTCCAATTACGCTGCCAAGTACGCAATCCGGGCCTGGCGCTGAAGCCCGACATGCTGGCGCGGGTCCGGATTCTCACGCAACCGGGGCAGGCGCTGGTGGTGCCGCAGGACGCCCTGATTTTCGAAGTCGATGCCTATTATGCGTTCGTCGAGGTCGAACCCGGCCGCGTAACCCGCCGCAAAGTCGCAATCGCCTCCTGGCACAGCGAGGGTTATACCCGCGTGTTATCGGGTCTTAAGGCCGGCGATCGGGTGGTAAAGGACGAGTCGATCCAGGTCAGCGCGCTGTGGCACGAGGCCCACGGCGAAAGTTCCTAGAATTAATGGTGCATTCGATTGTAAAAGTCATATTGGGGCAGAGGCCATTTCTGTTCCCTCTCCTGGTCCGGGAAGAGGCCGGGGGAGAGGTTACACGCCCCGATCCCCGGCACTGCGTTCGCGCTCAGCCACCGGCATTGCGCGCGAGATCCACTCGGAATGATTTTCGCCTCGCTGCCAGCAGGGCTGCCCGGCAATGATCCGCACTTTGATGGAGCTGGCGCTGAGCCAGCGGGTGGTGGTTATCGGACTGGCGCTGGTGCTGCTCGGAGTGGGACTTTTCTCCTTCCACGAACTGGATATCGAGGCCTATCCCGACCCGGTGCAACCACTGGTTGAAGTTTTGACTTTGCCCAACGGGTTGAGCGCCGAAGAGGTCGAGAAACTGGTAACCGTACCGCTCGAGGTCGGATTGGCCGGGATGCGCAGTCTGACCGCGATGCGTTCGATCTCGCTGTTTGGGCTCTCGGACATCCGCTGCTACTTCGACTGGGACAGCGACTATTACAGTGACCGCACCGAGACCATCAACCGCCTCGGCTTCATCCAGCTTCCAGCGGGTATCACCGCCGGGATCTCGCCGGAAAATCCGATCGGTGAAATCTATCGTTACACGGTGGAAAGTACGGACCACAACCTGCTCAAGCAGAAAGAGATCGAGGACTGGGTACTGGAGAAGCAACTCAAGACCGTTGATGGAGTAGTCGATGTCTCGGGTTTCGGCGGACTGACCAAGGAGTACCATGTCGACGTCGACCCGCAAAAACTGGTGCATTACGGCATCCCGCTGTCGGGGCTGATGACCGCGCTGGCCAATTCCAACATCAACGTCGGTGGTAACTACCTGAGGGTCGGCGAGCAATCCTTCGACGTGCGCGGAATCGGCTTTATCCATTCGCTCGATGACATCCGCAACGTGGTGCTCAACGCCCATAATTCAACCCCGATCAAGGTAAATGACATCGGGCGGGTCGATATCGGTTATTCGCCGCGGCTGGGAATCGTGGGCATGAACGAGCGCGACGATGTCGTCACCGGGATCGTGCTGATGCGCAAGTATGGCAACACGCTTGAAACGCTCAAGGGGGTCGAGGCCAAGGTCGGCGACTTGAACACCTCGGGCATTCTGCCCAAGGGTTACCGCGTGGCGCCTTACTACGACCGCACCAAGCTGGTGGATACCACCTTGCATACGGTGTTTGAGAATCTCAGCGTGGGGATGGCGCTGGTGTTCGTTGTGCTGTTGTTTTTTCTTGGCAGCCTGCGGGCCGCGCTGATTGCCGCGGTGAACATCCCGTTGGCGTTGCTGGGCGCCTTCACCTTGATGAACGCAAGCGGCACACCCGCCAACCTGATTTCGTTGGGCGCGGTGGATTTCGGGATCATCATCGATACCACCGTGATCGTGATCGAGAACATTCATCGCCATCTGATGTCCGGTGAGGCCCCACATGAAAGTACCCGCAGCTCGATCCTGCGGGCGGCCCAGGAAGTCGGCGGTCCGATGTTCTTCTCGACGATCATATTCGTAATCGCCTTTCTGCCGCTGTTCACGATGCGTGGAGTGGAGGGCGCGATCTTCTCCCCGATGTCGCGCACTTACGCCTATGCCCTGGGAACCGCGATCCTCCTGGCGGTAACGCTCTCCCCGGTGCTGGCGTCATTCGTCATGAGCAAAGACATGGGAGAGTGGCCCAACCCGATCTGGCGTCTGATTCAGCGCATTTATCATCGGCTGTTCATGGGCGTGCTGAGCTGGCCGCGCCTGACGTTGGCGGTGATGCTGGTGGTTATCGTTTCGGCGCTCTCGCTCTTTCCGCGGCTGGGCGGCGAGTTTCTGCCCAAGCTCGAGGAGGGAAACCTATGGATCACCGCTACCATGCCGCTGACCATATCGCTGCAGGATGGCGATCGGCTGGCCAATCGGATGCGGCGCGTGATGCGCAGTTTTCCCGAAGTCGACACCGTGGTATCGCAGATGGGGCGTCCGGACAGCGGCACCGAAACGACTGGATTTTTCAACGTCGAGTTTTCGGTCGAACTCAAAAATGAATCACGCTGGCCGGTTGGAATGATCAAGCCCGAGTTGGTCAAACTGATCGAGGGCCGGCTCAGCGCGGCGGTCCCCGGAGTCAACTTCGACTATTCACAAAACATCGAGGCCAACATCAACGAGGCCCTTTCAGGCGTCAAAGGTTCCAACTCGGTCAAGGTATTCGGTCCCGACCTGGCCACCGATGAGGCGGTCGCCAACAAGATTATGGGGGTGATGGGCCGGGTGGCGGGAATCGCGGACCTGGCGGTTTATCGTTCGCTGGGCCAGCCCAACCTGCTGATTACTCCGGATCGGGTGGCGTGCGCACGTTACGGCCTCAATGTGGGCGATGTCGCAGCGGTGGTCCAGGCCGCGATTGGTGGCCAGGCGGTGACCCAGGTGCTCGAAGGCGACCGCCGCTTCGACCTGGTCGTGCGTTGGTTGCCGCAGTACCGTGAAAGCCTCGATGCCATCGGCCAGATCCGCGTGACCCTGCCTGCGGGCGGATACGTGCCGCTTAGCCAGGTGGCGCATGTGGGCAGCGCGGAGGGCGCCTCCTTCATCTATCGCGAAGGTCTCCAACGCTATGTGCCGGTGCGTTTTTCGGTGCGCGGCCGCGACCTTCAAACCGCGATCCAGGATGCCAAGCAACAGGTCGCCGCCCGGGTGCGGCTGCCCGAGGAGGTCAACTTGGAATGGGCGGGTGAATACGGTGAGCTACAGGCCGCCAACCGCCGGCTGAAGATTGTCGTCCCCTTCGCGCTGGTCCTGATCCTGGGCGTGCTTTATGCGGCAACCAAATCTCTGATTGACACCTCCATCATCATGGCGCAGATCCCGGTGGCCTGCCTCGGTGGCGTGCTGGGACTCTTCCTCACCGGCACTCCGTTCAGTGTTTCCGCAGCCGTCGGTTTCATCTCCATTTTCGGTATCGCGGTGATGGACGGGATCCTGCTGAGCTTCTATGTGCGCCAACTCTGGCAGGAGGGGCATCCTTTCAAGGAGTCGATCATCCTGGGTTCCGACCGCCGCTTGAGGGCGACCATGATGACCGACCTGGTCGATGCCTTCGGATTGCTCCCGGCCGCGCTCTCCACCCGGATTGGAGCGCAGACTCAG
Source organism: uncultured Pseudomonadota bacterium (assembly GCA_963805995.1). Lineage (GTDB taxonomy): Bacteria > Desulfobacterota > Binatia > Binatales > Binataceae > JAJPJA01. The sequence goes on along the minus strand of CAWDWL010000002.1, from coordinate 99,009 downwards.
CGGCCGCTGGCGATCGTGGTCATTGGCGGGGCGCTTGCGATCATGGTCGTAACCCGTATCCTTCAACCGGTTCTAATTTACCTTGGTCATCGCGGACTGCGTATCGCCGATGAACAGCGCCGCAACGGCAATGGTGACAACCCGGTGACACTGACGACGCAGTGATTTGGCTAACCGCGCCGGCAACGCTTCTGATTACCTGAACCGGCCAACAGATTACGAAGGATGTATCAATACTGACAGTTCGCGCCCGGGCAGCACACGACGGCGTAGTTGGTAGCAATCGGGTGACACCGCAATGATCAACGCTTTGATGGACTTGGCGCTAAGCCAGCGGGTGGTGGTGATCGGATTGGCCCTGGTGCTGCTCGGAGTGGGTCTCTTCTCATTTCATGAACTGGATATCGAGGCTTATCCCGACCCGGTGCAGCCACTGGTCGAAGTGCTTACTTTGCCCAACGGGTTGAGCGCCGAAGAGGTTGAGAAGCTGGTTACGGTGCCGCTCGAGGTCGGGCTGGCCGGGATGCGCGATCTGACCGTGATGCGCTCGATCTCTCTGTTCGGCCTGTCGGACATCCGTTGCTATTTCAACTGGGACAGCGACTACTACACCGATCGCACCGAGACTATCAACCGCCTGGGCTTCATCCAACTCCCGCCGGGAATTACGGCGGGCATCTCACCGGAAAATCCGATCGGCGAGATCTATCGCTACTGGGTGGAGAGTCCCGACCACAATCTCATGCGCGAGAAGGAAATCGAGGATTGGGTGCTCGAGAAACAGCTCAAAACCGTCGATGGCGTAGTCGACGTTGCGGGCTTTGGCGGCTTGACCAAGGAATACCATGTCGAGATTGATCCGCAGAAGCTGGTCCATTACGGCGTTGCGCTGCCCACCGTGCTGGGCGCCTTGACCAACTCCAACATCAATGTGGGTGGAAACTACCTGAGGGTAGGCGAGCAGTCCTTCGACATCCGCGGAATCGGGTTCATCCATTCGCTAAGCGACATCCGCAACGCGGTGTTGAGCGCGCATAATTCAATCCCGGTCAGGGTGCAGGAAATCGCCCAGGTCGATATCGGCTATGCGCCGCGCCTGGGAATTGTGGGGATGGATGAGCGCGACGACGTCGTGACCGGAATCGTATTGATGCGCAAATATGGCAACACGCTCAAGACGCTGGCGGGCGTCGAAGCCAAGGTCCGCAAGCTTAACACTTCAGGCATCCTGCCCACGGGCTATCGCGTAGTGCCCTATTACGACCGCACCGGACTGGTCGATACCACCCTGCACACGGTGTTCGAGAACCTGACCATCGGGATGGCGCTGGTGTTCCTGGTGCTGGTGTTTTTCCTGGGCAATTTCCGCGCCGCGCTGATTGCGGCGATCAACATCCCGTTGGCGCTGTTGGGCGCCTTTACGCTGATGGCCGCCACCCGCACGCCGGCCAATCTAATCTCGCTGGGCGCGGTGGATTTCGGAATCATAATCGACACCTCGGTTATCGTCATCGAGAACATCCATCGCCATTTGATGGCGGGCGAGGCGCCGCACGAGAGCACCAGGAGCACGGTGCTGAGGGCGGCCCAGGAAGTCGGCGAACCGATGCTGTTTTCCACCGTGATTTTCGTAATTGCCTTTTTGCCCCTGTTCACGATGCGCGGAGTGGAGGGTGCGATATTCTCGCCGATGTCGCACACTTACGCGTATGCGCTGGCCACCGCCATACTGCTCGCGGCCACGCTCACCCCCGTGCTGGCCTCCCTCGTGCTGAAGCGGGACATGAGGGAATTTCCCAACCCGCTGCGCGACGGGATTAAGGCGCTGTACCATCGGCTGTTTGTCGGCACGCTCAATTGGCCCCGTCTGACGCTGACCGTGATGGTCCTGATTGTCGCTTCCGCGCTATCGCTCTTTCCCCGCCTGGGCGGTGAGTTTTTGCCCAAGCTGGAAGAGGGGAATATCTGGGTTCGCGCGACCATGCCGCTGAGCATCTCGCTGCCCGACGCCGGCCGGCTCGTCAACCGCATGAGGCGCGTGCTACGCAGCTTTCCGGAAGTCGCACTCGTCGTTTCCCAGGTGGGACGGCCTGACAGCGGCACCGATGCCACGGGATTTTTTAACGGAGAATTTTCGGTCGATCTCAAGCCGGCGTCGCAATGGCCGGGGGGCCTGACCAAAGCCGGATTGGTGAAGCTGGTGGATCGACGGCTGAGCGCGGAGTTTCCCGGCATCGACTTCGAATACTCTCAGAACATCGAAGATAACATCGACGAAGCCCTTTCGGGCGTGAAAGGCTCCAACTCGGTCAAGGTGTTCGGCCCCGACCTCGCCATCGACGAGGATGTCGCAAACCAAATCATGGCGGTGATGAGCAAGGTGCCGGGAATCGCGGACCTGGCGGTTTATCGCTCCCTGGGTCAACCCAATCTGCTGATAACACCCGACCGCGTGGCCTGCGCGCGTTACGGAATCAACGTCGGCGATGTCGCGGCGATGGTTCAGGCGGCAATCGGCGGCCAGGCGGTCACGCAGGTTTTGGAAGGCGACCGCCGTTTCGATCTCGTCGTGCGCCTGATGCCCGCATATCGCAACAGCCTGGACGCGATTCGCCAAATCCGGGTTGCCCTGCCCTCGGGCGGCTACATACCGCTGGGCCAGGTGGCGCGGATCGCCAATGCGGAGGGAGCTGCTTTTGTCTACCGCGAGGGTTTGCAACGCTACGTGCCGGCGCGTTTCGCGGTGCGCAAGCGCGATCTCGAAAGCGCCATCGAAGAGGCGAAAAAGAAGGTTGCCGCCGGCGTCAGGCTGCCTGAAAGAGTCAACCTTCAATGGGCCGGGGAGTACGGCGAGCTGCAGGTCGCCAACCGCAGACTCGAAATCATAATTCCGTTTGCTCTCCTGCTGATTATGGGCGTGCTGTATTCGGCGACCCAGTCCCTGATCGACACGTCGATCATCATGGCGCAGATCCCGGTCGCCTGCCTGGGCGGCATCCTCGCTCTGTACCTGACCGGTACCCCGTTCAGCATCTCGGCCGCGGTCGGGTTCATCTCGATTTTTGGGCTTGCGGTGATGGACGGAATTCTGCTGAGCTTCTACATCCGGCGGCTCTGGCAGCAGGGACACCCTTTCAAGGATGCGATTTCGATGGGAGCCGACCGTCTGCTCGGGGCGACTATGATGGCCGACCTGGTGGCGGCCTTCGGGCTTTTGCCCGCCGCGCTCTCCACCAGAATCGGTGCGCAGACCCAGAAACCGCTGGCAATCGTCGTAATCGGCGGCGCCGTGGCGCTGATGATCCTGACGCGCGTGATGCAGCCGGTGCTGACCTATCTATGTCATCCCCGGCTGCGTCTGGCCGACGAACAGCGCCCCGGTAACGGCGTCGCCGTCCCTGGCCAAGAGTAAAGGCCGCGTTTTTCGAGGTGATTGCCCGTAGCGACGGCGATCAAATGGTGGCCTATAATATTCTCAGATGGACCGCGTTATTAAGCAGATACCCCGCGAGCGGCGTGGCCTGATTGTCTTCATCGAACAGCACAAGGGTGACCTGACGCTGGCGCTTTCGGCAGTCTTTTACCTGGCCAGCTGGGGGGTACTGCACTTCAGCGTCTGGCAGATTGCGGGCGGGTTGATGCGCTCCATCGGGGAAGCGGCGCTGGTCGGCGGGCTGTGCGATTATATCGCGCTCAAGATGATCTTCGAGCGCCGTTGGTATCTGCCCAATTCGGGCGTCCTGCCACGCAACCGGCAGAAACTGATTGAAGGCATTTCCGCAACCATCGAGACCGAGTGGCTGACCCCGGAGATGATCGAGGACAAGCTGCGCGATCTCGACCTGGTCAAGCGGCTGGGCCGCTATCTGGAGGACGTCTCGCTGGAGAGCATTATCGATCGCACCCACCTTGCGGGACTGTGCCAGAGTCTGGCGCGCTATATCGACTCGCCGCAGTTGCTCGACTTTCTGGAGGAGCGGCTGGAAGCCTCGGCGCCGCGGTCGGTGCGGATGGCGAATTCGCTCGGCCTCATCACCTACCACAAACTCAGCGTGCGCATCCTGCGCGAGTTGCGTGAGTTGTTGCTGGGCCTGCCCACCAACGCCGATCTGATCCGGGCGCTGGAGGGACGGATCCATTCGTTGGGTGACGAGCTCCAGCAGCGCGGCAGCGCAACCCAGGAGGCAGCCTACCGAATCATGGACACGCTGGTCGAAACCGCGGTCAAGTCCAGCCGCGGCCAGATCGCGTTGCTGGTCAAGGAGAAACTCATGAAGCTGTCCGATGAGGAAATCCGCCGCCAGATCGAGACCCGCACCCGCACCCATCTGGACTGGATCCGGGTCAACGGCGGCATTTTCGGAGCGCTGTTCGGAGCGCTGTTCGGACTGCTGAATTATGCCGTCGCGCATGCGTCGGCCCTGATGGCGCTGGTCCATTAAGCGTATCGATGCGGGACTCTCGCCTGCCGGAGGACGGCATGATAGATGAGCGCAGGGAGCAGATGCCGATGGAAATTCAAACACTCGCTACCGGGTTTGGCCTGATCGAGGGTCCGCGAATCGACCAACAGGACCGGTTGTACTTCGCCGATCATGGCAGCAGCAGTATCTGTCGCCGCAATCCCGACGGAAGACTTGAAACCCTGCTGGCGGGGCGCAAGAGCGTGGGCGGACTGGCCCTGTGCGAAAGCGGGAACCTGCTGATGTCAGGCCCTTCGCTGGCGCGATGGGACGAGAAGACCGGCAAGATCGAGGATCTGTTCTCAAAATACGAAGGCCGCATCATCAAGGGCCTCAACGACATGACCGTCGATTCGCAGGGCAGCGTTTACGTCGGATCGATGAACTACGAAGCGCTCAAGCGCGACGTTACGCCGGTTCCCGGCGATCTCTATCGCGTCGATCCGGACGGCACGGTGACGGTGGTGGGCGAAGGATATCAGGTCAGCAACGGCTTGGGCTTCAGCCCCGACGGCAAGCTGCTCTACCATGCCGACTCCCCGCCCAACGAAATCAACGTGTACGACGTCGCGCCCGATCGGACGCTGAAAAACCGGCGCGTCTTCGCCAAGCTGCCCGAAGGCTTTCCCGACGGTCTCGCGATTGATGCCGAGGGCGGGGTTTGGGTCGCGGCGATTTTTGCCTATGAGATGGTGCGTTTCAAACCCGACGGGACCGTCGATCGGCGAATCAAGCTGCCGTCGCGGATGGTCGTCAGCATGGCCTTCGGCGGGCGGGACCTGCAGGACCTCTACGTCGTAACCGGCGACAATGTGGATCGGCCGCTGAAGGGTTCGATCTTCAAGCTGCGCTCCGATATTCCGGGCCTACCGGTACCGATGGCGAGATTTTGAGCGACTGGTTGGTGTGGCGACCCAAGCACGCCGGCCGAGCGGCTCAACTCTTCCGGTAGGGAACGACTAAATCGCGCACCATCGGAAAGTGGCGCGCAGTTAGCGTCACGAGAGTGCTGTGCGTAACCAGCGCGCTGGCCGCGATTACCGCATCGATGAGACCGGTTCCGTGGCTCTTGCCATAATCGCGCCGCAAGAGGCCCGCTTGTACCGCTATGTCGCGGTCCACGATGAGCGGCTCCATTATCCCCTCCAACCGAGCCAACGCTTGACGTTCCGCGCCATCTCGCACGCCAACATAAAGCTCGGCGAGTGTGAGACAGGATACTCGAAGTGGCACGCGCACACTCTTCAGGTAGGCCAGTGCCCGTGGTTCGCCGCGCAGATAATCGATAAGGATGTCGGTGTCGATCAACAAGGCCGCCGCGGTCATGACCGCTGGCGCCGGCGCGTGGGGCTTACGCGATCGGCCTCGCGCCGCAAAGCCGCGAAGTCGGGCAGGTCGGTGCGGTGGCGCCAGATGCCTGCGACGCTTTCGAGGATCTGATCGCGATCCTCGCACCCTTCGCATTCAAACCAGTGATCCACGGCAACTCGAATGATTTCGCTTTGCGACCTGCCGGTGCGCGCGGCCATTGCGCTAAGCGCAGCACGCTCGCGCTTTGTCAGGTATATTTGCGTCCGCACCATAGCCAGTTTCATGGGATGCACTGTAATGTATACCGGTGATGTATGCTCACACTATCACGGCCGCTTTGGTGGCGGAAGCTGCCTTGAAGGTGCGCAGCGTTGACTCTACATACCGATGGCGGTTAAGGAATGAAAGATAACCGCCTGTCCCACAACGATGCGGGACATGCCTGAAAAGTCCTGGACAGGAGAGCATGTGAATCTAACCAAGGATTCGATCGATCTCGGAATCGTCATCAATGATCCCGCCAAGGCGCTGGCCTTTTATCGCGATATGCTGGGGATGAAGGACGACGGCGAAATGGAAGTCAGAGGCGGGAAAATGTACCGCCTGTTATGCGGCACCAGCCTGATCAAATTGGTCAAGATGGATCGCGATCCGGAAGGTAAACCGGTGGGAGGCGGACCCGGACGAGGATATGGCCTGCGCTATCTGACCATTCATGTCAGCGACATCCGCAACCTCGTGGCGCAACTGGAGAGCAAGGGCCTCAAGCCTTTGGTGCCGCCGACGGAAAACCGCCCGGGCGTCATCATGGCGATGGTCAACGATCCGGACGGCAACATCGTCGAATTTCTGCAAGGCGCCTGAGCTTTGGCGCCGGGGACGGCTCGGAAGCGGCGGCAGCGGCTACCTTTCGAGCCTTCCCCAATCTGGAAGCGGAACTCCGTCGGCTATCGCGCGCGAGATAAGTTGCCCGATGCGTACGCTCAAGGCGACTCCGTGTCCGGAATAGCCGCCGGCAACGATAACTTTCGGGCACGATGGATGCGGTCCCAGCAATGGCACCAAGTCCCGTGCGAACGCGATGGGACCACCCCACGAAGCCGAAAATTGCACCTGGGCGAGCTTGGGATGCAACCGCCGAACTTGATCCTGAAGCCGCATCAGAGCGGCGCGCGAATCTCCGGCCTTTACGCTGGCGGCCTCAAGCTGGGCAGGCGAACCGAAGACCAGCCCCGAGCCAAAAATTAAACGCCCATCGGTCATTGTCCTACCCCAAAGATAGGGCAGGTCCGCCGTATAGAAGGGGATGTGGGCGCCCAGACCAATAGCCTCGATTGTGCCGCTGTCCAGCGGTTGGGTCGCAACCGCGAAAGTAAGCGAACTGCGCAACTTGACCGCCTCCGGAAGCAGAGCGGGCAACCAGGCATTGGCCGCGGCCACGATGTATTCGGGATAGATGGTCCGGCCGCCAACCTCAATTGCGGGCCGTGGCTGTAGCATAATCCGCTCGACCGCAGTCCGTTGCCTGATTTCCGCGCCCACGCGCACCGCCGCGCTCAAGATACCATTGAGCAGGCGTACCGGATCTACCGTCCCACCGGTGGTGGTTTTTGCGATATAAACCGGTTTTCCGGCGTCGCGCCAGGGCAGCATCCGATGGCTCGAGCTGTCCCCGTGCTTGATTTCCCAACATCCGGGAAGACGCAAATCGCAGTCGATCGCTTCCGCCGCGGCCAGAGTACTGAGTTCAGAAAGGCAAGTGGTAACTTCCGCAAGCGGTCCCGCCGCCGTCGCTTCAAGCACCAGACCGCCGGTTCTGCCGCTGGCGCCGTCTCCGATATCACCGGCCTCGAATACAGTGGCGCCGATCCCTCGCTTGGCGAGATGATACGCCGTGGATGCTCCGGTCAGGCCACCGCCGATGATTGCGACGTCGATCAGCGCTGAGGCCGATCCGGCCGCGGTGTAGGTGGCGTTGGGAGGGGACCAAGGCGTTTCGCCCCACTGTCTTCGCGCGCTGTCCATGTGCGGGCACCGATCGATCCCAAAGACTGTTGCGAGTATAGCAGCAAGTCAAGCAGCGGGTGTTTCGGTGTCCACGGGATTCGGACTGAGCATCTCAATATGAGATCCGTTCGAGCGCGTGCCTCATCTCACACCAGCCGGAACCAGCAGATAATTGTTGCGCATATGGCGTTTATTTTCTCCCTCAGCACCGTCCAAGTTCAGTCAAAATCGCCAGGCTTCCCTTATGCTGTAAGCCTTTTTCAACGCGCTGCGGATACGAAATCCGTAGCGTTATCTACACTCCGATGGTCACCATGTCTCCGGGGTCGGCACACGCCGCCTGCTCAAGGAATTAGTGGGTCGCTTTGCTCTCACCCGAGGTGCACAATTGGCCCCGCAACGGTCAGGGGGTCGGACGACAACTGCGCGCCAACGCGAACGTTGCGGAGACCGCTTTGGCCCGACCTAAGCTGAAGTCATATTTGAGGCGAACATCGTAGGAACCATTTTCGAAGACAGGGCCCAGGAATTGAAGTGTGCGACCCCTGTCTAGGTCGAGATAGTAAGGGGCGTTGCTAAACTGTTCGCCGTTCGCGAGATGACGCGTTACGGCGACGCTGCCGGCGGTCGGTCGGCCTTGGTAATCGATCACCGCGACGATCATTCCATCGGTGTGGTAGCGCGTCGTCGGACACCCGTCGGTTCCCGTGATCGTCGAACCCGAGGGATAGATTTTCGTTCCGGTCGGAAGCTTCGCTCGCGACCCCTGTCCTGTCACCGAGCCGTCCACAAACGCGAAACCCGCCAGGCTGGCGTTCGCGTCGGCGCTGGCAGCGAACGACCGCGTCGCATCGGACACCTGGGTTAACGGATATTTCACGTTGATCGTCAGATTCAACCTGCCGGTTCTGTAGGGAAACATGGCCGCGTCGTAGCCGGGTAGTGCGGAGATAGCCCTTGAGTTGTTCGATAGTCCAACGCCCTCGCGCGGAGTGCCGTTGGGGTTCAGCTCGAGCACATGGGAGTTGTCCTCGTCGTGAAACACCAGGATCGCGTAAGATCCGGAGTCTTCATTCTCGAAGTCACATTCGGCGCGTCGATTGGTGATCGTCGACGCGGTGCTGGCCGCATTCCCCCGGGCGTTGGAGGGGAAGTCTTCGGCCGACTGAAACAGTTCGCAATACACCTGCCCACGATTGTTTCGCAGCCCCGTGATTTCGACATGGATCAGGTTCCCGGATTGATCTCCTTCCTCCACCTGGTCGGGGTTGGAAATTCTTGCCTGGTCATGATCTGGCAACTCCGCCAGAACCGCACCTTGCTCGTCGAGTGTCGAATCGATGACCCATTCGGCGCCGAAGACGCCGATATCACCTGCGGCATATGAGCCGGGGCCATAATTTTCGAGATGCGCGGTTTTGATGCGCTTGCCGCGCAGCCCTTTCGCTCGCAGTTGCGCTACGGCATCGGGCAAATCCATAAAGCTCGCAGGCAGCGCGCGTTGATCGCGGGGGTCGGCGCTGGAGCCGGGCATCAACTCGCTGGCGGGCGAATTAGGCATAAAGGTGAGCGTCTGCTGCTGTCCGGAAGAGTAGAAGTTGAACTGAATCAGCAGACCCCCCTCCGGGGTTTGTGCATTGCTGATGTCGGTAGTCAGCTCCATTTGGATCGACGTCAGGAAGGCGTCCGGTTGCCATTTGGCCCGTACATACGCGACTGCACGCTGGGCGATCGCCGGCACGTCGCTCACCGGCCATTGGACTTGCCGCGGGAGCACCTGGCTTGCGGCCGCGCTCCGCATTGGTACCTTGGACGAGCTGCGGCTCCATTCGATATCGGCACCGGGAGCGGTTCGGGTCGTCATATGTTTGCTGCCCTCGATACGAAATGCTCCAACCATCCCCGAGATGCTGCCTCCCATGATCATGAACGTGCCGCTGTCCTTGCCAGTCACGTAAAGGTTTGGCGCATAGGCACCGTTTGGTACGGTGGTGATAGTGGCCTGCTGACCCGTCAGCGGCATCGGGCACGAATCGCCGTAGGCGATTTGCCCCATAGCGCCAATTTCCATCACGCATTGCTGACGTTGGCCACCCGGGCTGTAAATTTCCGCCTGCCACCGGCCTGCGGCCGAATTCTTTGTGTGGGCCGATGAATCGGACTTGGAACGCGAGCACGCAGAGATGCCGGCGGCTATCACGATCATCAGACCGAAGCGTGCGATTACGCTCACTCGGGACGATCGAGGTCGGCGTAGGATTGAACGGCCGATGAACCCGTGATCCCTCTTTACCGTAGTCCTCAGCTCCTGCGATAGCCGACGGATGCCGAGCTCTCGCTCGGCGCTTTCAGAGACAATAATCCTGCAGGCGGTAAAAAATCTACGCCCGTTCCCAATCACGTCCCTGCCAAGAGCTAGGTGCAGGACACTCACGCCCGGCGGCGCGTTGGCCGGTTCAACCGATGGACGGCACCCGAGCGATGGGTAAGTTCATGGAAGAGAACTGAATAGTAAATTCGGGACTGTCAAAAGCCTCCCGACGTTGCGGGAATACATCCGCGGCTGATGCTCGAAAAAATCGTGCGCCAAACCGTCCGGGATAAGGTGAAGGCGGCGCAGAAAGTCTCGCTAAAAACCGCGTGAAGCTGACCAAAGCGGTTTCCACGGAAGAACGTCGGCCAGAAGATTTGGTCGGGGCCGGCTTTGAACCGGCGACCACACGCACCCCAAGCGGAAATGACGAAAAATCGTAGGTAACGCCCTGTCTCGGTCGATAGAACGAAACTCGTAGGGGCAGAAGTGGTTTCGTTACTGAGCGCGACCCTATGGAATGTGACCGACTGGCACCGATTGATCTCGGCTTAGGGCACAAAATTGGGCACAGGGCGTAGCGGTCCTCCGGAAGTGTTTGCCGCTGCTCAAATCCAACAACGAAGCCGACATCGCCAGAGGCCGGCCAGTTCGTGCAAGTCGAATGGCCCAGCGAAACCACCAAAGGGTCGAGGCCGCTGGCGGCCCGGCCCTAAGAAGCCCCGCCCCCGCTCTATCGTGGAGATGCGAACGAATACACCTCACGCGTCCAGTGCGGCCAGGTCAATTATCCGGGCAGCCCTGCTCTCTGGCGTAATCTCCAGGATGGCTACTGTGCCGAGCCTTATGTTCTGTTTCACCAAGCTGGGACTTCCAGGATTGACGAAAAGCACCCCTTGGTGAGTCTCCACCATAGCCTCATGGGTGTAGCCGAAGACCACAATGTCCACCGGCTTGCCAAAAATGCCCTGTAACGCGTCGGGCAGCGACTCTCCAGGAGGGAATGCCCTCCCGATCGCCCCGGGGATGACATCGTCGCCCAAGCTCTTTAAGATCAACTCATGGCACATGCCAATGGTATGGTTCTCCGCCTCCACCACCTTAACGGTGTTCACCCTCGGGAGAGCCTCACCCGTACCCACCAGCCACGAAGTCGTTGCCGTAACCGGAGCGATACGCTCCAGCCACCTTATGCAAGAGGCGATTTCAACATGCCCGGCATGGAGGATGAGATCGACCCCCTCAAAGGCCCGGACCACCTGGGATGGTGGCTCCGCACCCATGGATGGGATGTGGGTGTCTGAGATCAGGCCAATCTTCATACCGGCGTTGAGCCTCCTCAACGCTGGTCAGTCAGCCAGGCAAGCCAAGGCTCAGCAACGGCCTCGTGGTCCCACCAGAAATGGAACCCTACTTGTTCGGCGAGCTGGCGATCGATGTCCCGGTCGCCGATGTGAACGTACCGGTCCGCCTGAAAACGGGTCTTCACGTCAGAGCAGCATGTGCTTCGGCACCCAAAAATCGACAGCGATGCCGTGACTATCCCATACCTTCTTCTGCCAGGAGGGGAAACGGTCGGAGCAACTGCCGACGATGAACCCCAACTCTTTGGCTCTTCGGACCATTTCTACAGTGACACCGCCGGCTGGGTCGCCGAATTCCATGGTGCCGTCGATGTCAAAGCTGATGAGGAAAGCCAACTTTCGTCCTCCTTGCGCTTGCACAGCGCCGACCTGGCTTCTACGCAAGCCATCTCAGTCATGCGCTCCGGAATCGTCCGGTAGCCTTGCCGCATTGGAGAAACGGATCGGCAGGTTCCGGATACGATCGGTTGCCGCAGGTGCACCCGCCTCCATCGCGACGGTATGGTATCGTCCCCTAGTTATTAACGTCCCCGGTTGCCCGTCAAGGCGGGCAGCGGTGATATTGGCCAGACCACGCTCAGGCCGTGGGCCTAAACGGGGGGAGTGGCGCTCCAAATCAGCGCGTCGCACGCGTCGGGCATGGGAGCACCGGAGACGCCGATCTCGGCCTTTTTCTTGATCTGCGAGGGCGACCGCCCCTGCAACTGGAGGATGGTGTCCCGATGGTTCCACCAGCGGGTGCGTCCGTTCCCGTTGTTGCCGCCGCTGGGGGAAACGGGATTCGGCCCCTCAATGCTGATATCCGTCTCGTAGAGGTCAAGAGCATAGCCCCGCTTCTCTCCACGGGCAGCGAACCGCAGCCCCTCCAGGTGGAACTGGTGGAACAGGGTGAAGCCGTCGTACATGTTTTCGAACGCCAGATCGTCGGGACCGACGCCCGCGCCTTCGTAGAGAATCCGCCCCATGCGGTCGCTGCTCTGTTCCCACTGCTCCAGGGTGGGCGCGACGCCCGGAGATTCCGGCCGGGTTTGGCCATGGCTCAGGATGTAAACGGGCTTCTGCTTGTGGTTCCTGGCCCGCTCCGGGGTGGTGAAGACAACGGCCAAGGCGGCCATGATCGGCAGGTCGTTGTCGTAGATGTTCGCCGGCTTGGCGATCCACCGCGCCGTGAGGTAGTCCTCGACGGTGATCATCTCCGGCCGGTGCTGGCTGTAGTACCCGTCCGGATTCATGAGGCCGTTGCGGCGCTGGGTCACCACGAAGTTGGCCATCTGATCGTGGCTCTTGCCGTACTTCCGGCAGTACTCCTCGAAGACCATGGCCGTGGTCCCGCAAGCCGGCAGGCCCCAGATGCTGCCGTACTTGCCCCGACCAGAAGCCGTGTTCAGCGCGCTAGCCCCCACGCCCACATAGTAGCGGCCGGCCAGGTTGTGCCAGCCCCGAACCACCAGGCAGGTCTGGGTGAGTCCTCGCGCCACCGCCTCCGCCGCGGCGACAAAAGACACGGACATACATATGGCGCCGTTCATCATGAACTTGACGTTCTTCAGCTCCGGCATGTTCAAGAGGATCCAGTCAATGTCTCCCCGAGTAATGCCGGCCTGGGGGAAAGACGCCATTTTGAAGTGCTGCTCCCAGCCCGGGGGCGGAGGGGTGTTCGGATCGTTGGAAGCCCCAGTCGTGGACTCGGGAGTCAGAACCAGTCCGTCGATCTCGTCCGGCGAAATCCCGGCGTCCGCGATGGCCTTCCGGATCGCGATGATGGTCATGGCGCCCATGCTGGTCTCGGGCTTCTCGTCCCAGCGCCGCGCGGTGGGGGACGTCCCGACGCCAGTAGCTACAACCTTGCCTCGGCCCTCCCAGAGCCCCATGCCATCTCTGTTTCGGAACCAATCGCGAGGAACTCCCGGATGCGGCATAGTTTACCTCCTGCTTCGCGTTTCCGTCGTGTCGCCCATGCCAAAAGGGGTCTAGCCTACCACCCGCCATTCGGGCACCTTTTGGCCCGTCGCGGGGGTCGTCTCAAAGATCACCTCGACCGCAGCCCCGATCGGTACCTGATCCACGGGAGTCCCGGGGAGATGGGACAACATGATCACCTCGGGCTCTTCATCCAGCGCGATGGCCGCGACGTTGAAGGGCTGCTCCGGAATCAGCGAGGAGGTCGGGGTGTCATGCACCACCACACGGCTGATGATCCGGCCACGGCCGCTCAGCTGCCGCCACTCCACCGAGGCGTTGTTCCCACAACGGGTACACGCTGGCCGCGGCGGGAACTGATACCTAAGGCAATTGGTGCAATACTGGACTACCAGCCGCTCCTCGTTGCAAGCGTCGTAGAAGGGCTTGTCCAACGCATCGGGTATCGGGGACTGTTTGGGCATATCTTTCGTCCCTTTCGCTTCCAGAGTAAGAAAGTTCCCAGCACGCTTGCCAGTTGGTACTGCTCCTGAAGCGCAGCCGAGTACCACCCTCCGATGTCTGCCGTCAACGGTGGTCGTCTGCGATAGCGATTCTCCGCCTGCGTAAGTAGTTCCGTCTCGAAGGACTGTAAACGGGAGGTCAATGCTGCTCCGCGTTCCCAGATTGGAGAGGCGGCGCCGCCACGTGGCTTGGCTGGCGGGCGCCAGCACCCTGCTGGCGAACCACCGTGATAAGTGGCAGAGAACACTAATCGCGGTTTCCAACCCGGGGAGGAGAGGCGCAAGGCGCTCAGGCGATGATAGATGACAGCCTTACCGGTTACGCTTTCGAACGTACCGTCGCACCTGGTTGCCGCTCTCGTGGGAACAGGATCAAGGTGCGTGAGCGGCACTACGCGCCCTGGGTAGGTGAGAAAGCACCAGTTCGAACAAGCAGTTCGAAGCGTGTGGCTTAACTCCAACAGCGAGCAGGATCAGGGTAAGATTTGAGCAGCGGTAGCTGCAACGCAGCGCAAGGCGTACGCCGTGCCGTCATGAGGCGAGCATCCCGGCTCGTGAAATCAACTTCCTCATTTCTTCCCGATTGCCATTTTTTGGAGTAACTCGCGGCGCAACTGGTTCCCCCAAAAACCTCTTTGCACGACCCGAAGCGCCCAGCATTCTCAATATCTGGTTCGTATAAATCCCGATAAGAGTCGTGGGCTTGATTCTTCCCTGCGGATTGTACCAGCGGCTCACCGTTATGAGCATCTGAATCAGCGAGTATGTCGCAATCTCGCAATCCTCCACGGCGAATTGTCCAGTCTGCACGCCGCGTTCCACAATTAGACGAACTTTGTTTGTGTAGATTCGCTGGAGTCTGGAGATGGTCCGAAAATTGGGTGGCGTCAGGCTGCGCATCTCGGTCCAGAGGACAAAGGATTCTGTCCGGTTGGCGACTTGATATGCCAGATAAAACGCGATGAAAGCCCGCATTTGCTGCTCAGGATCATCAACCTCTTCGACGATCGCCGCCAGTTCGCTTGTCAATCTCCTGGTAACTTCTTCGACTAACGAAAACAGCAACTGCTGCTTGTTTTCGAAATATCGGTAAAAGGAAGCCGGTGTTACTCCGACCTTGTTTCCCAGCATCCGCAGGTTCATCGCTTCGTATCCATGCTCAGCGATGAGTTCAATTGCTGCGGAGCGCAGGCTGCGGAGAGTCTCGGCCCCATTCGAACCAGGCTTGCGCATCAGAATTATTTCTCCTCTCCCCCAACACTTTATCTAATTCTCCGAACTACCTCCACCACAGCGTGACAAATAAGGGTCGTACGTCGGATCAGGCCTTGACAGAACTGTGTGCCATGCGGTAAATGAACGTACGTTTAATTATGGGACCAGGCCTGCCCGGCCAAGTCGGGCGCCCAGCCGAAAGGGCAGGAAAAAGACTTCCGGGTGTTGATGGGCCGCAGACGCCTTTAACTGAATGGCCGTTCATCTATGGTTCTATGGCGAGGTGCTTGGTTGGATGTATGCGGGCGCGCCGCGTGAAGAGCCACCGCTCTGAGCCGTTGAACTTGGAACTCACCGACCCTCGTGAGGCGAGAGACACAAGGAGACTAACAGTTGCGCTTCGAAGAACCTGACAATATCCGCCAAGCTCGTGATTTGGTCCGTCAATTCCTGGATCGTGAGTTGCCCCGAGAAAAGGCGCGCATGGTCGAGGAATCGGGAGAGCCACCCTTGGACATCTATAAGAAACTGTGCGCACTCGGTGTAACGGCGCTGAGCGTCCCCGAGCAATATGGCGGGCTCGGCCGTAATCTCCCGGCGACTTTTGCGGTACTGGAGGAAATCGCCCAAAGAAGTACGACACTCGCGCTGGTCTACATCATGTGTACCTGTTATGCGGGCATGAACCTGCTAGAATCTGCCAGCGAAGAACAAAAGCGCCTTTATCTGCCCAAAATCGCGAGCGGCGAGCTGCTGTTTGCCTATGCATGGACCGAACCTGACGTCGGAGCAGATTTGGCTGCTGTAAAGACAACCGCCGTCCGTCAGGGCGACGAGGTAATTATCAATGGCTCGAAGCGTTTTATAAGCGGAGCATCGTGGACCGGGTATTTCTACACTCTGGTCCGCAGCGGTGCGCCGGAGGATCGCCACAACAATATCTCTATCGTCCTGGTGCCTCGAACGACGCCTGGCATCGCAATGCGCCAATTGAAGACGATGGAGAGTTCACACACTTACGACGTGGACTTCGAGGACGTAAGGGTCCCCTTGGCTAATATCCTCGGCGGCCCCGACTTCTGGAACCGTGGGTGGTCGTCGATGACCGAATCCGGCCTGGCGGTGGAACGTTTGCTCGCCTCTGCCGAATCTTTGGGCATTGCAATCGCAGCCTTCGACTTGGCTTGGAACTACAGTCAGGAGCGCCGCCAGTTCGGCCGCCCGATTTGCGCCTTCCAAAGCATTCGGCACAAGCTGGCGGACATGAGCACCCAGTTATACGCAGGCAAGGTGATGCTTTACCATGCTGCGAGCCTGGTGAACGACCGCAAGCCATGCTCGGTCGAAACCTCTCAGGCAAAATTATTCATTTGCGAGGCGGCGAAAACGGTGTCACTCGAGGCACTGACAATTATGGGCGCCTACGGATATTCCAAGGATTATGACCTCGAACGGTACGTCCGCCATTCTTTGCTGGGGCCCATAGCGGCAGGTTCGTCGGCTATCCAACGCAACAATATAGTCAACTACATGGGGCTACCTCGGGTCCGCTGACGCCGGCAACTGATTTGAGAATTATTATTCATGAAGGTTTCTCTGTTTTATCTGCCGTCGGTCGGTAGCCGTCCCGAAATCGAACAACGCATGGTCGGGCTGCGCGGTGATCTCTATGGCCGCATGCTGCGGGACATTTCAGAGCAGGCGCGCCTCGCGGACGATCTCGGGTACGACTCGATGAGCTTTACCGAGCACCATTTCCACGCGGAGGGGTTCGAGCTCTCTAACAATCCGGTGCTGCTGGACCTGTTTGTCGGCATGCAGACCCGGCGGTTGCGTGTTGGGCAACTTGGAATCGTGCTGCCGGCCAACAATCCCATCCGCGTGGCCGAAGACATTGCCATGCTCGACCACATGACCGGCGGCCGTGCGAACGCCGGTTTTGCCAGGGGATACCAGCGCCGTTGGGTTGACGTGATGGCACAACAAACGCACGGCATTCACGGCGCGCAACCCCATCAACACGACGAGATCGATGCTGCCAACCGGGCCGCGTTTGAAGAATCCTACCAGATCATCAAGCGGGCCTGGACGAGGAATCGCTTTCATACCAGGGCCGCTACTGGAAAATTCCGCCGGGTGACACTCCATGGGATATCGAGGCCACCACGAAATGGGGAATCGGAGTAGAGAACGGCATCGTGCGCGCCGTCAGCGTCGTTCCCAAGCCTCTGCAAAAGCCTCATCCGCCGATTTTTCAACCATTCGCATCATCTGAGCGCAGTATTCGCTGGTGTGCCAAAGAAAACGTCACCGCCGTCCTGCCGCCGCTGTTTCCACCTTACGAGCGCCACCTCTGCGACTTGTACGCAGCCGAGTGCGGGAAACCACTGGGCGAAGGAATGGGCGTGTTGCGCGACCTCATTATCGCCGACACAGACGAGGAGGCAAAGGCGATATGGCGTGAAAGCGGACAATTCTGCGGCAACGAATGGTTCGCTCCGTTCGGCTTCGGAAAGGCGATGGAGGACCCGAGCACCGGAAAACTTCCCGACGTGTTCGCCAATAGCATGGTTTTGGTCGGCAGCGTGGATACGGTCACGCGCCAGATGGAACAGCTGCTCGCGCGTTTGCCGGTAAAATGGCTGTTCGCGTGGATCTATAACGGTTTGATTCCCCATGACCGGCTTATGAAGACGCTTGAGTTGTTCTGGACCAAAGTGGCGCCACGCGTGAGTGATACACATTAGGCATACATGATCTGAACAGCTTACACGTTCTATGCCCGAGCAGGGCTATTATTGGACGGTTGGTTCTATACGAGAGCTGGTTTTAGGAAACCAGAAGTCCCGGTCTCGCGGTCACGCGCTTTGTTCAACCGGTCCGAAATTGAACCACTTGCGGCAAATAAACCTGTTGCATCCGATTTTTACAGAATGGGAGGGGACGGTCAGATGGAATATCAAGCCGAAACTTTTCGCCGCCTGAAATATCCGGACGCAATCGATGCGGACGGTCATTTCGTCGAGAGCCCGAAGCTGTGGCAGCAGTACAGCGGGGCCAGATACAAGCCTCGAGCGTTGCAGATCAAGTGGGACGAAAAGGGAACCCAGTACCTGGAGATCAACGGGCGCCCGTCAAAGATCGTTCGTGGCGGAACGATTAGTGGAGCCCTGTACGGCACCATGGGTATTACGCGAGAAACCCGCCGTTGGAATCCGAATGTCCCATACGGCGAATGTCCGAACCCGGCCCTCGGCGCAATGGATGCCAAGGGACGGGTTCAACGGCTCGACGCTGAAGGACTTAAGGCGGCGATCATCTACCCAACCCTCACCTTGGAATGGGAAACCGAATGCCACGATGCCGATTACGCGCAGGCGATGTGCCGGGCTTACAACCGCGCGATCGTCGACTGGTGCGCCGAGGGTGAAGGGCGCCTGTTTGGTGCGGCACACCTGTCGCTGGGTGACCCTGAAGCCGCGGCGGCGGAACTGGAGCGCGCCGTCAAGGCCGGATGCAAAGGCGGCTGGGTATCGCAGTTCACCATGACTCGCAAGCCGCACGCCCATCCAGATCATGATGCGGTGTTTGCCAAGGCGCAGGAACTGGATGTGCCTCTAGGCATTCATCCGTCCTGGGAGCCGCCGTGGGCTTTTTCCGGGCGATATGCATTCGAATATGTGCACCGGCAAAACTTTTGGATCGTGGTGACCGCAGGTGAGGCTATCAGGCAGGCTCTGACGAGTTTCATGCAGTACGGCACTTTTGAGAAATTTCCCCGGCTCAAGTTGGTGCTTCTGGAAGCAGGCGCAGGCTGGATCAGCTATTGGCTGGACCGAATGGATGCTGCCTATTCCAGCTACGCCGGGCGCAAGGTGCCGCTCAAAGAAAAGCCAAGCTTCTACTTCCGCCGCAACGTATGGATTTCGGCGGATCCTGACGAGCGCGCCCTGCCCGCGATAATTCAGTTGGAAGGCGCGGACAAATTCATGTGGGCCAGTGATTTCCCGCACGCCGACCATGTAAGTAATTACATCGAGGAACTGGAAGAAATGGCAGACAGCCTACCCTCTTCGGCACGTCAAAAAGTCCTCGGTGAGAACGTCGCACAATTGTACAAACTATGAGCTTAGAGCACAGAGAGAAAAACACCAGCGGCCGGAATGCAACCTAATGTAGCTGACATGGGCTCTCAAGGCCCCTGGAGAAAGTGTGATGCAGTATCACGAAATCGCTTATGACAAGCAGGACAAGGTCGCGGTCGTGACGCTTAACCGACCCGCCCGCTTGAATGCCATCACGCCGACCCTGGCCGCCGAGTTCAAAGAGGCGATGCTCGACGCCGAGCGAAACCCCGGCATAGCCGCGATCGTCGTCACCGGAGCCGGGAAATCATTCTGTCCCGGGATGGACATGGCGGCTTTACAATCGGCAGCGGAGCAAACTGGGCAGGCTGAGCAGCCGACGCCATCATCGACCAACATCGACCATCATTCACTCTTCGGCTTCATTCTCAAGATGCGCAAGCCGATCGTTGGCGCAATCAACGGCAACTGCGTGGGGATGGGATTCAGCATGGCGCTACATTTCGATATCCGCATCGCCGGGGAGGGAACCAGGTTGAGCGCCATTTTCGTTCGCCGCGGGCTGTCCATCGAATACGGCTCGAGCTGGCTGCTTCCAAGACTGGTTGGGATGTCGCATGCAATGGACCTGGCGCTGACCGGACGAATCATCAGCGCACAGGAGGCGCTGTCGATGGGACTGGTCAGCCGCGTTGTTCCTGACGCCCAATTGATGGAGACCGCCATCGGCATGGCACGGGAAATTGCGGTCTATTGTTCGCCCACGGCAATGGCTGAGGCCAAGCGGATGTTATGGCAACATCTCACGGCCGACTACCAGATTGCCACCGATGACAGCACCGCAATAATGTCAAGTATGTCCCGCCACAGCGACTTCAAAGAAGGCGTGATGTCGTTTGTAGAAAAGCGGCTGCCACGCTTTCTGCCAGTGTGATCTCGCCGCACCCGATTTCAAAGGACCATTTTTCGAACGAATGCGTCCGTCGCCCCAGAAGGGCCCGGATGGGTTTAACCCACCGGCTTCGTGCGCATCGCGGCCTGAGGTAACGAAGATGAACACGATGCTGAAAAAACTGAATCAGGCCCTGGGTGTGATGATCGACCTCGGCCGGATTGCGGGCACTGATTTCGCCGACGTGGCACGGCTGGTCGAGGATTGTGGTTACAGTTGCCTGTGGACAGGCGAAAACCTCGGCGGGCGCGATCCGTTTGTGACCGCGGCCCGTTTGCTTAGCCTCACCACGTCACTGACAGTAGGCATTTCCGTAGCGAACATCTGGAAACGTGAACCGCTGACGATGATCAATGGGGCCCGTGCACTTTCGGAATTTTATGAGGGACGATTCGTGCTTGGGATCGGCGTCAGTCATCAATGGCTGCTCAACCGCTACCAGCTGCCGTCGGGGAAGCCGTTGACTGCAATGCGCAATTATCTGGCGAAGATGAAGTCCGCACCCTATATCGATCCGGCGCCAGCGGTGCAACCGCCGGTGCTCGTCGGAGCACTCCTGCCGAAAATGGTTAAATTGGCTGCCACCGAGACCGAGGGCGTCTTTCTGAACTTGGGAGTGCCCACGCATACCGCCAGGACGCGCCAACTGATCGGGCCGGATAAGTGGCTGGGGGTGTGCTGTCACCTCATCAGGGAAAAAAACAGCGAGCAGGCGCATGCCGCCATACGGAAGTACTTCAAGACATACGCACGACTCGAGAATTACCGCGCCAACTTCAGGAGTGTCGGCTACACTGACGCGGATTTCGAAAATAACGGCAGCGACAGGCTTCTCGATGACGCGATCCCCTGGGGCGACGAAGGCGTTCTGAAACACCGCATCAAGGCTCATTTCGATGCGGGGGCCAATCATGTGGCCATAAACCCGATGCGCTCGGACGACGCAAGCCCGGACCTGGCCGTGATAGAAGCGCTGGCGCCGCAGAGCCATCGCAAGTGATGGACGAACAACCATCCGTGGGTCGTTGGGACGGGACCCCTCTGGTCGAGTTCGGAGCGATAACCTGATGCGATTCAAATGACCAGGGACGCAAGACGCCTTCGCTATTACGCAACGAGAATATCTTCCGTACGGGGAATTCAGGTGTAACTCAGTTTCGTCTTAGGAGGTTGCTGGAATGCGCTTTGGACTAATGACGGACTTCCACAATCCCCTGCCGGAGCGGCGCTCGGTAAGCACTTATTGGTTACCGTTCTGCAACAGCTTTGAACAAGAATCGCAAGACGCGCTACAGGCAGAGAAGAAATGGTGGAGCAGAAGGGATTTCAATCCTCGACCCCTACGTTGCGAACCTGCGGCAAACCCACGCGTCACAACTGCTGCTGAAGGGCATACACCCTAAGGTGGTGAGCGAGCGCCTGGGTCACTCGGGCGTGGGCATCACGCCGGACCGCTGCTCGCACCTGTTACCCGGCCTGCAAGAAGAAGCTGCCGCGCGTAGGACCAGGGGTCAGCCCCGGCTCCCCGGCCAGCGTACGCCCACCGGGCACCACAGGGTGGCAATGTTTATCGCTTCAGCGTCGCGCCCCGGTACACCTCATCAATATTGGGGCCGGGAGTTGGCTGTGAAGCAAACGGCTGGCTCGCTGCCTGACAATCCTGCTAGGGCGGCAGCAAGGGGCTCCTATGTTGGATTCCCCTCCCTGAAATATACCCCCTGAATTTCCTTAGACGGATAGTGCACAGCCGCCCTTTGCCGCCCCCGGACACTAGAAACAGCCCCGGCGCTGATTTACAGTCGATTGACCCTCCTTTCCAGCCCAACAACGGCACCCACCAAAAACTTACACGCCCCAAAAAACCTTTATCTTACCGGCTCTTTCCTGGCGGAGGGGGTGGGATTCACACTGGCGAAGAATTCCGTTAGATTACGACGCAATTTCTAAGGGCACCTTCAGATACCCCCAGAAGTACCCCCGGAAATGGGCTGCTGCGGGCCAGAGTGGAAAGCATAATCACCTCGGGCTCTTCATCCAGCGCGATGGTCGCGACGTTGAAGGGCTGCTGCGGAATCAGCGAGGAGGTCGGGGTGTCATGCACCACCACACGGCTGATGATCCGGCCACGGCCGCTCAGCTGCCGCCACTCCACCGAGGCGCTGTTCCCACAACGGGTACACGCTGGCCGCGGCGGAAACTGATACCTACGGCAATTGGTGCAATACTGGACTACCAACCGTTCCTCGTTGCAAGCGTCGTAGAAGGGCTTGTCCAACGCATCGGGTATCGGGGACTGTTTGGGCATATCTTTCCTTCCTTTCGCTTCCAGAGTAAGAAATTCCCCGCACGCTTGCCAGTCGGTCCTGCTCCTGAAGTGCAGCCAGTACCACCCTCCGATGTCCGCCGTCAACGGTGGTCGTCTGCGATAGCGATTCTCCGCCTGCGTAAGTAGTCCCGTCTCGAAGGACCGTAAACGGGAGGTCAATGCTGCTCCGCGTTCCCAGATTGGTGAGGCGGCGCCGCTAGTAGACTAGACGGCAGCTTCCGCTCGGTGTACACGTATGCACGAGTGGCGTGGTTGTGGAATTTGAGTGGGATCCGAACAAGTCGGCGAACAACCTGCGAAACCACAGAGTCCGCTTCGCTGAGGCGGCGACTGTGTTCGAGGATAACGCCATGTTAACGATGCCGGACGACGAGCCAGACGAGGAACGTTTCGTTGGGCTCGGCATCGGCTCTATGGGGAGAATCCTCGTCGTTGTCTAACACGACACGCGGGGACCGCATCAGAATCATCTCCGCCCGCAAGGCCACCCGCCAGGAGCGGTCGCAGTACGAGAGTAGACGTACATGAAAAGGCAATATAATTTCAGCAAGGCCCGGCGCGGTCCAGCGGTGCCCCCAACTCCTGGAAAGACGAGAATCACCATTCGCCTCGACAATGACGTGATCGAGCATTTTCAAGCGACGGTGGATCGTGCCGGAGGGGGCAACTATCAGACCCTGATCAACGACGCGTTGCGCGAATACATCCGAGGCGCACGTCTCGAAACCGTCGTGCGTCGAGCGGTCCGGGAAGAGGTTGGAGCAATGAAAGAAGCTTTAGTGAAGACTGCGTGAAGATACCGGGGTGAGAAGCCAATCGGCTGCCGTCTGTTGATTGGTCGGGGCGGCCGGATTTGAACCGGCGACCACACGCACCTCAAGCGTAAAAACGGGGCTTTTGTCAACTGCGCTGTATAGCGTAAACAGAGCAAAAAGTCCCTGTTTTCCTGCGGATTTTGGATTAATCGCCTTGACCCTGCGCTACCGAAATTTGTTGAGAGTCCCTACAATTTCCCCCTACAGTCGCGGCGGCTTTTGACTTCAGCGTTTTGGTGCTAAAACAAGAGCGATTGTGGAACTCTGCGACGAGCAGCACGGTCTTGAGATGAAGACGGTTTTTGATCCGCTCTTCGCCCGGATCCCTTCCTCAAAAGCCGGCTCCTACGAAAAGCTTCGTCAGGCATTCAACCAGTGCGTTCGCTATGCGCGGTACCTTGATGAGCTAGTCAAGAGGCACGAGCAGTCCAGCCGCCAATTTATCCAGGCGAGCGCGGCCCATACTCAGTATCAGCAAGGGATGCGAGAGCGCGGCGAAAGTGCGCTGACCGCAGAGTATGGTCGCAGGCTCAACCAAGTTGACAGACTGCTGGAAATTGCGACTCTTGACGTCTTGGCCTTAAACATTTTCGCCAAGATCTTCGTGGATTGACTCGCCGATTTGGTGTGCGTTGCATTCGGGAAGACCCTTAAGAAGGCCGGTTCGTCCCACGTTCAACTGAGTTCCTGGTATGCGAAGCTATTCGGAGACCTTGCGGCGCGTCCCGAAGCTCAGCAGATGATAGACCTGATGAGCCAAATTAAGACCCGTGTAGTCGATTATAGAAGTAAATTCATAGAACACCTTGATGGCGAATCTGTGGAGGAAAGGGTCGTGTACGGAAGAAGAGGTCGAGTCAGACTCTCTTCACGGCGGCTCGAAGGCGATGAGGGTCCGGTAGAGAGCAAGGACGCGATGGAACTTATCGAGTTACTGCGAAGGTATCGGTCTAGCGTCCTCGCATTCGTAGAAATGGCCATTCCGGAGTTGGCCGACCCGCAAGTTCCCTGAAGCGGCACGGGAGCGTCCACCATGGTTAAATTCCTCGCGGGCTCGCGCGATGCCTGACTTTTGATCATCTACAATTGTTGTGGCAGACGTTATGGCAGAATTTTACGGCAAACCTCGTTCCTAATGTTATCTTTGCAGTCGTTCTGTCAATGGTCGCTCGTATTGCGAGCGTCCTATGGCGTAGACGACGCGACGTGTGGGGCAGTCGGCACGATGTACTTCTCGCATTAAGCGTATTCGCGTTCATATACGTTGGCCTCCTAGCGATTCGCTTTAATTCAACCAGCGCGAGAGAGTCCGCGACGATCGCATCTCTGCAACAATCAGTAGAGAGGCTGAACAACACGCTCCACCCACATCTCACGAAGGAGCAGCAGTCAAAACTGAAGACGGCCCTAGGACAGGCACCAGACATCAGTACGCGACTCTGGATCGTCAGTTATCCAGAGTGCTTTGAGTGTCGAGCCTACGCATGGGACTTCGCATCCACGTTGAACGAACTTCCTCAGACTCAATGGAAGCACAAGGTGGGAGTCCTGCCTGCTGCGACGCTGTCCGGCTCATTGAACCTCAGCACTTCGTGGCGTGGACCGATCGTCGGCTCAACCGACCCTCAACATCTTACGGCGGATCAAGGCGCCCTTGTTAGCGCGCTTCGGGCGGCAGACATTCAGTACTCCTTCGAACCGATCAAATTTATGCTGAAAGACGAAAAGGGGAAGGATTCGGAAGCGGTGGTTTTGTTAATCGCGCCCCCAGAGGGGTGAGATCGGGTTCGGTCGAAAAACCGCGTCGCTCTGGTGGCGGTTATAAACACCCCGGCGCGCGCACGCTAACCTATGCCTGGACCGTACGCGTGACGCCGCGCCGGCCGACTGTGACGCGTGCGCCGCGCACGCCGAAGCTGACTGATGGTGGTGGAATCAGGCCGTGATCGGGCTTAACGGCGCAACGCCGCCGTTGGGCCGGCCGCGGCCATACTCGGCGCGCTGTCAGCATCACGAGCAGTACGCGGGAAAGCCGGCGCCGAGCTGGAGAGTGCAGGGCCTGGTTCGACGACCCAAGCTCGCCGGTCGCCGGTGACACCAAGGTTCCGCAACCGGATTCAGTATCCACGGGTTAACCACGAGGATGGTAGAAACCGAATTCCTCGCGCGTCACGATATCACGACGCAGACTTGCCGCAACATAACTGCGATTAGCGCAACCTGCTAAGCATTTGAGTGGGAAGAATATGCGCGAACTGATCAGCAAAGCGACGCGTAACGAGTTCCGCGAGGTTATGTCGGGCTTCGTTCTCCGCAAGATTGATATGGTGTTTGAAGCGGCTGGAATTGAAGCCCGAAGGGACTTCCAACCTGCCGTAAGTGGTGAACGGCGAACGCTGGTGGAACAGTACTATGCGGGCATCGACTTTTCTTCAGCGACAGACGTACGAAAAGTTCTCGTCGCCTTCGAAGAGGTGCTGGAGCATCTTTTCAGACTGGAGGCGCGTGACACCGTCGAAATTTTGCTACGGCGAATGGGTCGCGATGGGTTCCAGTTTGAGAACGGGCGGTTCGGAGCCGACATATCACGAGCCAGCACGATCGAAACGAGTTCGCTGGTTGCTCTGACCGAAGGGTCCATCATTGAGCAGGTCGAAAAGGCACGCGCAAAGATCGAGTCCGGGGATGTACTCGGGAGCGATTGCTAGCTCTTACACTCTGCTCGAAGGTTTTCTCAAGGAGGTCCTGTGTCGCACCCCAACAACATCGTTCAACGAAAATGAAGGCGACATTCGAGAGCTTTATAAGATCGCGATGGACGCTCTGAACTGGAACCCAAAAGGGGAGAATCTCGAAAGCTACCTGAAGACCATTCTATTCGGTCTGAAGAGCCAGGTGAGCGGTCTGTATAATTTGGCGAACAAGGCGAGCAACCGGCACGCGCGGCGTTATGATCCCGCCCGTCACCACGCTAAATTGGCAGTGAACGCCACATTCACACTGTGCGAATTTCTGCTTGACAGCTTCGAGTACCAACAGAAAAACGGAAGACTTCAACCCGAGACGCCTTGATTCCGGGTATTCTGAATTAGTCCAATGAGCAAAAACGCAAACCGTTGCGCAAGCCTGAGATGGTAAAACGTGGAAGAAAAAGAACAGATCTTAAAGGCGTCCGGCTTTGTCGAACTGCCCGAACGTGGCTTATGGGTCAATGCGAATCGTAGGCTCGCAATTTCCGAAGAGGCCCTGCGGGACCACGATGTTGAGTGGTTAACCGAAAGGCTTCTGGAAGACGTGCCTGAACAGGAATTTCGTTTCCATACCAACCGCGCGACATCTGAAGAAGAGTGTCACAAGATTCTGGCCGAAATGCGGATATCGCACTTGATTCCAGTCAACCGACGCTGGATTTGAAAGCCGGCGCTTCGCCGGGCGCCGCTCACCGGAACAGTACGATCCCGGCGATCACCAGACCAATGAGCGTCAGCAGCATCACGACCGCTAGCCCGTCGACGTGCGCGCCGCTGCGGTGACCACTGCGCGACGTGTCAGTAGACGTCGCTGCCAGGCACGCCGACGGTGCGCGTAACGCCGCGCCGGCCGACTGTGACGTGAGCGCTGCGCACGCCGAAGCTGATCGATGGTACGCGCACATCAGAGCGCAGGCACGACGTGCCGCGATCTCGGCCTTAGAAGAACCGATCGCCCGAGGGAGAGTCCCTACAATTTCCCCTACAGGCACTGAAAGTGCCCGATAGTGCGGTCAATTGATTTGAGGAAAAAGACTTACAGTTATTGAGGAATTGATTGGTCGGGGCGGCCGGATTTGAACCGGCGACCACACGCACCCCAAGCGTGTGCGCTACCAGGCTGCGCCACGCCCCGACCGGGGTAGGAACCCGTTAGCGGCAGTATAGTGCCGAACGCGCGTTGATGCACAATGGCGGGAGCTGTCAGGCCTTCTTTTTTGCCGCGACGCGCGGGCGCCATTGCCAGTAGGAGCGCAGGTCCACGGAGAAGGTCCAGGCGTTGCGCGGCTGATTGATCAGATGGACCAGTTCGTTGCAGATCGATTCGGTGGCGACGAAATGGTCGGGGTCGGCGTCGCCGGCGGCGTCGGTGACGCGCTCCAGTCCGACCGCGCCGTCCACGTCCAGGGCGACCGCATGCACTCCGCGATGCATGAACTCGTAGGCGACCGACTCCGCGATTGCGCGCTGCGCCAGCTTGGAGGCGTTGTAGGCGGAGTACTGCGCCGGACCGCCGCGGCTTTCCGACCCCAGCACGAAGATCACCGTGCCGCCACCCCGCTCGGCCATCTTGCCGACCACCGCCTGGGCGCAGAAAAATGGGCCGTAGGTGTTGACCTTCAACTGGAAGTCGAAATCCTCTTCGGTGATCTCCATGAAGGGTTTGCGCAGATAGGCGCCGGCGTTGTTGATCAGCACCGCGATCGGCCCTAATTCGCGCTCGACCGCGTCGATCGACGCCAGCACCTGCTCACGCTTGCTCACGTCGGTGGGCGTGACCAGGGCTTTGCCGCCCTTTTGGCGAATCAGCTCCGCAGTCTCTTCGAGCTGCGATTTAGTCCGCGCGATCAGTCCGACCGCGTAACCTTCGCGGGCCATCCGCTGGGCGATATCGCGTCCAATCCCGCGCCCCGCGCCTGTGACAAGTGCAACCTTGGGTTCTGGCATAGGCCCACATCCTAGCGATAGTCGGGTTTCGAGAAAATGGTTCGCGCGAAAACCGGGCGTGCCGCGATGCATGGTTGAAAATGTCCGGGGATTGCTATTGCATGGTTGTCTGTGCCGATGCTTTAAAACATCCAGGGTCCGGGCCTGACAACCAATGCTGATTACGGTCGACGTCGGAAATACCAACACGGTCATCGGGGTCTATGAAGGGACGGAGTTGCGTCACCATTGGCGCCTGTCCACCGACCAGGAGCGCACCACCGATGAGTACGGCGCGCTGCTCAACACCCTGTGGGCCGGCGCCGGGATGGTCACCCCGCCGCGTCCCGAAGGCGTCGCGGTTGCCTGCGTGGTGCCCCCGCTCAACCAGATCATGGACGAGCTGTCGCGGCGCTATTTTCATTGCGAAGCGCTGATGGTGGGGCCGGGGATCAAGACCGGGATGCCGATCCTGTACGAAAATCCCAAGGAAGTCGGCGCCGATCGAATCGTCAACGCGGTGGCGGCCTACGAGCGTTTCCAAACCGCCTGTATCGTGGTCGATTTCGGCACCGCCACCACCTTCGATTACGTCACCGCGCGCGGCGAATATGCCGGCGGCGCCATCGCCCCCGGAATCGCGATTTCGATGAACGCGCTGGTGGCGCATGCGGCCAAGCTCTACCGGGTCGAGTTGACCCGGCCGCGCGAGGTGGTGGGGCGGACCACGATCGGCGCGATTCAATCGGGCCTGGTGTTTGGTTACACCGCGCTGGTCGACGGCCTGGTCCATCGGATTCAACGCGAACGCGGCGAGCACGCGCGGGTAATCGGTACCGGCGGCCAGGCCGGACTGATTGCGCAAGAGTCGGAAACCATTGAAGAGGTCGAAGAGTTTTTAACTTTACAGGGCCTGCGCCTGATCTTCGATCGCAATCGCAAAGGCTAGAAGCGCGGAGCCGGGAATGGAAAAACCAATCCGGGTAGTCAAGGATTCGATGATCGGGATCAAGTTGCCCGATTACTCCCGTCATAGTCCGATCGTCGCCTCGGTTCTGGGCAAAAACCCGGGGCCGTTTACCGGTCCCGGCACCAACACCTACCTGGTGGGCCGCGGACGCCGGCCGCTGATTCTGGATACCGGCGCGGGTGTTCCGGTTTATCCCGACCTGCTGGAGCGCGGGTTGTCGGAGCTATCCGGGAGCAACGAGCTGGACAAAATCGTGGTAACCCATGCCCATGGCGACCATCTGGGCGGGGTCAAGCAGATCCGGCCCCGTTTCGGCGACCTTAAGGTTTTAAAGAAGCCCTGGCCCGGGCACGACGCGATTGCCGGGACCGATATCACGCCGATCGACGACGGTGACGAGGTGCTGGCCGATGGCGCGACCTTGCGCGCGGTGTTTACTCCGGGCCATGCTCCAGACCATTTGTGCTACTACTTGAACGAAGAAAGAGCTATCTTTACTGGAGATGTCGTGCTCGGAGCAGGGACGACCGTGATTCCGGACGATACCGGGGATCTGGGCCAGTACATGGTGTCGCTCAGGCGGCTGCTGGAGTTGGAGCCGGCGCTGATTTATCCGGCCCATGGTCCGGTGATTCGCAATGCTCAAGGCAAAATCCAGGAGTATATCGCGCATCGTGAACTGCGCGAGCAGCAGGTGATCGAGGCGCTGCGGACGGGACCGCTGCAGGTGATGGCGATCGTCAAGAAAATCTATACCGACGTGCCGGAGTTCCTGCATAATGCGGCGGCCAGTTCGGTGCGTTCCCATTTGCGCAAACTTCAAAATGAGGGTGTGGTGGTGGCCGAGGAGGACAACTACTGGAGGCATAACTGAACGGGGTACAGAGATGCGAACCGCAACTGCCATCTTTGTGGCTGTTCTGATCGCCGCAGCGGTCGGGCCTTGCGCTTATGGCTTGGAGTCGCGAGGCCAGGCGGTCGCTCTGCCGGTTCCTCTGCCGCCTTCCGGCAAGTCTGATCCGGTGGCCGGCTCCGCTCCCATAATCCTGGCCGGCGACAGCTCCAGCCCCGATCCGGTGGCGGCCGACGCACTGGGCGGTGGGCTGCCCGCCTCCGGTCCCACGGATGAAATTCCAGCGGCTCCCAACCAGCAGAATCAGGCCAACCAGGGCGACGCCGCGGACCCCTCGCAGCCCGCCGATCATTCCGCCGCCGGCGATCAAAATTCCAACGCAGATCCCACCCAGGATCCGCAGCAAGTCGACGACGCGGTGGAGTCCGACGTGCCGCCGCACGTTTACAGCCTGCAGGACTTCATCAATCAGGGAATGGAAGAATCACCGTTGGGAGTGGAGTTGCGCGAGGACTGCAGCAAGCTTGATTCCAGTGAGCGGGTCTGCGGCCTGGCAATCCTTGAGGTGCGCAAAGACAGCCCCGCCGCCATGGCCGGGATCAGGTCCTACACCGCCCTGCCGCACTACCTGCTCGACGGCGCTACGGTAGCCGCCGCGCTGGTGTTCCCGCCGGCGATTATTGCGGTGGCCTTGGTTGATCAGAGTGGTATCGGCGAATCTTTCGATCTGGTTATCGGAGTTGACGGCCGCCGGGTCAGGCATATTCTGGATTTTCAGGACTTGACCTCCAATGTCAGACCGGGGGACATCCTCTACCTGACCATCGTTCGCAGCGGCAAGCGGATGCAGATTCCGGTTCATGTCCCGTCGGATTCGAATGTAACCGCGGCGCGGAACTGACCCCCCTTTACATTGGTTGCGGAGCGTATTAGACAGTAACGCTCTCCCGTTGAGGACTGGTGTTCCGGCGAGGGGAGAAGGTGATGATTGGCCCTGCTTGCGGGGGCCGGTTAGGAAAATACAGGTTGCCTGGATCCGCAGCGGACCGGGACTCCGAGCGATGGGTTGGTGATACGCGTCCGTTCGCGCGGGTTGTCGGTTCTGGCTGGCAGCCTTTTTTTTTCGGGAAGAATAAACTTTTCGGGGAAAACAACATGGGTAGCGAAAAGGTCCGTGTACCAGATCTGTCCCGCATGAAAGCGCGCAAGCGCAAGATCGCAATGTTGACGGCGTATGATTACCCCTTTGCCCGGCTCTTCGACCAGGCGGGGATCGACGTCATCCTGGTGGGCGACAGCCTTGGCATGACGGTGCAGGGGCGCGACACCACTTTGCCGGTGACCATCGACGAGATGATTTACCATCTCCGCATGGTGACGCGCGGATGCGCCCGCGCCCTGGTGGTGGGTGATATGCCGTTCCTTTCCTACCAGGTCAGCACCGAGGACGCCTTGCGCAACGCCGGCCGCCTGATTAAGGAAGGCTGCGCCGAAGCGGTCAAGCTTGAAGGCGGAGTCATGATCGCCGATACCGTCCGCCGGCTGGTGGAGGTCGATATCCCGGTGATGGGCCATATCGGGCTGACCCCGCAATCGGTCCATCGCATGGGCGGTTACCGGGTCCAGGGACGCGCCGAGGGACGCGCCGCGGGATGCCGCGAGCGCTTGCTCGAAGACGCCGCCGCGCTGGAGTCCGCGGGAGCCTTCGCGATCGTTCTGGAGGGGATGCCAGCGGAGTTGGCGGGTGAAATCACCGAGCGTTGCAGCGTGCCGACCATCGGGATCGGTGCCGGACCCGAATGCGACGGGCAGGTGCTGGTGATGCACGACATGCTGGGCCTGACCGATTCGCGCAAGCCGCGCTTTGTCAAATCCTTCACCGCGCTGTCCGAGGTGGTCAGCTCGGCCGCCGCCGCCTATGCCCGCGAGGTGCGCGAAGGCGTGTTCCCGGCCCCCGAGCATTGCTATCCGCGCAAGGAGCTGAACTCGTGAAGACCATCGAGTCTCCGGCGGAAATGCAACGCTTCGCCGAGACTGCGCGCCTGCGCGGAGAAAAAATCGCGCTGGTGCCGACTATGGGTTACCTGCACGAAGGGCATCTGAGCCTGATGCGGGAGGGACGCCGGCGCGGCTCGGTGTTGGTGTCGTCGTTGTTCGTCAACCCGACGCAATTCGGCCCGCACGAGGATCTGCAGAGTTATCCCCGCGATGTGGCCCGCGATTGCCGCCTGATGGAGAGTATCCCGGTGGATGTGCTGTTCGCTCCACAAGCCGGCTCGATGTATCCGCGCGGTGCGCAAACCTGGGTCGAAGTCAGCGAATTGACCCAGGGGCTATGCGGCAAGTTCCGCCCCGGCCATTTTCGCGGCGTCACTACCGTGGTCGCCAAGCTGTTCAACATCGTGAAGCCGCATATCGCGCTGTTCGGGGCCAAGGATTACCAGCAGTTATGCGCGGTCCGCCAGATGGTGCGCGACCTCAATTTCGACGTCGAAATCGTGTCGATGCCGACGGTCAGGGAGCCCGACGGTCTGGCGATGAGTTCGCGCAACAGCTATCTCGCGCCGGCGCAACGGGCCGTGGCGCTCAGCCTGAGCCGCGCGTTGGAAGCGGCGCGGCAGGCGCGCAACCGCGGTGAAAGGGACGCGCAGGCACTGGTGCAAGCCGCTCGCGCGGAACTGGCGCGCGAGGACGGGGTGGTGGTCGAGTACATCGAGTGCCGCGACGCCGGCAACTTGGAGGAAATCACTTCCCTGAGTGCCCCGGCGGTGATCGCGATCGCCGCCCGCGTGGGCCCTACGCGACTGATCGACAACACGGTGCTGGAGCCCTGACGGGCAATTTTTAGTTCCATAATTATCGTGCCGGCAGGGTTTGTTTGATCCCGCGACGGCTGGTTATCGGCACGACTCAGTTGGAGAATTTCTAGAGTTGGAGAACCTGCAATGAGGGTGATGTTAACCGCAAAACTCCACCGCGTTCGCCTGACCCGGGTCGATCGCGACTATGAAGGCAGCATCGCGATTGACCGCTTGCTGCTGGAAGAAGCGGGGATGCTCGAGTACGAGATGGTGCACGTGTGGAACGTGACCAACGGCGAGCGGCTCGAAACCTACGCAATCGCGGCGGCGGCGGGATCGGGGGAAATCTGCCTTAACGGCGCTGCCGCGCACAAGGGCAATCCCGACGATATCGTGATTATCGCGACGTTCGCGCCGATGGAAGAAGCGCAAGCCCGGATTCATCGTCCCAGGGTGATCCACGTGGATAGCCACAACCGCATGCGCCGGCCGATGGCGGAAAGTCCGATGCGGATGGACGCCGCCGCCGGAGCGCGGCCCTTCTAACTTCAGTTAGCGCTAAAAGCGAAAATAATCTGGTTCGCTAAACTCAGAAAACCCTCGTCCCGCCTCTTCCTTTATTCCAAAGGGCAAGGTGGGGGTTTACTCTTGGCGGTCCGAACTTTTATTTCGTTTTAGGATATCCCCACGTTGATGCCAGGAGCTTCTTTTAATTAAGTCTCCCCGAGCGTCAAAATCGCGTCATTGGCAAATTTTTGGCGCCATAAATTTGGCAGCCTTCACGCAAGCGCTACGCATTTCCTTTACTTTCTTGAAATCTATCTTGGCATAGAAAGTGTTCTTCTTACTTGTCATGTGCAGTTGTGCGCCTGAGCAACAGGAGGTAGGCAATGATTATCGATGATAAGGTGATGACGCTGCGCGAAGTATCGGAATACCTGAAAGTTCACCCGTCGACGATTTACCGTCAACTGAAGCGGGGGCTGATTCCGGCTTTCAAGGTCGGCAGTGATTGGCGGTTCAACATCGAATCGATCGACCGGTGGCGCTTGGGACAGGACAGTCCGCAGGTGGCCGCCGCGACGGGAATGTGGAACGCTGCGGCGAGGTAGGGAAGGGCTAGGCGCCGGTCGTTGAAGCCAGGGGGGAGGCGGCCGGCGCCGTCCCGGCGTATTCCATCGCCAGCCATCCGCGCAACGCATCGATGCTGGCGATGCGCACCATGATCCTGGAATCGTTGGCCAGATTGGGCGCGCCGCGCAGGGTCCCGCGAACCGCGTAATCCGCGAGTTCGGCGGTGCCGCCTTCGCGGAACACGGTTGCGGGCAGGAGGTGGTCGAATCCAAAGCGCTCCAGGTAGCGCAACGCCCAGTAACGCTTGGAGCGCCGCTCCAAATCCTTGGCCTCGCTGTCGGCCGACTCGGCATTAGCCAGGACGGTGAGCAGCTCCTCGGTCTGATATTGGGCGGCGCCGGATTTGACCAGAAACGCCAGAATCTGGCGCTGCAAAACCAGATCCGCGTAGCGCCGTATCGGCGAGCTGAGCTGGGCATAGAACTCCAGGCCAATACCGGCATGAAGACCGGGAAACAAGGACAGGCGGGGATGCTGCGCGGCCAAGTCGCCGTTGCTGCTGGGCTGGATCCGGTAGATGATCGGGATGCTGTGACCGGCACAAAATTGTGCCGCCAGGTGGTTACTCAACACCATGTATTCCGCCACCATCAGGCGGCTTGGCGAATCGCTGTCGATCACGGTAATTTCAATCGCATCGCCGTGCACCCGAATCTTTGACTCGCGCCGGCGTATGAGCATCGCACCCGTCCGCCGGCGCCATTGGCGCAGCTTGAGCGCCATCGCGTGGAGCAGCTTGATACTGCGCGCATCCGCCGCACCGTCGGCATTAGTCCCGGCCATCAAAGCGTCAGCTTCGACATAGGTCAGACGGGAGTTGACCGTGATCGTCGAAGGATAGAGCTTATAGTCCACCACCGAGCCGTCCGCGGCCAGACGCACGTCCGTGGTCAGCACCACGCGGTCTTGCCCGGCGATCAGGCTGGCGCGCTGGCATGAGACTTCATCGGGCAGCATGCGGACGGTCCCCTCGGGCAGGTACACGGTCGCGCCGCGAGCGGCAGCCTCGCGGTCCATCGCGCCGTCCTTGGGTACCCAGTCTGCCACCAGCGCAATATGAATCAGGACCCGCAGCCCGCCCTCGGCCAGCGGCTCACAGCTCAAGGCGTCGTCGATTTCGACCGTTTCCTCGTCGTCCACACTGAAGGAAAACAGCGAGTCCGCGCGCGGATGAACTGGAGCATTGACGCTGGTCGCTTCTGCCAGGACCGCGGCGCTGAATTGCGTGCGAATCCCACCGATCAGGACATAGCGCGGCGCCCGCAGGGGAAGTCCGAGCCGTTCCAGGACTTCATAGGCAGTTTCCGCCGGAACCATGTCCGGTGCCGACGCCGTCAACAGCGCGGTTAGTTCATTGCCGCGCGTCGCGGCATTGTCGAGGTATTTGCGCAGCTGTTCGATCAGCGCAGGGTTCTGCTCGGCGGCGGCCGGAACATTATTGAGTACGTCGCGGATGAAGGCTTGAGCCCGCCGGTTTTCATCGCTGCGCAGCCGGGTGCGTTCCTGCTGGACCCGGATGCGATCGACCCGATCCGGCGCATTGGGAGTGAACTCCAGATGACGGCGGATGAAATAGAGGCGGTCACTCAGCAGCGCATCCAGCACTACGGTGGTGCCGATTGCCGAGCGTTGTCCGAAGAACAGTTCGGCCAATTCTTCCGCGGAAAAACTGCCGCCCTGATCTCGCACCACTTCCCACAACAGTTTCAGGTCCAACTCGCCAGCCAGGCGCAACCGCTCTCCCTCTATTTCCGCCAGCACCGCGGCGAGGTTGGACGCATCGACGTTGCGTTCGGAATGGCGGACCAGAATAAGGTCGCGCGAGATCAGCTTCTCGCGTCCGTCGGCCCCGAGCACCGCCACGCGGTCGGCCGTATCGCGGACGATTAAGCCTGGCTTCAACCGGCCCTGGTCGAGAAACTCAACCAGCCGGCTGGCGACTTTAATGTTATGCTGCGGCGCGGATTTAGGATTCATGTCGGTCGAACCCTCAATTATAGCTGAGGCCAGCGTGATGAGGGTAGTACGCGCGGTCAACGGGCACTGCGTGCCAGCACCATCACCCGCCCAAGCCTTGCCTGAAGCCCGCGCCTGGGGGCATTCGCAGGTGCGGGCGATGCTACCTTGCGCAGTGCGCTAAATTGGGAAGCCCATAAAAAAGAACCCGCTCCCACGATCAATCGCGGGAGCGGGAACAACAACTCAGTTGGCGTGACTACGGCTCAGGCGTGGCCATGGCGCAACAGCTTGCCGGGAGTGGCGCCGGTGGCGTTGCCTTCGTCAAACGTGACCTGGCCGTTGACCATGATCGTCCGATAGCCCTTGGCGCGCTGGATGCGGCGCCATTCACCACCAGGGAAGTCGTGAGCGATCTCGCCGATCCACTCAGGCTCGATACCCAAGCCGTTGAGGTCATAGACCAGGACGTCGGCCCAGGCGCCTTCGCGCAGGAAACCGCGGTCGCGGAAACCGGCCGCATGCGCCGGCAGAAATGAGAGGCGATAGTGGGCTTCCTCCAGCGACACCCGCTGCTCGTCGCGCACCATCCAGCACATAAAGTCGGTCGTGAAGGCGCCGCCGGAGAAGAACTTGGTGTGCGCGCCACCGTCTGAAACCCCGGGGAAAGTGTAGGGTGAGTTGTTGATCAGCTCGGCGGTGAATTCGGCGTTGAAGCCTTTATTGGGACCCAGGAATTCGGCTTTGAGGCCGGTTGCCACCGACAGGTCCAGCATCACGTCGATCGGATGCTTGCCTTCCTCCTCGCCGATTTGGCCCAGAGACTTGCCGACGTACTTTTCCAGTTCGGGTTGGTCGTTGACCCACTGCACGATCAGCGTCGGGATACGGCCGCCGACGCCCGCCTGGACGATTTCCAGCTTGCGATTGGATTGCTGGCTCTTGACCCCTTCCCGCAGCCGCGGATCCTGCATCTTGTGCAGTTTCTCTTCCGTGGTTCCGGTGGTCATCTCGCGCCAGTAGCGGCTCGAGTCGTAGAGATTCCAGTGCTCCAGCGTGAAGGCAAAGCCAGTGCGATGGGTGCCGGCCTGGCCGAAGATCGGCAAGCCCTTGGCGCGCATCTTCTCCAGCCAGCGCAGGCTCTTTTGATGGACGGTGGGATCCTTGCGGGTCGCCACAATCGCGTTGTGAAGCACGGGACGTTGGGCTTCGGCCGCGAGCTTCTCGACGAAGGCGAGGTCGTCCTTGATGCGTCCGGTGGCCTGCGTGATTTCGATGAAGCCTTCGTCGCGCTCGCGCAGCACCCGGGCGAGGTTAAGGATGTCCTCGTCGCACATGGTGTCGGTGACCATGGGCGTGCCGTCGTAATCGGCCTGATTGGAGTTTCTGCCCAGGCGCTGGATGGAGAATCCGCACAGGCCCGCGTCCAGCCCCTCGGCCAGCAGCCGCCGCATCTCGGCACGCTCCGGTTCCGTTGCCGAACGGGTCTTGGCCGCCTCCAACCCCATCACGTAGGTCATCAGGGAGGCCGTCGGCATGTATTGGATACAGTTGACGCCTTTGGGAGTGCGGTCCAGCGATTCGAGATACTCGGGAATGGTCTCCCAGTCCCACGGCAGTCCGCGCTTCATCGCGTCATACGGAATCGCTTCGGTGCGGGTCATGGTGAGCATCGAGCGTTCGCGGAAGTCGGGTTTGACCGGGGCGAAGCCGAAGCCGCAGTTGCCCAGCACCACTGAAGTGACCCCGTGCCATCCCGAGATCGTGCAGTAGGGGTCCCAGCGGATCTGCGCGTCGTAGTGGGTATGCAGGTCGACGAATCCGGGCGCCACAATCAGCCCGTCGGCGTCGATTACCTTTTTGGCAAAGCCTGGCGCACGCCCGCCAATCTGGGCGATCTTGCCGTCGCGGATCCACAGGTCCGCCCGGTAACGGGGCACTCGCGTCCCGTCGACGATGGTTCCACCTTTAATCTGAATATCGTATTCGGCCATCCTCGGTTCCCTCCCAATTCGCGGGTCAGGACTGGACAGGCCCCAAGCGCCTGCCGTCGGATAATCCAGTATTGATCTGGTACTTACCTTTAGCTTAATCGGTCCGCCCAAAAAAGAGTAGCGGGCAGTGGCTTGAGGACCTCGTGCGGGCCGCTTTTACCCAACCGGCCGGCGCTCATCTCCTTTCCGGATCCGGGGGATGCTGTTTGACCGCGGCCCTAGCACGTTATAATAGGCTGACTATGGATCTGGAGGCGGCGCGCGAAAAGATGGTGGACGAGCAACTCCGGCGCCGTGGCATCAGTGACGCCGCGGTGCTCGAAGCGATGCGGGTTATCGAACGCCATCGCTTCATCAGCCCGGAACTGGCGGAACATGCCTACGAAGACGCGCCGCTGCCGATTGGCGCCGATCAGACCATCTCCCAGCCCTTTATCGTGGCCGAGATGACTCAAATCGCTGAACTTAGTCGTAATGACAAGGTCCTTGAGATCGGAACCGGCTGCGGCTACCAGACCGCCGTTTTGGCCCGCCTCGCCCGTGAGGTCCATTCGGTTGAGTGTATCGCCGAGCTCCAGGGCCGGGCGGTCAAGACCCTGCGCGAATTGGGATTTACCAATTGCTTTTTCAAGGTTGGGGACGGATCGCAGGGATGGCCAGAGGCCGCGCCTTTCGATGTGATCATAGTGACGGCGGCGATGCCGGGGATCCCGCGTCCGCTGCTGGAACAGCTTTCGCCCAGCGGCCGCCTGATCGCGCCGATCGGAGAAGACGAGTTGCAGACCCTGGTCCGCATCGCCCGCGAAAAGGGTCACTGGCAGGAGCGCTACTTTGGCGACTGCCGATTCGTCAAGATGGTAGGCAAGTTCGGGTTCGATAGTTGAGCCGGGCGGGAGCCTGGATCGTGGCGTTTGACCGTGGCCGCCGGGGTCACGATCGGGGGTTTGCGGCAAGTCGGTTGGCAGGGGCAGGTGGTTGGGGCGGTGGAGAGAAAAATCGCCGTGGCTGATCGAAATTGTACTACTGGGTGCGATGGTAGCGGCATTTGCCGCATGTTCCTCCCGTAAATCTTCAACCTCGATCACGCCGTCCCCGCCGCTGGGTTACGCGGCTCCCAGGTTTGACTGGCCGATCGCGCGTGGCAAACTTTCCTCAGGGTTCGGCCTGCGTCATGGCGTGATGCATGAGGGCATCGATATTGCCGCTCCGGTCGGCACTCCGGTGATGGCGGCGGCGGCGGGCCAGGTCATCTTTGTCGGCCGCATGCGCGGTTACGGAAATATCGTGATCATTGAGCATCAATCACACTATGTAACGGTCTATGCACACGATTCGTCGAACCTGGTCAGAGAGGGTCAAAACATCAGGCAGGGTCAGTTGATTGGCTATGTCGGACGCTCTGGCCGCACCACCGGCGCCAATCTGCATTTCGAGGTGCGCCACAACAGTGTCGCGAAAAATCCGCTGGCCTATCTGTTACTGCCGCCGGCCTACGACGATCATGCAACCCGTTTGGCCGGGGGTGGCGGTTCCCGCTATTTTCCAGCACAGTAAGAGCTTCCATAAGACCGCATGAATATCGAAGAGCTGAAGAACTATATTCGCGACGTTCCTGATTTTCCCAAGCCGGGAATTATCTTCAAGGACATCACCCCGCTGTTGGCCGACGGCCGCGCGCTGGCCACCGCCGTGGACCGCATCGCCGAACCGTTCCTGGGCGCGGTCGACCTCGTGCTGGGCATTGAATCACGCGGGTTTATTGTGGGCGCACCGGTCGCATACCGGCTGGGAGTAGGGTTGGCAATCGCCCGCAAGCCGGGAAAACTGCCCTACCTTCGGGTGACACAGCAATATCAACTGGAGTACGGCACCGATTCCCTGGAGATCCATCAGGACGCCATCGGCGCGGACAGCCGCGTTCTGATCGTGGACGACCTGCTGGCCACCGGCGGTACCGCGCAAGCCGCCATTGGGCTGGTCGGCTTGC
This sequence comes from uncultured Pseudomonadota bacterium, assembly GCA_963805995.1. Taxonomy (GTDB): domain Bacteria; phylum Desulfobacterota; class Binatia; order Binatales; family Binataceae; genus JAJPJA01. Next base: position 59,366 of record CAWDWL010000002.1, on the reverse strand, counting down.
TCGGTGGTAAAGTCGCGGGTTGTGCGTTCGTGATCGAGTTGGGATTTCTCAAGGGACGCGAACGGCTTGCGGCCGCCAAATGCCTGTCGCTGATTCGCTATGAATAGCAGCTAGCGCTAGATATTTAATTCAGCCGCCGAGTTAATTGGATTGGAAACCCATCGCGCAGACGCGCGCCGCTTGCGAATCGTCCTGATTGTCACGGCGGCCTACTTCGTCACTGAACTCATCGGCGGTTACTACACCAACAGCCTGGCCCTGTTTTCCGACGCGGTCCATCTGCTTACCGATTTGGCGGCGATTGTCCTGAGCCTGTTTGCCCTGTGGATTTCGGCGCGGCCGGCGCAGGCGGGCAAGACTTATGGCTATCTGCGGGCGGAGATTCTCGCCGCCTTGCTCAATGGCCTGTTCCTGTGGGTGCTGGTGGCATTTCTGTTTTTCGAAGCTATCCGCCGGATCCACGAACCGGTGCCGGTTGGGGGTTTGGGAGTGATGGCGGTCGCGGCGGCGGGACTGCTGGTCAACTCCTTCTCGGCCTGGTTTACCTATGACGCGGGCGAATCATCGGCTCGCGGCATGGCGCTGCGCGCGGTTTTTCTGCATGTGGTTTCCGACCTCGTCGGTTCGTTGGGCGTGCTGGTGGCCGGCGCGCTGATTTACTTCACCCATTGGCATCTCGCCGATTCCCTGGTCAGCATGTTCATCGGCCTGCTCGTTCTGTTTGGCTCGTGGGGCCTGATTCGCGAAGGGGTGGACATCCTGATGGAAGCGGTCCCCGGTCATATCAACCTCGATGATTTGCGCCAGGAACTGCTGGCGGTAACCGGCACCGAAGAAGTGCACGATTTGCACGTCTGGTGCCTGACCGCGCGCGAATACGCTCTTTCCGCCCACGCGGTGGTCAATGAGCGGGCTGACTCGGATAAGGTGCTGTCCGACATGTCGCTGGTGTTGGCGCGGTTCAACATCCACCACATGACGGTGCAGTTGGAACGCGACAGCCGCCGTGCCCACGAGCCCGAGCATTTCTAGCCGCCTCGGTCGGAAAAGCTCCGGTTTTCGGGTGCATCACGCCAAGTCGAGGCGAAACCGGCCGTTGCTAACTAACGCGGCCGAATGCGTTAGGAGTCAAAACCTGGCCAAACTTCGCGTTTGCAAACCAATTGGTGTCCGTGTGAGTCTTAAATGGGATTTCGAAATGAAAATTCCGGTTAAGACCTCATATCAACCGATCCTCCCTGTACGTGGATGGCCTCACACTTTTCTTTGGAGAGTTAAGAAATAACTGCAACGACCGGACGATTTCTTGGCGAGTACCGACCTCTTCGAGGCTGTCCGATTGATCGCTGTAAGCGGGTAGGATTTATAACAGTCTGCTGCAGAACGCTAAAGGACAATTTCGCTCTTTGTAAGTGAGGGGGAGATGCATTGTCAGACTTGCGGTTTTGAAAACCCAGGTTCGCTCATCAAGCTCTGCGGCAAGTGTGCTTCTCCGCTGGTGAGTCCGGAGCGCCGAGCGGCGGTCCTCCGCGCGCGCGATAGTTGGATCGGCAAATTGATCGATCTTTCTCGACGGAACAGATTGCTGTTCTTTCGAGACCTCAAGACAGGCACGCTTGATCTCTCGAAGTACGATCCCAAGGCTCTGAGCGATTTACTTCGAGGCGACAGTGTCCCCCTAGCCAGTTTTCTTCCTGGTGCAGACGAGGTGAGCACCTCCGCGCGTGCAAACGAAATCCGGCGAACAGCGCTCGCAAATCTCGAAGAGCGCGGGCTGGAGACGCTATTCATCGCCTTCGGCTTCGCTACTTGGCTGGCCGCGGACGGTGGCAGACCTGCCGAGTCGCCGGTAATGCTTGCCCCCATCGTTCTGGAGAAGAGAGGCCGCGAAGGTCGCGGCCTGAGTCTGCGGCAGGCCGGGGATTTACAAATCAATCCGGTGCTCCTTTTTCTCTGGAGCGAGAACATGGTCGGCAAGTGACCCCTGAGGCCTTACTGGAAGCCAAAGAAGCGAACGGCGATGAGCCTCTGGAAGATCTTACCGTTGTTTACGCCCGCCTTCAGAAGGCCGCGGCGGGCATCAAAGACTTTCGGATAAGCCCGCGTTTGGTACTCGGTAATTTCTCATACCAGAAGATGGCAATGGTCAAGGACCTGACGGACAATCTTGACCAGCTTACTCTCCACGATCTTATCGCGGCGATTGCGGGTGATCCGAGTGCGCGGCAAATGCTGCGCTCTGCCAATACCGAAGAAAATCCGAGAGAGCTAGATCTCCTTCCTCCGAACAACGAGTTCCTAGTGCTCGATGCTGACTCGACCCAACAGGCCGCAATTGCGGGAGTTCTCGCGCTGCGGAACGGAGTAATTCAAGGACCTCCGGGTACCGGTAAGAGTCAGACGATAGCGAATTTGATTGTCGAGCTCGCTGCCCGAGGACGTCGCGTATTGTTTGTTGCAGAGAAAAGGGCCGCTCTCGAAGTCGTGCTCGATCGCTTGCAGCATCGCGGCTTGCGCCATTTAGCGCTTGACCTTCATGGTGCTGGCGTTACCCGTCGCTCGGTGATGAGCCAGTTTGCCCAAAGTCTAAGCCTCGTGCGCGAGTCGCCGTCGATCGACCTGGAGGAGCTCCATCGCAGCTTTGTCGATCGCCGAAAACGCTTGAACGAACACGCTGCGCGTATGCATCGACCCTGGGCCCCGTCGGGACTGACGGTCTATCAGTTGCAGGGACGACTTCTGCACTTTACCGCCGAACAGCAATCCGGCGTTCGATGGCACGGCGTCGAACTTGATCGACTTACCCCGGGCGTTATGGATGAGGCTTACGCACTGCTTTCAGAGCTAGAAGGCTTCAGCAGCCTCTTTTTGGGAACGGATCAATCACCGTGGACTGGCGCAAAACTGGCCAACGGTGCGGTCGTTCAGCAGACCATTGATGCACTACGACGGCTCGTTAGCGAATGCTGGCCAGCGCTGCAGACTAGCTTGTCCGCTCTGATCGCTACCAGCGAGGCGCCGAGCCCGAGTACTCTCGAGGAACTAAGCTCTCTGCTTGGGTTACTGAACGGGATAAATAAAACACTCGAATGTTTTGCGTCCGCGATTTTCGAACAAGATCTCGAAGCGATCAGAATTGCGCTCAACCCAGCTAAGAGCCGGTTTTCAGCCGCCTTGGCCTGGTGCTTCAAAAGGAAGTATCGGCTGGCTCGAAGACAAGTTCGAGAACTTCGACGCAACGGAGAAAAATCCACCGCAGACCTGCTGAAAGTGATCACCATGGCTGCCGCTCAGATCCGGCGTTGGCACGCGCTGGCACCAGGACGGCCTCCGGTGGTGTGCAATAGTGTTGAGGAATGTCGATCGGCCCTGGAGCGAATTGTTGCTGAGATCGAAACGCTGGCTCCGGTGCTTGCTCGCAGCGACCTGCGCCGTTACTCAATTGACGGACTGCAGCGCCTCAGCGCCGCGCTGGCTGCGGATAGCCTGACTCCGCAACGTTTGCCGCGGCTAATGCAGATTGAGGAGAGGCTTTCGGAACTCGGGATTGCCGCCCTTCTGGCCGAAATTAGGAAGCGGGGACCAGTTCCGCCAGTCTGGCCGAAATTACTGCAACATGCTTGGCTTGCGTCATCCCTGGATGGCGCATGGAACGAAGACCCGAATCTCGCGGGGTTCAACGGCAGCACCCATCAGCGATTCCGTGAAGAGTTTTGCGAGTTGGATCAGGAGCGTCTGAATCTGTCGGTACAACGAGCCCGCCGGGCTCACGCCGAGCGTGCATTGGGTGCGATGAACGCGCATCCGGATCAAGAAGATCTTATCCGACGTGAGGCAGCTAGGAGAGCGAGACACCTCCCGTTTCGCAAGCTACTAGCTCAGGCGCCTGACGTTCTGACGGCGCTTCGACCGTGCTGGTTTGCCAGTCCGCTTTCTGTCAGCGAACTCATGCCGGCTGCGCATCAGTACTTCGATGTCGTTTTGTTCGACGAGGCCAGCCAAGTGTTGCCGGAAGATGCCGTCCCCGCTCTTTTGCGCGCTGCGACTGCGGTCGTTGCTGGTGATCAAAACCAGCTTCCGCCTACGACATTCTTCGACGTGAGCGGAGACGACGGCGAAGAAGTTGAATCTGCTTCCACCGTGGAAGGATTTGAAAGTCTGCTTGATCAGATGATCGGTTTGATTGAAAAACCTTGGTGCCTTGACTGGCATTATCGCAGCCTGGACGAGTCTCTTATTGCCTTTTCGAACCGTTATATCTACGGCGATCGACTCATCACATTCCCCGGCGCTGGAGGTCCGCCGGCCCTATCCCACGTATTAGTTCCGTTCCTTCCCGATCAAGAAGGCCAAGAAGAGAGCTCAAGCGCAGAAGTCCGCAGAGTTGCCGAATTGGTGTTAAAGCATGCGACCGAACGCCCTACCGAAACGCTCGGAGTGATCACTATGGGCATCAAGCACGCCCGCAGGGTTGAGGCTGCATTGGACCACGCGTTGATCGCTCGCCCGGACCTCGAAGCGTTCTTCGCAGAAGACAAGAATGAACGGTTCTTCGTGAAGAATCTTGAACGGGTACAGGGAGATGAACGCGACGCAATAATACTGACCGTCGGGTACGGCAAGGATCGCTCGGGGAGGCTGTTGTACCAATTTGGACCACTTCTCACGAAGGGAGGTGAGCGCCGTCTCAACGTCGCCATCACCCGCGCTCGGCGACGGATGACCATCGTTTCCTCCTTCGATCACCGCGATATGGATCCCGACCGCACAAAGTCTCGGGGTGCTGAGCTACTCCGCCTTTATATCGAATACGCGGCAAGTCAAGGAAAGCGGTTTGGCGACCAGGGTCAGTTGGCTTTCCCGGAGAATTCTTTCGAAGCGGACGTTCAGAAAGCCCTTCAGTCAAAAGGGATCGAACTCATCCCGCAGTATGGTGTTTCGAAATATCGCATCGATTTTGTCGCGAAGCATCCGAAGAGACCGGGTCGATTGGTTCTGGCGGTAGAGTGCGACGGCGCCAGCTATCATTCGGCATATACGGCCCGCGATAGAGACCGTTTGAGACAGCAGCATCTGGAGGCGCTCGGTTGGCGGTTCCACCGCATTTGGTCGACCGATTGGTTCATGCGCCGTGACCAGGAGATCGAACGTGCTGTCGCCGCCTACAAGGCAGCAGTTGTTCAGGCTGATCGCTCGGACACTTCAGGTGGCGGTTCCAGTGCGAATTCCGGCGGACTCGGCGAGAATGGCTCGATTCTTACTCCAGATGCTAATACCGTTAACTCTGCAAATCTGAGGCGTCAACGCCCGCCCATCCCGAAAAGAGCCGGCATCGATGAATATCGGCCGACCGAGTTACTTTCTTTGGTCGACTGGATTAAATCCGATGGACGCTTGCGGACAGATCAGGAGCTTGCCGACGAAATGATCAAAACGCTCGGGTTCAAACGTCGCGGCGCACGGATTGACGACGCAATCAAGAAAGCGATCGCGCAAAGTCATTGGCGAGCAAAATCAGGAGTCTCAAAGTCCATGCGCTAAGCATTGGAAACACGCCCCAATAGCCCCTTATCGAGGTACTGTCTAACGATTTTTCATAGCTTCTGAGATGGTTTCAAAATCGTCTTTAGGTATCTCGAAAAATTCGAAAAAGCGTTTACCGTGGTTAGAACAAGTGCAACCATTTCAAGGATGGCACACAATAGTCCAACGACCACCGGCTTCAAACTCGACAGCCGCATCTGCGCACGCCTGGAGGCGCTGAGTGGCTCAAGTAGCGTTCTCGGCATTGGCTCTTGAAAGAATCGTCAGAATGCTACCGCGACCAGGAAGAGCAGGCCGAGCGGCCTAAGCGCGAGACTCTTGAGCATTGAGAACGGTATGAGGCTACGGGAAAGCACATCAGCCATGACGCCATCAATGCGTGGCTTGAAAGCTGGGGTACCGAAAAAGAAGGTCAATGCCCGAACCCGGGTGCCTGATGTGGCTGCAGGACGCCGAAGGAGACTCTACTTCTCGATCGAAATCGCCTGTTCGGGGCAGCCGCGCATCGCTTTGCGGGCCTTTTCTTCGAGGTCTTTGGGAACCTCGGCGGTGATGACCTCGGCGTGGCCGTCTTCGTCGCGCAATCGGAAAAGTTCGGGGGCGACGCGGTTGCATAGCGTGTGGCCCTGACATTTGTTCGCATCGACGCGCACTCGCATGACAACTCTCCTTGACCAAGACCGCGCCAGCCGCGAGGTCTAATAGCCTCGCGACCGCTCGATCAGGTTCACCAGCTTGCGTCCGGAGGTGAAGCGCCGCAAATTCTCGACGAAGACCTCGCAGGCCGCGTCATTGTAGCCCTGGCGCGCGCCGGAGACATGCGGGGTCAGCAGGACGTTTTCGATGTCCCACAACGCGCTTCCCGCGTCCAGCGGTTCGGGGGTGGTCACGTCGAGTCCGGCGCCGCCCAGGCGTCCGCTTTGCAGCGCCTTGATCATCGCGTCCTGATCGATGACTTCTCCGCGTCCGACATTGACTACGTAAGCGGCGGGCCTGGTAACCGCGAACTCGGCCGCTCCAAGAAAATGATGGGTTTCAGAAGTAAGCGGCAGCGTGACCACGATGAAGTCGCTGAGCGCCACCAGTTCAAGCCGTTGATCAGGGCCAAACCATCGCTTGGGGATGCGGCCTTCGGGGTCGCCCACATGGGGCGCACACCATCCCGGATCGGCGTGGTCGTGCGGGTCGCGCTTGAGCGCATACACCTCCATCCCGAAGGCTTGGGTCAGGCGCCCGGTTTCGCGTCCAATCGATCCGTAGCCGACGATTCCCACCGTCTTCCCGCGCAGGTCGAACACGGTTTTCATGAAGTGACGTTGCGGCATCCATTCATGCCGCGTTTGGGCGCGCAACGGGATGTGAATCTGATGGGCGTATGCGAGCATCGAGGCCAGGATATACTCGCCGATCGTGGTGCCGTGGATACCGCTGCTGTTGGTGAGCAGGAGGTCGGGGTTGTCGAACACGCCGGCATTCAGCGCATGCTCGACACCGGCGCTCATCAGATGGATCCATTTGAGCCTGGGTGCGCGGGTGGCGAGGTCCCGGGGAACCCGGAAGGTCACCATGATGTCGCAGTCGCCGAGCACCGGTTGCATTTTTTCGGGCTCGAAGGGGTTGAAACCCTCGAGAATCTCCGCCCCTCCCGACGCCTCGTGAATCAGCGCGCGCTGGTGGTCGGTTAGCCTCATCGTCACCAGGATCTTCATGCTTCCAGCCAGTATCAGAAAGCCCGCCGCGCTCTCAAGGGCGGGTCGTGCCGTCTTGAGCCGGGTCGCGGGTCCGCCTATAGTTTGGGCAGCGACGCTTATGTTGTCTTGGTGTTATGTTTTGCCTCAAAATGGCTTTCATCCGGGCAATTCCAAGGGGCCGGCTTCGAGCAGCGCCCCCAATGAGTAGACGGCGCCTTCAAATCGTGTCCGCGCTGGTCGCCGCGCTGGCTTGCTGTGGCGCTCCACGCCTGTGCCTCGCCCAGACCGGAATCCAACCCTCCGGCGGTCAATCGTTGCCACCTCTGAGCAGCCATAGTGGCGGAGTGCTGGAAATCGCTCCCCGAGTGCCGGCCGCCGCATCCACGCCAGCGGCGCCTTCCGCGGCGATGCCGGATGACGGAAACGCGGACTCCCAACGCAATCCCGCTGACCAGGGCACCGCTGACCAGGGCACCGATGACGATGTTGTGGTTTACAAAGCTACTGGCAATCCCGATCAGCCGGCGCCAAGTCACGGACCGCTGCCGTACCTGGGCATCGCGGTGCATTCCACCACCGTGATGCAGCCCAATGGCGAGCGGCAGCAGGCGCTGGAAGTCCTGAGCGTGGATGACCACAGCCCCGCCGCCGCCGCCGGAATCAAGGGCAGCGGAAATCCGACCAAGTTAGGCGCCAGCAGTTTGACGGCGAGCGCATTGTTGGGTCCGGCGCAGGAGCTGTTGGCCCCGCTGCTCCAAAAAACCGGCCAACTCGGGCAACAGGGCGACCTGATCGTCGCCGCCGACGACAATCGCGTCGGCAGCGAGGATGAATTGGCCGGCGAACTGGGCCGGCTCAAGCCCGGCGATACGTTATGGCTCACCGTACTGCGCCAGTCCGTCAAGGGTCAGCCCAAGGCGGTCAAGATACCGATCAAGCTGGGCGCGCCGCAGGGCGCAGACGCCGCCGCGTCCGCCAGATAGTCCCCCGCCGATTCCTCCTGATTTCGGCATCCGCAACGGAGACGCATCGCACCTGCGTTTTTGCTAACATGACGAGGTTGGGCGGGGCCTTTGCTTCGCCTGGCTGACTTCTCGCCCGCCGGATGCCGATTCTTGCGCAGGCAGCTTCATGCGCGATGCTGCCGCGGTCAGCGTAGCGTGGTCCGGGCAGGGCGGGCATTGTTGCGTGCGCGGCGCGCGCCGTCACGTGGGTGAGTTATTTTTGGAGTAGATGGAGCGCAGTCTGAAAGAAGCGGTTGCCGAACTGGAAGCGCGTTTGCAAAACGGCTGCCGAGCGGCATTTCCCGCTGATGGGATTGAAGGGTGCGGCCGGTCCGCTGATGCTGCGGGATGCCGTGCTCGCGCTCAAGCGTCCGATTTTGGCCGTCACGCCGCTGTCCAGCGAAGCCGAGACGCTGGCCGCCGAGGCCGGATTCTTTCTGGGCGAGGCGCCACAAGGCGGCGCGCTGGAGCGTCGCGTGTATCTGCACACCGGATGGGAGGTCGCTCCCTTCGGACGGATCTCGCCGCCGCTGGACAACCAAAGCGCGGAGTTCGTGGCGCTGTACGCGCTGCTGCGCAAACCGGCGCCGCTGGTGATCACGTCGGTCGAAGCGCTGATGACCCGGACGGTACCGCGGCGCATGTTTGAGCATTCGGTCCTGAACCTGACCTTTGGCGACCGCCTGGATCTGGAAGGCCTGGTCTCGGAGCTGGCGAGTATCGGCTACCAACGGTTGCCGCAAACCGAGGAGCCGGGCGATTTCAGTGTCCGCGGCGGAATCGTCGATCTCTTCTCGCCGCTCTACAACCGCCCGCTACGCCTCGAGCTCGAGGACGACGTGCTGTCGTCGATCCGCTTCTTTGACCCGTCCGATCAGCGCTCGCTGGGCGAAGTGCTGGAAGCGATCGTGATTCCCGCGCGGTTCATCCCGCCCGGCGCGCTGCGGGACAAGCAGCTGCGCGACCGCGTCGAAGTGCGCGCGGCGGAGATTGGGCTGGTGCGCAAGGAGGTCGCGGAGCTGACCGAGGCGCTGGAATCCGGTCTGCTGTATCCCGGGGTCGAAAACCTGCTGCCCTACATGTTCGATGAGCCGCTCGACACGCTATTTGACTTCCTGCCCGAGGGCGCGCTCACCTGGCTGGTCGAACCGGGGCGCGTACTGGCGCAAGCCCAGCGCCATGCCGATCGCGTCGCCGATGAGGCCGCCCAATGCCAATCCCGTCACGTCTATTATCCGCCCCCCGAAGCGCTCTACCTCGAGGCGCCCGACCTGCAGCGGCGGCTGGAGGAGCGGATCACGGTGGAGGTGGGGTCGATCATCACGGTGAGAACGCCACAGGCGGGCTATGCGATACCAATCGAGGTGAAATCCCAGCCCAGCCTGAAGCTTACCGCCGGCGCCAAAGAGGGTCACACGGTGCCCTCCTTCGAACCGCTGGTGGCCCAACTCAACCAGATCCGCAGAGAGCGGAGCCGGGCGCTATTCGTGGTCGACGGTCCCAGCCAGGCCAATCGCTTGCGCCGCCATCTGGAGTCCTACGGTCTCGAAGTCAACGCCAAGCTTCAGAACTTTGCGCAGTTGCTCGAAACGGAGGGCAATCTGCCGGCAATCATCGAGGGCGAAATCACGGCGGGAACGATCCTCGAGCCTGACGGCCTCTACATCTACAGCGAAGAGGACATCTTCGGCGAGCCGCGCGCGCGCCGGCGCAGCCGGCCGGTCTCCAAAGGAATCCTGGTCAACCTGGAGGAGCTCAAGCCCGGGGATTTCGTGGTTCACCTCGACCATGGAATCGGCCGGTATCGCGGCCTCAAGCATCTGAAGGTGGCCGACACTGAGGGCGATTTCCTGAACCTCGAATACCTGGGGGACGACACGCTTTACGTTCCCGTGGAACGCATCAACCTGGTCCAGCGCTACGTCGGTGGCGACAACGCAACGGCCAAATTGGACAAACTGGGTAGCGGCTCATGGGACCGGGTCAAGAATCGCACCAAGGAAGCGGTGCTGGCGATGGCGGCGGAGCTGCTTGAAATCTACGCCGCCCGCGAGGCCCAGCAAGGCCACGCTTTTCCCCATCCGGGGCGCGAGTACGAGGAATTCGCGGAGCGCTTCGAGTTCCAGGAGACCGAGGATCAGTTCGCCGCCATCGATCAGGTGCTGCTCGACATGTCCAAAGAGCGTCCGATGGACCGCCTGATCTGCGGCGACGCCGGCTTTGGCAAGACCGAGGTCGCCTTGCGGGCCGCGATGGTGGCGGTGTCGGACGGTTATCAGGTCGCGATGCTGATTCCCACCACGGTCCTGGCGGAACAACATTTCGACACCTTCACCAATCGCTTCAAGGACGTCCCGGTGCGGATCGAGATGGTCTCGCGCTTCAGGACGCCAAAGGAAAACCGGGCGGTCCTGCAACTGGTGCGCGAAGGCAAGGTGGATATCGTGATCGGCACCCACCGGCTGCTCCAAAACGACGTTGACTTCAAGCGTCTGGGACTGTTGATTATCGACGAGGAGCATCGCTTCGGGGTTGCCGATAAGGAAAAGATCAAGAAATTCCGCAAGCTGGTGGACGTGCTCACCATGACCGGGACACCGATCCCGCGCACCCTGCATATGGCGATGCTGGGCATCCGGGACCTGTCGATCATCCAGACCCCGCCGGTGGATCGGCAGGCGATTCATACCTACGTGGCCCATTTCGACGACGGCCTGATTCGCGAGGTCGTCCTGCGTGAACTCAACCGCGGCGGTCAGGTGTTCTTCATCCACAACCGCGTGGAAAACATCGAATACATGGCGCGTCATCTGCGGGCGCTGGTTCCCGAAGCCAAGGTGGCAATCGCGCACGGCCAGATGGACGAGCGCGAGCTGGAAGTGGTGATGCACGACTTCATTAACAAGCAGGTCAACGTGCTGGTGTGCTCGGCCATCGTGGAATCGGGCCTGGACATCCCCAATGCCAACACCATCATAATCAACCGTGCGGACCATTTTGGGCTCGCTCAGCTATACCAGTTGCGCGGCCGCGTCGGACGCTCCAAGCAAAAGGCCTATGCCTACCTGCTGGTGCCAGGCGAGCATCTGATTACGCGCGACGCCAAGCGGCGCATCGAAGTCGTGCGCGAACTGGTCGAAGTGGGCGGCGGCTTCAAGCTCGCGATGAATGACCTCGAACTGCGCGGCGCGGGCAATCTGCTGGGCCGCGAACAATCCGGTGAAGTCACCGCGGTCGGCTTCGAGTTGTACACCGAGATGATGGAGCAGGCGATCCGCGAATTGCGCGGCGAGCCCCAGCGCGCCGACTTCGAACCCGAACTGCAGCTTGGCATTCCGGCCTATATTCCCGACAGTTACGCGCCCGACGAGAGCGAGCGCCTGGTGCTGTACCGCCGGATGGCGCGCGCCGAGTCGGTGGAGGACTTCGACGATCTGCGCGATGAACTGCGCGACCGCTTCGGACCGGTGCCGACCCTGGTGGAAAATCTGCTCCAGGCGATGAACGTGCGCCGGCAGATGCGCGAACTGATGATCATGAGCGCGGTGCTGCGCGCCAACCAGCTCACCGTGCGCTTTCATCCACAGGCGCCGGTTGATGCCGCCCTGCTGGGCGCGCTGGTCAATGCGAATCGGTCCAGAATGCGGCTGGCCCCCAATGCGCAGCTCACGGTGCGAATCGAGAATCGCAATTACGAAGAGCTGTTCGAGGAATTGGAGCCCATCTTGCAGGCTTTGGCCGCGTGTGAAAAGGTTGATAACCGGGTGGTGCGGGCGGCTGGTCAGCTCGCTAATTAAGTCCATGTTTTATTTCGGTCGCGTTATTGCTGGCGCAGCGATAGTGGCTTTGCTGCTGTCCATTGGCCCTGCCACGCCAAGGGCCGAGCAGATCGTCGATCAGGTCGTCGCCACCGTCGACGGCGACCCCATCACCATGCAGGATCTCAAAAAATACGCCGCCTCCGCGGGCGTTCAGTTGCCCGCCGACGACAGTCCGGGAAGCCTCGAGATCAAGCGGCACGCGCTGGAAAATCTGATCGGCGAAAAGATGGTCGACCACGAGATGAGCACCGTCGATGTCGATGACGAGCAGGTTGATCGCTTCATCGCGCAGTTCGAGGCCGGCAATCATATCACCGACGCCGAGCTTCGCGCGCAACTCGCGCAGCATGGGATTACCTACGAGGCCTACCGCAAAAGGGCCCGCGAGGAAGTCCAGAAAATGACCATTATCCAGCGCGAGGTGCAGGCGAAAATCGTCATCAGCCACGCCCAAATCGCGGCTTACTACAACAGCCACATCAGCGAATTCAGCTCCTCGCAGGAGCGCTACAAACTGGCCCAGATTCTGGTCGCCTATGATCCCATCAGCGCTCCGCCGATGCTGAAGCAGGCGGCGCTGGCCAAGGCCGAGGGCCTGCGCAAGCGCGCGGTCAAGGGCGACGACTTCGCGGCGCTGGCGGCGAAGTACTCCGACGATGATTCGAAAACCCAGGGTGGAGAGTTGGGCTATTTCAAGCCCGACGAGATCAACGATCAAATCCTCGCCGCCATCTCAAAGCTCAAGGCGGGGCAGATTTCCGAGGTCGTCAAGACCAACCACGGCTTTCATGTCGTCAAGGTCGAAGAGCATCAGGAGGCGGGGGTGAAACCGCTCAGCGAGGTGAGCGACCAGATTCGTCAGAAGCTATTGGCGCTGGAGATGCAGGATAAGTTCAGACATTGGGTCAACACGGAACTGATCAAGAATCACTCCGTGCAAACCTACCTGTGAACGCGCCGGCGCGAAACCGCCTTCCAATCGCCATCAGTATGGGCGATCCCGCAGGGATCGGACCCGAAGTGATTCTCAAGGCCGCCGCCACCTGGCGCGGCAGCGCCGCGGCGCCGCGACTGCTGGTGGTAGGGGATCTCGGTGCGATGCGCGCGGCGGCCGAGGCGGCGGGCAGGCCGGTCCCAAAACCGGTGGCCTGGAATGCTGCTGAGATGATCGAGGCTGCCGGCGATACCATCGCCGTTTTGGAAGCGAGCAGGCTGGGAAGCCGCTCATTGAAGCCGGGCCGCCCCAGCATACAAGGTGCGAGCGCGGCCTACCGTTATATCGAGACCGGCGCGCGAATGGCGCTGGAGGGTCGGGCGGCGGCGTTGGTCACCGCGCCAATCAGCAAGGAATGGCTCAATCGCGCCGGACATCAATTTCCCGGTCATTCCGAACTGCTGGCCGATCTCGCCGGCGTCCGGCGCTGGCGCATGATGTTCGCCAGCCGCCGCTTGAGACTCGCGCTGGTCACGGTCCATATGGGCTTGGCCCAGGTCTCGCGCGCGCTCAGCACCGGCAAAATCCTCGACACCATCGAACTACTCGCCGGCCATCTGCGCGCCGACGCTGGCATCGCCGCTCCGCGCCTGGCGGTGCTCGGATTCAATCCTCATGCGGGTGAGAACGGACTGTTTGGACGCGAGGAAATCGACCTTATCGCTCCCGCAATCGCGATGGCCCGCGAGCGGGGAATCGACACTTTTGGTCCGGTGCCGCCCGATACGGCTTTCATCAGATCCGCCGGCAGGTTCGCCTTCGACGCCGCGGTGGCGATGTATCATGACCAGGGGCTGATTCCGATCAAGACCCTGGACTTTGACAATGCAGTCAATGTCACCCTGGGCTTGCCGTTCATTCGCACCTCGCCCGATCACGGCACCGCCTATGACATCGCCGGACAGGGCCGGGCACGCGAACAGAGTATGCGCGCCGCAATCGCCTTTGCCGCCCGCGCCGTGTCCCGCCGCCCATCGCGGCGACCCTGACCGCCGAGGGCTTTCCTTCATTGCAGATGTTCGTGAGCGTAGGCCAAGGCGTCCCGCAAGTCGGGGTTAAGGATGTCGGTAGTGTATATCTCCAGAAACTTCGCGTCGGAATTGAGCGCCAGATCAATCGCCGCCCGAAGATCGCCGCCCATGATATGGGCGGTCTGATAGCCCGTCTGGATCCGCGTGGCGTCGTTTGCCAATTGCGACCAAATCCAGGTTGCCGACAGGCCGTTGTTCTGGCCGACGAATTGGAGTCGATATTCGGTCATACCCTCAGTGAGGATGTCGGTAGTGACCTGATAGTCGACCGACTGCCTGGCGATGATTGCGCCGTTGCTGTCGATCGGCGGGAATCCTCCCGGCACCAGTTGCGCGGCGAACGGCTTGTGCGGGAAAAAATCGTGATACGCGTTCGCGATCTGCCCCCATGCGTCCATCACCTTGACCCGCGTGTAGCCAATTGATTGCCAATTTGCGACGTCGTTGTAGCTCTTGCACTTGCCGCCATTGATCGATGCTTTGACCGAGTGCGGCAGCGAGTGCTCCTCGGTCTCGTAATTGATCCCGGTCAGCTTCACCTGCGTCACCGTGGGGTTGGAATCGTAGCGTTGGCCGAACGCTCGAATAAAGGCGGTCCACCTGGCCTGAAAGATCGGATCCCACGGAACCGGGATGGTCTGGATGCTGCACGGCGGCGGTCCCCACTGCTGGTCCCATACAAAGGTGAATCGCTGAGAGCCTTCGACATAAAGCCACGAGGGTGCGCCGTAACCCGCAAAGACGCCGATCGAAACCTTTTTGCCGTGGGCCGCGGCCTGGACAATTTGACTGTCCAACTGCTCCCAGCTGAAGACCCCGTCGTGCGGTTCGATCGCTTTCCAGCCCAAGCGCAGAACCACGCCGTCAACATCGGGATTGGTCAGAACCTGAGCATTGATGGAATTGTTCGCTACGGCGTCCAGCGCGTAGACCCCGTCAATCGATGCCTGTATGGCCCACGCGGGCGAATCAACCGCGGCACAACAGGCGCCGACCATCACGGCCACAGCGATTGTCACAATACTCAGACGCATAATTACCTTGGCAGCTATTAACACGACGATTACTGGCGCGGCAATTCATTTTTCTCAGTTTTGATAAGCGCCGAAGATGTCCATCGAGTGGCGGTGGCGCGGGAAATGCCTCCTTTGCGCTCACCCAAGCGGCATCAGATGAAAAAATGCGCTCTGAACCTCGAACTTTTCGAGCGCACTTGGAATCCGCAATCCGGTTCTTTTGCAGGAAGGTCCCCGGTTCGCTCCGATTTTCGCAACGCTCTATTTCCAGAGGGAAAGATCGCGATCCAGGATTTCCTCGAGTTGTTCCACCTCGGGGCGGAAAAGCCGGCGCAGGCGTGCGGCGGTCTCGGCGTCCAGCGGCGGGATCTTATTCCCGCCGCCGACAAACAGTCTGCCCGCCGCGGATTTTTTGGCCGCGGCCACCCAGTTGCCCCATCCGCGGGTCTTCAGCCACTCGGCGGCCGCGGCACCCAGGTAGGTCCAACGGGGGTTTCTCGGATTGGTCAGGGTTTCCGACGAATTGACGCGGACGTTTTGGCGATCGCTCAGAACCAGACGCGCGATACCGATGAAGCCGCAAATCGCGTCAACATACGACTGCGGATCGCGCGCCAGATCCTCGTAAACCAGCGTCAGCACCCGGTCGGCGCCGAAAGCGGAGCGCCATTGCA
The DNA here is from genome assembly GCA_963805995.1 of uncultured Pseudomonadota bacterium. Taxonomy (GTDB): domain Bacteria; phylum Desulfobacterota; class Binatia; order Binatales; family Binataceae; genus JAJPJA01. The sequence goes on along the minus strand of CAWDWL010000002.1, from coordinate 43,591 downwards.
GCAGATGGAAACCGTAGCGGCTTGATTCCATCAGCTCGGGGTCGGTGTCCAACGCCGCTTCGAAGGTTGGCGCGCCGCTGCCGTGTGCCCGCTTTGTTTTGTATAGCGAAAATATTCTTTCCACCGGATCGCGCAAGCTGCAGATTATCCGGACTCCAGGGGCAACCTGAGCGATTCTGCTTCGTGCCTGCTGCGAATAGAAGTAGGTTGGACAAATTTCGCCGGCCGGCAGCGATGCGAGAGCGGGATCGAAATTGCCGGCGTACCAATCCAGTCCTTTTTCATAGTTGACGTCGAAAAAGCGGGTCTCCTTGTTATAGCGCGGCAGATTGACATGGCCGGTCAGGATTTCATGCAACCACGTGGTTCCGGTCCGGGGCGGTCCCACCGCGATGAAGGCGGGCAGCCAATAAGGCGCGAGTCCGTCACGCGTCATGCCGGGTCCACCGTCAGCGCGTCCCCAAGCGCAATTCCAACGGCCGGCACCCCGCGTCGGGACGGCCACAAATCAGCAATCGTGTTCTTCCGGGCGACTGTATGCTGCCGCGCGATCCTTTCAGTCACGGCTTGCCGTTCAGACCGGATGCGGAGTATTTTCCTCCCAGGGACTGAAGTCAGCAGGGACACGCCGCATCGCCTTCCAACTTACGATTGTCCGGCATCAGAATGGAACAAAATTCCAAAGAGGAAACTATCATTTTCCTGCACCTTCCCAAATGCGGTGGCACCACGCTCAACCGGATCATCGAGTGGGAATATCCTCCGTTACGCGTTTTTTCCGTGGATCCCAGCTTTTTCCGCTGGTCATATTACCGGATGACGCGGTGGTCCGCACGCCGGCTGGCGCGGATTCGCGTGTTCAAGGGCCACATGCCCTTTGGACTTCATGCACGATTGCCGCAGCCGGCGACTTATATTACCGTGTTGCGCGATCCCGTCGATCGCGCGGTCTCCGAGTATTATTACGCACTGTCGCGCCGCGTCCATCCGCAGCATCGGATGATGAAGAGCATGACCATCGACCAGTACGTCAGCACCACGCCTCATACCAACGTCCAGACCAAGCTTACTGCCGGCGAATATTCCGGCTACGACTTTCTGGCCGGCGAGTGCACCGAAAAAACTCTGGAGACCGCGTGCAGGAATCTCAAGGACCATTTCAGCATCGTGGGATTAACCGAGCGGTTCGACGAAACCCTGGCGCTGACGAAACTGACGCTGGGCTGGAAGGTCCTCCAGTACGCCGACTTCAACGTCACCCGGGGCCGTCCGGCAAAAGACCGTATCTCGCCGCAAGTGCGTGAGATCATAGCGCAGCGCTACCACTTCGACATGAAGCTTTATAACCATGCCACTGCTTTGTTCGAGAGCGCGGTGGAGCAACACCGTGAGGCGATTGGAAAAGAGCTTGAAGCGATTCGCGAAGCCAAGGCTTTGAGCCCTTTGGAGTCGGCCTATTACCGGATGGCGTCCGCGGTCCGCAAGGCGATTTGCCGCGTCCACTCCGCACTATAGCCCATCGCACTGTAAAATCACTGGACCGATGGCTGCGTAATAAGCCGATGATGGGTTTGCGCGATCTCGTCCGCCAGATCGGGATTCAGGACATCAGGCAGGTAAACTTCGAAATACTGTGCGCCGCATCCAATTCCGCGGTTGAAAGCGTTTTGCAATACCAGCGCTGCATTACACGGGCTCAGACCGCCGTTCATACGGCAGCCGGGGTCCTTGGTAACCTCCCAGAGCATCTGATATCCGACCGTCACCCGCGGTGCGATTGCGGACAACTCGTACCAGCATCGAAACGCCGAAAGACCATTGTTCTGAATCACAAAGCGCGTTCCGTATCTGGTTATTCCCTGATCGATCAGCTCGTGCGTGAGCTTCATATCAGCGGCTTTATGCAAAATGATGTGTCCCGAATCGTCGATCGGTGGAAAGGCTCGGGGACCGATCATCAAGGCCAGTCGTTGGGACGGAAACGATTGCGCAAACGTGTCCGCGATACCGAGCCAGGCGGCATCCACCCGGGTCCTGGTATAGCCGGCGGCCACCCAGTCGGAATTGCGGTTGGTTCCCGGACAACTTAGCGGCCCATGTGGCATTTGCGCGCCACCGGAATGAGGTAACTGGGTTTCCTGCGTTGGACCATTAACGCCAGTCACTTTAATACAAATTACGGTAGGGTTCGCGGCGTAACGGTGTCCAAGCTCGCGCACGAAAGCCTTCCATTTGAATAGGTAGATCGAATCCCATGGGATGGGTATCGATTGGCGGGAGCAGGGCGAGTAGCCCCAGGCCCGGTCCCAGGTGAAGCTGAACGAAGCTGCGCCGCTGGCATAAACCCAGTGCGGCGTTCGTACCCCTGCGGTGACGCTGAGCGAAACCTTTTTGTGAGCGATCCGCGCTTGCGCAACGTCGCGATCGATCCGAGTCCAGTCCAATGCTCCCGCGGCCGGTTCCAGTTCGTCCCAGGCGTAGCGTAGCGCGATTCCGTCGACATCTGGATTTTCGAGGACCGCACGTGGGATCGGGCGCCGCGTATCAGAGCCCAAGGCATAGATACCCTTCATCGATTGGCAATTAGCGCCGGCTGCGGCCGCGAGAACCATCAACGCGGCCAGCATAATTGAGATCAACGGCGACGGCGGCTCATCCGGACTGGCAGACGAAAACATGCGGTCTGGCCGGCGGCCGAAATCATCCACGGTTGCCCCAGTTACTGATGCACTACGCAATCGCCTAACGCGGATTGGAATGCGGGTCATTGGTTTGCCTGAGTCCGACTGGCAGTTTCTCGAGAGCCCTTGGGCCCGGGTACTCCCGGCAGCACAATAATTTCCTGGCAGTTTGCCACCCGAACGACCTTCCCAACGGTCTCAAGGTACGAAAGATCCTCGCTGTCAAAGTCCATCATCGGACTGGAACCCGAGCTAACCGGCGTGTCCGGAGAACGGGCGTCAGGAAGGAGCGCATCAGGTCTGCATCCCTTGGCCACCACTAGCCAGACTTTCGCATGATTAGATCGTATGTCTTGTATCTCCTTCAGACTCCGCAATGATGGAACGCCCCAGCTTTTGTCAATGTAATGCGGAGTGCCCAAGCCGCCATCGTAATACATCCTGGCATTGAGCACGGCATCCGGTGAATAATCCGGCGGCCGCTTGGCGTAAAACGCGAAAACGTGCGCCTGCCGGCTGACGACCGCGTCATCGGGATTCAACTCTCGCGCAACGTAGGTATGCACGGCGCGGTAATCCGGCTTGAATTGAACGCCGGGTCTGGCGAAATAAGCGGGATTGTCAGGATCGGCGCACAACCGGTAGAGCTTCAAGACGAATGGATTCGCAGCCAGCACGAACGCTACTAACAGGCTAATGAGAGACAGTCTCGCAAGCCCGGCGATCCAGGCTGGAACCCGCCGGTCAAGGCCGCGCACGGTGTCATAAAACCTGATAAACGACCCAGTCCCGGCAAGCACCAGCAGCGTGGTGGCCTGGAAATCATAACGGGGAGCGTACCTGGGAAGGAAACAGGTGTAGAAGAACTCCAATGTGAACAGTACTGTGCAGAGATAAAGTAGCGCTTTGTCTTTGCGGAAACATACCAGCGCCACCGCCGCGAGAGCCGAGAGCAGGACCTGGTTTTCGGCGAGGAAAAAGGCCTTGATGTAATAGAATGGCACGAAAATCAGGCGCGATAGAAATACCAATCCCGGCGTGGTGATTTCGCTCAGGTCATAGACTATCCCCAGGTAATCGGGAACTAGCAGAATCTGCCGGATACTCAGTTGCATGACTACCAGTGCGGATACGATTAAAAAACACCACCACAGGTGGCCATCCTTAATCCAATCAGATGTCCCCCACCTCACGACCACGATCGCGACAAACAGGGTCGGCAAAATAAACCCGGAGCCTTCCCATGAAAGATAGGTCAACATGAACGCGATCGAGGTCCAGGTAACATAGCGGCGGTTGAGCGGACGGGTACGTAGCGCCTCGAAGAAGCACCAGAAGGTCAACAGCGAGAAAAAAGACTCTTGCGAGGGATAGAAGCCGTCCTGAGCCCAGCCGATCGGGATCGGAAGGAACGCATAGATGAGCGCGGAGAGCAGTCCGGCGCGCCAATCCATCATCCGATAGCCGACCCATCCGATCAGTGCGATTACCGCGGCGCCGAAGACCAGTGCGGGAAGCCGGTACGCAAATACCGTGCGTCCGAAAATCAGTGACGACAGCGCAAGGGGATAAGGAATCAGCTCGTAGGTGGTGAGCCAGCGCCTGAAGCTGCCGAGTTGGAAATATGGGTATCCAACCTTCAGCACTCCCCAGGAGCATTGGGCCATTTTCGCCTCGTCGTGGGAAAAGGACACCTCGAGCAGACCGGACGCACGCACCGCGAGGCCCGTCAGCACGATTGCGATCAAGACCGCTGCTTGCAAGTACCGGTATCGCGGCGCGGTGGTCCGGATTTTTGCACGCGGCGCCGCGGGAACGCCGGAGCAGGCAATTGGAACCACCAATTTGCCCAGTAGCACGAAGCCCGCAGCCAACCAGATGACCGCCGGCGTGAAACACCATTGCGGCGCAACGCGAATGTCAAAACAGCTCAAACAAAGAATCAATAGAGCGGTCAGCACCGGTAGGTGCCACAGCGCGTCGCAAGTCCATCGCCGGTCAGGGTCCCGGCGTCCATTCCCGGTGGCCAGCGGACCGGCCAACCATAACAGGACGACAATGCCGGTCACCGCGATTACCACTGATATCCATTGCGTGGCGCGGTAATAATCCTGACCTGCAAGCGCTTGCGGATAAGCCACGGTCTGCGGCAGCGGACCCCATGGAGAGGTTTCCTCCGAGGCGACGACAGTGGCGCTGTCCTGCGCACCCGGTAGCGCACCGACGGCCCCGGAGTATGAAGAAACTCTCCAGCGGCCGTCGGTTTGGAAGGATGAGATCAGCCGTCCGCTGGATACGGTGAATCCTTCCACCAGCAGGAGCGCGGGACCGTCGGCCGAGCGCACCCTCACCGCGATGGAATTGATGCCGCCGCTGAGCCATCGGCTGACATCGTAGGCCACCAGCACCGGCGCCCCGCCGGTAACGCCAAGGGACAGTGGTGGTGGTTGGGGTTGCGGCGAGGGTGGCGCGGCTCCAGGCGTGATGTCGTAGATCTCGTTGAAGGCGCCGGTGCTGCCGCCGTACGCCGCGGCCGACGCCTTTGCCACGTCCTGGAGCGAAAGCAGAGGAGGTTCCTGTACGATTCCTGGTCTGAGCGTATCACTGAGCGCCGCCGGCGTTCCGGACCCGGGCGAAATGCCGTTGGCCGAGATTGCGGCGTCGGTTTGATTTGCGGATTGGACGCCATATTCCACGCGCTCCGATGCTGCTCCCGAGGCAGTGCCGGATGCGGCAACTGCCGCCGGCGCCACGATTGCGCTGGAATTGAGATGAGGCGCGGCCGCCGCCGACAACATCGGCGTCCCCACGGTTGCTTGTATAGCGAGTGGCTGGCTGGCGGCGAGGCGGCCATTGATAACCACGTCGTAGGCGCCGGAGGCGGCGATCTGCATCCAGGTTTGCGCGCGGCTGCGGGGAATTTCCAGTTCCGATAGGAACGATAGCTGCCGCAGGTCGCCGCTGCGTCCGGTGATCCACTTCGCGCCGGGACGAAACTCAAAAATGCGCGGTTCGACGGAAACCGGTTGGACGGTCGAAAACCGCTCTGCGATTTGCGGCTCGATGGCGCTGGACCACAGCCGGTCGTCGAGCCCGGGAGAGCGCCAGGAATAGCTTCCCACGATGCCATCGGGAACCGCGGCCACTTTCCAGCCGGGGTCCGAGTCGATCGCGCACGGCGGCGAGTTGGCGACCTGATAGCTCCCGTGGACGAGGAGTTGTGGAGGTCCCGGGTAGGAGCCGGGCGCCACATAGACCGCGATTACATTTTTTCCGGGAGTGAGTATTTTCTTGAGATCAATGATCCCGGTGAGGCGCACGCCGGGAAATTCGCCTTGGGCAATCAGGATATTATTGACGAAGATGGTGTAATTGCCGGTCACTGAAACCGCAATCCAGGCGCGCGTGACGGTCCCGCTGATATACACACTTTTGCGGAAATAGGCGGCGTCCCATTTGGTAGCGCCGGCCATCTGAATCCATCGTGCGCCTTTGAAATCGACCCGATAGGTTGGGGCCGCGGAATCAACGAAAGTCAAACCGACGAACACCGCCAGCATGGCCCCGGTCAAAGCGACAATGGCGGCTGACGTGCGTCCATCGTGTGTGCCAAGATAGGTGCGGAATTTATCAAGCAACGCCATTGATCCTGGAAAATGCTCCTGTGGCGCGAGCTGCGAGAACCGCTACGATGAATGAGAGCGCGGGACTTGGCATGTCATTACGCTACGGACCGGTAGTTCCGGCCAGGCCCCGCCGATTGTCCGCATAGTCCGATTTGTAAGAATGAAAGTAGGCCAGATGACCTGACTGCAGCCGCGCATCGCTGGTGTGTGCGTCTCCAACGTCGCTGTAAAGATTGGCGATGAATACGGGATCGCCCACCTGGGTTATGCATCGTTGCGCCACATCCGCGGCCTCGCGGTAACGCCCGACGGCGAAGTAGCCTCGCGAAAGATAGAACGCCGCCAGCCACATCGAGGGGTCGCGCTGCAAGGCGCTTTCCCAGGCCCGCACCGCCGCGCCGAACGCTCCGGTCTGGTAAAATTGCAATCCATAAACGGTGCGCAACCACACCGCTCGCATCAGGGCAACCCGGCGCAATGGACCGTTCGCCGCAGCCAGCGCGTCGTATTGTGCGATTGCGGCGGGTATCAGGTTGCGGTTCAGCAGAGATTCCGCGCGGTATACCTGGTAATCGGAACTCGCGGTTGCGCCCAAAGCCGCATCGATCGCGCCCGCCCGCGCGCGCAGTTCAATGTCGAGCGCGTTCCATCCATCGAGTCGAAAAGCTGCGTGGTACAGGTGCGCGGCGGCGACGATGTCGCCGCTGGACTCGGCACGGATAGCGGCGAGCAGCGTACGCTGGCCGGCCAGAGGCGATAACAGAAAGGCGGCCGCCATCAGGATCACGGCGGCCGCGGTCGCGCCCGCCGCGCGGCGCCGCGCCGTCCGGTTCATGTTCCGTGCGCCGCCAATCATCAGCACGACCGCGGCAGTCAGCGTTACGTACCAGCCCAGTCCCATGAAGTACCATCCGCTGAGCAGGCGGCCGGCCACGGTGTTGAAGGAAAGAAACGGCCAGTTGGTCGCCTCATTGCCCAGGTTGAGAGGCAGGTAGGTTTGCGTGAAATTGTTAGCCGCCTTGAGCCAATTCGCCTCCTCGGCGAGATCCTTGAGGAGCGGCGCATTGCCCAGCGCCACCTGTACAGGCGCGATAACCACTAGCATTAGAAGGGCGGCGCCCACGGCGTAAATGAAGGTCCAGCGCTGACGCCGGTTGGTCTCGCCGGCAATCAAGAGCATCACCGCGGCAATCAAGAGTATCGCGGCGGCGATCACGCCATAGGATGCCAGAGTTGGGGGCGTGTGCCCGCGGACGTAGCCGGCGATCGGAAATGACACTCCTGACAATTTGTTGCTCAGGGGGAAGGCAACCCAGTGTAAAACCAGGGTCGCGGGGATGCACAACAACGCCAGCGCGCATCGGAGATACTTCATGATCCGCTCCGCAATTGCCGCGACCATCGCTCGACCATGGGCCGGAGGAAATGCATTCCTTCCCAACCCATCGCCAGTTCGCTATCGGAAATAGCGCCGAGCCGGGCAATCAGCAACAGATATGCCGCCGTGCCAAGCAACGTAGGTACAATCAATCCGGGCAGTGATTGAGGGTTGGAAAAGTGGATGACCGCGGCCATAAAGAGGCTGGCGAGACCGGGCCGCCACAGCATTTGCACCAGGTCCAGACCGAACCCCGATTTCCAGAGCTCGCCCAGCCACATCGCGACCAACGCGGTTTCGGTTATGATCAGCGCCCAGCAGGGTCCGAGGAAGCTCAGCCGGGGCGTCAGTGCGGCGACTAGCGCGGCGCGCAAGACCAAACCCGCGGCGGAGGTGATAAACAGGGAGCGCTGGCGGTTGAGCGCGGTCAGCACAAAAGGAAACGGGCTGGCGACGAACAACAGCCAGACCGCGATTCCAAGCAGGCGCATCGCCGGCGCCGAAGCCAGATAGCGGGCCCCGAGCAAACCTCTGGTCAGAGTAACCGGCGCGCAGATAAAGAGCATCGCCGCCGGGAACGCAACCAAAGTCATGGCGCGCAACCCGCGCTCGTAGATCTGATGGAACTCAGCGCGCGAGCCATCGGGGCCGGCCGCCCGTGAATACAGGGGAAAAATCGCCTGCATCATCGCCTGGGGAATGAACCGCAAGCCTACAGTCAGTTTGTAAGGTGCGCCGTAAAGGCCGACCACGCGCGGATCGGCCAAAAAACCCAGCATCAAAATGTCCACCTGCTCGCCTAACAGCCGCACCACGTTGGTGGCCCCAAGCGGAAGCGAGTCGGCGAGCAGGTACTTCCACAGCCGGGTATCGACGCTCAGGCGGGGTCTTCCACAGATAGCCACCACCGCATGGCGGTAGAATAGCCATTGAAAGACGGCACTGAGCAGATAGGCTGCCACCACCGCTTCCAGCACCGGACGGAGAGCCAGCGCCACCCAGATTGTCACCAACAGAAAAACCTTGTGCAAGACAAATCCCAATGCCTGGATTTCGTTATCCTCGCGGGCGACCAGGATCGCGATATAGCAGTTGCAGTGGAATTGAGTCAGTCCGGCCAGACTCATTAGCGCGGTCAGGAGCACGACCCGATCCATACGGGTCAGGAGGACCACTCCGGTCATCAACACAGCGGCCGCGGCGCAAACAATCCAGGCCAGCGAGAGCGTTGCGCTGAGCAGCTCCATCGTCCGCTGCGGTGCGACGGACACCTCCCGGGTGAGAATGTAGGTCGTGCCCAAATCGGCCGCGCGCTGCAGTATAAATGTCAGCGCGACCATGAAGGTATAGATTCCGAAATCCGCGATACTGATTTGACGCGCGATGAGGACCACGGCCGCCATCTGGAGAACTCCTCCGGCGGCCGTGCCGAGCCCGCCGGCCAGGACATTCTTGATGACGCGTTGGGAGCCCTTCATTGGATCCAGCGCCATGCGCCGCCCGACAGGTTCTGAAGCTCCGCGTAGAGCAGTCGCTGCTGGTACTGGTCGTAGTCCATCGACGACCGCAGGTAGAGCAACTTCAGCTCGTAATCAGTCAGCTTCAGCGCGTCGATCATTCCTTGCGCGCGTTGAGCCCGGGCCAGATTGACGTCATTGACCGCATTGATGAAGTCCTTGCGCAAGAGCGCCAACTGCGCCTCGAGATCATGGATCTGCTCATAGTTCTGGGTAATGGCTTTGCGCAGGTCCAGTTCGAGCTGGCGCGTACGTTCAGTGGCCGATGAAATCTTCTCACTGGATTCATGTATTGCGGCGCGCCGCTGCCCGAAATCGAACAAAGGCACGTCGACTTCGAGATAGGCCAGAAAAGCGGTGGGGTTGCGATGGCTGTGGTTGCCGTTGATGTACTCAAGATCCTCGCCGCCCGCAAACGTGGTATTGAGGCTGACGGTGGGCAGAATCGCGGCCTGGTCGACGCGATATTGTTGTCGGGCGATTTCGACCTTGGACTGCTGGATCTTCAGTGCCGGGTGCGATGGCATCGTGCGGGCGAGAAATTCATTGAGCGGTTGCAACGGCGGCAGCCGGCGCTTGCTGTCATCCAGTTCCAGCGCGGTATCGCTTCCGCGGCCCATGATCGCCGCCAATTCGGAGGTCGCATCCGCGGCGTTGTGGCGAGCGGAAGCGGCGGCCTGCTGCCCCGCGGCCAGTTGCGATTTTGCCAACTCGATTGCCTGGGGAATCTTCAAGCCCAGCGCCACCTGGTCGGTGTCGATGTCCAGCGCCTGTTGTGACATTTTGATGATCGATTCATCCGCGTGTTCCATGTCGCGGTACCAGATCGCCTGCGAAAAAGCGTTGAACACGTCGAGGATTACCTTTTGTTCGGCGAGCACGACGGTCAATTCCTGCTGGTTAAGCTCGGCCTTGGCGGCCGCCACGACCGGCGGATTATTGAGCCCCATGATGCTCCCATACAGGTACAGCGGATAGGTCGCGTTTACGACCTGCATGGCAGCCGGGTCCCAATGTGCGTTGGCTTTAGCCGAGATCGGATTCTCGGGCGTCGCGAAGTTAAGAATCGAGAATGGGGTGACCGGTGCCCCATTAATTTCATACGCGTTGAGCTGGCTGCTGAGGTAGGGCAGCGTGGTGCCCCGTTGCTTGGCCACCTCGTAGCTTGCCGCCGCGATATCATGCCGCACCGCGGCCAGTTCGGGGCTGTAACGCAGCGCCTCGATGATACACTCGCCCAAGGTCAGCGGCGCGGCGGCGGCGCTGCGCATCCACAGCCCGACCAGCGCCACAGCGGCGGTCACCACGGTCAGCTTCTTCATCGCGTGTCTCCGCGCCATCTAATTGTTCCAGGGGGCAAAGTGGTTGACGCTGACCGGATCATTGTCGCGCAAGTCGTATTGACCCGCCGCCACCACCTGTTCATGTTCGTCCAGTCCACCCAGCACTTCGGTCATGCCGTCCACCACCGCTCCCGGCCGAATCGCGCGCAGATGCGCCCGTTTGTCATTGCCGACCACGTAAACGCTGGCGCGGTCGCCAATCGGATTCATCACCGCCGTGGCGGGAATCGCCAGCGCCATTTTTGTGCTCTCGAGCCGGGCGTAGCCGGTAACACCTTTCTTGAGCCGCAGGTCGCGGTTGGCCAGCTGTATATAGACCCCGAAAGTGCGGGTCGCGTCGTTCACCCGGGAATCTATTTTCGCCACGGTTCCGCTAAAGTCGATGCCCGGGAAGGCATCGGTTGCGACCACGCCTTTCATGCCCAGGTAGACGGCGCCGATCTTGTCTTCGGGCACCTGGGCGACCATCATCACCGGATTGAGCACTCCCAATTCAATCAAGTCCTGATCCAGGCGGGTGATCTCCCCGGGGTTGACCGCGCGTTCGAGCACCACGGCCGGGACCGGGCTGGCAACCCTGGTATTGGCCAGATCGATTTCGGCGCGGACCACGGCGTCGTGCGCCATGGCTTGATCAGCGCGGGCCTTTTCCAGGTCGGCCGCCGCCGCATAATTCTTTCTCATCAGCGCCTCCAGACGCTGGACCTGCCGTTGCGCATGATCGTAGTCGATCCGGGCGCTGTTCAGGTTGGCCTGATAAAGCCGAGGGTCCAATTCGACCAGCAGATCGCCAGGCTTCACCACGGCGCCCAGATCGAAAGGTACCCTGAGCACCCGGCTTACCACCTTGGCGGTCAAAATCACCGGCATGCTGGGCTGAATGACGCCGCTTGCGCCAATGGCTTCATGCAAAACCTTGACGACAGCCGGCACCGCCTGCACCGGTACTGGCAGTCCGACCACACGCGCATCCTTCTGGACCGTATGAGAGACGTAGTATAACGCGTAGGCGAGAACGGCCGTCGTCAGAACTCCCAGGAGCAGACCGGCGATGAAGCCTCCTCGGCTTGGCTTGGTTTGTTCGCTCATTCTTTTCCGGCGTCATTGTTGGTGGCGTTGCGCCCAAATGCAACCGGCTCACGTCAGATGGCGCAGCGTCAGGCGGCGTCCTGACCAACAGCCTGCGCGAGAAACGAATGGTAAAGGGGCGTCGCTATGCCGCGGCCGCGGCGGGACCGGGTCAAGCAGAAATTTTACCTCTCCAATCCGGACCGGGCTGAGGAGCGGGCGCCGGCCTGCCGCCGTCCGCCATCCAAACCCACGATGGCGATTATGGCCCCGAAGTCTCCGCTTCGCCGCGCGCGGGCTGTACGGACAGGGTTTCCGAAAGGTCACCGGCCAACGATTCGTACACGACCTCGATATTACGGCACAATTGGATCAGGTCAAAATCTCTTGCCAAAGTCCGTTTCGCTTCGGCTCCAAGACGATCGGCGAGTTGGCGGTCGCGCAGCAAGGTCACCATTGCGCGTCCGAATTGCCGCCAATCGTGATCGGGCACCAGAAAGGAGTCGTGCAGATGGCGCACGCCTTTGGCGGCCCCGGCGAAACACACGATCGGGCGGCCCGCGGCCATGTAGTTGAGCAGTTTGATTGGATGACCGGGAACGTCAGGGCGTGGCAGCACCGCCACCGCCGCCATCGCGAGGTAATCGGGCAGTTCGCTGAGTTTCTGATCCTCGACCCAGATAACGTTTTCGCTGATTCCCAATGACGCGGCCAGGTCTCGATTGGCGGGTATGTCGAGGTCCTTGCGCAAGGGACTGACCATCATCAGCACGGCCGTGGGTTGCTCGACCAGGGCCAGCGCAAAGGCCCGCAACAGATAGTCGGTACGCTGAAACGGACTGTTAATTCCCGTGTACATGATCACGGGCCGTTCGCCGATACCGTAGTATTCGCGCAACGGTTGCGGGTTGGCGTTGTCGAACATCTCCGTGTGGATTGCGCATGGAACATAAGCGATGCGGCTTACCGGAATGCCGGCGCGAATCAGATGGTCGCATAATTCCTTGGTCACGCAGATGAAGTGGTCGGGGAACTTGGTCACGAACCAATCAAGAAAACGTGCCAACAGGCGCGCGGGACCGGCGGGGAGCACGGGATAGGTGTGGAGTTCGTCGCGCATCAGGTTGACTGCGTTATAGACCAGCGGCCGGCCGGTCAGCAGTTTGGCCGCAAAAGCGATCAGCGCGCTCTCGTAGTTGTGCGCATGAATGATCGCGATGCGCTCGCGGCGGATTACGCGGCATAGCTTGATCAGGACCAGCAAATCCAGCAGCAGTTTCTCCATCGAGGGCCCAGCATGGAAACTGTTAGGCTTGCGCCAGTACCAGGGCCGCCAAACCCTGGCTCCCTCGATCGGCAAATTTTCGCCAAAAGGATAGGTCACGACGTGAATTTCGTGACCCATTGAAGCCAGCGCCTGCGAGACCTCCCGAATCGCTCCGGGAGTGCCATAGTTGGCCGGAAAAGGACACGCCGCAACCATCGCGACCGCGTAGCGCTTCACGACTGGCTCCTCGCGCCACTTACGCGATGGTGCCTTGGGGGAGCGGCCCGCATCACCGACCGGGCTTCTTGGGTGCGATCGCGGGTAGCGGGTGTGAGGCCGGGGCTCGAATCGTGGAGCGAAGATCGGGCTGGAATCATGTCGAAAACTTCACCAAGCTACTTCAAGCGGTTAGAGGACTTTTTGGGCAGATCCCGGCCGCGAGATCACGGACGCTGGGCCTCTTGATAGAAACAGGCACGGACGTACCGGCTGGAGCACCTAAAAGTCGTCAACCAAACAACATGGCCGTGATCATACCAAAAAGTACAGTCTTGCTGGACGCCGCCACCTGGAATCGTTCCGCCCCTTACCGGGAAACGCCTTATCATTGTCAATAGCGTATTATGACGTCGCAAAACCGACGCAAACTGATTTCTTTCTTAAACGCTCAGTAGCAAGTAACGGCTATGTCCGTCAAGCGCAGATCGAAAGATTCATGTTTGTTATGCCATCGCTATTCCCGGTCAGAGGTAGTTCTTATCAGTTATATTAATCTTCAGTTAACCTTACCCTTCTATGAGTTAGCGAAGCTTAACCCAGCCAGCTCCCGTCTTCCGTTCAGCCCGGATTAAATGTGCGCTGCAGCTCGGACTCGGGTGGTCACAGGCGAAGGTCCGGGTCCGCAGACCCACCATCCCGCACCGGTAGCCGGACATCGATGTGGGCGGCTGGTTCAACACCGGGAATATCCGCGGCTGGTCCGGACTCAGTCCTGGACTTTGATCGCAACGGCAGCGTCAATCGGAGCTTTCTTGACACGTGTGGCTGATCGCACCGGCGTAAAACGATAGCGGTGGCGGATCGCCCGCACCAGGATTGCGTCAGGGAGCTTCGGGGAACTCGCCCCGCAGATTTGTATCCGAACGATACATCCGACGTTGCATCGGTGCTCGCGGATTAGGCACATTCCTTGCCTACGCAATCAAGGGACGTCGGTGAAGGGCCTTGGGAGAGCGCAAAATCGTGGAAATCGACACTGCCATCGTTGAACGTGATGCCGTTGGGCTGGGCAACATGATGCCTTTTTGGGCATCGTACAAAGCGCATAGCACAGCCTATGACGAGATGTTCGACCGTCACGGCCATCCACAGGCGGGCTATTCGCGCGTCCTGACCGAATTCCTGATGACTCATGCCGATAAATTCGACCAGATGCGCGCCCGCGCCGACCGCATGTTCCTTAACGAGGGGGTGACCTTTAACGTCTATGGCGATAGTGCCGGTGCCGAGCGGATCTTCCCCTTCGACCCGGTTCCCAGGGTGATTGACGCGCAGACCTGGGCGCATCTGGAAGCCGGCCTGATCCAGCGCGTGCGCGCCCTGAATGCGTTCGTTGCTGACGTTTACTCTGAGGGGTGTATCCTCAATGACGGCGTCGTTCCGATGGACCTGATCAAAACGTCGTCACAGTTCCGGCATGCCGCGGTAGGCATCAAGCCGCCCCACGGCGTTTACATCACGGTTGCCGGCATTGACCTGGTGCGGGGAGAAGACGGGCGCTTCTATGTGCTGGAGGACAACGCCCGAACTCCGTCGGGAGTCTCTTATGTGATCAAGAACCGGCTGGTGATGACGCGGCTGGTTCCGGAATTGATCCGCGGGATGGGAGTGCGCAGCGTCGAGCATTATCCGGCCGACCTGCTGACCAGCCTTTGCGAGCTGGCACCCTCGGGCGTGTCGCGTCCCACCGTCGCTCTGCTGACGCCCGGCGCTTATAACTCCGCCTTTTTCGAGCACGTCTTCCTGTCCCAGCAAATGGGCATCGAACTGGTGGAAGGACGCGACCTGGTCTGCGTTGACCACAAACTTTACATGAAGACGATTGGCGGGCTGAAGCAGGTCGACGTGCTTTACCGCCGAATCGACGACGACTTCCTTGACCCGGTGGTTTTTCGTCCCGATTCGATGCTCGGGGTGCCGGGGTTGACGGCGGTGTTGAAGGCCGGCGGCGCTGCCATGGCTAACGCGATCGGCACCGGCGTGGCTGACGATAAGGCAGTTTACGCCTACACGCCGGCGATGATTCGCTACTACCTGGGCGAAGATCCAATCCTGCCCATCGTCCATACCCACCTGCTGCGCGACCCTGAGGTACGGGCGATGGTGCTGCGCGACCTCGATCAATTTGTGGTCAAGCCGACCGGCGCCTCGGGCGGCTATGGAGTGGTGATTGGGCCCCAGGCCAGCGACCGCGAACTGGCCGAGTGCCGCGAGCGGATTGAGGGCGACCCGGCGGCGTTTATCGCTCAGCCGGTGATTCAACTATCGGTTCATCCGACGATTATTGGGCGGCGTCCGGACGGATCCGCGGAGATCGCGCCGCGCCACATCGATTTCCGTCCATTTGTTCTACTGGGGGCCCGTCCCCGCGTCCTGCCGGGGGGGCTTACCCGGGTGGCCCTGCGCGAGGGTTCGCTAATCGTCAATTCCTCACAGGGCGGTGGCAGCAAGGACACCTGGGTAGCGGCGTTCTGATGCTGCGCCGAATCGCGGATCATCTATTCTGGATGGCGCGCTATCAGGAACGTGCCGAGTGGCGCGCGCGCCTGGCCGACGTCAACTACCATCTGCTGGTGGAGAGTCCAACCCACGATAAGCATCCGTGGGCGGCGCTGCTGGCGATTACCGGCGACGGCGAGCTCTTCGCACAGTATTACGATACGCCCAGTGAAGCGGAGGTGCTGGATTTCTTCACCTTCGACGAGCGCAACCCGTCTTCGATCCTGAGTTGCATCGTTCTGGCCCGGGACAACGCGCGCAGCCTGCGCCATCTGATCTCCTCCGAGCTCTGGCTCGAAATCAACACGCTTTATCTCGACGCGCAGGGATGGTCGCCGGCGGTCTTCGAAAGTCTCGGCGTTTATGACTTCTTCGCCGACCTTCGCAACCGGTTCCATCGCCTGGCCGGGATCAGCCATGGGACCCTGCCGCGAGATATCGAGTTTGACTTTCTCACCGTCGGGACGATGCTGGAGCGGGTGGAAAACGTGTCACGCCTGCTCGACTCGAAGTATCACTACCTGCTCCCGCGAATGGAGGACGTAGGGGGACCGATCGATCGGATGCAGTGGGCGGCGGTATTGCGCAGCGCGTCCGCTTTGGAGGCGTATCGGCGGGTATACGGCAACCAGATTGCGGTGGATCAGGTTGTGGAGTTTCTGCTTTTCGATCCAGGATTTCCGCGCTCGGCGCGATTTTCTCTCGATCGGATGGAGGTGGCGCTGGCGCGGATCGAGGAATCGGCATCGCGGGCGCGCGAATCCGCCCCCCAGTCCTCGCCTTGCCACGAACTCGCCACGGTTTTGCGCCAGAGCACTGTGGCCCAGGTTATCGGGAGCGGATTGCATGAATTCCTCATGGAAGTGCAGGATCATTGCGCGGCCATCGGGAGCATGATCTTCGACCAGTATCTGCGTTTTGAGTGAGCCGATGGTTTTTCGGATCCGGCACTCGACACGGTTTGTTTACGAAGCGCCCGCCTACGAATCGCACAACGAAATCCGGCTGCGTCCGATCGACGATCTGGGCCAGCGGGTGCTGGCCTTCGACCTGGGGGTGAAGCCGCGCGCTTCAATTTTTGAATTCCGCGACTATTTTGGCAATCGCGTTTATTCCCTATCAATTTATCCGCCCCACGACAGCCTGGAGATCGCGACCACCGCCTTGGTGGAACGCAGTCCCGATTTCGGCGGGCGGCCGGTCGAGGTTGCCTTCGACCGCTATCTTGCCGACGATGAGGCTCGGACCCGGGAGAATTGCGAGTTTCTGGTGGTCAGCCGCTACGTGCCTTTCAGCGAGCGCTTGCGCAAGTTTTTCTGGATGGCGCGGCCGCGCCGCACCGAGGACGTGGGGGAGTACGTGATGCGGGTGATCTGTTTTATCCGCGATCAGTTCGGCTATGACACCGGCACCACCCACGTGCATTCCAATCTCGACGAGATCCTCAACGCCGGCGGTGGCGTGTGTCAGGATTTCGCCCATCTTGCGCTCGGGGTGTTGCGTCTGGCCGGGGTTCCCGCGCGCTACGTGTCGGGCTACATGGCGCCGCCGCCGGGAGCCGACCCGGCGCTGGGGGAGCAGGCCAGCCACGCCTGGGTCGAGGCGCTGCTTCCCGGCATGGGATGGACGGGTTTCGACCCGACCCATCGATGCCGCACCGACATCCGCCACATCCGGATCGCGATCGGACGCGACTACGCCGACGCCTCGCCGATTCGGGGCGTTTATCGCTCCGACGCCAGCCATAACACGATGAGCGTCGAACTCGAGGTCCTGCCCGCGCCCGCCGCGCAATCCTACGGCCAATCCCAGCAGTAATCTCACTCCCGGCTTCCAACAGCGATCGCGCAATGGGGCCCATTTCCTGCCCTTCGATGGAGGGCCGGCGGGCGTCCGCGGCCATCTGTCGAAAAGCGCTGCCTGGCGGCCTTTCGTGAAGCGCGAAAGGTTGCGTACAATGATCAATTGCCGCTAGGAAGACCGCAATGGCTGATCGCATAACAATCAAGGGCGCGCGCGAGCACAACCTCAAGAATCTCGACCTCGAGATCCCGCGCGACCGCCTGGTCGTAATCACCGGCATCTCCGGGTCGGGGAAGTCCTCGCTGGCCTTCGACACCATCTATGCCGAAGGCCAGCGGCGCTACGTGGAGTCGTTGTCCGCGTATGCGCGCCAGTTCCTGGAGCAGATGGAGAAGCCGGAGGTCGATTCGATCGAAGGCCTGTCTCCCGCGATTTCGATCGAACAGAAGACCACCTCGCGCAATCCCCGCTCCACGGTCGGCACGATCACCGAGATCTACGATTACCTGCGCCTGCTGTTTGCCCGCGCAGGTCATCCGTTCTGCTACAACTGCGGGCGCGAAATCGCCACTCAAAGCGTGCAGCAGATCGTCGATCAGATCATGAGTTGGCCCGAGGGGACGCGCCTGCACGTGCTCGCGCCGATCGTGCGCGACCGCAAGGGCGAGTACCGCAAGGAGCTGCGCGAGTTGCGCCGCGCCGGGTTCGTGCGGGTCAAGGTCGACGGCAAGATGCGCGAACTGGCCGAGGATTTCGAGCTTAACAAGACCCACCGCCATACGATCGAAGTGGTGGTGGACCGCCTGGCGATCCACCGCGGTATCGAAAAGCGCCTGGCCGATTCGCTCGAAGTTGCCTTCAAGTACGGGCAGGACCTGCTCAAGATCGAGCGCGTCGACGGCGACCACGAGGGTATCTACTTCAGCCAGCGCTTCGCCTGCGTGGAATGCGGCATCTCGTATCCCGAGATCGCGCCGCGGATGTTTTCCTTCAACAGCCCGCACGGCGCCTGCCCGACCTGCTCCGGAGTCGGCTCGACGATGTACTTCGACCCCGAGTTGGTGGTGCAGAACGAGGACCTGTCGTTGGCCGACGGCGCCATCGCTCCATGGGCGGCGCAAAGTTACATGCAGCCGGTGCTGGAGGCGCTGGCCAAGCACTATGGTCTCAGTCTCGATCAGTCATGGAAGAGCATCCCGGCGAAGGTGCGCAAGGCGATCCTCAACGGCTCAGGCACCGAAGAGATCGAGTTCTCTTATCGCGGCGAGCGGCGCCATGGCTATGCGCGTCCGTTCGAGGGTGTGCTGGAGTGGCTGGACCAGCGCTATCGCGAGACCGAATCGCAAAGCGTGCGCGAAATGCTGGAGGGGTACATGAATCTGCGGCCGTGCCCGACCTGCGGCGGCACCCGGCTCAAGAAAGAAAGCCTGTTCGTCCGTTTCAACGGCAAATCGATCGCCGAAGTTACCGCGATGTCGGTCAAGGAGGCGCTGGAGTTCTTCGCCGCGCCCGCGCTCAGCCGCCAGGAGGCGGAGATCGCGCGGCTGATTCTCAAGGAGATCCGCGAGCGGCTGAGCTTCATGGCCAACGTCGGCCTGGACTATCTGGCCCTCGATCGTGCGTCGGCAACGCTCTCGGGCGGCGAAGGCCAGCGCATCCGCCTGGCCACCCAGATCGGCTCCAGCCTGGTCGGCGTGCTCTACATTTTGGACGAACCCTCGATCGGACTGCATCAGCGCGACAATCAGCGTCTGCTCGAGACGCTCAAGCGGTTGCGCGACCTGGGCAACACCGTCCTGGTCGTCGAGCATGATCGCGACACCATGATCGAAGCCGATTACCTGATCGACATGGGTCCTGGAGCGGGCGTTCACGGCGGCTACGTGGTGGCGCAGGGCACGCCGCGCGAAGTGATGCGCAATCCCAATTCGCTGACCGGCAAGTACCTGGCGGGCGAGCGCGAAATCGCGGTCCCGGCGCGCCGCCGCCCGCTGTCGGGCCGCTGGCTGACGATCAAGGGCGCGAGCGAGAATAACCTGCGCAACCTCAACGTCTCCATTCCTCTGGGTGTGATTACCTGTGTCACGGGAGTGTCGGGATCGGGCAAGTCCACCCTGGTGCTGGACACCCTTTACCGGGCGCTGGCGCAGCGGCTCAATCGCAGCCACGAGCGCTCCGGCGCCTATAAGTCGATCGACGGAATTGCGCATCTGGATCGCGTTATTCACGTCGATCAGAGCCCGATTGGACGCACTCCGCGGTCCAATCCGGCCACCTATACGGGATTGTTCACCCATATCCGCGACCTCTTCGCGCAACTGCCCGAAGCGCGGATGCGCGGCTACGGTCCCGGCCGCTTTTCCTTCAACGTCAAGGGTGGGCGATGCGAAGCCTGCCAGGGCGACGGCATCATCACGATCGAGATGCATTTCCTGCCCGACGTGTACGTGACCTGCGAGGTTTGCGGCGGCAAGCGCTACAATCGCGACACCCTGGAGATCCAGTACAAGGGCAAGAGCATCGCCGAGGTGCTCGACCTGACAGTGGCGGACGCGATGGGCTTTTTGTCCAGCGTGCCGCCAATCCGCGTGAAGCTGGAAACCTTGCGCGACGTGGGCCTGGACTACATCCACCTGGGCCAGGCGGCGACCACGCTTTCGGGCGGCGAAGCTCAGCGTATCAAGCTGACCAAGGAGTTGGCGCGGCGCGCCACCGGCCGCACGATGTACATCCTGGACGAGCCAACCACCGGGCTGCATTTCGAAGATATCAAGCGGTTGCTGGAAGTCCTGGGGCGGCTGGCCGACAACGGCAACACGGTGATAATCATCGAGCACAGTCTCGAAGTGATTAAGACGGCGGATTACATCATTGACCTGGGGCCCGAAGGCGGGGACCGCGGCGGCGAGTTGGTGGCGGTGGGCACTCCGGAAGAAATCGCCGCGGCGCCCGATTCCTACACCGGCCAGTTCCTGCGCCAGGTGCTGTCGCAGCGCGCTGCCGCCTGAGCCAAATATTTCTCTAAAACAGACAAGCATTGGAATGAGGAGCTTTTCATGGCGGGAAGATTGAACGGCAAAGTCGCGATAGTAACCGGCGTAGCCTCGGGAATCGGCCAGGCAGCGGCGCTGATCTTCGCGCGCGAAGGCGCCAAGCTGGTGGCCGCGGACGTGACCGTGGAACAGGGCGAGGCGACGGTGCGTCAGGTCAAGGAAGCCGGAGGCGAGGCCATCTTCGTCCGCTGCGATATCGCCAAGGCGGCTGATGCCGAGGCGTTGGTGGCCGCGGCGGTTAAGGCCTATGGCCGGCTGGACTGCGCGTTCAACAACGCCGGCATCATCGGCCAGCTCGCGCGCACGGCGGAAGAGACCGAGGAGAACTTCGATCGCATCATTCAGATCGATCTGAAGGGGCCGTGGCTGTGCATGAAGTATGAGATTCTCCAGATGCTGCGGCAAAAGGGCGGCGGCGCGATCGTCAACACCGCGTCGGCGGCCGGTCTGGTGGGATCGCACGGGATGCCCGCATACGCCGCCGCCAAGCATGGCGTGGTCGGCCTGACCCGGACCGCCGCGCTGGAATACGCCAAGGCCGGAATCAGGGTTAACGCGGTCTGTCCCGGAATCGTCGATACGCCGATGACCCAGGGAATCGTGGCGAAACATCCGCGGATGGCGCAGGCGACCGGATCGATGCCGCTGGGCCGCCAGTGCCGCCCCGAAGAAATCGCCGAAGCGGCGGCGTGGCTATGTTCGGACGCGGCCTCCTTCGTGACCGGCCAGGCAATGGCAGTCGACGGCGGCCTGACGGCGCAATAGGAAAAATCGTGGTTGTTTGATGGATGAGGTCAGAAGTAAGGCTTTAGAGGTCGGCCATCTTTTATTTTAAACGAGATGGCCATTCTCTAACAGCGCATCGAGCAACGGATGTCTTGAGGATAAAAAAGGGTTAGCGACAGTCAGGCCGCCCCAAGTGAAACCGTCCTGCAGATCTTCTGAGAGCAGGAGCCGACAGCGCGCTTCGGCGGCCGAGGCCACGATCACCGCGTCCCAGATACTAACGTGATGGGCGGTCGCCAGCTCTGCCGCAGACAGCATCACTGTTGCGGAAGTGTCCACCAGGGAAAAGGCGTCCCGCTAACTCATGATTACGTCGCGGGCGTGCGCGCGCGTTTGCCCGGCCTTTCGTACCAACACATTGAATAGCTCCCCGAGTGTCTGCACCGGCAGAATGGTAAGGTCTGGCGAGAGCTTCTGTATCAGGTCGAGAGCGGTAGCCCTCATTTTGGCGCCGTTGACCCCTTCGGCATAGGCCAAGATATTAGTATCCAGCGCTACCCTCATTTTTCGTCGTCGTACAATTCGTCGCGAGTCCAGGGACCTACATTAAGGATCGGTTGCGAGCGCAGGCGTGCAAAAAGGACTGCCCGCGCTGCGGACGTGACCTTATCATCTTTCTTGATTGGTACGATTCTCGCCACCGGCTTGCCGTGAACCGTTACGATATAAGTTCGGCCTTCTCTGACTGATCGAAGGAGCTGCGAAAATTTCCGGTTCGCGTCCGCTGCTGAGACTGCTTCTTCCATCGACTTTCTCTCTTGGTTAGTGATATTAACTACAATTCTCCGGGCCATCAAGGCGATATACCCGGTCGAGCGCGCAATCTACGATGACCTCGACCCGAAGGGACAGGGTCGGCGCGGAGCGCCGGAAGAGGGCGCGCCTTGGCGTCTTCCTTTGCCGCCGGGCATTAAAATTCCGACGCTTGGGTGAATCCGTGGCTTTTCCGAAACGATCGTGACTCTTTGGGACTCTTCAAACGATGTGACAAATCTGGCATAAATCAGCTGGAATAAAATCAGGATGATGCTGAGAGCAGACTCAGTCATCACCGAGGGCTCGAGCATGACAGCATGGAACCGGTACAATACATCCCGCGCATCCGGCAGCAGTACTCAAAGCTTGGGTACAAACCCTACGAATGGGTCTCGAACCCTGACCCGCCGCCGTGGCAACAACTGCGCAAGCCGCTGGCGCGCTCGCGGCTGGCGCTGATCGCCTCGGGCGGCATCTACGTTACCGGCCAGGTCGCGTTCCATCACAAGGACGACATCAGTTTTCGCGCGATCCCCGCCACCGTCCGGACGCATGACCTGCGCATCACGCATTTTGCCTACGACAAAACCGACGCGCGCTCGGATCCCAACGTCGTCTTTCCCATCGACACCTTGCGCGCTCTGGTGCGAGAGGATTTATCGGCGAACTGGCCGCTCACGCCTATACTTTCATGGGCGGCATCTACTCGGCGCGCAGGGTAAGCAACGAACTGGCGCCGCGAATCACCGAAAGATTGTTGGCGGAAAAGGCCGATTTGGCGCTATTGGTCCCGGTTTGACCGGTCTGTCATCAGTCCGTCGGACTGATCGCACGCCAGGTCGAGGCCGCCGGCATCCCGACCCTATGCATGACCAGCGCGCTGGACATTACGCGGTCGGTGAATCCGCCGCGCGCCGCGTTTCTCGACTATCCGCTGGGCCACACCACCGGCAAGCCGCATCAGTCCGCGCTGCAGCGCCGGATACTGCGCGAGGCGCTGGAAGGCTTCGAATCGCTGACCGTTCCCGGCTCGATCAAGATGCTGCCGTTCGTATGGTCCGAGGACGAAACGTGGAAATCGGAGGCCTTTGCCGGAGACGACACCCGCACCGGGCGTGTGGACACGCCGCAATACCAATCCGAGGAGGATCGGATAGCGGCTGAAAGCGGCACATCGCCGCATGACCGCGAATGTCCCGTTTGCGAGCAGTGGTCGGGAGTCGATTATCATAAAAACCATTAAGCGCTGTCTTCCGCCCTGCAGTGAACCAAAAGTCCCGAGCAACGACCAACTCGCGCTTCCTTCCGCGTACGTATTCCAGTATCGTCGACTCGGCCGCCACAGTCCTCTGGGCGAACGGAAAGGCCATGAACCGGGAGTAAGGCATATTATGTATCCACGGATATCACTGATGGCGGTCCTGATCTGCGTTGCCGCCGGATGTACGAAAGCCAATCCTCTTATCGGCAAGTGGAAAGTGGCGCCGCCAGCACAGGCAGCGTGTGCAATGTTCGACGGCGTCGAGTTCACCGAGAACACCATGACAGTGAATGCTCTTGGCAAGCAGACTGGTTCGGTCACCTACAGCCGCGACGGCGAGCGTTATCTCGTAAATGCGCCAAATGGCCAGATGGCATTCGAAAAGACCAGCGACGGTATCAAGTCGGTGTCGCCAGTCGAATGCCAGTTGATTCCGGACAGTTGATTCTCCGGCCTGATGGACAGGGACTCGCGAGTCGTCGGACGGCAGGCCGCCACAAAGAGCCAGGTTTCGGGAGTCGATTATCATAAAAACCATTAAGCGCTGTCTTCCGCCCAGCAGCCTCAAGCGGTGTATTTCTGACAGACGTCGCGCGCACGGTGAGGGTTGTACGAAAACCCGTGCCTGGTATCCCGAGGTTTGAGCTTCCCGACGGGAAGTAATTGAAAAGGCGCCGCCGGCTCCTCCTTCCGTGCTCAGGTAAGGCCGGAGACATTCGATCTCAGGACCGCTATCAGGGCGGAACATTCGCCGCTCCGATCCGTTGTTCCAGGGCGCGCCCGCGACGTTATACCAATTACCGGCCGCACACGCCGCTCGATCGCAGAACCAGATCCTCCCCGTATAACCCAGCGAAGTGTTCGTCGGGTTCTTGAAAGATTGGCCTGATGTGCATTCGCTGCAAAACCCTTGCATTTCTTATCCAACCATACATTATGTTGCTCTATTTAATGGGCACTTGGCATCAGTTGGAGAGAAACCATGTCAATACTGATTCGCTGCCTGCTAATCGTTGTCGGCCTGGCCACCATGATGGCGCCGTTCTTCGCCTACGTCATCGTCGGTTGGAAAGCGAAGCGCAAGGATATCATGGATGGCTTCGATAAGAGATGCCCGGCTTGCTTACTTCAAAATGTTCAGTCCGGCCGAAGAGGCTCCCACCTGGAAACCGCCGCCGTCAAGTTTGAGACACTATATTCGCAGTGGTACGGACGCCGCTTCTTTTGGATTCCCGGAATTCTGCTGTTTGTGGTTACTTCGATAGAAGTGACATTTGTAGTATTGACGGTACTGCATATCCTGGCATATTCGCCAAATACATTTTTCGACATTCCTCCCATCGCGATCGCCGCGATAGCCGGCGCGTACATGTGGGTCGTCAACGATCTCATATCCCGGGCGCGCCGCCTGGACTTTTCCCCTTCTGACGTTCAATGGGGAGTACTGCGCCTGGTCATCGCCGTTCCGATGGGGTACGCCTTCGCTGCAATCGCCGCCCCCACGGCGGGCCCGTTTATTGCCTTCGCGCTGGGGGCCTTTCCCCTCACGACCGTTACTTCGATGTTAGGAAAGCTGGCCAACAAAAGTCTCGGTCTTGAGGCGACGGCCGAGGAAGCGAGCGACGATATCATCAAGCTGCAGGGGATAAACAAGGCGATCGTTGAAAGGCTTTCCAACGAGGATATAACGACGATCTCTCAGATTGCCTATTGCGATCCGGTTCAGTTGGTCATGCGGTCAAACCTCAATTTCATTTTTGTGACCGATTGTATGAATCAGGCGCTGGCCTGGATGTATCTTGAGGACGGCATGAATAAAATCCGGCAGTTCGGTTTGCGCGGAGCGGTGGAGATCAAGCATTGGTTCGATGCTTATTATGACACCAGCGCGGATCCGGCACATCTGCGCTATCGTGAACTCGCATGCGGGGCCTTCCCTGAAAATCGCTTCGGAAATAAAGCAGGACCCTGACCTTAAAACGCTGCTGGTTGCCTTTCACGAGATCGCCGAAGATCCCTTCACGCTCTTCCTTACGCGGGTATGGTCCGGGCCGGCAAGAAGCGCCGCGCTCCTGGCTGGGACCTTGCAACCTGCCGCTGGAAGCCCGGGGACAGGCAGCGCAAAAGCAAGCGTCGCGCGCCGGTGTCACTCTCTTCCGCCACAGCAGTTCATCTGCCTGCCACAGCAGGCGGCATCCAGATCCGCGCCCGCCGCAAAGCTTGGAATACTCGCTTACGGATCGTTGATCGATGATCCTGGCGATGAAATCAAAGCACTCACAGCCGGTCGCATAACGGGAGTCGAGACTCCCTTTAATGTCGAGTTTGCGCGAAAGAGCCGCTCGCGGGCGGACGCGCCGACGTTGATTCGTGTAGAAAAAACGGCAGCAAAGTGCCGGCGGCCATAATCGTTCTCAAGCCGGAAGTGGCGATCGAAAGGGCGCAGGACCTCCTCTACCGCAGAGAAATAGACCGGGTCGGAACCAATGACGCCTACCCGCGCGACCATCCGCAGGATGTTGCGGATTGAGTCGCTAAAGAATTTTCATGATGTGGAGACGGTCCTGTACACGAAGCTCCCGCCCAACATCGCGCTCCTGACTCCCGAAGAACTCGCCAATCTTGCGCTGGCAAGTCTTAATGACGCGGATACGGTAAAGCGCGGGCGCGACGGAATTACCTACCTGATTAATGCCAAGCGCAACCAGATCAAAACTCCCTTGAGCGATAAGTATGAAGAGGAGCTGCTCCGCAAGGCGAAGGCTACCAATCTTGCGCAAGTACTCGCGCAGGCTTGAACCGGAGAATGCCCGCCCCAATTGATAGCCTCGGCGCGATCTACCGTTTATTCGCGAAATACGAGAGTATACTGTCCGCGCCGGTGAAATTGCCATCGGCAAAAGCCTGTGACCCAAGGAGACAGGAGCGATGTCGATCAAATTCGAGGATTACGCCAACAAGTACAAAAACATTAAACTGGAGCGCCGCAACGGCATCCTGCAAATCACGCTGCACACCGACGGCAAGGACTTGATCTGGGGCGCGGAGCCCCATGACGAACTGTCATTCCTGTTCGGCGAGATTGGCCGCGACCCCGAGAACCGGGTGATAATCCTGACCGGCACCGGCGATACCTTTGCCGCCAATCCCGCGCCCAACCGCGGCGGTAAGAAACTGGCCAGTGCCGACTGGGAACATGGCTTCGCCGCGGGCAAGCATCTGCTGATGAACCATCTCGCGATCGAGGCCCCGATGATCGCCGCGGTCAACGGACCGGCGCTGCGCCACGCGGAACTCGCCGTGCTGTGCGATATCGTGTTGGCGTCGGATACCGCCTGCTTTCAGGATTCCGGGCACTTCATCAATGGCGTGGTTCCGGGAGACGGCGTGCACGTGGTGTGGCCATTGGTGCTGGGACCAAATCGCGGGCGCTACTTCCTGTTCACCGGACAGAAGATTTCGGCCCAGGAAGCGCTGACCTTGGGTGTCGTGAGTGAAGTGTTGCCGCGCGAGCGGCTGCTCGCCCGCGCCTGGGAACTGGCCGAGCAGATTGCCGCCCAGCCAAGGCTTACCACCCGCTATACCCGCGTGCTGGTCACGCAAACGCTCAAGCGCATGATGCAGGACAACCTGGGTTATGGCCTGGCATTGGAGGGGTTGGCTTTCGGTGATCACTTCCCGGACTACGGTCCGAGTTTTGACGTCTTGGCGCGCGGCGGGCGATAGCCGTCCAATTCCACAACCCCAAGACGGAGCCCCCGAGCGGCTGGAGTTGTCGGTCGCTTGCTCTCGTATAATTTGATCAGTCGTTACGGCTGCCAGATAGAGGCAAAAAGGGGGGAAGGCAGTGAGCGGAGTTGCTGATCATCGACTGGACATGTCTCCAGCGAATTCGTCACCGACTCCAGACGATCTTGCTGCCGTCATCTTCAACGAGCACAGATCAGCGCATGGACCTGAGCTTGACGATTCGATTGCGGCGATGTCCCATGTGCTGCTAAACCGCATGTCGGCCGGCAAGCCGCTCCGATATGGTACCGCACCCGCCAAGATCCCCGAAAAGATATCTAACTATGAGCGCCAGTTTCTGGAGAAAGCACGAAGAGCAGGGTGAGGGTTCTGATACACCTCAAGTAATATCTACGCGTTGGCGCAGACTGAGATTGGGTAAAAGTAGAGCATCTTTGAAGTGTACCTGCACCCTCACCCGGCGCGCGATTTGCTGGCGCAAATCGCGCGCCGACCTCTCCCAGCCTGCGACTGCGGACCTGGTCAGCAGTCGCGGGAGAGGCAGGTTCAGAAGTTTCTCGACAGTCTCAAGATAAGGAGGGGGGAGGGAACAGAAAGAAGCCTCTGCCTTGAGGTGTTTGTGTGCTTGGCAGCTGAGATCATTTCGGCTTTGGCGCTAGCCGTCCAGATTCCAGAATGGCGACAGCTCTTTGCAAACCTTGTCCAGCAGCCAGCGCTCGCGGTCGCCTGACGTGGTGACGATCGGTTCATCGGCTTCGCGGCCCAGTTCTTCGATTACTTCCCGGGCTGAGCCGGCCAGGGCTTGCAGGTCGTAGCCGCCCTCCAGCGCCAGCGCCATCCGGCCCTGACAGCATTCCGCAGCCAGCCGTTTGAGCCGGCGCGCCATCGCGGCGAAACCCTGCTCAGTAACCCGCATATCGGCCAACGGGTCGCGAAAGTGGCAATCGAAGCCGGCCGAGACCAGGAGGAAGTCGGGACGGAACTGCCGCCCGACAGGCAGGACGACCCGATCGAAGGCGGACATGTACTCCGGGTCGCCGAAGGTGGCCGGCAGCGGCAGGTTGACCGTGAAGCCGCTTCCTTCATCTGTTCCGATCTCGCGGACCGAGCCGGTGCCGGGGTAATGTGGGAATTGATGCAGCGAGCAGTACAGGACTTGCGGCGAGCGGTAGAAGATGTCCTGCGTGCCGTTGCCATGATGCACGTCCCAGTCGAGGATCATCACACGCTCCAGGCCCTTGACCCGGGTCAGGTAGCTGGCCGCGATGGCGATGTTGTTGAAGAAGCAAAACCCCATCGCACGGTCGGGCAGGGCGTGATGTCCCGGCGGCCGCACCAAAGCGAAAGCGTTGTCGGCCTCACCGTCCAGGACCGCATCGACCGCCGTCAACACGCCCCCGGCCGCCAGCACCGAGGTATGGTAGGTCAAGCGCGACGCGTGGGTATCGGGGTCGAAATCATAGGTGTCGTGGTTCGCGGTCTGCCGCACCAGGGCGACATAGTCCGGATCGTGGGCCAGTTCGATTTCGTCCACGGTGGCCTCACGCGGTGCGATTCGCTTGAGCCCGGACCGATGCAGTCCGTCGGCCATGTCGATCAGCACCTTAACCCGCTCGGGGCGCTCGGGATGTCCCCGGCCGGGGAGATGGTCGAGATAATGACGGTCGGTGATCAGCGCGGTCTTAAGCATGGTTGACACCCACTGTGGCGATCGGAATTAATGGAAGTTCGGCACCGCGGCTCTATCGATATGCCGCATAACCGCGAGAATCCAGTTCCGCCTTGGGTTTATTCGAAATCATTATAGTCCTGGTCGTGGCCCTGATCGTACTGGGGCCAGAGCGCATGCCTGAAGTGGTGCGTTTGGCGATGCAGGTCATTCGCGAGGTCCGGACCGCCGCCAGCGAAGCGATGCGCGAGATAACCGAAGCGATGGAGCAGGAAACTCCACCGCGGGACACCCCTCCGCAGGATCCACCAGGCCCCACCGACTTTCAACCCGGTCCGCCGCCCGACAAGGGCCCACCGTGAGCGAGGTGGAGCAGGAGCACAACGTCGTGTTCCGGGACCCGCCGGATGAGGCCCGGATGCCCCTGATCGAGCATCTCAAGGAGTTACGCGTCCGGCTGATTCGTTCGATTATCGCGATCGCGGCCGGTTTCGTGGTGGCTTATCTTTTCGTCGATCAGATCTTCCACATTTTGACGGTTCCGCTGTCGCAGGCTTCCCATAACAAGGTTTTGCTGATCGGGACCGGGATCGGCGAGGCGTTTTTCACCAAGATCAAGGTCGCCCTGGTGGCGGCGCTGTTCATCTCCAGTCCGGGGGTGCTGTATGAGTTATGGCGCTTTATCGCCCCGGGATTGTATGAATCCGAGCGCCGGATGGCGAAGCCGTTCGTTTTTTTCACCACGATTTTTTTCCTCCTTGGAGGATACTTCTGCTGGGCCGTGGTGCTCAAGATCGGCTACGTGTTCTTCCTCAGCCAGTATGCCAGCATCGGCGTGACCCCGACGCTGAGAATCAGCGAGTACCTGAACTTCTCGGCCAAGCTGCTGCTGGCCTTTGCGATTACTTTCGAGATGCCGGTGCTGGGGTTTTTCCTGACCCGGTTCGCGGTTATCGACTACCGCTGGATGCTCAAGCAGTTCCGCTATGCGGTGCTGGTGATTTTCATTATTGCCGCGGCGCTGACCCCGCCCGATTTCATCTCCCAATTCCTGCTCGCGATACCGCTGCTGCTGCTGTACGGCCTGAGCATCGCGGTCTCGTATTTTTTCCGCCTTGAGCCGCACGAAATTCAACCTCCAGCCAGCACCGACGCGCCGGCGCCCTGATTGGGCGGGTCAGCAGGCCTGGCATGAAACCGGCGCCGCTGCGGTGGTATCACCATAAGGTCCTGACCAAATCGGTCGTGCGAACTGTCGGCGGCTGCTTTATATACTGCGCTAATGCCATTAGAAGTGGTTAGCTGGAGATTTTGAGATATCAGGCGTTTCCGGCCGGTGCGGCGGAAACAACGGTGGGCCGGGAACCAGGCTTTATCGCCAGGGGTCCCGGTGCTGTTGAGAGGGTGGTCACCCTCCGGAGGGCAAGGATGGCAATCATTCATAATTCGCGGCCGGCCACGGGCGGTCCGGGCATTGCGCCGCGATGGACGCGGGGAGCGAAGGACGCGGTGGGTACCGCTTACTCGGTTGCCGCCAGCATCTGGTTCACGTCGTCGGCGGGGATCCTTAACGAAATCTATTACCCCACCATCGATCGGCCCCAGACCCGCGATCTCCAGTTACTGGTGACCGACGGAAAAACCTTTGTTCGCGATGAACGCAGCATGGTCCACGAGATCGACTATATCGATCGCCACGCCCTGGGCCTCAAGATTACCAATTCCGATCCGGAACATGGTTATCGGATCGTCAAGGAAGTGATCGTCGATCCCCATCAGGAATGCGTGCTGATCAACGCCCATCTGGAGGGTGAACCCGAGAAACTCAAGCAACTTCGCCTGTTTGCGCTGGTGGCGCCGCATCTGGAGGGCGGCGGGGCGAACAACAACGGCAACGTGGTCGAAAGTTCAGGCCGGGAAGTTTTGACCGCGCACAAGAACAGTACCTGGATGGCGATGGACGTCAGCAGCGGCTTCCTGCGCAAATCGTGCGGCTACGTCGGG
Organism: uncultured Pseudomonadota bacterium; assembly: GCA_963805995.1. Lineage (GTDB taxonomy): Bacteria > Desulfobacterota > Binatia > Binatales > Binataceae > JAJPJA01. The sequence continues at coordinate 12,851 of CAWDWL010000002.1, read as the reverse complement.
ACGACCGACGGATGGCAGGACTTATCCGACAACTTCGAGCTCGATTATGACTTCGATTGCGCCCTCGACGGCAACATCGCGTTGGTCGGCGAAATCAATCTGGCCCACAATTACGAATTCACTCTCGGCGTGGCCTTCGGCGACGGCCTGCATCGCGCGATGACCACCCTGTTTCAATCGCTCGGTATCCCCTACCAGGAGTCCCGCGAGCGATTCATCGTGCAGTGGGCACGGGCCTGCGCCCGCGTATTGCCGCTGGACGCCGCTTCGGGGGACCAAGGCAAGCTGTATCACAGCAGTCACAGCCTGATCATAGCGCATGAGGACAAGATCTATCCGGGAGCGCTGATCGCGTCATTGAGTATCCCCTGGGGCGAGGTGAAAGGCGACGAAGATCTGGGCGGGTATCACCTGGTTTGGACCCGCGACATGGTCAATAGCGCCACCGGCCTGATGGCCACCGGCAACGACACTTTGGCTCTGCGCGCGCTGATCTATCTGGCCGCCACGCAACTGGATAACGGCGGCTTCTACCAGAACTTCTGGATTAACGGCGAGCCCTATTGGAAAGGAATTCAGCTCGATGAGGTCGCCTTCCCGATAATGCTTGCCTGGCGCCTGTTCGAAGCGGGGGGACTCAAGAATTTCGATCCGATGCCGATGGTGAAGCGGGCGGCGAAGTTCCTGATTCTGCATGGCCCGGCCACCGGAGAGGAGCGCTGGGAAGAAAACGGCGGTTACTCACCTTCGACGCTGGCGGTGGTTATCAGCGCGCTGGTTTGTGCGTCGCACATGTTGCGCCGGATCGAAGGCCGCAAGGGGCAATTCCTGTTTGATTACGCGGATTTCCTGGAATCAAACCTGGAGCGGTGGACGGTCACCACCCAGGGCGCGCTGGTTCCCGGCATCAGCCGCCATTTCATCCGCATTCTTCCAATCGATCTCTCGGATCCCCGCGCGCCTGAGGATCCCAACAACGCGACCATCCCAATCAAGAATCGCCCGCCGGGCGCGCAATACGAGTTTCCCGCCAAAGAGGTCGTGGACGCCGGCTTTCTCGAGCTGGTGCGCTATGGTATCCGCGCTCCCGGCGACCCCTTAATCGAAGACTCGCTGCGGGTGGTGGACGCCTGCCTCAAGGTCGATTTACCGCAAGGCCCGTGCTGGCGCCGCTACAACAACGACGGCTATGGCCAGCAGGCTGACGGCCGCGCCTGGCATGGTTACGGGGTGGGCCGGCCGTGGCCGCTGCTCACCGGCGAGCGGGGCCATTATGAGCTGGCCGCCGGCCGCGACGTGCGGCCCTACGTCAAAGCGATTGAAGATTTTTCTTCCGCTACGGGACTGCTGCCCGAACAGGTCTGGGACGCACCCGACAAGCCACGGGCGTTGATGTTTTTGGGCAAACCTACCGGGGCCGCGATGCCGCTGATGTGGGCGCACGCGGAATATATCAAGCTGCTGCGCTCGACCCGCGACGGCAAGATCTTCGATATGATTCCCGAAGTGGCCGAGCACTTTCGGGTCGACCGGCGCCGGGCCAGCCTGGAGGTTTGGAAATTCAATCGCCAGGTCAAGGAGGTCGCGCCGGGTGTGAGCTTGCGGATCCTGGCGCACCAGCCCTTCGTGCTGCATTGGGGTGTGGGCGACTGGAGCAACATCAACGACACCGATTCCAGGGCCACCGTTATTGGAGTCCACTACGTCGATATTGCCGTTCCCAAGGAGCAACGGGCGCCGGTCAAGTTCACCTTCCGCTGGTTGGATGACAATCGGTGGGAAGGAAGCGACTTCGAGGTTGCGATCAAGCAGAATTGATTGTTCGGTTGCTGCGCCTGCTTTCGCGCCCGCTGTGGGAAGGTGCGCCCTCAGGCAAAGCCAAGCCGGGTCACGCGATGCGGCGCATCGGGCACGACTGCGCCAGCTCGGCGAGCAAGGCCTCTACGTCACCTTGATGCGCGGGCGCAAACCACAGCTTCAAGTGATGGCGAACCGGATCGGCAGTGCGTAAAGTGGCAAGGTTATCATAGGATTCAATTACCGCCTTGAGCATCGCGATATGCTCGGGCGGTACTTCAAGGACCATGCTGATAATCGCCGCCGAATCCGATTCCATAATTGTCTGCCGGCTGGATCTGCCGTCTTTCCGATCGGGTATTGTAGTCTGATGGCGTGGCCGCGGCTAACCTTCGTTATCGGCAAGGGCGGGGCGGGAAAAAGCACGGTTTCCACCGCGCTGGCAATCCGTCTGGCGCAGTTGCGGCCAACTATCCTGGCCGACCTGGACCAGCGCGGTTCGGCGCGGCGGATACTGCAAATAGACCGGTCCGAGAGCGAGATGACGCGCGCCGTCGAGGGTCTGGAACTCTGCTCGCTCACTGCGCGCCGCGAGCTGCAACGCTTTATCCAGCGGATCGTGCCGGTGCGCATGATTTCCGACCGGATGCTTGGCAGCCGCACCTTCAGCTACGTCACCGCGGCCCTGCCCGGACTGCAGGCCTTCCTGTTGCTGACGCGATTATCTTCGCTGGCCGGTGAAGCCGCGCGCGAGGATCGCTACGTGGTGGTGGACGGACTGTCCACCGGCGCCAGCCTCGAATTGCTGGCGGTCGCGATGGGTGTGCGAAATCTGGCCGCGGCCGGAACGCTCAATCGTCTGGCCGGTGAACTGGAAAGCTTTATCTCGGACCCCCATCGCTTCGGCGCCGCAATCGTGGTCTCGCCTCAGGAATTGGCGCTCAAGGAAGCGCTCGAAGCCGCCGGCAGGCTGCGCGAGAATTTGCACGTCAAGCGCGTGATCGCGATCCTCAACGGCGTTCCCGCGCCGTTGTTCACCAAGGCCGAAACCGAGCACGCGATGGCGGCGGACGCGGAGCATGCGGGCCTGGTCAGGCGGCGCCTGGAGCTCGACGAGGCCGCGCGCGAGGTGCGCAAAAAACTGGCCACGGCGGGACTCGACCCCATCGAGTTACCGATGCTGTTCACGGCCGCGTTGGGCAAGGCCGAAGTGATCCGGCTCAGTCACTCCCTGAAAAACCAGGTCGTCGCATGAAGCGCACCTTCGTCTTCGGTGGGACTCATCGGCTGTTGCTGTGCCTGGGGCCCGGAGGAGTCGGCAAGACCACTACGGCGTCGGCGCTGGGTCTGCGCGCCGCGCTGGAGGGCGGAGCGGTCGATGTCATGACGATCGATCCGGCGCCGCGGCTGCTCGACGCGTTGGGCCTGAATCCCGACGTCGCGGAGCCGCAGGAAGTCGCGGTCGCCGGTCTGGAAGTGAGCGGATGCGGGCGCATGCGCGCGCTCAAGCTGGATCCCAAGCGCACCTTTGACGCCGTGATCCAGCGCCACGCGCCGTCGCGCGCGATGGCGCAGACGATTCTCGACAACCGCATCTATCGCAATCTTTCCGAGGCGCTGGCCGGTATCGGCGACTACATGGCGATGGAGAAGCTGCTGGAGCTGTATGAAAATCCGTCGACCAGTCTGATCGTGCTTGATACCCCGCCGGCGCGGGAAGCGCTGGATTTTCTGGGCGCGCCGGAACGCCTGCTCGATTTGCTCAACTCGCGCGCGACCACGCTGCTCGGCGGCGGGCTTAAACTATCCGATCTGGCCGCGCGCACGGTGCTCAGCGCGTTTGACCGCCTGACCGGTCTGCATCTGCTTAGCGACGTGCAATCCTTCGTGCGCAGCTTCGAGGGCATGTACCAGGGTTTCGCCGAGCGCGCCGGGCGCGTCAAATCGATTCTGGCGGGCCCCGAATGTATGGTGGTGGTGATCACCACACCCGAAGAACTGCGCATCGAAGAGACCGGCGCGTTCATCCGCTCGGTGGAAGCCGCCGGGATTGCAGTTGACGCGCTGGTGGTGAACCGGGTCGCGCCGCCGATGCCGGATCAGGCGGGGCTGGCGAAAGTCAAACCGTTGACCCTAAGAAACAAGCTGCGCCGCAATTGGAGCGACTTCGCCGCGCTCAAGCAGCGCGAAATCGCGGCGCTGCGCGTCCTGGACGATATGCTGCCCGCGGGCGCCGCGATGTTCGTCGCTCCCGATCTCGGCCGCCAACCGCGAACGCTGGAAGACCTGGCCGAGATCGCCGGGATGATTGATGCCGCGGACCCGATGACCGCGAGGTAGCACAAAACAGCCTTAAGTCCTTTCATTCCGGCCCGCCATACTAGATTACATCTTGACAAGCATTGGAGCGGCGTGTGTGATCCTGCAAGCTGCCTTGCAGCGGATCCGGGAAGGGCAATTTGCGGAGGACGTCTGTGATTCGAAACCGATTCTCGCGTTACCGTCGCCAGTCGCTGGCGATCATGTTCGCTGCTGTAATCACACTGGCCGTGGGCTTTCCGGCACTTGCGGGCGCCGCGCAAATCACTATTGCCGCCGCCGCCGATCTCACCTTTGCCTTCCGCGAGATGGCGCCGAGATTCGAGAAGGCGTCCGGCAACACCGTGAAACTGTCCCTTGGATCATCGGGAAACTTCTACTCCCAGATCCGCAATGGCGCCCCTTACGACCTGTTCTTTTCAGCCGACATGAGCTACGCCGAAAAGCTGGTGGAAGCAGGGCTGGTCGAGGGGCCGCTGTACGAGTATGCCATCGGCAAGATCGTGCTATGGGCGCCGACGCGCTCCGCGATCGACGTTAGCCGAGGTCTCCCGGTGCTGCTGGACCCGGCGGTGCACAAGATTGCCGTGGCCAATCCGAAGCTTGCGCCTTACGGCAAGGCGGCGGTCGCGGCGCTGCAGCACGACCATATATATGATCGGGTGGAGAAGAAGCTGGTTTTCGGCGAGAATATCTCGCAGACGGCGCAGTTCGTTCAGTCCGGCAATGCGGACGTGGGGATTTTGGCCCTGTCCCTTGCCGTGGCCCCCGTGATGAAGGACAAAGGCAAATACTTCGTGATTTCCGCCAACAGCTATCCGCCCCTGAGACAGGCCGGCGTAGTCATCAAGGCGTCGAAAAACCAGGATGCCGCGCGGCAGTTCATCGCCTTTCTCAAAACGCCGGAGATCGTCGATCTGATGCATAGCTACGGCTTTACCCTGCCCACGGACATGAGCCGCAAGCCGGGCTCATACTGAAGCGTCGATCGATGAATTGGGCAGCGATCATGCTCACGCTCCGGCTGGCGCTGATCGTCTGCTCGATTCTGCTCGTCATCGGGATGCCAATCGCCTACTGGCTGACGTTTTCGCGCTGGCGCTGGAAATTCCTGGTCGAATCGGTGGTGGCATTGCCGCTGGTCCTGCCCCCGACCGTGCTCGGTTTCTACGTGCTGGTCGCTATCGGCCAGCGCAGTCCCTTGGGCCGGCTGTTCCAGTCCTGGTTCGGCCACTCCTTGCCATTCACGTTCGAAGGGCTGATCCTGGCGTCGGTCATCTACAGCCTGCCGTTCGCGGTGCAGCCGATGGTCGCGGCGTTCGCGCTGGTGGACCGCAGCCTGATCAACGCGTCGAGCATCCTGGGCGCATCGCGGCTGCGAACGTTTTTTCGCGTGATCGTGCCGCTGTCGACTACGGGAGTAATCACCGCCTTGGTGCTTAGCTTTGCGCATACCATGGGCGAGTTCGGCGTCGTACTGATGGTGGGCGGAAACATCCCCGGCGTCACGCAGACCGTCTCGATCGCGATTTATGACGACGTCCAGGCGCTGGACTACCGCACCGCGAATCACACGGCGTTGCTTCTGCTCGCGTTCTCGTTCGTGGTGCTGTCGATTACTTACTCGCTGAATCGCAGGTCATTGAGCGCATGGCCGCTCCATCGATAGCCACGCCCGAACGCGCGCCCAACGCCCCGTTGGAGAGTTCGGAACCAGCCGCGCTCTCCGTCCGGATCTCCAGGCAACAATCCGGTAGCTTTTGTCTGGACGCCGAATTCATTGCTCTTCCGGGATTTAACATCCTGTTTGGCGCTTCGGGATCGGGAAAGACCACGGTACTGGACGGCGTCGCGGGCTTGATGCGCCCGGATACGGGCCGGATTGCGCTGGGAGATCGGGTGTTCTTCGATTCGCAGCAGGGGATCGATGTGCCGGTGGGAAAACGCAAGGTCGGCTACCTGGTCCAGAACCTGGCCCTGTTTCCGCATCTGACTATCGAGCAGAACGTTCAATACGGACTGGCCCGGATGGGTAAGAAGTCGCGACGGGAGCGGACGGCCCAAATTCTCGAATCGTTTCAGATCGCTCACCTGGCCCGGCGCAAGCCCGGCGAGGTTTCCGGCGGCGAGCGTCAACGGGCGGCGCTGGCGCGCTCGCTGGTAATTGATCCCACCGTGCTTCTGCTCGATGAGCCCCTGTCGGCGCTCGATACCACGACCAAGTCCAAAATAATCGACGACTTGCGGGCGTGGAATGCGCGTCACGCCATCCCGATTATCTACGTCACCCATGCCACCCGCGAGGCCTACGCATTGGGCGATCATATGGTGGTTCTGGAGTCGGGACGGGTGTTGGCGCAGGGTACGCCCAACGACGTGCTTGCCTCCCCAAAGCAGGAGACGGTCGCCAATCTCGCGGGCTTCGAAAACGTCTTCGACGCCGCGGTGACGGCGGTCAATGAGGAATACGGCACGATGCTCTGCCGGCCCCAAGCTAGCGAGATCGAAATCGAAGTGCCGCTGGCGCGCGCGATCCGAGGCCAGCCGGTCAGAATCGCGATTCGTGCCGGTGACATCATGCTTGCCACCGAGCATCCATCCGCAATCAGCGCGCGCAACGTTTTTGCCGGGCGGATAGTTAGCCTCGACCGCATGGGAGCTACCGTAATCATCGTGGTTGACGCGGGCGGAGCGCGCTTCGAAGCGCATCTGACGCCCAAAGCGGTCGAGGAGCTGCGTCTGGAACCAGCCCGGCAGGTCTGGCTGGTGGTTAAGACCTACTCATGCCACCTGGTCGAACGCAGCTCTCCGCCAACCTGAGCCGGCGAACGCGGCGAATTGGCCGCCGGCATTTCAGAGCCCTCAGCGCGGCCGGGAACCGTTGGTCACGGCGCCGTCCCAATCTCGATATCGATAACTTGCCTGACCCAGCGGGCGTGACGCTTTTCTCCCGGCACGATGATTCTTAGCGGGCCTTCCACATTGCCCAGCGGATGCCCGTCGCGCTGATCCGCGAGCACAATCACGCGGTCGGTAAAACCCGAATCGAATTCCGGCAGCGCGAAGACCGCCGCATAGCCATCCCGCGCTTTCACCAGCACGTAAAGCTTCATCTTGGGGCCCCGCAGTTCCCTTTCCAGCGGCGCGCCCGCGTGGCGCAGAAGATCGGCCACCGGAATGCCGCGGTAATGTGCCTGACGATGTTGGTCGTCCACAACGGACACACTCTGATGAGCGATAGCCGCGAGATCGGCCATCCGCAATGTCAAAGGATGGGCAACCTCTCCACTTACATGGATGATCGCTTCAGGTGCGGGGTTAGTAGCGATCTGCGCGGATGCAACGGCCCCGGCGAGCGTCAGGCTCGCCGCGAGCACAAAAAATGCCCACAGCCGACGGGTTTCTGTTCGAGGCCGGAGTCTCACCTCAGTCTTTTTGGACCATGACCTCGGTGGCCTTGATCACGGCAGTGCCTTTTTGAGCTTCAGATCTTCGCACTGTGTTTGGTGATGACCGACTCAATGATGTTGTCACCGACCTGATTGTAATCAGTGCGGTGACGGTTCCCAGCAATACTTCCGTGACTTCACCTTTGAGATGATTGCGAGCGCTAAGCGCCACGATCGCATTCTCCCTGATAGAGATGAGCATGCCGATTCGGAACTTGGCCGAATCGGTCAGAGCTTATTCTGGATATTTATCTCGTATCATGGCAAGCCCGGAACGTTGATTCCCGCGCCGCGGACTTCGCGGGCATGGCTGCCGGCGCTCGATCTCAGCCAATCTTTTGGAACGCGAGTGAGACCGAGTTGATGCAGTAGCGCAATCCGGTCGGGCGCGGTCCGTCCGGGAACACATGACCCAGATGTGCATCGCACCGCGCACAATGCACTTCAACGCGGCTCATTCCATGTGAATTATCCGCTTTGGTGCCGATATTCTGCTTCGCCACCGGTTCCCAGAAGCTCGGCCATCCGGATCCGGATTCGTATTTGACCTGCGAGGTGAACAGCGCGGTCCCGCAGCATATGCAATTGTAGATGCCCCGCTGCTTGTTGTGCTCGTATTCGCCGGTCCCGCACATCTCGGTGCCCTTGCCGCGAGTGACCTGGAACTGCTCGGGCGTCAGCTGTTTGCGCCATTCGGCCTCGGGCTTGACCACTTTGTCAACCGCGATCGGTTTCCCCGGTTCGCCGTTTTCGTTGAACTCGACGATGGTAACAGTATCCATATCTTCTTGTACCATAAATGTCGGGCGGTTGGTGCGGCCGCAGCGGATCTTTTCGGGAAAATTCCACCTGCACCAATCCGGGGCCCTTGCCCGGCGTTTCCCAGCTATGACATAGTCCTTTACGATTATCTTGTATACATGACAGGCCAGGCGCTTAAGTTAGGGTCCGTAGCCGAGTGGCAAATCTTGGACTCCGGGGTTCGGAAGCACGGTCGCGAGCGCGATCGGCATAGTTCAAAACAGTCGCTTCAGCGATTCCATTTAAGGATGAAAAGATGCGGTGTTCCAGGGCAACGACACCACCTGCCGCCTGGCGGCGAAGGGCATCTTTGACTGGACGCTCCTTTTTTAGCGATCGATTCCTTGGTTCGGAAGCGATAGCCTCAACAAGGGAAGAACCTGAAGTCCAACAAGACAGTTTCGCATTATGGAGTAGACAATGGCAGCAGCGCTATCGATCGAAAAAGCAATCGGAGAAGCCAAAGGCCCTGGAGTGATGGAATTCCTCAAACGGCCCAAGCACCTGCTGATTGGTGGCAAATGGGTTCCGGCCAAATCGGGGAAAACCTTTGCCACCATCAATCCCGCCAACGAGGAAGTGCTGGCGGAAGTCGCCGAAGGTGACAAGGCCGACGTCAATGAGGCGGTTAAAGCTGCGCGCAAGGCTTTCGATCAGGGACCATGGCCGCGGATGAAGCCCGGGGAACGCGCGGCCTATCTGAACAAGTGGGCCGATCTGATCGAGAAGAATGCCGAGGAATTGGCCGAATTGGACACGCTGGATCTCGGCCTGATGATCTCCAGCACCCGTCAGTTCGGTTTCGGCGCGGCGGCCTCAGTGCGCGAGGCCGCAAGCTGGATCAACAAGATCTTCGGTGAGACCGCGCCCAGCGGCGAAGATCTGTTCAATTTTACTTTGCGAGAGCCGCTGGGAGTTGCGGGCATTATCATACCGTGGAACGCGCCCGCTGTTTTGGCTACGGCCAAGCCGGCGATCGCGATGGCGTGCGGCAACACGGTGATTCTCAAGCCGGCCGAGCAAACCCCGCTGAGCGCGCTGCGCATTGGCGAACTGGCGCTTGGAAGCCGGGATTCCCGAAGGCGTGTTCAACCTGGTCACCGGTTTCGGACCCGGTGCCGGCGCCGCAATCGCCAACCATCTTGATGTTGACGCCATTTCCTTCACCGGTTCGGTCGCCACCGGCCAGGAAATCTACAAGGCGGGGGCGGCGAACATGAAGAAGCTGGTGTTGGAGCTGGGCGGCAAGTCCCCCGATATCGTGTTTCCCGACGCCGACCTGGAAGCCGCCGTGCCCGGGACCGCCGCCGGCATCTTCCGCAGCATGGGTCAGGTTTGTTCCGCGGGCTCCCGGATCTTTGTGCAACGCGACATGTATGGCGACTTCGCTGACCGCTTCGCGCAAGAGGCCAAGTCGATCAAGGTTGGGAGTCCATGGGACGCGGATACCCAGATTGGGCCGCTGGTTTCGCAAGCGCAATATCAGCGCGTGACCGGCTATATCGATATCGGACAAAAGGAGGGCGCTTCGATTCACGCCGGCGGACGCGAACGTCCCTTCGACAAAGGCTATTACGTCAAGCCCACCGTGTTCTCGCAGGTACGCAACGAGATGCGCATTGCGCAGGAGGAGATCTTCGGTCCGGTAGCGGTGCTGATTCCGTTCAAGGATGAAGACGACGCCGTCTTGCAGGGCAACGACACGACCTACGGCCTCGCCTCCGGCGTATGGACCCGCGACCTGTCGCGGGCGGTCCGCATGGCGCGGAAAATCCGCGCTGGTACCGTGTGGATCAATTGTTACAGCGAGCGCAGCCCGAGCATGCCATTTGGCGGCTACAAGCGCTCCGGGACTCAACACCGAAGGCGGAAAGCATTCGGTGGATTTCTGGACCCAGACCAAGGCGGTCTTCATTAAGGTCTGAGCATCCGTCGGGCGCGACTTGCGGCCCGATATGACTTCAACGGACTCGGGCGCGGAGACCAACTTCCGCGCTCCGGGCCCGTTTCAAGTGACCGCCGCGCCAACTCAGACCGTGTCCGTCACGCGACTTGCCGGCGCAAGCCGTGTGACGAGGAACTTACCCCCTCCCGTAGGCGCGCCAGCGGAATGGCCGGCCGCGCTGATCGGAGCGGACCAGACGCAATTTGGCGCCCGTCCAGCGGGCCCACTTGCCGAAGCCCTGCTGCATCAGTTCCGATTCAACCTCGAAGGGCTCCTTGCTCTCGTAGTCTTCGCAGGTCAAGCGCTGGGGCTTGTCCTCGAGCGCGAGATTGAAGGTTACGTTGACGAATTCCTGAGGAGGCAGTCCCGGAGGCCACCACAGTCTTCCCTGATCAATTTCCTTTTCGGCCACGATAAAATCTCTCCATCTCGATCATCATTCGCGAATAGATTGCGGTGCCTCAACGATTGCCGCGCACTCACCCCGGCTTACTGGGCGGAGTGCGGCTTCACTTCGTATTGCCAATCGCTGCGTCCCTTGAAGTAGGGGATTACGTACTTCCCAAACATTTTGATCGACTCCATGGTTTTGGCATGCGGCACCCGCCCCATTTCCATGAAGCACAGGATCAAGTCAACCCCCAGATTGGCGAAGCGCTCAAGCACCTTGATACAGCTATCGGGATTGCCGGCGCAAAGCAGGCCGCTGTCGACCAGTGCCTGGGGCGTCAGTTGGTCCTTGGCCTTTTTCTCATCGGCTTGCTTCTTGCCGAAGAAGAACGCTTCCGGGGCCCGCTGCGCCGCATATCGATAGCTTTCGATCTGGGCAAAAACTTCCGAGCGGTTTTGCTCGTGCAGATGCTGCCAGTAGGGGGCCTGGCCCTTGAGCAGCGACATGTACCATTGCATGCCCTCGCCAGCCATGTTGATGGTTTCGTCGTTGTTCTCCCCACACAGCGCCATCAGGAAAGCGGCGATTTGATTGTTGACTTTGGCCGTCACCTGATTTTTCGGGGCCTTGATGGTCTCGCGGTAGTTGCGCACCCGGTCTTCCAGAGTGTCGGCGCGCGCGATGTTGAAACACAAAACTCCCAGCCCCGCATTAGCCGCGATATTGAAGCTGTCGGGCGAGGAGCAGGCCATCCACATCGGCGGATGCGGCTTCTGGATCGGCTTGGGGATGACGTTGCGGTTGGGGCCGACGGTGAAGTACTTGCCCTTGTAGCCCGGGAAGCGGTCGGTGGTCATGAGTTGGGGGATGATTTCCATCGCCTCACTCATCATCGGGCGCGTGTCGGCGGGATCGATTCCAAAGGCGCCCATCTCGGTCAGCGTCGTCGAGCGGGCGAAACCGACGTCCAGGCGTCCGTTGCTGAGGATGTCCAGGGCGCCGATGCGCTCGGCCACCCGGATCGGATGGTTATACGGCTGGGGCAGCAAAACCGCCCCGTGACCGAAGCGAATCCGGTTGGTGCGCTGGCTGGCGGCGGCGAACAGGATCTCAGGCGCGCTGGAATGCGCCAGTTCCTCAAAACAATGATGTTCGACCGCCCACACGTAGTCGAATCCGACCTCGTCGGCGAGCTGGATCTGCGCCATCACCTGCCAGTACTTGTCGTATTCGTTATTTTCGTACCACGGCTTGGGTATCTCGATTTCGTACATCAGGCCGAATTTCATCTGGCGCCTCCTTTGGCTTCCACTTTACGGTCGTGGCGCGATGGCGGAAAGCAACGCGCCATTCCTTCCGCGTCACGCACCGGCGGTCCCGGACCGGGCTTTTGAGCTTCCCGGATGCGACGTTTATACCTTATTTCCGAGGATGTAGAGATAGGGACGGAGAGGTGGCGGAAGTCCCCTTTTGCGGTTGCCCGAACGGCGCATGGCTCTCAACCTCCGGTGGCTCGTCCGGAGTGCGCGTTGACGTAAGCCTTCAGCACCGCGTTCATGCGGGACTGGTAGCGCGCCCCCTGGGCTTTGAACCACTCCAACACCTCGCGGTCTATGCGCATCGAGACCGGAACCTTGCGCTCCGGCATTATCAGCTTGGCGGTCCTGAACCATTGATCGTCAAGAATCGGCGCGACGTCGGGATCCGAGCGCAGGTCATCTTCGATCTGTTTGTCGGTTAGAGACCGGACCCGCTCCCAGTCAGTCTTGCCGCGCCGGGAGGATCTTGGGGTACGCCCTGCGATACGCTTCGCGCTCACTGCCATGTGCTCTCCGTGCAGATATTATCCGGCGGTTTCTCCCGCGCATGGTATATACCACTGCCAGTTCGGTGTCTTCGCACAACCCGAAGGCGAGGATACGAGTTTTCACCATAATCCCGCCGATTATCAACCTTTTCCCACAGCGGTCCCTCGAACACCCGGATCGCGTCGCGGAAATCCAGCCCCCGCTTGGCCAGGTCGGTCTCGTTCTTGGCCAGATCCCATTCAAAGCCAAGATTTAGTGCATATACAATCCGTATGGAAGACAATGTTCTTCAACCAGAAAATCGCCACGTCAGTTCAGGGACCGCAGGCCCGTAAATGAAG
>CAWDWL010000001.1:0-13568 GCA_963805995.1 uncultured Pseudomonadota bacterium | reverse complement strand
GGATGCGGTCGGCCTGTTCTGTGAAAGCGATGGTCAATGACTGCCCGCCGGAGATTCCGATGACACTTGGTCATACTACGGAATGTCCGTAGTATGTGTCGATGCGTCCTCCAATAGAAGGCCGGTGTCAACCGGCTTTTGGCCGCGCGTCAGTCTGTGTTATATGCGACATCAGCAAAGCATACGGGGTGAACTATGGCAGAGGGCAAAGCGAAAAGAATGTGGGCACTGCCGGGCGCGGTGTTTGTGGTCCCGCAATCAAGCTTGATGGTGGGCGGCAGCAACGAGATCATCGAGGTTCCGGTCCCGTCCTTTCTGATCGAGCATCCCAAGGGACTGGTGCTGTACGACACTGGCAGCCATCCCAAAGTCGCCGAGGACGTGGCCTCGTACTGGGGCGAGATGTTCCGCAATATGGTCCGGTTCAGCAAGGACCTGACGGTCGATAACCAGATTAAGGCGCTGGGCTACAAGGTTACGGACGTAAAATACGTGGTGATGTCACACCTTCACATGGACCACACCGGCGGCTTGTTCATGTTTCCACATGCCAGGCTGCTGACCATGAAGGGCGAACTGAATTACGCCTACTGGCCGGCTCCGGATCGGCGCGGAATCTTCCTGATCGACGATTTCCTGCCGACGCGCAACTATCAATGGCTGGAGCTGGAAGGCGAGTTCGACATGTTCGGTGACGGCGCCCTGACCATGCTCCACACCCCGGGCCATACGCCCGGCAGCACCTCGCTGGTGGTGCGGCTGCCGCATCAGAATATCGTCCTGGCGGGCGACGCCGTGCACATGCGCGACGCGCTCGATACCGAGCACACGATGCTGGTGGATACCGATCCCGCCCAGTCGGTGCGTTCGATCCAACGCCTCAAGGCGATGCGCGACATGCAGGGCATGCGCATCTGGGTCAGTCACGACCCCAACGACTGGGCCGAGATGGGCCCCGCCCCGAAGGTGATCGACTAACCGCGGCTGATTTTGCGCTTTCCGCCCGTGGCCGGGACCGCCGTGCCGGCCCGAGCCACGGGATTTTGCTTATTTTTATGTACGGGACATTTGCGGCGCGCGACGGCAGCGCGACGCGCGCCGTGGAAAATCGATCTGGCGGCCGCCATCTCCGCGGACGCCTTTTTTTGGAGCCTAGCTATACAAGTTTGCTATGTATCCAGCGGTTAGCGTCGGGAGAAGATTGTCCGGATGGCCAAGAGCGTTGTAGTTGCTGGAGACCTGGTCCGCCAGGAGAATCTGGTTCAGCGGTTGGACCGCGACTCGGGGCGGATCGAAGCCGCGCCCCTAACCACGCTTCATTCCTGGATTGGCGGCGCGCGGCGGTTGGCGTCACTGGTGCGCATCGCATGCTCCGATGTCGATGCCGGCGTCGAAGAACCACGAGCCGAGCGCCCTGTCGGACACTCATACGCCCTATGGACGCTGCACGAACAGGCGGCGGGCAGCCGCCAGCGAGTGTGGCGCATCCGTGAGTTCCTGGGCACCGAATCCACTGAGTATCGGGCAGCGCAAGCACCTCAGGCCGATGAAAATCCCAATCCGGATGTGTTGGTATTGGATGATCAGGATCTGGGTTTTCGCAATGATTCCGCCGGCTGGCCCCCGGCCTTGCGCCAAGGCGGAAATCCACGCCGCATCATTTTGAGAACCTGCACGCCGCTGGGCGACGGTTTGCTGTGGAAAAGATTGCTCGATTCTTATGCGGATCGCCTGGACGTGGTGGTTTCAGTGTCCGCGCTGCGCGCCCGCGGCGCATCGATTTCGCAATCACTCTCCTGGGATCGGACGATCGAGGAAACCGTCGCGGAGTTTGGATCGGGAATCTCCGCGAGCGACCTCGCCCTGGTGCGGCGCGTGGTGGTGCATTTCGGCAGCGCCGGCGCCGCCAGTTTGACCCGGCTTGACCCAAGGGGGAGATCAGCCGGGGCCCTCATTGACCGTGTGAGCTTGGAGCGCTTTCTCTACCATCCCGACGACCAGGAGACCGATTGGGAGATCAGACATCCGGGCGCGACTCTGGACGGCTCCGCAATTCTGGTTGCTGCGCTGGTCCGGCATGAACTTGGGCCCGAATCGTGCCCCCAGTATATAGCTTTGGGACGCGGGTTGATCGCGATGCGCGCCGGCGCCGAACAGGGTGGCGGGTCCGCCGACAACTTTTCGTTGGAAGCCGCCGATCATGCGATTGGCGCGGCGCTGCATCCTCCTGCTGGACACGAGCCCGCGGCGAATTACTATACGGCGTTTCCCCATCATCTGCTCCACGAGCCGGTATTGAAAGCGCAATCATCATCGGAGTCCAACCTGCTGCGCGACGCGATTGGATCCCGGCTTGAGTATGTAGTCGAAAAGGGGATCGACATCTGCCTGCGCGGACTGGAGGCGGCGTTGCCGTCGGCCCCGAAATGCCGCTATGGACACTTTCTCACCGCGGATCGCGAGGAGATGGAGCGGCTCAACTCGATCCGCAACCTGATCCTGGCATACCGGGAAAACCTGGGTGAGAAGCGGCCGCTGTCCATCGCGGTGTTCGGCCCGCCGGGCAGCGGCAAGTCCTTCGCGGTCAAACAACTCGCGGCGCAACTGTTCGCGGACAAGCTCTCCAGCTTCGAGTTCAATCTGTCGCAGTTCGAAAGCCCCGACGATCTCCATCAGGCTTTCCATCAGATCCGCGACGGATCCGTGCACGGTCAGATACCGTTCGTGTTTTGGGATGAATTCGATTCGCTGAACCTGAAGTGGCTCAAGGAGTTTCTGGCGCCGATGCAGGACGCCATCTTCACTTCGAAAGGAACCCAATTCCCGTTCGGCAAGGTGATCTTCGTCTTCGCCGGCGGCACCGCTTCGAACCTGGCTGGATTCGACAAGGGCGGCTCCGATGATCCCCGCGCCACTGAGTTCCGGGCCGCCAAAGGCCCGGATTTCGTCAGCCGTTTGCGCGGCTTTATCGATATCAAGGGACCCAACCCCGCGCCTGGACAACGCGGCGATTTATCCTACATCATCCGGCGCGCGATCATGTTGCGCTCCACGTTAAGCCGCCTCTATCCACACCTGATTGATTCGCACACCGGGATGCTTTCGATCAGTGCGAATGTGGCGCGCGCTTTCCTGCTGGCCTCTGACTATATTCACGGCGCGCGCTCGCTGGAGGCGATTGTGAGTATGAGCGATCTGACCCACGCCGGATACTTTGGGCCGTCCAATCTCCCGTCCGCCGACCTGCTGCGCCTCCACGCCTCCGCCGACTTTCAGCAGCATCTGCGCGAGGCGCAACTGGAGCTTCCAGTGATCGAAGCATTGGCCGCGTCCTGCCATGAATCCTTTTGCCGCGAGCGCGAACGGCAAGGCTACAAGTTAGGCGCGGTCAGGGATGATCAAGCCAAGACCCATCCTCTGCTTAAACCCTATGAACAACTGAGCGATGAGGATAAGGAGCGCAATCGTGTCACCGCGAGGCTGACGTACGCGAAGCTTTCCGCGATCGGCTATATGATCCAACGGGCCGGAGGCTCCGCGCCCCCGATCCGGAACCTTTCAGCCGAGCAATCGGAAGAATTGATGTGCATGGAGCACGACCTATGGCTGCGGGAACACTTGCTGCGCGGCTATGCGTGGGCGGAAAAAACCTCTGACGATCTCCGGCTTCATCGGGACATCGTCAATTACGATGAGCTGTCCGCGGAAGATCGGGCACTGGACGCGGTACCGATCCAGGACATAGTCGAGGTCATGAGCCGATACGGTTATGTACTGGCCGCGAAGCAACCGGCGCCAACGTAATTGCTCCTTGACGTCTCCCCCAACTTGGGGAACTGAAATATGGCGATGTCAACGAAGTTAGCATTGTTCACCATAGCCGTGTCTCTCGCCTTTCTTGGACTTGCCATCCTCGGCTGGGGCGGGTTTGCCGCCTTCTTTTCCCATCCGCCGCTGATAGCCCTTACCGTGGCGGTCATCGCAATGTTGATCGTCGCATTCTTCAGCGTGGGAAATCTGAGTTCCGGCGAGCGCGAAGATCGTTCCAACCGCTGGGTGCTGGTTGCCTTCACTGTGGTGGCCCTCCTGGCTGGCTATCTGCCGGCCTATACGGACCGGAAAGATTTCTTGACCTTGGACGGCGACACGATTCGATGGATCGGAGTAATTCTCTTCGCCGCCGGCGGTGCGCTGCGGATTTGGCCAGTCTTTGTGCTCGGCCGTCGCTTCAGCGGGTTGGTAGCGATACAGCCCGGCCATACGCTGGTCACCGGTAGTGTGTACGGCGTCATCCGCCATCCCAGCTATCTGGGCATGCTGGTCATGTCGTTGGGATGGGCGCTCGCCTTCCGCTCCGGGGTCGGCGTGCTGCTCACGGCGGCCCTTATCCCGCCGCTGCTCGCGCGAATACGCGCGGAGGAAAGCTTGCTACGCTCACAGTTCGGGCACGAGTACGAGGCCTATTGCGCCCGCACGGCGCGACTGATCCCGGGACTCTACTAAGAAGAAAAGTCCACAAACCTCACCGTAGCCTCTCCCCTATACATAAAGAGACTGTCGAAAAACGACTAAAGGGGAAAGCAAGGCTACCTTGGTACCGCAGCTGCGCGGTGGAGGTCGGCTCTGTCCCCCGCCCTCATTCAGTTGTGGGAGAGGGTGATGCGGTTCTGTTACACCTCAAGCGATACAGACGCAGTGGCGCAGAATAAGATTCCGTAATCGTAGAGCATCTTGGAAGTGTATCTGCCCCTCACCCGCCACGCGACTTGCTGGCGCAAATCGCGCGCCGACTTCTCCGCATGCGTCTGCGCACCTAAGTCGCAGACGCGGCGAGGTAGGTTCAGGAGCCTATCGACAGCCTCCATAAAGGTCAGGGCACGCAGAGAGCCATGACGCAGTCATGTCCCGCCGATTATATACTCGCTTGGATTGCGCCGCGGTTAGAAAATCGGCGGCGGCTTCAGTTCCCTCCCGAAGGTCGGTTTGAAAAGCTTGAACAGGCGATCCAGCTTCCACGGTCCCGAGTTCACGAGCTGGCGGTAGGACTGGATCGGAGCGTAGTGGGTGATGCGGTAACCCGCCGCGCCAAAGGCCTGCCCGTTGATCCCGGCGGCCTCGTCGCTGGCCAGCACGACCACCAGCGGGGCTACGTTGGCCGGGTCCATCGGGGTGCCCGCCGCTGATTCGCTGGTGATCATCGGGGCGCCCGGAGTGCGTCCTTGCGGGACGGTGTCGGTCATGCGGGTGGCGGCGCCTGGCAGTATCGCGTTAGTGGTTATTCCATACTTGTACAGCGCATTGGCGCAGCTATAGGTCAGGCCGAGAATTCCCGCCTTGGCGGCCGAATAGTTGGGTTGGCCGGGAGTGCCGAGGGCGGCATTCGATGAGAAATTGATGATCCGCCCGGCCTTGCGCTCGCGCATGTGGATCGACGCGTAATGGATCGTGCAGAAATGGCCCTTGAGATGGACCCGGATTACCGCGTCCCATTCCTCCTCACTCATGCTGAAGATCATGCGATCGCGCAGAATACCGGCGATGTTCACCAGGATATCAAGTTTGCCGAACTGATTGATCGCCTGATCCACCAGGCCGCGTCCGCCTTCCATCGTTGAGATGTCCTGATGGTTGGAGGCCGCCTTGCCGCCGGCCTTGCGGATCTCTTCCGCGACGCCGTCGGCCGGCGACGAGGTCTCCTGTTCCCCGGCCACGCTCACGCCAAGATCATTGACCACGACCGCGGCGCCCTGCGCCGCCAGCGCCTTGGACACCGCCCGGCCGATTCCGCGCCCGCCGCCGGTTACCGCTGCGACTTTGCCTTCCAGGATACCCATAACATTTTCTCCATACGTCAGAGCTGAGTTGATTACGCCGAAGGATTCCGCCCCGCCGCGGCTTTTATCCCTGGAACATCGAGGGCGTTTTCAACTCCTTGCCAAAAGTCGCCTTGAACAGCTTGAGCAGTTTATCGACTTCCCAAGGGCCATCGTTGACCAATACCTTGTCCGCGCGCAGCGGAGCATACTGGACAATTCGATAGCCGGAAGCGCCGAAACACTGGCCGTTGATTCCCGCGCCTTCGTCACTGGCCAGAAAGATAATCGTGGGCGCGACGTTGGCCGGATCCATCGGCGTGCCGGCGGACGTTTCGCTGGTCACGATCGCGGCGCCGGGGATGCGTCCCTGGCGGAATCGTGTCGGTCATCCGGGTCGCCGCGCCAGGCATTATCGCATTGCAGGTGATATTGTATTTGGCCAGTGCGTTCGCGCAGCTATAGGTAAGACCGAGTATTCCGGCCTTGGCGGCGCCGTAATTAGGCTGGCCCGGGCTGCCCTGGGCGGCGTTGGAGGAGAAATTGATAATCCGTCCGGCCTTGCGCTCGCGCATGTGGATTGACGCGTAGTGGATGGTGCAGAAATGACCCTTGAGATGCACCCGGATCACCGCATCCCATTCTTCCTCGTTCATGCTGAAGATCATGCGGTCGCGCAGGATGCCGGCGATATTGACCAGGATGTCGAGTTTGCCGAATTCCTTGATCGCCTGATCCACCAAGCCCCGTCCGCCTTCCATCGTCGCGATATCCTGATGGTTGGACGCCGCTTTGCCGCCGGCCTTGCGAATCTCCGCGGCGACGTCGTCGGCGGGCGATACGGTCTCTTGTTCCCCGGCCACCGAGACCCCTAAATCGTTGACCACCACGGCGGCGCCTTCGGCCGCCATCGCCATGGCCACCGCCCGGCCGATTCCGCGTCCGCCGCCGGTGATCGCGGCAACCTTTCCGTCAAGCTTGCCCACTGTCGTTCTCCTTGATTGAAATCCGCGCGGTCCCGGCGCCTTAAATGAGTCCGGATCGCACCACATTAATTCAACGAGCCGGTTAAGCGGACAGACCGCTCATCGCCTCGGTCAGGGTCAATAAATCCACGTACTCGCGAATCCGGTGGATCTTGCCGTTCTTCAGTACAAAAACAAAACAATAGTAGTTGTCGTAGATTTTGCCGTTAGAGACTTCGCCGCGATTGCGTATCTCGGCCACGACGGTGTCGCCATCGACATGCGCATAACGGACTTCAGAGGTCATCCCGTTGGGGAACACGTTGGGCCCGGATGAAAACCAGTTGCGAATTTCCGGTTTGCCTTTCTTGGTGCCCGACGTTCCGGGAAGACCGCCGCAAATCCACCACTCGATGTCATCGGCAAAGTTGTGCAACGCCCCTTCAACGTCGCCCTTTACCAACAGCATCTGCCAAGTCGAACGGACCAACTCCTTTTTCTGCTCGGCGTCCATCTTCGCTCCCCCAGTCCCTGACCACAATCGCGGCTGTTCTGGCGCAACTGCTAGCACGCGCTGAAGACGAGAATCAAACCGATTGGTCGGGAGCCGTCCCGACTCCGGTCATCTCGGCACTGACCTCCCAGAGCCGGCGCGCGACGGCGGTATCGTACGATTCCTGATTGGATTGCGCCGGCTGGCAATCGACAAAATACTTTCCGCTCACACCTTCGACTTCGGGGGACGCGGCCAGGTAGATCTGGGTCGCGGCGCCCTGTTCGGGGCTACGCATGAACAGCCCAATCAGCGGCATCAACAGTTTGGCCAGCGCGCCGTTGTTCGCGCCCAGGCCCGTTGCCACCGCACCCGGATGGACGCAGTTGACGGTGACTCCGGTACCTTCCAGGCGCCGCGCCAGCTCGTAGGTGAACAGGATGTTGGCGAGCTTCGATTGCCCATAGATACGGCTGGAGCGGTAGGAACGCGCGCCCCCGAGATCGTCGAAGTTGATGCTGCCCCATCGATGGGCGTTGGAGGCCACGTTCACGATCCGGGCCGGTGCGCTTTGCTTGATCCGGTCCAGCAGCAGCAGCGTCAGCATGAAGTAGCTCAGGTGGTTGATCGCGAAGACGGTCTCGATACCGTCGGCGGTCAACGAGCGCTTGAGGTTGAAGACGCCCGCGTTGTTGACCAGGACGTGAAGCGGTTCGCCGCGGGCCAGGAAGTCGGCGGCCAGGGTGCGAATGGATTGCTGCACGGAGAGGTCCGCGAGCATCAGGCTGACCGCGGGGTTGCCGGTCAGCTCGCGAACCTCGGCCATTACATTCTCGCCGCGCGTTCGATCGCGGCATACCAGCACGAGCGTGGCTCCCATCCGGGCCAGCTCGATCGCGGTCACCCGCCCCAGTCCGGAACTCGCGCCCGTGATCATGCAAGTCTTGCCCTTAAGCTGACCCACCGCGGTCGTCATCATCGCATTCCCGCACTACCCGGGCGGAAAATCCAGAGCGGCAGCTCCTACCAGGGGCACTACCGGCTCATGGTGCCCAAACTCCTGGCGGCACTGCAGTTCCGGTCCAACAACGAACGCCATCGCCCGGTTATGCAGGCGCTCGGCTGCAGCCGCGCCTGTTGCTTGTGCCTGCACGGGATCGGGACCAATGCCGGGCTGCAACGCATGGCGAGCCTGGAGTCCGGCGTGACAGGCAAGGATTTGTCTTACGTCCGGCGCCGCTATATGAGCGTCGCGGCGCTCCGGCGGGCAATTGCGATCGTTGCCGACGGCACGCTGCAGGCCCGAAATCCTGCCATTTGGGGTTCTGGTACAACGGCCTCGAACTCCGCCAGATCACTCCGGGCCTGGCCGGCGAGTATGTGAGTCAGCTCGAGGACTCCGCGCCGACCAAAAACCCGGCGCTCGCGGCCCTGCGCCACTTCTTCGACGGCCTGGTGACGCGCCACGCGGTCGCGCTCAATTCCCTTCGCTTCGGTCGGTGCGCGGCCTCAAGCATCGCGTCGCCGAGCACGCCACCCCTGAGATCAGCGTCGAGCAGGCGCGCAAACTGCTGCGCTCGCTCGACCTCGGGCATCGTAGACGAAATCCTGTCCGTAACCGATGCCCGTGAGGTGGCTGTTGGTCAAATGTCGTCGCGTATCCCAGGTATACGTATTGGAGGTGTCGGTGAGCGTTTGACCGTCAGAGTCGTAGGTCAGGGGGTAACCGTTGAAGCTGGTCATCTCGTTATCCGCGTTGAAATGTTGCCGCTCGCGGTCCGCGGTATAGCGACGACGGCGAGACTTCCGCCCACCGAATTCCGCCGCCCGTCGGGGTCCCTTCGGCTTCGCTCAGGGCAGGCTCCCCGTAGGTCAGATTCCCTATGGTCGTGGTGCCATGCTTGTAAGTGACCGAGGTCAGGTGCGAGTCTCCGTGCCCGCCTATTGTCGTAAACATAGGCCTGCGTGACGCTGTTTGGCAAGGTCAGCAGCGTTCGCCGGTCGGCGTTGTCGTAGAGAGAGTGGATAGGAGAAGTTTACGCCACTGAAGGTGGAGGGATCGTAACCCCTCCGCACCTTTCGAAGACCCCTCTATGGCCTTGAGATCCAGCGCCCCGTGCTCGAACGAAACCCGCACTTAACTGGGTTCCGACGGCAGGAAGCGCGGGCATCATCCAGGCCCGCGACGCGCCGGAAAGGGTGGGAATCCGCCCGATGTTCGATCTCGCCGACGGCCAACGTCGTTGCGTTGCTCCCCGTGCCACGATTCAAGCACGGGCGCAATGTGCGATCGCGATCCGGTCGAGCACGGCATTGAACTGCGCGGGCCGCGGGCGCCCAATCGGCGCCCGCGCCGGCCATACCTTCAGGATGTCGGCGGGCCGCTCGCTGGGAGGTCCGCCCCCCAACGCCGGGCCGATGATCCACGTTGGTAGGTTCAGCCGCGTATTTTCGCGATAAATCTTGCGGGCGCAGTCCTCGAAAGCGGCCAGCATCGGTCGCCTCCGGGGCGAAGATCGGCATCGCCACTATGGTCGCGCAGCAACACATCGAGGTTGCGCAGCAACGCGCCGCCCCCGGCAAGGACGACTCCCCGGTCGAGGATGTCGGAGGCCAGCTTCGGCGGCGTGCGTTCCAGCGCGATGCGGACCGCTTCCACGGCCTGATAAACAGGTTACATCAGCGCTTTCCGGATCTCTTCGTCAGTTATCTCGATAGTCTTGGGCTCTCCGGCCGCTAGATCGCGCCCCCTTATCTCCATGATCTGGACCTCGTTGCCCGGATAGAGCGGCGCCAGCGGTCTTTCCACGATGTGGTTGCTAGGATAGAGGATCAAGAAGATGTTTGAAACCCATGATCTGAAGTCCGCGGGTGAGATGGCCGCGATTTCCAAGCTGATTCGTCTGGTTGGGAGCCGGTGATGTCCGAGCAGACCCAGGGGCCGGTTCATGACGTAGTGGACTACGAACTGCTGTTTGACTGCGTCCATTGCGGGCTTTGTCTTGAAGCTTGTCCCACCTACATCCTGACGCGGGCCGAGATGGATTCGCCCCGCGGCCGCATCTATCAGATGAAGGCGTTGGCCGAAGGCCGCCTCGACCTCGATGCCGACGTGGTCCATCATCTGGACTTTTGTCTGGGCTGCCGCGGATGCGAAACCGCATGTCCGTCGGGAGTGCATTATGGAGCGCTGATCGAGCAGACCCGGGCCTGGGTTGAGCGCAACTACCAGCGGCGCTTTGCGGATCGCATGCGGCGATGGGTCGTCGGAGCGCTGTTTCCCTATCCGGCCAGACTCAGGCTTGCGCTGGCGCCGCTTAAACTCATCGAGCGGGTGGGCCTGCGGCCGGCGCTGGAGCGTGCGCTGCCGCAGGCGCTGCGGGAATGGATCGAACTGTTGCCGCCACTGGTTACAGACGTCGCGAATGAGGACGGCACCGTTGCGTCGGCGCCCGCCGGCGCGACGGCTTCGGTGGCGGTCCATCGCGGATGCGTGGCGCAGGTGCTGGCGGATTCCGCCAATCGCAACGCGGTCAAGCTGCTGGCCGGCTGCGGCTATCGGACCGTACGGCTCGGCCGCACGGTTTGCTGCGGCGCGCTCGACCTGCACAGCGGCAATCGCGAGCGCGCGCTCCAATTCGCGCGCGCCAACGTTCGCGCGATTCGCGACAGCGGCGCCGATTTTGTCATCTCCACGGCGTCGGGATGTTCGACCGCGATGGCCGAATATGGCGAGTTGCTCAAGGACGATCCCGAACTGGCGCAAAGCGCAAGAGAGATCTCCAACAAGGTCAAAGAGTTGAGCGCGCTGCTGCTGGAAGGTCAAAATCCGATTGGGGGCGGGCTTGAGTGCACGGTCACTTATCATGACGCCTGCCATCTCGCGCACGGGCTGGGCGTCAGAGAGCAACCGCGCGCGCTGCTGCGCTCGATTCCGGGGGTGCGGCTGGTGGAGATGGAATCTTCCGACCTCTGCTGCGGGTCGGCGGGCACCTATAATCTTACCTTTCCGGACGCCGCGCGCGCTTTGGCGCAGCGTAAGGCGGCGACCATCATCGCCACCGGCGCCGATTACGTGGTGCTGGCCAATCCCGGATGCCAGTTCCAAATCGCCGCCGAACTGCGCCGCCGCGGTGCGCGCACCCGGGTCATCCACCTGGCGGATTTCGTGGCGCTGGCGACGTCGGCAAATAGTCGCGGCTCGCACCCGCCAACCTAGCAGGCTGCTGAGTGCGCCGGGATAAACCGGCGTGGAGTCGTGAATGAAAGAGTCATACAGGAAAGGAGTAGCGAACCATCCTGACCCCGAGTCATGCGTGGCCAACCGCAAGGCTGCCATTGAAGCGTTGACAGGGGCACATGCAGGCAGGGTATGGAGCTGCGAAATAATCGCGATCAGAGTGCCGACGCCGTGACACGTGACGGAAGGCAACACCGCAGGGAGCGTTATCGCAAGCACTCTGCGGACTCTGCGCAGTCAGAGACCCCTGGCATGCATGGAAACTCCACGCGCGAGAACCGGGAGACCCCGTCGGCGCCCATCGCGGAAGACGCGGTGGGCCGGTTGGAGAAGGCCATGAGCCGGAAGTCCAACATGCACGCCGGCGGGGAGTCGGACGGTTGCGTAGTACCGCCGAAGTGTCCGAACAAAGGTGGGAAACCGCCAGCGGAGGGCATGGAGGGAAGGCAACCGACCAAGGAGAACATCGGGCAGGCGACCGCGCCCCGGACACAGAGCCGGATCAGCGAGTTGAGCGACTTGCTCGGTGTGCGTAAGGCAGCACGTAAAGACAAGCGGACGCGGTTCACCGCGCTGCTCCACCACGTTACGGTCGATCTGTTGCGGGACAGCTTTTACGCGCCTGAAGCGAGAAGCCGCACCTGGAATAGACGGCGTGACGTGGAAAGAGTATGAGACGGCCCTGGATGAGAAGCTGGCGGATCTGCATAGCCGAATCCATCGAGGGACGTATCGAGCGCAGCCTTCCAAGAGAGCCTACATTCCGAAAGCCGATGGACGGCAACGTCCCTTGGGCATCGCGGCCCTGGAGGATAAGATCGTTCAGCAGGCCGTAGTGACGGTCCTCAATCAGATTTACGAAGAGGATTTTCTGGGGTTCTCCTATGGTTTCCGTCCGGGGCGCAGCCAGCACCAAGCGTTGGATGCGCTCTGGGTGGGGATGATGCGGAAGAAGGTGAACTGGATTCTCGATGCCGACATTCGAGGCTTTTTCGATCATTTGTCGCACGAATGGCTGGTTAAGTTTATCGAGCACCGCGTAGCCGACCGAAGGATACTGCGCCTGATCCAGAAATGGCTGAGGGCGGGGGTGTCCGAGGAAGGGAAGTGGTCGAAGACGGAAGTAGGGACTCCGCAAGGGGCAGTAGCGTCACCGCTGCTGGCAAACATCTACCTGCATTACGTCTTCGATCTGTGGGTCAAACACTGGCGTAAACATCAGTCTACGGGCGATGTGATGGTCGTCCGCTACGCAGATGATATCGTCGCGGGATTCGAAAACCGCGCCGACGCGGAGCGGTTTCTCCAGGAATGGAAGGACCGCTTGCAGAAGTTCGGGCTGGAGTTGCACCCGGACAAGACGCGCCTGATTGAGTTCGGGCGACATGCAGCCGAAAACCGGAAGCAGCGAGGCGAGGGCAAACCGGAGGTGTTCGACTTTCTGGGTTTCACGCACATGTGTGGGACGACTCGGAAAACCGGTCGGTTCATCGTCAAGCGAAAGACGATTCGTAAGCGACTCTCTGCCAAGCTCAGTGAGCTGAAGGAGGAGCTTCGGCGGCGCTGGCACCAGCCAGTGGCCGAGGTTGGGAGGTGGTTGAAGTCCGTCGTACAAGGCTACTTCAACTATCATGCAGTGCCCGGCAATATGGATAGTCTGAACAGCTTTCGGGCTCAGGTGATCTGGCGTTGGTACCGTGCGCTCCGGAGGCGGAGCCAGCACGACCGGATGACCTGGGAGCGGTTCCTCACGTTGGTCGGCCGATGGATTCCAAGTGCCAAGATCCTGCATCCGCATCCGAATGTGCGCTTCGACGCTACGCATCCGAGGTAGGAGCCGTATGCAGTAATTCTGCTCGTACGGATCTGTGCGGGGGGCGTTGGGCAACCTTCGTCCCTACCGCGACTAAACGGGTGCAAGAGACCGACCGGTTGCCCGATGGTAGTAGCATCCTGCATAAAAGTTGGCTTCTTTCCTCAATCTTCTCCCCCTGGCCGGGGGGAGATAAGAGAGAGGGAGCAGGCTGCGGAGACTTTTTCCGCAGCCTGCTAAGGAC